>NZ_JBBGYV010000007.1:0-299913 GCF_037479535.1 Sphingobacterium sp. MYb388 | reverse complement strand
GCTTATGAATTTTTATAATCATAAGCCCTTTTCGTTTTTAATTCAATTTCCCTGAATGGAAATAAAACTAAAGCGAGATGTTTTAAATTTAGATATGTAACAATATGTAACAATATATACCCATAATAGAACCCTTAATGAACTGGACTAACTGAGACAAAAATACTAAAATTATGATCCGTTAATTTATGCGCGGATCTATCCAAAATAGATCACGGAGTTGAAGTAGCTCTTCTATGTGCATCAAATTATAAATCAGTTCGTCTTTGTCTTCTAAAGGAATCTTTATTTGTTGCTCCGTTCCAAGTAAAAATATAGTTAAAATAGCATCCTTTTCGAATATCGAAATATCTGACTGTACCATAGTAACATCATGTTTGCTAAACCATTCTCTAGCCTGTTCTTGATCTAAACAAATCAGGGAACGGGTTAGATCTTCAAGATCTCGAATCTCATCGATGATATGGGTAGGATAATTTACGCCAATATAAGCTAAATAAAGAAGATGATTTCCAGTCCGCAAGGCATAATTGCGAATTAAGACCCGCTTCGGATCGAATGAAAAAACATAATATTCTGGATCTGAGATAAACTGATACTTCTTGCCATAAAACTGAATCTTATCCTCCAATTCCCCTAAATTGTCTATTTCTATAAATACTTCTCCCAGAAGCTGACCTTCATGTATATTGTCTAGTGCATCTTCAATTACTAATAGCACTTGCTCCTCCTCAGGAACAATACTTCCACTACAGTCTAGCTGTAACAAATAATCATCAACATCAGGTACAGTTAACGGATACCACGTTGGGTTTTCGTCGTCAACTGTATTTTTAGATGTTAAAATATTATAACCGTTACGTTTTAATTCTAATAGTATGACTCTGCTCAGGGGTACAAATTTCATAAGATTTTACTCATATAACTAAAACAAACTTTGCTGCATAGGGCCATCCTGTCTAAGGGTGGCACATCTGACTATTAATAGGATTGATACCGATGATTTCAGAGAATAAGCCTAGACTTATAAATCTTAAAAATTATTGAGTACTGTCCAATTTTAAATAAACTTTAAATTCTGACCCAACACCTGGTGTACTTGTTATAGTAATTTTACCACCTGCATTTTTAACAATAGTATTGACTAAATATAACCCTACTCCCGTACCCTCGACAGAAGCACATATTCTTTTAAATTTTTCAAAAACAGTTAATAAGTCTTCGTTGCACATACCTATTCCGTTATCTGTAACACTGATAACCATAAACCCATCTTCTTCAAAGGTGTAAATCGCTATTTCAGGTTTACGATCTACCGGTGTATATTTAATCGCATTGCTCAATAGGTTATATAGCACACTACGAAGCTTACGTCTCACAAAATTGATCTCTGTGATTTCAAATCTATGAACTATTTTAGCATTAAATTCTAAAATCTGTGGCGCTAATGCTAACATGACATCATCCAATATATGAGGTAAATCGACTAGTTCCGTTGCCGATTGATATTTTTGTTTTCCCCAGTGGCTTTCAGTGAAATCTGAAAGTACTCTTTTTATATTGGATAGTCCGCATTCTAGATTAGCAAGCATCTTTAAGAATTTGGTGCTCTTTTTTTCTGGAAGTACTTTAAAGTATTCACATGTGAGCATTAAACCTGCTAAAGGGCTTTTAATATCATGAGCGAGCTGGTCTAATAACAATTCATGTTCTAAAATCAGCTTTTCATGCTCTTTTAAATCTCTAATTCGTGCAGTGATGTCTACAAAAGTGATAATCACACCATTTGTCTTACCTTCCCGAAAGGTAATATAGGGTAATATATTCATCTGGTACCAGCGCAAATCTGTGGTCTGGATTTCCTTCTCCAGCATTTTTCCCGTAGCAATAACGGAGTGAATATTATTGATTATGTTAGGATATTTAAAATTATCCTGGATATCTGCTATTGGCATTCCGATAAATTCTTCTTTAAGCACGAAATGCTTCATAGCAGGAGGTGTAAACTTACGTAACAGGAGATCTGCATCCACAAAAAGCTGTGGTATAATCGTATTTCTGAAATAATTTTCGAGTTCGTCATTAAGCTGACTCAGCTCTTTTAACTGTTCAGTTTTTGAATTCATGTTCTTATATATCTAATAATAAATATACTTTTCGGTCTAGGTTGGGATCAAGTATAAACAAATATAAACGAAATATGTTGTCAAAAATTATAAACGGTTATTAAAAGAAATATTTTAATTAGTTTTATGAATTAAAATATGAATTTAACCGGACAATTCTACTATTAAAACTTTAAAATTGCAAGTTGAGGTCGAAACGATTACAAAATTTGGCAATTGGCAAGGTCATGCTAGATAATGGTAAACCAATTGTTCACCACTTCATAAAATTCGAACAGATGATGATAGGGAAATTAACATGTGTCACATAAGGGTTTTGAACTGTTGGTATCATGATATATCTCATCTTTGTAAAGTGACGTTCTATTTTAATGAGATTTATATAAAACAAATTATTCCGTTTCTTGCGAATTGGATAGATAAGAGTTCATTTCTAAAACTCCCAAATACTTACAATAATGTGATAACATTTCTTTAACCACTTTAGTGGTTTGAATGTTGCTATTCGATAGGAATGCTAACGTATTGCTGATATCAAAATTAGGTGTATTTTGATGAATCTCAATGATAGATTTATCATCATGTACTTTGAAAGCAAATAAACTTAAAAGTGGATAGAGTGGACTATCTTCATCCGACTCCCACAAAGAAAGCCATTCCTTATGGGGTACTGCTTCCAATTCTATACCCAATTCATCTTGAAGAATTTCAAAAAAATCAACAACTGTAATATTGTCTTCGGATTTGGGACTTACATGATAAATATTGCCAATAGCTTCGATATTTTTCGATATATGCGCGACAGATCTTGCTATAAAATCTATCAGTAAAATAAATATTTTGAGCATTTTTTCATACCAGATGTTCTAAATACATAATGTATAAAAATACCACAACTAAAATGACAACTGTACTAATACTACACAATCCATAATCGATTCTACCTTTTACAAAATGATTAAGCCCTTCAATAATTAGAAAAGAAACATAAATTAAAATTAGGCAAACCGGTAAAAATTTCTCCAAGTTTAGCGACATACCATTGTTGCCACTCTGTCCTTTAGCAAACATTCCTATTGCAAAAAAAACCATAGGTGCTGCACCAATTAAAAGTCTTACAAATAAATGCTTGATTAATTTTTTTCTCATTTGCTTTTTAACGTATAACTTACCACTAAAATACAATTAGTTTAATCAATTTTTTCAGAAGATATCTATTCGCATGATGCACTTGATTATTCGATAGAAGAAATCTTTTATTTGCTAAAGGGTGATAAATAGAATTGCTAGCAATTGATCTAAAGGTTGACGAATACATTTATCTACCATTCCACATCAAGAAAAAATAATTATGCACCAACAAATATCTTTATATCCGCCACGAATAATCATCTTTCCAAATTGCTTCATTGCTCATCTGTACTTGCTATAGCTTGACCTTTGTCCAGGAAATCGAAATAACGGAAGAGCGCGGCTTGACTATCTATAAATACTTGATCCTCCAATATTTCATTCATCTCTTTGAATAACAGGGGTACAAATTCGGACAGTTGAGATATGGATATAAATTCGGCTGTAGTATTGTCCATTTGTATCCATAAAGGCATAGGTCGTTAGACTAAAATCATATTTTAAAACCATTATATATAAATGAATTATCTTTCATATTTTTGTTTGTAATGAATTCCCAAGAAAGTCCAAATATGATTCCCTTTAGCTCTGATTTAGTTATTCAGGCACTGGCTTCCTCGCCCTCACCTACAGCTATTTATAGCGGTGAGAATATGATCATCCGTTTTGCTAATGAAGGAATGCTGGAGGTTTGGGGCAAAGACGCTTCTGTGATAGGCAAACCCTTAATTGAGGCAATTCCTGAATTGGAAGGACAGCCTTTTTTAGAGCTGCTGCAAGAGGTGTGGCGTACTGGGAAAACATATTCTGTTTCTTCGGCTCCTGCAAAGTTAATAAAGAACGGAAAGGAGACGCTTGATTATTTCGATTACGAATATAGAGCTCTTGTTGATGAAAACAATAAAACTTGGTGCATACTGAATACAGCACTGGAGGTGACCTCTCGCCGTGAGTTTTTAGAGCAGATCAAACATAAAGAAGAAAAAGAGCAGGCGCTCAACGAAGAAATGGCTGCGACTCTTGAAGAATTGACATCTACTAACGAAGAGCTCAATAGATATATCAAGCAACTGGCCGACAGCAGGGAATACATTCGTACAATTATAGAACAGGCGCCTGTTGGAATCGCTATGTTAAAAGGGCCTGAACATCATATTGAAATCGCCAATTCTGCGATTCTTAAGATATGGGGACGAGAGGAGTCCGAAGTCATTGGATATCCGCACGAAAGTGCCCGTCCGGAAATGCGGGCACAGCCTGTTAACAATTGGCTTAAACACGTATACCAAAGTGGTGAGCCTAAGATAAACACAGAATTTACAGTAAAACTGCTTGATAAAGCCGGATTGAGAGAGGCGATCGTTAATTCCATCTATCAGCCTATATTTTCTCATGACGGCAGTATTTCAGGTGTTTTGGTCATTCTTGAAGAAATTACCCAGCAGGTAATGCTGCGTAAAAAGAATGAAAAGGATCAACAGATGCTGAACCTAGCAGTAGATGCGGGCGAGCTCGCGACCTTCTACTACCAAACTGAAACAAATCTCTTTTCCGGAAATACGCTTCTTAAGAAATGGTTTGGACTTTCATCGGACGAAAACATGGATCTCTCTCTGGCCATCGCAGTTATTTTACCGGAAGATCGGGATCGGGTGTCGCTGGCCATCGCGCACGTGTTAAGTAAAGATTCTGATGGTCATTATTTCATAGAATATCGGATTCAAAATAATGTTGATAAAAAAATTAGACTGCTGCAGGCCAACGGAAGAGTTTTCTATGATAGTAAAGGTAATCCACTCAGCTTAAATGGTACTTTGAGGGATATTACTGAACAAAAAAAAGAGGAACAGCGAAAAGATGATTTCATTGGAATGGTAAGCCATGAACTGAAAACACCACTTACCTCTCTTAAGGCTTATCTGCAGATACTGCAACGGATGGACTTACCTACAAAAGATCCTATGTCGCAAAATATGCTGGGGAAATCGGTAAAGCAAGTACAATATATGAACACCATGATTAATGGGTTTCTTAACGTATCCAGGCTTGATTCGGGTCAGCTGCATCTAATGAAAACTGTTTTTGATTTTCAATCACTGTTTGCCGAAATTGAAGATGAAGTGCTGTCGACGATCAAAACTCATCATTTTCTGTTTAAAGCACCTGAAAAAATAATGATACATGCAGATCGTGAAAAAATAGCGCAGGTACTCCATAACCTTGTTGGAAATGCGGTCAAATATTCGCCTCTCAGATCGACGATTAGAGTAGATTATGCTGCCAACGATAACAGTTTAAAAGTAAATGTTCAAGATCTTGGAAAAGGGATTGCTGAGGAAGATCGGCAACGGATATTCGATCGCTATTATCGCGTGAAGGAAACTAGTGGCGGCGTGATATCGGGGTTCGGTATTGGACTTTATCTTTGTAGAGAAATCATCGAACTGCATGATGGAACCATTCAGGTCCAGAGTGTAAAAAATGAAGGAAGTATATTCTCCTTTATCTTACCATTCAACCCATAACGCCGTCTGAAATTCCGATAGTTTTGCCAGTTAAAAGCTATCTACATTTTGCTTTTAAAGACTCCACTACGCTCTTTTATAGTTTTTGTTTTCATAATTGCGGGAGCGGCCACCGAAGAGGTTTACAAAGCTAGCTTCGCTCCCACTCAAAGGATTGGCTCCACTAACAGCTGTTGCTGAAATCGGATCAAAATAACGCAGGACTTCTCTCCCATCGATGATATTAAACAAAAAAAACCATCCTTGACCTGACTATCGTCACAGTAGATTACAGCAAATTGTAAAAAAATAATTGTTAAAAAAAAGAAAAGCCCGAAGGAACCTCGGGCTTTTGATAACTAACTGATGTTAGTTTTGTTTTTTATTGTTCATTTTGAACTCTTCAAACTCCTTGAATAACCGTAAGAGTTTAAATGTAGAGCTGATCAGCTCGTTTGTCTCTAACAGGATTGAGAAGTAAAGTTTACTGTTCTTAGGACTATTTTCTGTTGTCCGGATATGGTCAATCTGCTTGTCCAAAAGATCGTTAATAACCTTCTGAAGCTGATCGCGCTGTTTCATGGTTGAATCAAGCTTTAAGAAGTCACGGCGCTTATACAAACTATATACTTCAGCGTACCAGTTACCCAGCTCATCAGCAACTAACCTCAGATCATTCCCCTGATATTCCTTAAGCAGTTTATGGTTGTTATCGACGTGATTGTGTGCATTGCCAGCAATTACATAAAGATTCTCGACGATATCCTGCAGATAACCTAAGGAAATAATGTAGAATCTGCTTCCTTTAACGGAAGTGTCATCCAGATTGCGAATAAAGTTGTAAAGGTTGTCGTTGGTCGAATCCAGATCACGCAAGAATTTCTTAATCAATTTCTTGTTCATCGAAAGCGTCGTCAAATCGTTCTTGGTAAGACCGTCTACAATCTCTTTATAGAAGATATTGGACTTGGCAAAAACTTCACTGATCTGATTGGCACTAGCGTCAGAAACCTGCTGTAAGGTATGGATATCTTCTCTACCAAGTTTCAATTTACGCTCTGCCTGTGCTGCGACTTTCTTTTTATGGCTTTTAGCATTAAATACTAAGAGAATGGCCAAGAATATAAGTGCACCAACAAAGGTAATAATCCCTCCTATTTTAAGTAAATATGCGATGATAAACGCACCCGCAAAAGCAGTAGCAGCAGTAAGAAACCAGCCTCCGATGACATGGAATACACCAGAGACACGGTATACTGCACTTTCTCTATCCCAAGCTCTGTCGGCAAAAGCAGTTCCCATCGCAACCATAAATGTGACGTAGGTTGTAGACAGAGGAAGCTTCATCGATGTTCCTAAAGCAATAAGACTGCTGGCCACCATTAGGTTGACAGAAGCGCGCACCATGTCAAACATTGGCTCCTCCTCCTTATTCTTTTTCCCTAAGGAAGTATTTTCGAAACGGCTATCTAAACGAGATCGTAAGGTTCGTGGCATCAGATAACTAATTGCTCCTCCAATATTTACAAAGCCGCGTACTATCCAACGTGATAAGGTGTTAGGCTCAAATTTTTCGGAACCACCGTCTTGACTACTTAAACTCATTTCCGTTTCAATAACGGTTTTGGCTTTTTTAGATGTCCATAAGGTAATCATCATGATACCACCTGCGATAAATAATATCCAAGCTGGGGCAACAATATCCGCCGAAGCTAATTCTGACATCATATAGGTGTCCGGATTGCCACCAGATGCCTGGAAGAAACCGATGGCCTGAATGGCTGCTACAGGTACTCCGATAAAGTTAACCAGATCGTTTCCTGCAAAGGATAAAGCTAAAGCGAATGTACCAACACCGATAATGACCTTAAGGATGTTCACTTTTAACCTGATAAGTATAAAACTAAAGACCGTGAACAGCACAAAGCTTCCCAAGATCAACTGCAGCTCGTGCATGTTAATCCACTCCTTCGTCGCTTTATCGATAAAAGAAACGGTCTTCATTCCTTTAATCAGGATAAAATAACTTATGGATGCTAAGGCGATACCTCCAAATATAACTCCGAAGGATTTGATCTTACGTTCGTACTGAAAGGTGAATATGAGTCGAGAAAGGTATTGTACCGCCATACCTACAGTGAAGGACAGGACCACGGATAAGAGGATGCTGATAACAATCTCGGAGGCCTTCTCTGTATTAATATACTGTGAAAGCGTTGACCAATCGCCTGAGGTACTTACTATTTTATAGAGTCCTAGACAGACCGCAGCCCCTAGTAGCTCAAAGACGATGGATACTGTTGTAGAGGTCGGGAGTCCGAAATAGTTAAATACATCAAGGAGTATGATGTCTGTAATCATGACGGCGAGGAAGATAACTATAACATCATTAAAACTGAACATACCAGGAACGTAAATTCCACTTCTTGCAATCTCCATCATTCCACTTGAGAAAACCGCCCCAGACAATATACCCGCACTAGCGAGAATCATGATCAGGCGGAAAGAAATAGCTTTGGAGCCAATAGCCGAATTTAAAAAATTGACAGCATCATTGGTTACGCCGACCATGAGGTCGATAATCCCTAAAGTGATCAGCGTAATAATTACGAGATATAAATAATTGTCCATAGTTATTATTTTTGCAAAGGTATGAACAAAAGGTGAGCCATATATTAAGTTAATGTTAAGTGTTGCTTTTGTTAATATTGAATAGGATTAACTATCCACTTATGCTAAAGTATTTTGTTTTCAGGTATTTATTCTAATAATAGAATAGCACAATGTTTCATCACTGTCTTTTCAACTACACTTGAATAATCCGGCTATTTCAACGAATTATTATACTGCTTTAGATCATTCTCCATATCATATAATTCAGCTCAGTTTTAGCTGCATAAATCCCTTCAATGATCGTTTTCTTTTCGCCTTCCGAATAGGTTGAAAAATATGCAAAAACACCGGGCTCATCCAATAAGTAAAGCGAAAATTGCTTGGGACATCGATGGCATAATTATCCTTCTAGAGGTCTATCTATACATGATCTCCCTCCTGCTTATTAATCAATTTCTTGATTTTTACTTTTACAGGTAGAAAAAGCTGTCCAGATCCCGTAGATTGGAGATTGTAATGTACAAATTCAAAATCAATCACTTTAGATCTAAAAATGAGAACTCTGTAGATGAGATCAAAAAACCATCTATTTATTTTTTTGTAGATTTGTTTGTTAATATGCAGAAATCAAATAGTATTAACATTACCGGACAAACAACAAGTTCAATCTACCAGTGGACATTTAACCTTGCTGAGACAATAGGAGTACACGATAAAACAGCACATATTCTAAGTGCCACTTTTCTCATTATTGTATCTTTTATCTTCTTGCTGTTCTTAGATTATTTTCTACGTTTCTTTTTCAATTCAATCGTTACCAGGTTTATTAAAAAAAGTAAAACTAATTGGGATGATAAATTATTTCAAAATAAGGTCCAGATTCACTTAAGCCGTTTTATATTGATAGCAATTGCACAGCAGTTTCTACCTAACATATTTATCGGCTTCCCTTCTTTTATAGACGTACTAACAAAACTGCTTGGTATTTTGATGATCTTCGCTATTTATGGTGTGGCTAATGCACTGTTAAAGACTGCAAGAGATATACTTCGTTCATCTAAAGGTTTTGTAGATAAACCTGTTGACAGTTATATTCAGGTGTTACAGATATTTTTGATATTTGTTGTTGGAACTCTTATTGTTTCTGTAATTACAGGAAATTCTCCTTGGTCATTTCTTGTTTCACTAGGAGCTGCCTCTGCTATTTTGATGCTGGTATTTAAAGATACCATTCTTGGTTTTGTAGCAAGTATACAGGTCTCTGCTAATGATTCGGTACGTGTTGGAGATTGGATAGAAATGCCTAAATATGGTGTTGATGGCGATATACTCCAAATAAATCTAAACAATGTACGCGTGCAGAACTGGGACAAGACAATTGTTACCATACCGACATATACCTTGCTGAGCGATTCCTTCAAAAACTATAGAGGTATGCAGGAAAGCGGAGGAAGAAGAATTAAAAGATCCATTTATATCAAAATATCCACCATTAGGTATCTCAGCGATGAAGAAATTCAGGAACTTAAAAAGATTGTACTTTTAACACCTTTTATTGAAAAAAGAGAAAGAGAAATAAAAGAATATAATACAAAAAACAAAATTGACCCCAAAGTTCTTGTAAACGGGAGAAGAATGACAAATATTGGATTATTCAGGGCCTATATTAAAGCCTATGCAATACAAAATCCAGACATTCACCAGGAATTAACCCTATTAGTGCGTCAGTTGGCGCCAAATGAATATGGACTTCCTTTGGAACTGTATATGTTTACTAAAGGAACACAATGGTCATTTTTTGAGGATACGATGTCCGATATTTTTGATCATTTATTTGCAGCTATTAAATCTTTTGACTTAGAAGTCTTTGAACTGCCTGCATCTGATGATGTTCGGATGCATTTAAATCAAAAACATGTGCCATCAATTTCAAAGCCCCAGAACATACGGTAGCATTTCTTTAATCTGGAGCAAAAAAAATATTCAATTCATTAGTGCAACCTATTTCTAAAAGATTTTGCCATAGCAAAAGATCTACTTATAAAATTCTGAAAAGAATGAAAACTTATTTGGAGTGATTCCGTTCTAGTATTATGGGTTTTTAATATGAAGAAAATACCCCACTGACATCATGCAATATTAACAACAAAAACAGACCACAACATTATTTTATTTCAACTACATAAGCTTAATACGTTGAATCTTAAAATCAAACTTTAATGAAATTAACTAATCTCTTAAAGCTAAAGAGCACCTTTGTGCCTGGTATTATTTTACCCAGTCTCATCTTTATACTTGGTATTACTTTTTTATCAAGCTTTTTCCCGGTGAGAGCAAATTACTACCTGAATATTCTAAAAACTTTCTTGTTTGAAAATATGAACTGGCTCTATGTCATGGTTGTAACTATTTTTGTGCTCTTCCTACTTTTTTTAATATTTAGCAAATATGGAAGCATAAGATTAGGTGCCAATGATACGAAACCTGAGTTCTCTTTTTTCTCATGGATATCTATGTTATTTGCAGCCGGTATGGGTATTGGATTAATGTACTTCAGTGTCGCAGAACCGATGTCCCACTACACAGATCCCTCGGTAGCCGGACTAACGTCCGCTGCACGTGCTAAAGACGCTCAATTATACACGTTTTTCCATTGGGGTATACATGCTTGGGCAATATATGGAGTCGTAGGACTTTCACTCGCTTATTTCACGTATCGGTATAAACTACCCTTATCATTAAGAAGTTGTTTTTATCCAATACTAAAAGACAAAATACAAGGTCGCGCTGGCGATATTGTTGACATGTTTGCTTTGTGCAGCACTTTCTTTGGTATTACAACCACATTGGGTTTTGGTGTAGTGCAGCTCACTGCCGGCTTAGTACATCTGGGAATAATTCCAGAAAGTAATTTTATGTATCAGGTTATCATCGTCATCGTAATCATGACCATCGCCATTCTGTCGGCTACATCTGGAGTTACAAAAGGTGTTAAAATATTAAGTCAAATAAACATAATAGCGGCATTGGTTCTGATATTATTTGTCCTTATTTTAGGTCCGACTACTTTTTTATTGGGAACATTTTCTGAAGGTTTAGGTGAATATATTAATGCCTTCTTTCATCTCACATTTAATACCCATGCACATGAACCCGAGCGTCAGCAATGGTTCTTCAATTGGACTATACTCTATTGGGCCTGGTGGATATCCTGGTCTCCATATGTAGGTCTATTTATCGCTAAAATATCCAAAGGAAGGACAATTAGGGAGTTTATCAGTGCTGTGCTCATTATACCTTCAGTATTTAATTTTATGTGGATGACTATATTTGGCAATAGTGCCATATGGATGGATCAACACCAGGCTAATGGTGCTCTTAGCGCTATAGTTGCTAATACTGATGTACTTCTTTTCAAATTTTTTGAATTCTTTCCGCTACAACAGATAACAAACATACTTTCCATTTTTATAATTTTCATTTTCTTTGTGACATCAGCCGATTCGGGCATTTATGTGATGAACAGCATTTCTTCAAACAATGCCGCAAAATCACCTAAATGGCAGTATATTTTCTGGGGGGTGTTACTGGCCATACTTGCTTTAGTACTTCTAAATGCCGGCGGCCTAAAATCTTTACAAACAATGACTTTGATCACAGCCCTCCCCTTTTCTATCATTATGTTATTGTTTTGCTACTGTCTCATGAAAGCACTCACCATCGATACTGAATATCATGCGCGTGAATTTTCGCACTCCACAAACAATTGGTCCGGTGAATACTGGAAAGAGCGCTTAGGACGTATTCTATCCTACAAAGACCGAAATACAATAGATGCATACTTAAAAAATACCGTGTTTCCCGCTTTCCAAGAACTCGCTGAAGAATTTGGTTCTAAAGGGATTATCGCTACTGTAAATTTAAAATCTGAAAGCCCGTCATCTGTTGAAATCGAAATCAAGCACGATGCTATGACTGATTTTCGATATGGCGTAAAAAGTCAACTCGAAAAAATATCAGACTTTTTACGTGAAGAAGAAAATGCGCCCGATATCGGTACAATGAAAACACATGTACCCATGACTTATTTTGGTGACGAACGCGAGGGTTATGACATTCAGTATTTTACGAAAAACGAAATTATTAGTGATGTGCTGAAACAGTATGAACGTTTTTTGTCCCTATCATCAGATGAGAAAAATGCGATATTCATAGGGAGTAATTTAAAAGATCAAGGTTAATATGTACAATGCAATATGATAAAAAACTAATAGCTTTAGGAAAGCTAACTATCTATTATTTTAATCCGAATGCTATTGATAAAAATAATTCAAGTTTTAATTACCTCGAATTCGGGGTAATTGGACAAGAAGCCGGAACAAATAGATTTATTATGTCTGTAAGTCAATGGATAGAAAGAACACAGGCTAGATGAATGGTTATAAAGATCGGACGACATGGTGGGACAAGTTCAGTGACCTACCAATAAATATTCAGACTCAAAACATTATCAGCTGCCTTTTAAAAACATATCATAGAATATAATTTTCAACTGATTTAGTTATATTCGTGAACTATATATTTCAAATAATTTCATCATTATACAGAAATGAAATGGGTCGCAGTTTTTACGACTTGTACTAATATTGACCGAAATGTCTCTGAACAAATACGGGCTTGATTCCTGGACATCTCTGTAAATAGGTTTGCAAAATAGCTAATTGCTTTTGCAACCTTAACACACTCAGTCAAAACAGTTAAAAGAAGCAACAAATATAAGAGAATTTACGAATGGATTTTACAGTAGAAATTAAAGACATGGTAGCAATGGTTATTTCTATCATATGTGGAGGAGCCATTGGCTTTGAGCGGGAATACAAGAATAAGTCTGCCGGCTTTCGAACAATAATTCTAATTTCACTGGGTTCGACAATTTTCACCATTGTTTCCCAGCATGGTGCAGGTACTGATGACCGAATTTCGGCAAATATTATTACAGGTATTGGATTTATTGGAGCAGGTGTGATTTTTAAAGACAAAATTTCTATTCGTGGCTTGACGACTGCTGCTGTAATCTGGACTTCTGCAGCAATCGGAATGACAGCAGGAATAGGTTATCACGCGCTTGCGCTATGCCTAACTTTAATTACTCTTGGAGTATTATTAATGGTTACCAGAGTGGAACGAATGATTGCACAACTACAAAAAGAACAGCTCTTGAGTGTAACCTTTCGTGATCCTGACTTTAATCAGATCCCACAATTGGAAAATATTTTAAATACAAAAGGACTTACTTTAGAACGGATGGAAATTGTAAAAGAAAACGATCATTTAATAGTAAACTTCAAAGTATCAGGCAAAAAGAAATACTTATTAGAGATGAGCGAAACACTTGCTACCCGATCAGAAATCTTAAGCTTCTCTTAATTCCACAAAAAGCTGATCGTTGATGTTAACGCTAGATGGGTTCAAATATTTCCCTTTGCAAGGTTTGTCACAGATAACGAATTAAAAATAAATCGACTGCTATTACTTTTTTTTATAACGTTTGCAAGTCACTTATCAATTTCACAAATGTAATCCAAATGGATTAAGCTTTTTTGGGAAGTATAAACTGATCAGTGTAGTCAATTCCTTTGAAACTTGGCTTCCATGATAAATTTTTCAAATATGATGCAATAGTCGGAAACCTCTGAATGCTACGATTACGAAGACAATTTAATCTACCTTATTTTAAAATTTTCTCAAAGGCTTTTCTTGGACTTCCTCTGAATATTACTTCACCACAATAGTGATAGCTCATTTTTTGCAATATCCAAAGCATGCCCGTATTATCAAAATTAGTATCAACCTTTACACTATAAATATTATGTTTAAGTGCAAAATCTTCGATATGCTGCAACATTATCTGAGCCAATCCTTGACCAAGATACTTTTCAGAAATTGCAACCCTGTGGTAAACCACAAAATCACCATTAGTCAACCAAGATCCATTTATTTTAGCATACGCTGGTTCATCATTTATCAAAATAGCACAATAACCAATGATAATATCATTATCAACCAATACGTAACCAAAAGTGTTCTTAATATCATTTTCGATAACACATAGATTGGGATAGCCATCTTGCCATTGCGTACTACCATCTTCTTTTCGTCTATTGATCGCTTTTTCTAAAATTTTCCAAATTTGAAAAGCGTCTCCTGCTGTAGCCTGTCTAAAAGAATATTTCATATTATTCATGGATTGAAATTAATTTATACTGTTCTATTGTTTGTTTAATTAGTGCAATTAAACAAATATTTACGATTGCCATAAAACTGATTACACATAAGAAAATTACCATACCAAATTGTTGAATAAGATATCCTCCAAGAAAAGGAGCTGTTGCTTGTGCTAGTAACGGCATCCTTGCAAGTCTTCCAAGAATCAAGGCGTAATTATCCCTACCATAAATAGATAATGGCAATGTTCCTCTCAAAACTGAACGCATCCCGTTTCCTATACCAAATACTATTACTCCTGGTATTGCAAGTATTGGGGATACAAAAATCAATATCATACCCAAAAAAATGATTGTAGTAGAAATGAAAGACATTTCAATAGCGGTCCTTTTTCCAATGATCAACTCAATAACTCGTGCCATAGCTTGGCTTGGTCCTAAAAAAGCAATTACGATTAACACCATTGACATCTCGGTCTTGCCGTGTAATAATATTTCGATTAAATGTATGATAACGGTGGTGGTTATGACCGCACCAAGAGTAAAATTTGCTGATAATAAATAATACAATTTAGAACGTAAGAGCTCGACTGAGGATTCCAAGGTCTTATCCTTTAGTATGCTTTTGTTTCCTTCTTTATTTTTGAAAACATACAGATGAATCGGGAATATAGTAATGATCAACAATATGGCATATGTATAGCAGGTATTTCTCCATCCAAAAATATCCAAAATATAGCTGGTAAATATCCAAGAAACAGAAGGTGCTAAACTAGATACCAGAGTGATCCAAACAATTGACTTTGCTACGTTAAAACTGTATCTTTTACCAATTGCAGCAAACAATGCATCATATAGACCCATTGCCATTGCTGTACCGATAATCACCCAACCTGCAGCAAACATCAGAAAATTACTTGAACTGCCGATGATGACCAAACCTATCGCCATCACTAATCCCGAAAAAAGTAATACATCATGACGATCAGTATGCTGTAAAGTCCTACCCACTAAAGGTAACAGCAATCCTGAAACCAATAGGGCAAGTGAAAGGCAACCATAAACTTGCTGATAAGACCAGCTCATTTCGGCTATAATGTCCTTTGCTAAGACAGACAGTAAAAAATACGAACCTCCCCAAAGTACGATTTGCGCTATACCCAAATTCAGAACTTTAAAAAAGTCCAACTTTTCACTTTCTATAGACTCAGATGCTGATTTCATATAATGACAAATCTCTGTCCTTTTTTCAAATCGGCAAAACGTTTTTATTCTATCACATCGATCGGTTTTTTCGATGGATTAATGATACTTTTTATACCTTTGGACGAGCAAATCATACAAGTAAAATGGAACTTAGACAACTTAAATATTTTCTTAAAGCACAAGAATTACTGAGTTTTACTGAAGCTGCAAAACGCTTAAATATCAGCCAGAGTACATTATCACAGCAAATCAAACAACTGGAGATGGAATTGGATGTATCTCTTTTTAACCGTATTGGCAAGCAAATAACGCTAACAGAACCTGGTAGATTATTTACTGAATATGCCGAACAGAGTGTCAGAAAAGCTGAAGATGGAAAATTGATGCTCCAAGATTTAAAAAAGATAAAGTTTGGCACGATAACCATAGGTGTTGCTTATGGTCTTAAGGATTTCTTTGTCGAAACTTTAATAGATTTTGCAGAAAAATTTCCTCAAATAAGAATTAAAGTTATCTATGAGCCTTCCCACAGTCTGTATGAGAAGCTTCAAAAAGCTCAGGTAGATTTTGTTTTGGCTCTTCATGAAACCGAAATAGCCCCCTATTTTACTTATAAAAATTTATTCAGCTGTCCAATGGTACTGGCAGCATTAGCGGGTACGGAAGTATCCTATAAAACTAATATTACCCTCGAAGAGATTTGCAAACTTCCTTTGGTTATTGCAACAATGGGATATGATATGACTCATACCGTTCACAAGGCTTTTTCAGCAAAAGGTTTAAGTCCAAAATTTACGATTGAAGTCAATGATATACCCACAGCTATTAGACTCGTCAACTCAGGAAATTGGTACAGTATCTTCATTAAACCAAGTATTTTGGGGACTAAGTTGGCTTCTATTGCCATTCAGGATGAAGGTTTGATGAGATATGCAAAGATCATTTCATTAAAAGGTACTTATGAAACGGAATCTGTCAAAGAATTTAAAAAAATGTTAACGTTATCAGCAGTCGTTCAGCAAATTGTTTAAAAACAAAACGAACCAGACACCATTCGAGTTTAGATAGTCGTTTAACTGATTGATAGGATGCTTACAAAAACAGATCTCGTAATTTAAACTAAAACGGTTTAAAAAAGCACCCTTTACCAATGAACAACCTAAATGTGAACAGATGTAAAAGGTGCTAACGCAATTTTGAAAACCAAACTAAAGGTATTTATTCATCTTTTTAGATGGATTGCACCACTTCGTCCAATTCAAAACGTGATTTTGGTAAAATAGTCGGGTGAGCCCAATCAGTTTTATCGGCATAACCTACCGAAACAGCGAATAGCGGAGAAAAACCGTCTTGTGCTAAAATCCCTTTATAAGCACTGCGGTCAATACCTTCCATCGGCGTAGCATCCAATCCCATACTGATACACGCACTCAAAAAGTAGCCCAAGGAAAGATAGACCTGATTTTCCATCCATGATTTTGTGGCTATATCACCATTCGACTTTACAATTGGTTCGTAAAAAGCCGTCCGCCAAAGTTCAGGCAAAATGGAAATATTGCGTTGCTCAAAATGTTCAATATCGTCCATTACACTGAACACAACTAAAAGACCAACATCGTTAATCGAATTTTCGTTCATATAGGATTTGGAAGCCAGTTCCCTTTTTACGACTTCGTTTGTAACAAATGTAAATTTCCAAGGTTGGCTGTTAATGGAAGACGGACTTAACCGTATTATCTCTTTCAGCTCCTCAATTTGCTCTGCCGAAACTTTTTTCGCCGGATAATACTTTTTGGTTGCGTATCTACGTTTCGCAAGGTCTAAAAAACTCATCATTTTTACATTTAGATTAAACTATACTTTTTAATGTTGCAAAACTAAGTATAGTGTTTTACCTTTGCAATAACGGTCAAAATTGATAGTAACAGATGTATAATATAGACGATAAGCAATACCCTTGCAATACCAGCCTCACAATGAAGTATATAGGTGGAAAATGGAAAGCAACAATACTCATTCATTTAATCGAAAAAAAACGATACAGCGAACTGAGAAAAGCTTGTTATGTTATAACCGAAAGAACGTTGAGTCTGCAATTAAAAGAAATGGAAGCCGACGGATTGATTACCCGAACCGTTTATACTAGCAAGCCACCTTTAAAAGTGGAATACGAGCTGACTGATTTTGGTAAAACACTTATTCCCTTACTTCACTCTATAGCTGAGTGGGGAAATGAAGCGGCAAAAACGAATAAGAAAATAACCATGGTAGAATATAAGTAGCCATCAAAACTGAACTATGGTATATCAACAAAAACGGAAAAGTCATTGATGAAAATTCATACTTCTATTTAACTTACAAACATCCAAATGGTCTAGAGCAACTATTAATCAATGACTACGCAATAGATAAAAGTATTTTGAACGAATTACTAATTATATATCGTGGTCGAAATAAACAAAAAATGGAGCCCTCTAACACTGATAAATAGGTTAACAATTCTATACATTAATCTGAAAGTGCAGAATATAACGTGGCAGATGGAGACCGCATCTATAATCTTATATTAGCCCGAGATCTGGCCAAATCTCGCAATAAAATTTGGATGAATATTAAAATAATGAACCGCTAATTTATTCTAGGATCTATCCAAAATAGGTCACGGAGTTGCAATAGGTCTTCTGTGTGCATTAAATTATAAACCAGCTCATCTTTATCTTCTAAAGGAATCGTTATTTTTTGATCCTTTCTACGTAAAAAAATGGTTAAAATAGCATCCTTGTCATATATCGAGATATCTGATTGCACCATAGTAATATCATGTGTATTAAACCATTCCCTAGCCTGGTCTTGATCTAAGCAGATTAACGAAACGGTAAGATCCTCAAGATCTTTGATTTCACCTAGAAGATGATTGTTATAATTTAAGCTGATATAAGCAAAATATAGGAGATGATTGCCAGTCCGCAAGGCATAATTACGCACGAGAACCCGCTTTGGATCGAATGCAAAATCGTAATATTCCCGATCGGAAATACATGTGTATCGCTTGCCATAAAAATTAATTTTATCCTGTAATTCTTGTAAATGGTTTATTTCAATAAATACTTCGCCCTGCAACTGCACTTCATCTATATGATTAAGGGCGTCTTCAATAACTAACAGAGCAGACTCTTGCATTGGAAAAATGCTCCCCTCACAGTCCAGGCTTAACAAGTAGTCATTAACATCAGCCACAGTTAACGGATACCATGTTGGGTTTTCGTCTTCAACTGGATTTTTAGATGTCAAAATGTTATAACCGCTCCGCTTTAAATCTAAAAGTATGAGTTGGCTCAAGGGTACAAACTTCATAAAATCTTATTGATATAATTAAAACAAGTTTTGCTGTATCAGGTCATCTTGTCCCAAAGGAGGAAGTTTGATCATTGATAGCGTCCTGGGTTATAAAAGATTTCTTTTCTTTTGTCTCCCATAAAATAGGGAACTTTCTTGTCCCATCCGTGCACTTTTCGAAGTTCAAAGACACCGGATATGTTTACTACTCACCACTCCATTTCACGTAATCATAACTCCGCTCCTTCATTGTCTTTATAAATAATGGGATATTCGGCAAAAGTAATGACCTGATCGTTTTCAAAGTAAGGTAGTCATATTCGAGTGGCTTAAGCTCGTCTCGCAACTTAGGGAATGCTTTCTTTACGATCTGCAGATCAGTATGGAGTGATATATTTCGGCTCATTGTTACTTTAATTGATAATATATTTATTATTAAACAAACTAAAGTGTACATTTGTTTTTTCTACTGATAAGTTAGAGCCTTAACGTTCTCTTGTATCTGGCAGTCGCTGATGAAAGTCCATACGCGACCATGTTCAAGGGTAAAGAGGATATATGGATCAGATCTTTCCTTGTAAGGTAGTTGTGTACTTAGGTAGCCCTATAATCTTAGTTTCGTACATACGCTTATCCTACTTTTCTTCTCGAAAGTGGTTGTTGAAGATCCGATAGCCGAAATTTATTTCTAATAACTGTTGTATACCATGGCATTTGCTGTTATCTGTAAAGACAGCTTCTTTCAACCCTAGTTCTACGGCATGTACATGAGCGGATTTAGTAAAATCATCCTTCAGAATATGGCTATCCAGATATGAATTTCAGAAAATAGAAAAACTGTTATTATTCTTTGAACAGTTGCACCATATTGTCCGGTGTAATTGTCCAGCGAATCCATTTATTGTCAGGGTTTGCTCCAATGCTTTGATAGAATTTTTGGGCATCAACATTACTTCCGAGTACAAACCAGTTGAATTTTTTATATCCATGTTTCATGGCATATTGTGCAAGACCCCTAAGCAATTTTCGACCTACACTTTTTCCTCTGTGATTGGTATCAACGTACAGCCATTTGAGCATCAATGAAGGTTTGTGGTTATGCATAAAAGGAATGTTATAGTGAACTGCTATGCCTATGAGCTGGTTCTTCTCTCCTTGTGCAACGATTGCCCCAAACTCGGGTCTATCACCAAAACCACGTTTCAACAGGTCATTTTCCGTAAGACTAAAATCGGTGTCCCCCTCAAAAACAACTATTGCCTCCATTAATCTTAATACTTCGGGGATGTCCGCCTTTTGCATTTCCCTAATTATTACAGACTTTTCCATTATCCTTTGACAACTTATTTTAAATCCTCAACATTATCCAATACGTAGCATTGTTCCCATTGGGTCATACCAATTTTAGGATAATAACCCACAGCCTTTGGTGCTGCTAATAAAATAAGTTTTGCTTTTGGGCTATGTTCTTTTGTAAGACGTATTAATTCTTTTCCGATTCCCATCTTTTGATAGTTCTCATCGACTGCTAAGTCTGAGAGATAGGTGCAGTAAACAAAATCAGTCAAAGACCTTGCTACACCTATCAATTTTCCAGAATCTCTTGCGGTGGCAATAAGATTTGCATACTTAAGCATTCCTGCTATTCTCTCAGGCTCATCGACTGGTCGTCTCTCTCCTAGTGTGGAATTTATTAATACTTCTTTAAATTCCTCTGCTTCGACTGTATCTTCAATTTGGTATGTTAGCATTTTCAGATTTTTTTATGGTTACGTTAAAAAATATTATCTGCAGGAGCTTCGTCTCGTGGAGTCATACCATAATCCCTAATTACTGCTGCTACACGTAACCTGTAGTCGTCGAAAACCGAACTTCTGCCTGCCTGCTGTGCGTTTCTATGATTCGTAAGGTTACGCCATTCTCTCACACTTTCTTCATTTTCCCAAAACGAAAGTGAAAGAATTTTTTTGGGGTCAACAAGACTTTGAAACCGCTCTATGGAGATAAATCCCGGAATATTGTCCAACTCTGGTCTTAATGCCTTTGCTATGTTCAGGTACTCTTCTTTTTTTCCCTCTTTGGGAACTACCTCAAATATTACTGCTATCATATCTTCTTTTTTATTAAATGAGAAATCGCTGCAATATTTGGATGCAGCTACTTGACCTAAATATTATAAATGACCAGCAAATCATTTGTCCGATAAAGGTTGAATAATTTGAAGGTTCTATCTTAGACAGCAACTTATATATTTTGATTGCCAAGTCAATTGCTTCATTCCTTCCGATGTAAATTTATCTTAAAAAAAGACTTTCTTTATCATCCAGTTTGAATAAAGCGGATAGTCCAGATGCTTTTATCCGGCATATGATTTAAACGAGGCGTATATGAAGCTCTTATAATTTTATACTCTAAAAATAAAGCCCTTATGGTTAAATAAGGGCTTTGTTTGCTTTTAAAATAGATGAGATTAAATTTGACTAATTTGCATGTTGCTCTACTAACCCTAAATATACGGATTGACTGTCCTGAGCTGGATCACCGACCAGAATAAAAGAATAATAGTGATTTTCAGCTAATTTAATTTGCTCACGTGTTGCGAGCGTCTTACCTGCTTTATTTTTAGCAACTACTGTGAAAGTGCCACTTTTTTGTGCGATAAAACCTTCATTTGCAGTCACAGATTGCTGTGTTTCTTTAGCACGGTCGGTCCATGCTGCAGGCGCTGCTTGATCTCCGATGTGAAGCGTTACTTGATCACTACCTTCAGAGAAATTAAAAAAGCGTAATCCAGATTCTGTTTTTTTGATCTCTTTGTTGACGCGGTCTGTCGTAATTGCCTGTACTGGCTTTAATTTACTTCCGTAAAGAAAAGAACTATAAATGGTACTGTCTTTAACCACAATCGTACTATCGATCAAATTACCTTCTCCAGCAGTAACGGTTATTTTGCGTGATCCCGGATATAGGGCTACTTTACTCTGCGATTTATATAACAGCGGAAAATTAGGATTTTGAAGGATATTTCGGTCTGCATAATACAGTACAGCCTTTGCTCCACTATATCCATTTACCATCGTAAATAAAGCTGCTGGTACAGGTTGATGATCGTCCTTATCTTTGCTGCAACTGGTCACAAAAATTCCTGCAGTAACAACAGTTATTAAACTTAGTAATCTTAAGTATTTTTTCATAATATGTTAACTTAAATCTTATATTTAAAAAATACACATTGCGCTAGTGTTATCATAATAAACGGGGGTGCAACAGCTAGTGCTACATATTGTATAAAAAAATTGCGTGATTACGGTATGACGGATTATTTTCGCATATGTTTTATTGTGGCATCTTTAAAGTATCGTTTTCCATCTTTTGCACCATCCCAGACATTAGTGATACTGTGAATTTTAACAGGAGCTTCTTTTTCAAGGCGAATTAATTTTCTACAAACTGTTCTAAAAGTTCTATTCCATCTTCTCTTATCTTGTTTCTCTGTCTTTGCGTTTGTAATTCCAAATATTTTCGTTTTCCGTACTGATCTTGACATAATTTTACAAATTAAAACAAATGTGTTAATATCATCTCTTGAGACCGAATTGAATATGGTTTACCTTGGTAAGGTTTATATAAAATTGTCGATAACGTTTATCCTTCCCACAAATTAAGAAATTCTATTAAATTGTACCGTAAATGTAGAGCCTTGACCAAGTTCGGATTGCACCTGTAATTGACCTTTATGCATATCAATAATTCGCTGAACAATAGAAAGTCCAATACCATGTCCATGCTGACCTGGCGAAGATGCAGATTGGTAAAAAAGTTCGAAAATATGTGGTAAGTCTTCTGACGAAATGCCTCTCCCCTTATCACAAACCTGTACAATAGCTATCCCTTCATGGTATATAATATCTACTAGACAGTGTTTATCTGAACTGTATTTACAGGCATTTTCGATTAAATTAGCAAAAGCTACTTTAAGTAAATAGGCATTTCCCATGACCAAAATTTCTTCTTGATCCTCTGCATTATGCAACAGGTCATAATTAAAAGATATGCTAACACGGTAATCTTTATCTTTATCCTGGACCATAAATTTTGATTCTACAAGAATTTCATCTAGCCTTAAAGAACTAAAGCTAACTTCTGAACTATCATAATTGGCACGGGCAAAGTCCAATAAGGAACTGGATAATATTGTTGCTTCCTTAGCATCTAATAAAGCGGTATCAATAGAATGCTGGTAATCTGCTAAGGTTGTATTTAGCTCTTTTGCGAGTTCGAGTTCTGCAATCATAGCTGACAAGGGAGTACGAAACTCATGGGATATAATGGAAACAAAATGCCTTTGGTTGTTAAATGACTTTTCTAATCGATTGAATGTTCCATTAAAGGTATCAATTAATTCAGAGAGCTCATCCTTTGCTTTCCGATAATATACCCTTTTACTAAGATTATGTTCGGAGACATCCCGTATTTCATTAATGATATGTTTGATGGGTTTTAAAATGTACTGGGCAAAGAAAAAAGAGGTTATAAATATAAAAATAATGGCAACAAAATAAATACTGATGAGGAGCTGCTTCAAACGTTGCATATGGGCATAACCTGTCTGGTCGTATGCATGTCCAATCAGATAGTATTGTTTACCTTGAAAAGGATAATGCATGCCCATAAAGAGCTCATCGCCCTGATTCCAGGTCATAAAATTTTTATTCCGAATCTTTTCTAATAAGGCACGATCATAATGTTGTTCGCCAACATCAACAAAAAGCTCTTTAAATTGATTGTCAAAAACTGTTATCTGCGCTTCATTAATCTTTTTTTTATTTTGTTCATGAATCTGACGCAGTTGCGTTTCACTGACTTTGGCATCAAAAATAAATTCAGCACGCCAGGTAATTTTATACCGCAAGCGGTCTATAAATTCTTCCTCTCTATTTTTTTCAGAAAAGAAATAGATACTGTAGGCGAAAAGAAATAGTATCGCCGCAGAGAATAACGTTAATACTAAGGAAGTACGAGAAGCTATTTTCATTCTTTATTTGATAAGATAAAACCATGCCCCGATTTGTTATGAATGAGTTTAGTAATAAAGTCTTTATCAATTTTTTTCCTGAGATAATTGATATAAACATCAATGTAATTGGTTCCGGTATCAAAATTCTTTCCCCATACATTTCTAGCAATCTCATCACGGCTCAATAACGTTTCTTGATGCCGCATAAAAAATACAAGTAAGTCAAATTCTTTTGGAGTCAATTTAATATCGATGTGATCGCGACTCACATTTTTACTTCTCAAATTCAGTGTTAAAGAATCATAGTTTAAAGATTCATTATTTTCCCAACTGCCAAACTCTTTATTTCTTTTTAAAACAGCTGCAATACGGGCATATAATTCGCGAAGATCAAAAGGTTTTACCATATAATCATCTGCACCTGCATCAAATCCTGCAATTTTTTCATCGATTTGACCTAGGGCTGTCAACATGATAATCGGGATTTTAGGATAAGTGCATTTCATACGTTTGCTCAATTCTATACCACTCATACGAGGAAGCATGATATCAATAATAAGAAGATCGTAATCTAACAACTTTATTTGTTTTAAAGCTGATTCAGCATCAAGCGCAATATTTACCTGATAGTTTTGACTCTCTAATCCTTTTTGCAATACCGAACACACCCGTTGATTGTCTTCTACAACTAATACCCTCATATTAACAAATGTAGATACTTTTTAAATAAAATAAATCTTGAAATCTCAGATAAATAGTGACATACAATTGCTTTCCTTGATGTACCTAACAGCAAGGAAAGCAAAAGTTAATGATTCATTTGATTAGTGATCTGAGACAAACAGATCGTCAGCTCCATCTTGTATTGGTATATATAAACGTTCCCAGCTTTTCGAGTGTACCATTTCCCAACTATGGCCTTTACCTTTTAAATCTTCAGCAAGTAAGATAACACCTGGCTTGATCAAAAATGTAGAGCCGTCACTCACCTTAAAGCGAATATTGCCTTTTAATGTTACGACGTATTGACGTCTTGGAGCTGGATGTGCATTTTTCTCCCAATCTTCGGTCTTATTGCTCGACCAAAAAGTGGTTGTACTCGCGTGTTTCAAGGTTGGAATATAGCCTTTTTCAAAAGTACAAGTTCCATCTGCATTATTGATTAATCGAATAGCAGGCATTTTACCTTCACCTTCTTCAACTTTTACCGATTTGATGTTTCGATGATTTTCCTTAGCATGTAAAGATGGAGCAATAAATGCTAAACAGAAAAATAGTACTGTTTTCGAGATAATTTTCATTTTTATTAATTTTAAGATCTATTATTTTTTTACAAATTTTCAAATACAGTGTCATGAACCATCATACGGTCAAAATAGGGCTTGTACTTAGCCACCAAAGCAAGATGTTGTGGTAATTTGCCGTACGCTTCCAGCTCCTCGAGACTATCAAATTCCATAGCTGCATTATAGGTAAAGCTATTATCTAAAACCGTACGTGGACTTGAAGCAGCTGGTTTGCCGTAACGCACATTTTTGACATATGGCAATTTTTTAAGTCCTTCAAAAAATTCTTTAAATTCTTCAACTTGCGTTACTGAAAGCTCAGGTTTTAACCAAAAAAGTAAATAATGAAAAAACACAGGTTTCTTTTTTTTATGATCAGCAGCTAATAAGGTAGAACTTGTAACGCCTAAGACGCCAACTGTTCCTAATGTTTGTATGAAATTTTTCCTTTTCATGTTATATATTTAATTAAAATCAATTCGATATTTAAGAATAAATGCCCATTTATGATCTGTTACCAAACTTTCGTTTACCGCATTCGAATTATAAATTGGTCTATTTTGTGCATCAAAAGTCAAGCGACTACTACTTCCGTGAAATAATAGCGATATCCCGGCATCGTATATTGCACTATTATCTTTTAAAGCATTGTAGTTTGCAAATTGTACGGAGACTGCTGGCTGTAGTTGCAGGTTGTGATTATTGCGACTGAAATAAGGTAATGTACCTCCTATTTGGGCATAAAATGTATTACCCGTTCCCGCAGTAGGTAATGCATTTCCGGATCCATTTAAACTTGCATTCGCTGCAACTATTCCCGTAGCTGGATTATTTGTTCCAGAGAACCGGATATAATTAGGGCCATAGTCATTGTGCATGGCCATAGCATATGCACTGATAGAAGTTCCTTTTTCCTTATTAACAGGAGCATCATAGAAGACATCAAGAGCAACACTTTTCATATCATCATTTTGTATTGCTTTATCAGCATCTAAATGCCATAATGCATTGTGCATATATTCAAAACCTCCACCTACGCTTAACACCTTTTTCTTTCCTACATATGTTCCTGCATTAAAAGGTGTTTCATTATTTTCCTTGTCAAAAAAGGCATATCTAAAATAGCCGGATACATCTTTGCGGGCTTCATTTTTACTGAATTTAGCAACATTCAATGCTGGATCTGCAGTCGTAGCGGTATAGGGATCAGCAAGGACTAAGCGATAATCAAATCGTCCCAATTGACCTTTAATATAAGCACTCATCTCACGAACAGTCATATCGGTAATGCCGGTGTTTGATGTAGCATATAGAGGTAGATCATAGAGCAAAGTTGCTTGCGGGCCTGTTGTAAAACGGGATAGTCCTCTCCAGGTCGAACGTCCGGCACCTATTGCAAGCTTTGGACTAAAGCTATATTCTGCATACGCATCAAGTAAATCCATATAGGTGTTATTTTTACTGTTCACATTAACATTTGTAGGCCCCATCTGTAATACGAAATATAAATTTTCAGTTGGTTTATACGTCATCTTGGCACGAATGCGACGAAGGGACAAATCGGACACACTACCTACCTGCTCATTATTAACAAGACTGCCTGGATTTAATTGTGTGTAACGTGCCCAAAGTTCTGCATAGCCACTGAAGCTAACATAACGGGTATGCTCCTTATTTAGATAGTGTATGAGTTTTGGATTTCCAAAATCATTTGTCTGCGCATTACTTGTATGTATACCAGTTAGACCTACGGTCAACAACAACGACGCTAATAGCGGCTTTTTATTCATGATAATCTGTCTTTAATTTGATTCTTTTGTTAAGACAAATTTAGTTTGGAATATAGAGGCAAATAATTAGAAATCTATTAGAAATATGAATTAATAAGGTGCTTTAAATAGGCATTGCAAAGATTTATGTATTCAGATAAATCTTTATTTAGGTTTTTTACAAAAAACGAATAATACACTTTGAGAAAAAAACGTTAAATTTTAATGAAATTGAAAAAAAATTTAATCGTCGAGCTCCTTGATTTTTTAGTAGATCTGTACACAAATCTATTAGGACTCTCATAAAATGAATAGGGAAACGCTAAGATGATTAAAGAATTGCTTTCAGGCCTTACGTATTGAACAAAAGTAAAGTGATGCTACTCGCTGCATTAAGGGTTACAAATTTTAGATGATTTGGTGATATATACTATATTTGCACTTATACCATTGGATAGTAGCATGATAGAAATGGGTCAAATAATCCTAATTTTGGTAAAGGGATTCACGAGTAGACATGCTCACTAAATGCTTAAAGATGATAAAAATTTGTTTACTAAAATTAATGTTCCTACTAAATATGGTAGCGTATGGACAAATGAAAAATACATTTGAAATGAAAAACATCTTTTTATTTAATGAATTTTGGTCATGGTCTAAAGGCCCACTCTTTAAAAACTTTTATTTTGCTGATGATGGAAGTTTTGTCTACAACAATGGATATTCTGGTGGTATATGGTCTGTAAATACCAGTGAAGGAACGTACACCTACGATCCCTATATAAAAGAAATTAGGCTGCGTGTAAACAAGAAGTATAGCAGCGGACTAACTGTCTCTAAAGAAGAAACTCCGAGCAAATTAACGTTAAAAGACTTTAACGATACCAGAGTAGCGGTATTATTTGGAAATGATCGCTTGAATGTAATCGAAATGGGAAGAACCGTTGGGTTAACAACAGACCAATACTGGTTCAAAGGTCCGAATTCATCGCATGATTTAATTCAGTTTACAACATTTGGCCAAGCTACTATAATACAGGAAACAGATGTTAAAAGAACGTATTTCTGCCATTACCATATTTATGATCATCTTTTGCTTTTGGAAATTAACAGCATGACTACAGAAGAAGATGGTAAAGAAAAGAAAATTAAAACGTTTGCACCTGCATCTAAGACTTTCCTAAAGATCGATATTCATAAAGAACTTGTAAGGGTCGAGAAAATGGACTTAACAAAAGTTATTGACGGAACACGTAATTGGCAATTTCGCAATCAGAAATTTCATATAGAAAATATGGTCTTAACAGAAAATGAAATACTATTGGAGGAATTCAACAGGGTTGTTAAGCAGTAAAAAAATGAGCACTTCCTTAGTACTTTGGGTAATTTCAATATTGGATAGCATAACGCTACTATATAATTTTGATGAATGCTCAAGGAATACCACAACCCTACCCCAAGCCTCCTTGTTTTAAAACTGTTGAGATAGGTGAATTTTAGAAAGAAAGTACCCCACCTTAATATTCATCCGATAGGCGTACAAACTCTTCACTCCAATTGGTGCCTACTTTGTGTCCCAGTCTAACGATAACCAAGTTTTTTTGTGGATTAACATAAATATATTGTCCAAGGATACCCCGCGCCATAAAATCGCCATTCTGTGTAGGCAACCACCATTGGTACTGATAGTTTTTAGAGCTTCCACCGGTACTGTCAACTCGTATAGATTCCTTCACCCAATCTGCGGGAACCAACTGCTTTCCTTCCCAATTCCCCTGATGAAGGTACAACCGTCCCAATTTTGCAAAATCACGTGCTCGCGCATTCAGGCAACAAAAGGTTTTCTCTATACCGTCTTTCTTTTGATCGATACTCCAGGAGGCAGCATACTCCATCCCTACTGGTTGCCATATCTTTTCTTGCAGATAATCAGTAATTGATTTTCCTGCTAATGCATGGTCCAGCACCAACCCTAAAATCTGGGTATTACCACTCGCATAGGCAAAGCGGGTTCCGGGCTCTGCTTCCAGCTTTAGATTCTCGGTACTCTTGCGCAAACCAAGGCCATAATAAAATGTGGCGACTTCTCCAAAAGGATTGTAGTAACCTTCATTAAATTTAAGACCTGAAGTCATTTGTAACAAATGCTCTATCGTCACCTTATCAAATCCATTTTTTGCCATTTCAGGGACATATTTACTTACCGGATCTTGAACAGAACTGATAAGCCCGTCGTCAATGGCACAACCGATGAGCATCGAAGTAACGGACTTAGCCATAGAAAACGAAGGCACAATTGAAGCGGTATCATAGTCATCAAAATAACGTTCATAAAGAATACTATCATTGCGGATAACCAAAAAAGCGACAGATTTTGTCTGATCTAAAAAATTATCAAACGAAAGCTCTACTTCTTCATATATTCTATTGCTCGGAACCGATTCCTTACTTGCTGTATAGAAAGTAAAAGGCTTTGTAGAAGCTTGTAGCTCCCGGGTGGGAAAAATTTTGTAATCATCAATGTCTGCAAAATTATACCATATGAAACGACCAAATTTACAACTTGACAACATGGTCAGCATACAAATTGCCATAAAAATGAATACAAATTGATTTCTGTTCATATAGAAGGAATTTAAAGGCGAAAACAGTTAATTATCTAATATACAACTTACTTACTAAAGACCAAATCGTATTGAAACTTATTTAAAAAAGACTTCAGTTAAAAATTTATTTGGCCAACAAAGGAAAAGGATTAGCTCATTTTTGTCCATCAAAGCTTCAATTTTTAACGTCGGATATTTAGTATCCAAACGAATTTAAAGCTTTAGCTTTGCTTCAATCTGCAGATTTCTCTTTTCAATTTCCTCTAACATATGCATGATTTCGATAACAAAGGGATGACTAACAATTGAAATAACAGGTTTTTGGCCTAACTCATTAATACAATAGAAATCCAATAGCTGCAACAAACTTCGAATTGTACCGACAGTGCCCTGCCAATAATAAAAGTTTTCTTTTTTATGATTGATATTGCTTAATACCACATCTTTATTTATAATCAGTGATAAAGGCTTACCAATATTATCTTGTACGTAACTAATTAATAATTCCCCTTCTTCATTTTTATCTGCCGCCAAAAATAAACCAATTGCCTTACGTCTTTCTTTATTTAGAAATATGCACATCGAAAGCTGAAGTTGATCTACTAACTTTTTAGTATAAAATGATCCTAAGATTAAATCACAATTATTATCCATCATCAAAAAACAACTTTGTAATACTGTTCATTATAATGTAACAACCACAAAAATAAAGCTTTAAATTAATAATGCAATAGAATACTCTCAAATAAGGGAAAATTAATGTTTAAAAAGTTCATGATGACTATGTTTTCATATATAGAAACAACTTGATTAATTGGAATCCGTACTTTTAGCTATGTCTCAAAAGAGTGGAAATATGATTTTAAAAAATACAAATCGCTTTATAGTGAAATTGTATTAACGACAATTAAATTTGACTTTCTTAACTTTTACCGATGGAAACGAAAATGGTCTCCAGCATTTCAGAATTCAATAATGAACTTAAATTGCAAGGTTTTGCATCATTTCAAATTGATGATGACATTAATGCTAAGCGTTTATACGGCCACAAGTAGAACAAGATATTACCGAAAGACTTGCTTGTGGTGCCACATAATATTTGACCGCATATTAAAATCATCAATAAAAAACTGCTTTAAATGCCTCTGACCAACTATTAAAGAAAACTCGATGAATGAAGGTAATAGATTGATGTAATTCTTTCAAATTTTTTCAAACTATTTTAGGCAACAGGTGTTCTTATTATAAGAAACAATAACAAACATACTTTCCCAAAAAAGTGTAAAATGATAAATGACGTAGTACAGTAATAAATCCAATTGACCCATAATCTTTTGGATGACGAAACAAAAAAGAGGAAACGATAAGAAACACAAAAATTACTGTGCAGTTAAACGCCAAGATAAAGGGTCTAATGAAAATTAGGCCCTTTTGATGTTTATGAAGGGCATATACTTTGAATTAAAGATAGCCATTACTAAAAAAATTATGGTTCTCCTTATGGATTTGATACATAGTAATCCCAGATCTCCTTCGAAATTGCTGCAATTACATTTATGCCTCTTTGTTGGGGCGCCTTAAAATCAGAGACAAATACTGCTATTGCGAGATGTTGACCATTGGGTAATGTGATAATACCGATGTCATTAAATGCAGCCATTCTCCCCTCTTTGTTAACTCCTGACGCACCCGTTTTATGAATTAATTCAGCTGTCGGTGGTAGAAGAACTGTAATTCTTTTGCCCCAATCAGGCAATTCTCTCATTATCTGGATAAGAAAATCGTTGCTCGTTTTTGAGAGTAATTGCTGGTTATATAAGAGCTGCAGCAATTTAATCGCTCCTGCAGGTTTGCACCAATTTTTATATTGTAAGGCCCAATCTTTTTCCATCTCTCCTTCGGTATAGACGATCGAGATATCTTTTACACCTGCATGATGGAGATATTGATTTACCGCAACTGGGCCACCAGCGACTTTTGTATATAGAAAATCACAGGCATTGTTATCACTCTTTGAAACGGCATAAGTTAACAGATCAGCTAAAGTGACATCAAGATCCTGATTAGGGAAATCTTTTACCATCGGACTCTATGTGTTGGTATCCAAAGATGCTTTCGGCATATGAAATTTATCACTGAGTTTCAGTTCGCCCTTATCTACCTTATCTAGAATAGCAAAAGCAAGCGGAAACTTGAAAACACTCATCATTGGATACTCATGGTTCCCGTTTATGATGAAACCACTTTTAAAATCCATTCCCTGTACCCCTACTCCGATATTTCCTCCAGTAGTATCTATAATGTGTTTTATCCTTTCTTGAAGTTGCTGAATAGACTTCTTTTGTTGACCGAGCATCAGCTGTGGAATAAACAATAGTACAACTAAAATGTACTTCATATTTTTGAAATTGACCATAAAAGTAAAAGTATAAAAAACGAATAAATGTTGGTTTAGTATGTGTGAAAATTTTTAAGGATAAACTTTTCAGCAAACTTACTGTCTTCCACCCCCTTAAAATAACAAACAAAACCATTCTTCTCAAGTAATTTTCTTGATGCCTGATTCTCTGGATCGATAATGGCAATCACATCCATGCCTGGGAATGAATTATTAGCTTTATGGACGAGCCGTTGTAGAATTGCTGATCCATAACCCATTCGCCAAAATTCTCTCTTAAGAACATATCCTATTTCAAGAATTGCAGCATCGTATTTATAGCATTCCAATGAACAATTTCCTATAAATTCGTTTTTCTGATTAACTACCTTAAAAAATCCTAAACTTTCCTCTACAGCATTGATTTCAAGCATTGCGTCAAACTGTAATCTAGCCTCGATTTCCTCCCACTCGATTCCAGTTATGTATCTCATTGTCTCCAAATCACTGACCAGTCTTTTGAAATAATCAAAATCTGCTGCTACATATTTGACTAAGGTTATCTGCATATTTTATATTTCTAAAATGAAACTCCGCGCATGTGGCTTTTCTACTTTAACTTTCATAAAACTTATCGACGCGTGTTGTAGGGACTGATCTTATTAGATAGCGGGCCACATATAATGACCCGCTGCTTATATACTATATTAATTTTTGAATTGATATAAATTAAATATCTTCGAAAATTAACGATCAGACATTGTCTTTTGTTGAAGGTCATCATACATACACTGATAGACTATTGTTGGAAGATTATTCTTCGTGGATTCAGAAATGACATAATGTGTTAGCGATGCCAGCTCTGTTTGTGGTTTTTTATTGATATAGTCTGTATGCATAGATGATGTCGCATCATAGGGCATCTGTTCCATTTTATATAACGTTTCATTCACAATATCTTTTGAAACCACAATCCCTTTTCGTAGTGCTAAGGCTTCAACTTCTTGAATAAGCCTAATAACAGCATGCCTTTTTTCTGGATCTTCTATAACTTGACCAATCGAGCAATCGTAATAAGAGGTAGCCGTCGCCATAGAAGATATAAATATGAACTTATCCCATATTATTTTTTCTATTTTATCTGAATAATTCACATGGATATCGGCTTTTTGAACAAGATCATGTAACCTTTCTAGCCGTACATCATGTTCTCCATCTAATCCAAAATTCATGGTACCCCATTTCCCCGTTACTTCAATAACTCCGGGCGCTTTCAAACGAGATACAATATAGGCGCAACCATCGACAACTAAATTATTTGGATAGTATTTCTTAATACGCTCTTTACTGTCGACGCCATTCTGCAGTGGTATAAAAACTGTGCTTGGGCCCACACATGTATGTAACGAACTCACTGTCTCTTCAAGATCATACGATTTGGTGCATAGGAATATATAATCCATCGTATTGAACTCTTCCACCTGATCCGAAGCTTTATAAGGTTTGATTGTAAAGGTCTCTTTTTCCAAAACAACAGTTAATCCCTGTTGCTGTATTTCGTTAAGGTGATTTCCACGTGCCAAAAAATTAATATGAATATCGCTGTTTTCATACTTTCGTGCTAACATGGCACCGAAATATCCGCCTACTCCGCCTAATCCCACAATTAATATATGCTGTTCCATTGTTTGTTTAACTATGTTTATCAATAAAAATAATCAAAAGTGAATATAAACTAAGTTTTGTCAATTTTATAAATAAAATCAAAGTATAGAAAAAGAGCTTATGAATTGTAAATTTCATAAGCTCTTTTCTATTCATTTCTATTTTAGTATTGATCTCTTTAACTATTTATAATAGTTTATCAAAAAGACCCCATAGCCTTCATTATCCAGAACCAACTCTCCATCTTTTAAGATACTACCATCTTTACCTAGAATTGACATCTGATATTTCGCTCCGGGTATTCCGCCGTCGATGGATACGGAAAAGCCTGCTCCCCCCACAGCATCTATCAATGTTACTGTCTTTTGCCAAGGAACGCTAACAATCTCTTCATAGTTATCTGGAATATTGTAAGGATCTGTAATTGTAGGGGTATATTGAACTTGTGCCGTTGTGGCAGGTCCCTTTAAAGTGTAAGTGATCTGATAGCTTGATGAATCTGAATCAGATTCTTTTGAACAACTGCCGCAAATAAAACTAACGACACACACCATCAAAAATATTTTAATAGCTCTTTCCATATAAAGTTTTCTCTTTTAAACCAAATATCATACCAACGGAGCCATATATGTATTTTTATAATTAACCCGGAGATGGTAAGTTATCTGCATGAAACGCTATCAAAGCAATTTCTCTAGGAATAAAGATATACTGATTAATGAAGGTAATGCCGTACTTGTTGATATCATTACCCATACATTTCCTCTAAACTATAGGACACTTCCATATAATGCCAAAAGAAAGGAGATATTTTTATTGTATGTATTCTTTAGAGTCGTTTATTACTTAGGAAGGGGTTACATTTTGGTCAAGGATTTTTTTTCCTTATCATACCTATATTCATAACTCTTCTCTTCATCAGATGGTTGTCCTCTAAATAAATTCTTATTTCCCCAGTTGGGAGTTAATTTTAAAAAACTTGGTGCGATGATCCAGTTTCCATCCAAACCAATAATTCCAAATAATTCGGTCTTTTTATCCTGTGCGACAGCGCAAGCACATCTTTCATAAAAGGTTTCAGGCACTCCATCAGACTGGTCAACGGAATTACGCAAATAGTGCTTTCTGTCTAATTGTGTTTTATCCCAAAATACGATAGATGCTTTCTTAAAATCAGAAACAAAATATTCAGTTAGAAACAAAGAGTTCTCCTTGCGCTGTAAGTCTGCAATAATCTGCTCATATGAAAACTTATTATAGGCTTCTGCACATGTAATTTTATCATTCTCAAGTTGTGTTATGGCATTTTTAATAGCTGCTATATAAGGTCTGAGGTACTCACTTTTATAAGCAGCTCCGTTTCCAGACATCACTTTTGACAATTTGTGACCCTGTGCATTTTCTGCTTCAATTTTTATGACATGCCGCATTGATTCAGGAACTTTGACGCGTACATATCCATTGCCATAGTGTACGATTTCGATTTGCCCTGCAGAGGTCTGTATGGTTTGTCCTGCTGTACTAATTTCATAAATAATTTCCTTGCTTAAATTGGTCTCCATACTATAATCAAAGCTTTTGATTGGTTTTGTGCCTTTAAGTACCAACGTTTGATGACCAAATTGCGGGGAAATTATTTTATCAACCGAAATGTCTTCGCCCCCTTCGATTGTTCCATCTAAAAAGTATATTTTTTTTACTTTAAAAATTGCATCCGGGATGTTATCTACGAAATCTAAAGTAAAATTATATCCATCTCCAAGGATATTGGATATATTAAATCGATCAAACCGGACTTCAATTAATGTATTAGGATATACATATTTTGTTATTGGCGGATATCCTTTGGGAAAAAAATAGCTTTCCTCTATCTTGCTATCATTTTGCGTCAGATCTTGCAGATCACTAAAATTAGCCCGTAAATCTCGGAGATCCGAGGGTTCATATTTATCGGCATGCAAGAAGTTATCAAGCAACAGTAGATTATCATTGAGCATATCAAGACATTCCTGCTTGGATTGACCATTTGAACAATTACTGCTGGTTAGAAAAAAAAGTATAATAATTATTTGATATATTCTTTTCATATTTATCTTTCTAAATTTTTAATGATCTAAACTATTGGTAATTTATTGTTACTGGCTCAGATATAATCCTTAACAGGGACTAAATTAATGTATGAAATGATAAAACAAGAAGATATTTACAATACGTTTTATCCCTTTTACGATTTGATCAGGTTTACTTGTTTACACTTCACGCTCATTGCACTCCAATTCCCATAATCCTTTTGAAGGAGTATGTCTTTTGATCGTAACCAACCATCGTGAAGTTGATTAAACTGCTCGTAAACAAAATCTCATGGAGTGAGATTAATAAAAAAATGTAATTTAGTCAACCGAACTAGAAAACGAAATGTATAACAACAGAATCCAACTGCAAATCATCTTTTTTTTCAGTGTAATGATTTGCAATTTTTCCCATGCGCAAACACATTTATATAACGAAATGTCTATTGATAGCACCAGGTTTACAGAGACTAGAAATATACTGAGCGCATTACCCGTAGATATATTTCAAAAAAAAGTATTTACAAATGAAAGTACTAAAATCCCCTATCGATTCCTTTTTCCGAAGAACTTTACTACAACTAAAAAATATCCGCTTGTAATTACATTTCATAATTCTTCAAGACAAGGCAATGATAACGAAAATCAATTGGAACATTTAGCTCGAACTTGGGTAAGGGATGATATCTTTGACAAATTTAATTGCTTTGTATTAGCACCTCAATTTGAACAGCGTTCCTCTACCTATTCGCAGAATGCGGAAGGGATGTTGACAGCTAGTCCATCAAAAGATGCTATTCAAATTTTGACTCTGATTAAAAAACTAGAAAAGGGACATCCCAATATTGACTTGAATCGAATTTATCTAATTGGCTATTCTATGGGCGCATCAACAGCTCAAAATTTGATCAACCTAGCCCCTGAAAAATTTGCCGCAATAGTTTCTATAGCCGCTGTTCCTGACTTATCAAACCTTGATAAACTAAAGCATAAGGATATTTGGCTAATTCATGGAGAAAAAGACACAAGTAATCCATACAGCGGAAGCGAAGTATTATACAAAAAATTAGATGGTAATGCCAAGCTTGTCTTCACAACGTTTAAAAATCTCGATCATAACAACATTGTAATCCCTTATTTACTAACAGATGAACTTCAGAAATGGCTATTTAGTAAACAGCTATAGATTTCAGGAAATTGATTCGATTTCATTGCACTGTGCATAGCTCCTGTCATTGTTCTGTTGAATACCTTCTGTTTTTAAATCCTTAATGAAAAATTATTGTCGATAGCTGTTTGGAAGATCGTAAAAGATCTTTTTTATCAATTTTGATATATATTCAGTTCAAAAAAGAATTTAGAACCTTTTCCTAATTCACTTTCTGCCCAGATCTTGCCCCCATGGCGCTCAATAATTTCCATGCTTAGATATAACCCAATACCGAATCCAGAAACAGTCGTATCGCCCACTCGGTAATATCTCTCAAAAAGCCTTGATAAATCTTCTTGTTTTATGCCGATGCCCTGGTCAGATACCATAACCCGTGCCCTTGTACCAATTTGCTCAACAGTTACCCAAATATCACTAGCTGCTGGTGAATACTTGACTGCATTTCCGATCAGATTGTTAAATACCTGTGCTATTTTCTGCCGATCGGCATAAACTGGAATTTCTTCGTCACTAAATTTGGATGTGATTTTATTATTCGGAAATAGAATACGATATTCATCACAGGTTTCCTTAAATAATCCACGAAGATCAAATGTTGATTTTTCTATGTGCATTTTTCCAGATTCCAGACGTGATACGTTTAAGAAACCATTTGTCAAGGAGGTCATTAGCCGGACTTGTTTTAATGAACGCTCTAGCGCATGCTCCGCGAATGCTAAACCATCATCTTGTTTTAGTTTTAACTGTAAAATCTGCAAATAGCCATTTAGGGATGTAAGCGGTGTTTTTAATTCATGGGATACCATCCCTATAAAATCATTTTTACGTTGCTCTTCTTCTTTGATTGACTGAATATCTGTTGTAGAACCGACCCACATGATTAACTCTCCCTGAGCATCAAGCACAGGAGAAGCAACGTTAATATGCCAGATATACTGACCATCTTTATTTTTAAACCGCATCTCCGAAATAAATGGAACTCCAGTTTTGGATGCTTGTAAGAGCCCTTGTTGAAAATTCTCTACTTCATCCGGGTGTATCATCTGAAAATAACCAAAATCACGGAGGTTTTCGAAACTCAACCCTGAAAAATCAAGCCATCCCTGATTGAAAAAAGTTACTTCTCCGTTTGGAAGTGCATTGGATATTTTAACAGGAACAAGATCAGATAACTTGCGAAAATGCTGCTCGCTGATCTCTAATGCTTTTCGTGAATTTACCTGCTCGGTTACATCAACTGCTACAATTACAATATCAGAAACGTTATCATGCTGATCAAAAATAGGCTGGTAGACGACATTAAAAAATAATTGTTTTAATGTCCCTCCATGTTCAAGCAATGCTGGTATTTCATTAGCATAGAATGGTTCTCTTGTTGCAAATACATCATCCAATATTTCAAGAAAAGGCTGACCATCAAGTTCAGGTAATGCCGACGCTAATGGAAGACCCACAATTTCTCTGGTCTTACCCCAGACTTCAAGTATTTTTTCATTAGCGGTCTCCACGATCAGTGTTTTACCCTGAAGCACGCCAATTGCCACGGGTGCCTCCTGAATGAGAAACTTAAATCTGGATTCACTGTGGGCAAGCAGTTCGTTTGTTTCCGCAAGCTCATTTGCATATTGCTCCAACAGCTTTCTTGCGTGAACACGATCCGTAATTTCGAAAGACATCACCAGCACACCATTTCTATTTCCATCTAGATCTGACAATGGTTGATAGGTATAATCCACGTAGGTTTCTCTCATGGTACCATCAGCGTTTGTGAAAATAACCGGACTTTCCTTTACATCGATCACCTGGCCTGTTTTCATGACCTGACGAAGCTGGCTTGCAAAAGGCTGGTCAGCAAGATCAGGAAGGATTTCAAGGAAGGGTTTACCGACAACTTCCTCTCTTGTTTTCTTCCAATAAGCAAGATTGGAGTCATTGATCATTTCTACGACAAGATCAAACCCGCGGATCACGACTACCGAAGCGGGAAGCATATCCAGTATCTGCAACATGTTGTTACTTTCCTGTTGCGCTTTTCTTCTGCTATGAACGAACGCGGTCACTTCGAAAGCAAAATTAAAAACCCCGTCTACTTGTCCGTTAGAATCAAACCGGGGAACATAACTAAAATCGAAATAACGGTCTGTTGTCGGTCCATCTTCTTCTTTTGAAATAGCGACTAAGCGATCACGAAAAGAAACAGGAAGACCTGTTTTAAAGACATCGGTTAAAGCTTGTGCAATATCGGTATCAACAATTTCGGGAAGAGATTCGAAAAACGGGCGGCCAACAAGTGAGCGACCTGGCAACATGGCTTGATAATTGGGATTTACAAATTCTATTAATAGATTCTCGCCAGTCATGACACTAATCCCAACAGGTGCCTGAAGGAAATAATCGTGCAGACGGTCACGATCTATTTTCATTGCGGTATTTAAAGCAGTATCTTTTTCACGTTCCATGACCTCTTTCGTATTTTCCTGAACCCATATCGCTACCTTATGGACTTTACCGTCAAGATCTACCATCGGTGCATAAACAAATGTTACATAAATAGGCTCCTGCTTATCGTTGCGAATAAGAATCATTGGCACCTGATCGGCATGATAGGCCTTATTATTAGAAACAACATGACATAAAATATCCTCAAATTGCTCCCTCACTTCTGAAAATGTTTCCCAATAAGATTTACCGATTAAATCCTCTTCCCTTCTACCTGCGATCTGGAGAAACTTCTCATTGGCTAATTCGGCAATAAAACCATCCGAATTGAGGATACAAATTCCAATTGGTGCAGTGTCTACTAAGGCTTTTAGTAGATGGTTATCATTAAAATTCATTCATTACAAAATAAAATACGAAAGTAGCTGATTGTCGCGCAGGTAGATGTATCAAAAACTTGCTATTATGCTATAGTAAAGTCCAAAAGCCTGCCCTTCTTAGGCAAATAATATAAACGGTCAATGTCAAAAAAACTGCTATGCTATGTTCTGCTGGTCAAAAATATCATGAATATCTTTATTGTAGAACTATAAATAAAAAATTAATAAAATATACGTATTTATACCTTTACCGCACGTTTTAATTCGTATTATAGCAGTACGAGCAGGGTGACGCTTAAAATGATTTCATTTTTATTTCTTAAATTTACTCTCTGTTTCTGATTGAAATAATATTCTGAAAGAATAAGCTTGTAAAAAAATCTAATTCCTCCTCGATATTACATCAAAATAACAATAATATATTATTGAACGTTTTTAATAGCTCTTATGGAATTTTTAGATTGTGAAGATGAGAAAATTACACTATGTGGTCTGATCCAGGATCTCGGTTTTCTATTTGTATTCAATAACAATAAAAGATGCATAGCTGCTAGTGAGAATGTTACTTTACTGTCTAATACTCCTTTAGAAAAATATTTAGATCTTAATATCGATATCATTCTAGCTGCTTTAACGGGCAATGACAAATTAGTCTTTGAAACCGTAGAAGATAGTTTCAATACCTCTATTTTTTACAGATTTACAGAAAAAATAATCATCAATAATGAAAATTATGATTTAAGTATTTATCGCTATAATGATCATACCTATGTGGAAGCGGAGATTTGCAATAAAAATCTGTTAAAACCTAATCGATTGTATTATTATGCTAAATATTTAGAAGAGAATAAAACAGATATCTGGAAATCGCTTACGAATATCATACGCCAGATTATTAATTATGACCGGGTAATGGTCTATCAATTTTTGGAAGACAGCAGTGGGAAGGTTATTGCAGAATCAAAATCGGAAAACATACATTCACTGTTAGGCTATCGCTATCCTGAATTTGATATACCCAAGCAGGCCCGCGAATTGTACACCATCTTTCTTGCCAGACATACTGCAGATATAGATGGAGCTACACATAAAATCATCAGTAATGATCGCGCGGATATCGATTTAACAAAAACAAGCATTAGAGCGCTATCTCCCATCCATCTCCAATATTTAAGAAATTCTAAAGTTAGCGCTAGTGCAAGCTTCTCTATTATAAAAGATGGCAAATTATGGGGACTGGTTACCTGTCAGAATAATACACCGCTACATGTGGATCTTGCCCAGAGGCATCTTTGTACTTTTTTGACCCAATTTGCTACGAATCATCATATTTCTAATTTATTAAAAAAAGATATAGAATTGCAGAATACAATGCATATTCTAGAGAAAGATCTAAAAGGTGATCTTTTAATAAACAGAGATACACATGATGTTCTTGAAAGGTTTGGCGAGAAGATCATGCACATCATGAATGCTGATGGACTGTATTTAAAATATGCTAAAAATGAAAAATCTTTCGGCATAATTCCCGACAGAAATCAGTTGCAGGAAATCCATAATTTCATAAAAAATGACATTGGAATAATTTCCAGCAATCAATATAAATTCAGCAGTGGTATAAACCAACTTCCGGGCGTGATGGCTGCAGAGATATTACCACAATCAGATTGGAAAATATACCTGTTCCGCAAAGAGCGCTTAATAGAAGAGATATGGGCTGGAAAACCTGAAAAGTATCTTCAGTACGATGCAACAAAAAAAATAAGCTTTCCTTCTCCAAGAACTTCTTTTGATGCATGGAAACAAATAACCGGCAATACATCCTCACCATGGCTTAAGATCGAGATATCATTCTTAGAGCGCATTGTTTTCCTTATTCAACAAGCAATTGCCAAAAGGAATGCCGAAATAGAACAACTTAACAAAGATCTTGTCCGTTCTAATAATGCGCTCGATACTTTCAGCTATACTCTGACACACGACCTTAAAAATCCGTTGTCATCCATCAAACTGGGAGCACAGATGTTATTGATGAAAAATGATATTCCAAGGGAGCTTTTACTTAAACTGGCGAACAATATATTAGATGCATCAGCGCTTATTACCGAAATGATCGATAAGGTTCATGAATTATCTAAATCGAATTCGGTTGCATTAAACCTTGAAATCTTGGATCCAAAAAGCAATATCATTTCCATTACTGAGATTGCGAAAAATCAATACGGTGTTGATGGTCTGGATTTTAAAATGGGTGAAATTATTCCTATAAGAGGCGAGCGAACTCTGATCTATCAACTTTTTTTAAATATTATCGGAAATGCGGTTAAGTACAGCAGCAAGCAAGAAAATCCAAAAGTTGAAGTATACAGTACACAATCTGGAACGATGGTAACCTACTTTATTGTAGATAACGGTATTGGAATGGATCTTCAGAAAGAAAATAATATTTTTGATATCTTTCAAAGACTTTCAAACTCCTCAGGATATGATGGTTCTGGAATCGGACTTTCTATTGTAAAAAGAATTATTGATCGATTAGGAGCGGATATTCGAGTTGAAAGTGCTGTAGGAAAAGGAACAACATTTGAGATTATATTTGAGAATGCTGAATAATGTATTCTTCTGTCTTGATCTTTAAGGAACACGATCAGAAATCGTAGCTCCTTATTTTCTATCCTCTTTAATGCTATACAAATTCTCCACTTCTGTGATCAGCTTTTTAATAATTTCAGCTGTAGATTTCCCACTATACCCATTATTAGATTGACCTGTCCAAATACTAACAAACTGGCTATTATTGTTCGCTTTTGCGACTCTTCTCAGTTCGCCGGTTAACTTATTCTGATAAGGATAAGGCAATATATGTCCTTCATCTACTAGATTTGTAAAAACATTTTTGATACCTCGTGCATAACGTCCCGAAAAACTTTTAGTAAGCGCAATAGCTGTTTCATCGACATCCCTTAAACGCTGTTTTTCAAATTGTTCTAACGCACTTTCTGAAGATCCCAAGAGGAGGCTTCCGAGTTGAAATCCTTGTGCTCCCAGGAGTTGCGTAGCCAGTAAGGTCTTGGCATTGTAGATACCGCCTGCATAAATAATCGGTATATTGACGCTATCATAAACTTGAGGTAACAAAGATAAACCTCCTATGGCAGGTATGTCATCGCGACTAAAACTACCCCGATGTCCGCCAGCCTCAAGTCCCTGCACACAAACAATATCAACTCCAGATTTTTCTAAAATAACCGCTTCACTAACAGATGTACAGGTTCCCAGAAGCAGGGTGCCATTATTTTTTAACTTATAAATACTTGGTTCGTCAAGATTACCAAAAGTGAAACTTACAAACCTACATTTTTCCGCAATAAGAGCATCAATTTGGTCATGATAGCTATTGATCTGTATTTCTTCAATGCTGGGCAGATGAACATCGAGATGGTGTTCACGTGCAATATTTTCAATAAAATCTTTGGTTTCAGTATATTTTTCTCTTAACGTATCCGTCAGTTCAGGTATATCATTTACAAAAATATTCACCGCAAAGTTATTTTTTGTCAACTGCTTTGTTGCGCGAATATGTTCAATACATTTTTCAGCAGGCAGGTCGCCCAGGGCAAGAGTACCTAAGCAATCTGCATTAGTCGCCGCAGCTACCATTGCTGGAGTTGTAACACCAAACATTGGTGCTTGTATAATGGGATACTCAACGTCTAATAGTTTGGTTATATTATTTTTCCAGTTCATGATATGGGGTGTTAAATTCCAGCTTTACATCTTATTTAAGAAGTTCATAAACAAATATAAAGCATAATTTTACATCTTTTTAGTCGTTTTTTTTGCTATGTTTTGCATCATACCCTTAAAAATGAAAGCATGGAAAGGCAAAACAGAGTACCAGTACAATCTACCGGATATACCCAGTGGCCGGAATGTTGCTGTTTGGGTAAACGTATCATCTTGATCAATCTTAAATTCTAACCAGGCCTCTCCTGGCAATTTCATTTCGGCATATAACAGTAGTCTACGTTCTTTTTTATCTGCAAGAATTACTCTCCAAAAATCAATGACACTGCCTGTAGACAACGTATCTGAATTTGTTCTTCCTCTTTGTAAACCAACCCCGCCAACCAGTTTATCCAAAAATCCACGAATACCCCATAACCAATCTGCATAATACCATCCTGTTTTCCCTCCTATTGACCAAATATTACGCAAGGCAAGATCCACATCATCCACTTTCATTGATCTGACATCTTTAAAACACCCGTCTTGCGGAACTTCAATAAGTTTAACAAAGCTGTTGGGATACCTTTCTATATTCAGTGCATCTCGCCAGCTCGATATGACTTGATTTTGTTCGATCTTACCAAAGGCCAATTCAATAGCTTGTTCATAACGCATAGGTTTTACATTAATTTTTTCCTGTAGATCATTAGGTTTTGCTATTACATCTACCCGCATACTCTCAACTAAACTACTGGCTAATGGAAACGAAGTAGAGGTAACAAAATATAGCCAATAAGAAGATAACTTGGGTGTCATGACAGGAACGGTAATGATCCAGCGTTTAAGTTTTCGCACTTGTGCGAAACGGAGTAGCATGTCCTTATATGTCATTACATCAGGCCCACCGATATCATAGGTTCTATTAAAGGTAAATTCCTTCATAAGCACTCCTTCTAAAAATGAGAGGACATCACGAATGCCAATTGGCTGGCACCTTGTTTTTAACCATTTCGGAGCAATCATAACCGGTAGCTTCTCGACCAAGTCTCTTATGATCTCGAAACTCGCACTACCCGACCCTACGATAATTCCAGCTCTTAAAGTAGTTAAAGCATAATGGTGCGATTGTAAACGTTCTTCAACATTTAAACGTGATTGCAGGTGTTTTGAAAGCTCTTTGCTATTAACAATACCACTTAAAAAAATAACTTGTTTAATATTTGTTTGTTCGATACTTGCTTTAAAATTAGCAGCTACAGTAAGTTCGGCCTCTGTAAAATCGTTTTCTGAGGATGACATCGAATGCATCAGATAGTAAGCGACATCAATATCCTGCGGAATTTGATCCAAAAAATCATTCTTCAAAAAGTCGACCTCTATCAGTTCAAAATCAAAACCTTCATATTTGCTCCTATCAAAGCGATTCACATCACGAACACAGCATACAACTTGATGTTTTTTGTCAAGCAAGACTGGAAGTAAGCGTTGAGCAATATAACCCGTGGCTCCTGTCAATAGTATTTTCATCAGTAAAGATTTTCATTAAGAAACATATAATCCACCACTTCGTAATAGAATTATCTTCAAGCGTCCTGTGATCGTTCAAGAGTCAGCCCGTTAAATACAACGTCAATAAGTATTATCCATGCCCCATGTACATGATAGATCTTGTACTGGACATCTAAAACATGGAGTAATGTACGTTCACATTTCCATTCCGCCAAGTAAAGATAATAACAATTTGTATCGGTAAAAGTAAGTCTTCTGCTATTTAATTTATGTATTTTTCAATTTTACCTTAAATAAAAACTGATAACTTTTGAAAAAATAATTTGATTATAGTTTATTTATATTTATATTTGAGATAGTATCGGGCATTGTAGTGGTTATTTAGTCCCAGTAAGTACCTTACGTGATCATTCACCACATCACTTGCCGATTTTTGTTATTCATAAAAAGTGCGCAGTACTCTGTAGAGCTTGATTCCAATCAACCTTTACTAATACATACATCCTTTTCTTGCTAGCAGATCGATCGACTTCCGCAAGTTATCAAGTTATATCTTATGACATGAAGGGTGGCACAGAATTAAATAATTTTTAATAAAAACTATAATATAATGCAAGAAGGAACAGTAAAATTCTTTAACGTTACCAAAGGTTTCGGTTTTATTACACCATCAAATGGTGGTCAAGATGTATTTGTACATTCAACAGGTTTACTAGATGACATCCGTGAAAACGAGCGTGTTACTTATGAAGTAGAAAACGGTCAAAAAGGTGTTAACGCATTCAATGTACGCGTAGCAAGATAAAAGAATTGGGGAATTATATTGTAATTCTCTCTATTTCTGATGTAGTGATTAGCAATTATGCTAATTAACTACATTTTTTACAATAACCACTCCCACCCACAAATAGTATGGTGCATATCTCATATGCTTATCCTGCGAAACCTCTACAAACTCATAAAAAACTGTATTCAATTGGCCCTCATTCATCTAGCGGCAATGCACATTTATGATAGAAACCTGAGCATAAGCAACTTAAAGCCAATGCTACTATTCTTTATTTAAAAGATTCTCCATTTCTAAAACCGCTATTTTTCTATTTTCATGATATCGCTCAACTTCAACATTTACGATTAAGCCATCCACTATAACCGGGCTTCTGATTTCAACAATTTTTGAATCATCATGTAATATCCAAGCTAAAAATTGTCTACCATTATTTAACTCCTTGTAAATATCGGGTTTTCTCATAGCACTAAAAATCTAAAATTCAGCTATAAAGGGGGATTAAACACCCCCTCGGATAACACGCAATAAAATAACGATGATGGCAATCACTAATAGAATATGAATAATCCCACCAGTAAAAAATCCTCCAAAAAAACTGATCGCCCAAATAATTATCAAAATTACGGCGATTGTGTATAATATATTTCCCATAGTAAAGTAATATTAGATTTAAAATAAAGAAGCCGGTAGTATATACCGGCCTGTTCTTGATCAATTTATTTTGCTGCTCCGAGATTAGCTTCGCTCATTGCAATTTCAGTCAATAATACATCTGTATCCTTTTCCTCCGCTAATGTAGCCGCTAACAGTTCTTCTGCTTCACTGTGTTCCATCAATTTCGCATAAGTAACAAGACAACCATAGGTTGCAATCTCGTAATGCTCCACCTTTTGTGCAGCGGCGATCAAAGCAGCATCCAGTACTTCAGGGCTATCCTGGAATTCTTCCAAAATTTCATCAGCCTCGTTTAATAGGCCTTCCATCGCTTTACATTTTTTACCACGAGCGGTCATATCCAGACTCGAGAATACCGCTTTTAATCTTTCAATCTGCCCTTCTGTCTGTTTATAGTGCGTTTTAAATGCTTCTTTTAAACTATCACTATGAGCTCCGTCTGCTAACTTTTTTAAACCTTTAAGCAGTTGCTTTTCCGCACCCAGAATATCTTTCAACTCATCTACAAATAATTCATGTAAGTGCGCATTTGGCATTTCGCCATCTTTGTTTTTTTTAGCCATGATCTTAAGTTTTAATTTAAACTACACTAATAACTTATGGGACAGATAATAGTTCATTACGAAATATAGAACGCGTATAAAAAAGAAGATATTAGGTAAAAATCTCGTTATAAAAAATTTAATACTTCGTCTTCAAATGACTTTTGAAAGCGAAGTATTATTAAGAATAATAATATATAAGAAAAATTGATAAGAAAAAAGCAAACCACTTCTTGTCCTATTTGTTTTATAGATGACAATTATAAAATAATACATATATGGAAGAGGAAAAAATGAATTTGGAAGGTCGACTTATCAACTATCAGGAGTATTATGAGGCTCTAGAACAACCTAAAACTTTTAGCTTTGATTATAGTCCGCAGCGATTAATTATTAAAAATTACACATTACGAAATAAGGATAAATCTCTTTACGCTAAATTCCTCAATACTTTTTTTCCTGATAAGGAAGAGGAAGAGCTCTTAAATTATGATAAGGAGTTATTATATCTCAAAAGATTCGGAAAGGATGAATTGGCGAGATGGCTGATCGATTATAATGTACGCCTATTGCAATCGGATATTAATTCGACAGATAAAGATGCCATTTTTAAGGTTGTTGCAATCCCTGCTGAAGATGATGTAGATAACTACTTAGCAAAGGATCACCTGATACTCCATCATATATTACCGCTTGATGTATTAGAATTCCCATATCCGGTGTGGATAAACATTAAATTGCCACATACAGGATCATAAGCAACTTCATGTTGGAAAAGTCTTTTTATTATTCTAGTAAACTTAAAAATTATAGCGATGTTGTATATTTTAAACGAAGACACTTACGACCTTACTCCTACATTTAGTGAAAATCTGCTGATAGATGGAGCTAATGTGGTGAAAACAACTTTTATTAATTCTAAAAATGAAAAATATTTTATGATTTCTTCCGCTGATGTAGCAGATGCATTTTTTGATGACAACAACGTTGAACTTGATATTTCAGATGCCATCAAAAGAATACAGGAATAAGTTGTTGCCTTTACCGAGCTGAATAGCCCGACACACAAAAGGTTACAAAATAATCTAAAACACAACAATAGAGCCGATTACATCAATTGCAATCGGCTCTTACCTTTAGACCTGCTTTGGTTTTGAAAATACACTCTGTAAGATAACAGATAACATAACAAAAGCACAACCTAAATAAAACGAAGTATTGACCTCTTTACCCTCATTAAAAAATATAAATGCTAAGATTATGGAATAAATAGGTTCTAAATTGAAGCTTAAATTAACCGTAAAGGCAGGTATTACCCGTAAAACTTCCGCAAACAGGACATACAACGTGACGGTACAAAAAGCGGCTAGCAATAATAGGTAGAGTAGATCTGTTGTAGAAGGAAGCAACGTTGTCACTGGAAAAAAATAGAGATAAAATGGTAATAGTATTCCCAAACCGATTGTCCCTCCTACCATTTGATAGTAATTGATGACGATGCTATCATGCTTTTTTACCAACCGCTCATTAAATACAGTATACAATGCTGCAAATGCGGCTGATATAACTCCAAGCCATATCCCAAGCTGATAAGATGAATCAAAATGAAATATTAAACTGATGCCTAATAAAGTTAGGCAACTTAATAAAAGCTGTGGGACTGAAAAAGGTTTTTTGTTGATCAGAGGTTCGAAAATTGCTGTAAATAAGCTTGTCAAACAGTAACAGACCACTCCGATTGATATGTTTGCATATTTTATACTGGCATAGAAAAATATCCAATGGATGGTAATCAACATGCCTACAGAACTTACAGTAAGTTTTTCGGGCATCGACTGCTTGATATCTTTTTTAAGGAACTTTAAAACAAAGAACAATATAATTGCTGATAAAAGTACTCGGTACCACACTAATAAACCCTCGTTTAAGGATATTAATTTACCAAAAACTCCCGTAAAACCGGCTAATATAACAGCAATGTGTAAGCGTAAATATGATTTTTTCATGAAAATGAGCGTATTTCTTTTTTATAGTTAATATCTAAATTTTTGACATACTGATGCACACGGCTTATCAGCCGAAAGTATGTCAATCTATTTTAATAGGACATTACGCTATTGGAGGAGGAAGGCTACTTTTTCTATTCATGATTGATTCAAAAATAACTTTTTTTTATTAAACATAAGCAAGATATAGTATTTTTCTGCTTGCTAATATCCCTGAATAAAAGTATTTTGCTGTTATATGAAAATTCATGTATTAAAAGATGGTGACTTCTGCGTCGACAAAAACAAGGTATTTACTCCTTTGGAAGAATTAGCAAGCGCGACAGGCCTTAAAATGGCTGTCCAGCCTTTTCTAATTGAGGTTGAGGATCATGTTGTTTTGCTGGATGCAGGGCTAGGGAGATATCATAAAGGATCTCCCGTAATACTTAATAACCTACTAGCCCTCGGTTTCAATCCCTCATGTATTACAACTATTTTATTGTCACATCTCCATAAAGACCATATTGCTGGCTTAGTCAATACACAAGGAAATGAATGGTTTCTGAATTTTCCTGATGCAAAGATTTATATACAGAAAAGAGAATATCTTTTTGCTAAAAGTAAGACCAATAATCCCTCTTTTGATTTTGACATTTTGGATTTTATTACCGAAAATGGCACCATTGTTTGGATGGACGATGATAGAGGTGTTATATGCTCAGAAATTTCTTTTGAAGTGACAGGCGGCCATACGCCCTTTCATCAGGTGTTTTTAATTCGCGACAAAGAAAGCATTGCCTTCTACGGTGCTGATAACCTCCCAACAGCAGGCTATTTAAAATATCCAATTGCATTTAAGAGCGATTTCGATGGTAAGAAAGCCATGGAGCAACGTACTGAATGGGAAAAACTTGCAAAAGCGCAGCATTGGAAAGTGCTTCTGTATCACGACATGAAAAGAGCTATCTTAGAGTTCTAAAATTTAAGCTGACCATTTAATCCTGCTGTTTAAATTTCATTTCCAAAGCCGCGAAAGTTTTTGATGCCATGAATCAAGCAACTTGTAGCAATAACTGCTGCAGTACCCATGCTAACAAGGAAGATAGCTGTTCCGTTATCTCTATTGGCAACCGCTACAGCTATTAATGCCCATACTCCTACTAAAGCATATTCGCGCATATTACGCTTCCAGGTCATAAAAACATTAACAATACCCGCTACAATTACCATGATCATTGTCCAGTATAACGGTGAAATATTCCATCCATTCCAATCGATTTTAACGAGATAAGCGGCTATGTTTGCGATTAATGCAACCGATATCCACCCTGCATATAGCGAGAATGGCCACCAAACGAATGCGACAATACGAAATGGAGGATTAGTCAGTGCTACGTTAACATTCACAACAATCTTCAATAACGTTAGCAGTAACAAAATCATCAATAATACAGAAATTCCGATATAATCTGTCAACCAAGCAATAACCCATATACTATTTAACAGGCATGAAACCGTAAACCATGCTCCTACCCGATCTATAATTTGGCTCTCTTTCTTTGCTTTCAATATGAAAAATGAATACGTAACAAAACCGATCAAAAGCAAATAAATCAGTCCCCAGATAGAGAAAGCAAACGACGCGGGAGTAAAAAAGTTATGATAGTCATCGGAAACAGTTTTCATTGTTCTGCCATTTATGAAACCGGTATTTGATAAGTAATTAATAACGATCGTAGTTAATAAAGCCACAAGATTAGTAATCGCAAGGGTAATATTTTTCATAGTATGTTGATTATAATTCAATAACAATCAAACAACGTAGTCGTTTGCCATTCATATGTTAAAATTTACACCTCATGGGATCAAAGCTTCTTTTGCCAATTTATTTCAACTTCATCGAACTTTTTTGATCCTAAAAAGGTTCTAAAGTGATAAAAGAAATATAATTAAGATGGGATCAAATGAATTTGTATTCAAATTTTCGATGAATTCGAGACTTTGCCTAGTGCAGAAAGATAGCGTAAGCAATTCTAGTCAATTGTATAATTCTCACTGAGAAGCATGAATTTTATTTTAAGTAAAACATAACTTTTACACGTTGCTCTACCTGGTAAATCTTTTTGAAAACCATCATATTTCTATAGCAAGATAGTTTCGCCAAAAAAATAGGGTCACAGCCTGTTCAAAGCTGAGACCCTTTTATATACCAAATTAATAGCACGGTGATGAACCGAATATCAAAATTAATAACTATTACTTCTTATTTTCAACAATGCGTCCTAAAACCCGTATTTAATTTAAACATACGGTACAAATACGAAAGCGAACATAAAGAAAATGGATATTCACGCACTTTATAAAAATAAAAATTATGATCCTAGAAAATTTAATCGGAATCACTGCCGGAATTTTAACATCAATATCCATGTTGCCTCAGCTTTTAAAAGTGATTAAGGAAAAAACCGTTGAAGACCTTTCTTTGCCCATGATCATTATTCTGATAACGGGCTTATCCTTATGGGTGTGGTATGGAATAATAAAGAATGAATTACCGATTATTATTTCAAACGCTTTTGCTGTCCTAGTCAATTTGTTTTTACTGAGTTATTACCTGAGATTTAAGGACAAATAAGTATAGCAACTAGGATCTTCTCTCCTTATTACCTATTTACTTTTTTACTAATCTCTAAAACTCGAACCTTTTGCTTTATCAGTTGTTGTATAAGAAATGCATCAAAACCAATACGAAACAAAAACCATGACTAGCAACCAAAAGACAGCAACCGAATAAGGGTAATCTTAATTGCTATCCATAACAGTTTACTATTCTGAGTGGAAGTATGATGTTGGTAAGATAAAATTTCAAAAAAAATCACTTATAATAAAAAAAGATGAATGTAAAACGAATTTTCGGAACGATACTGACGCTATTAGGTGTTGTAGGAATGATTTATACGGGCTATGAATTGGTTAATAAGAGTACGGCTTATACGACGCTCATCGTAGTCGGAATTATTGGACTAATCTTTTTCTTCTCTGGAATAGGCTTGGTTAAAAACACCAAGGACGAAGCGTAATGCAATTCCAAAAACTTCCTTAATTGCTAATTTATATGACTATTAGTACATAATTGTGCAGTTATTCTTTATCTTTAAATACAAAAAGAGACGTACAGCATGAATAAGATTGATATATCTGATAATTTAGCAATTCTGGAAAAGGAAAATAATGAACTTAGAAATCGCGTTGCTGAACTCTCCGACTTTATTGAAAATGGTTCTGTCCCATTACATTGGGTGGATGAGAGCGGGATTATTATTTGGGCAAACCAAGCAGAATTAGATCTACTGGGTTATGACAAAGAAGAATATATTGGCCATCCGATCAGTGATTTCCATAAGGATGCAGCAGTAATCGAAGAAATTCTTAACCGCCTTACCGCCAAAGAAACCATACGGGATTTTCCTGCAAGATTGAAATGTAAAAATGGTTCTATTAAGTATGTTGTAATCAGTTCAAATGTACTTTTCAAAGATGGAAAGTTTATACATTCGCGCTGTTTTACAAAAGATGTAACGCCGCTGGTTGAAGAAGAAAAAAGGAAAAACAAGCTCATGACTTTACTGGAAGAGAGTGAAGAACGACTTAGACTGGCCATTGAGGCCACTGATCTAGGCACTTGGGACTGGGATTTTGAAGAAAACAAACTCTATATTTCTAAACAAGCCGAAAAAATTCTTGGGCTACACCTCAATGACCTTAACTACCACCACATTTTAGAGCTCCTTCACCCAGAGGATCAAAATAACGTTAACTTTATAATACAAAAGCTAAAAGAAAGCAGTTCCAATTCACACTTTGATTTTCTATGCCGGGTATTAAAGAGCGATAAAAATAGTACCATATGGATACGCGTTCAAGGAGCTACCTATATGGATAATACAAATAAGATGCATAGAATTATTGGTTCGGTACTTGATATTACTGAACTTAAAAATTCGGAAACTAAAAATGCTGAACTGGCGGCAATTGTTAATTCTTCCAATGACGCCATTGTCAGTAAAACTTTAGAAGGCATCGTAACAAGCTGGAACGCTGCAGCAGAAGAATTATTTGGGTTTAAAGCTGGTGAAATAATCGGTCAGCCTATTTTGAAGTTAATTCCTGAAAACCGCAAAAGTGAAGAGGATCATATCCTTGCGAAATTACGAGCTGGTCAATCATTAAAACACTTTGAGACTATTCGTATCTCTAAAACGGGACAGCTGCTGGACGTATCTCTAACCATATCACCCATCAGGGATAGTGCTGGTCAAATAATAGGAGTTTCAAAAATTGCTAGGGATATTTCTGAAAAAAAACAGGAAGAAAGGAGGAAAAATGATTTTATCTCCATGGTGAGCCATGAACTGAAAACTCCGCTTACCTCCATTTTATTATTTACTCAGATCATGCAGAAAAATTACCAGGACAATAAAAATGATCTGGGTAAACAGATGAGTAACAAAATTGAAACCCAATCTAAAAAAATGATTGCCATGATACGGGATTTCCTCAGCCTCGCCAGGATTGAAGAAGATCAATTGCAAATAAATAAAGAGTCCATAACACTTCTATCTTTATTTGAGGAAGTGCGAGAGGAAGCGCAATTGATGATATCTAAGCATAAAATTAAGTTTGCCTGCGCAGAACCAATTACAATCTTTGCAGATCATGATAAAATAGCACAGGTCTTTACCAATTTGATTTCAAATGCAATAAAATATTCACCTGCCGGTGGTACCATCACGATTGGTTGTGAGAAAAAAGACGGGAAAGTCAAATTGTTTGTTAGTGACGAAGGTATCGGAATTGCTAAAGAAGATCAAGAAAAGTTATTTAACCGTTTCTACAGAGTTGATAATGATGAAATTGCACACATATCAGGGTTCGGCATCGGGCTTTACATTGTTTCTGAGATCCTGCGTTATCATGATTCAGCAATTGAAGTAGAAAGCGAGAAAGGATCTGGAACGACCTTCTACTTTTCACTTGATGAGATCGGTGATCCAATCCCTAGCTAGGAATAAACATAAATAGAAACGTCCAATTAGTCATTAAATTATCCTGGGATCTATCCAGAAAATATCACGTAATAACACGAGTTCTTGCGGGTTAATTAGATTATAGATCATTTCCTCTGTATCATCTAAAATTCCCCAATGATGGTCATGCTCTTTCACAGCAAGTACTTTCAGAATAGCATCTTCGTCGCATATCCAAATATCTGATTCCATAACGGTTACATGATGCTTTTTAAACCATTTTTCAGCTTGATTTGCATCCAGACACATTAGCGTTTCGGTCAGTTCTTCTATATCCCGCCTTTCATAAGTCACATGCTCCTGATAGTACATCGCTAGGTATTTAAAATAAATGTCGTGGTCACCCGTACGTAAGGCATGATTCCGGATCAGTAGCCGTTGTGGATCGAATGAAAAATCGTAAATTTCTGGATTGGCTGTGAAATGATAACGAAGATCATATAGTCTACATTTCTGCTGCAAACGTTGCGAATGATCATCTTCTACAAATACTTCTCCACCAAATTTATTATCATCTATGTGTTTTAAAATCTGATCTATTACGAGAATGGTCGGCTTTTTTAGATAAGTATTACTTCCATTAAAATTCATTTGTAGAAGATATTCGTGTACATTGTGAACCCGGAGAGGTTGCCATGTCGAGTTAGATAAATCAAGAGAATTATAGGACGTCAATAAGTTATATCCTCTGCACTTGAGATCTAGAAGTAAGGGTCGGGATAAGGAAGTGAATCGCATAACATGTAGGAGATTAGGTAAATAAAAAATTTTACTTCATAGTAGTTTGTTGTTATTATAGAACAAATCTGTAATTCAAGTTGTTTGCTTTTTTATTCGGTTTTTGAAGAAAATTTATAATTTCTTTTTATCTGGAATATAAGAATCAACTTTATAAGCGCTTATGTGTTATACAATTACAGTTCACAAAAGATTTTAGTGAGTCACCGATTTTATGGAACTCATTGCTTTGATATTGTTTATTTAACTACTAGAAAGGAGAATTTATGCCCTGGTACAACAATGATTATCCACCGTCCTATAAAAACCAGCCCGTTGAAATTCGTGATAAAGCTGTAGAAATTGCGAATGCGCTATTAAAAGAAGGCGCCAGTGAAGGAACGGCTATTGCAATAGGACTAAAGCTTGCGCGAGAACATTTTGCAAAAAAGGAGGCTGATAATAATATCGCAAAACTTATGGATGATCACGATACGTGATCATCTACCAGCTTCACTCTAATTTATATCAATAATTTGAAATTTACCTAAATGGTTCATTAATATGATAATAATCACAATACGATGCATTCTTAATGGCAGATTGCTATATAAAGATCGTGTCGCTATTGTAAATTCCATTAATCAGGACTGCAGTAATGAAATTTTTCTTACCCTTGTCTTCTGATTTAAAAAATGAATATGCTCTTAGTCTGATGCGGGTTAGCATAGCAATAAGCAGATTAATCACTAAGCCTAAAAATGACAGGACCGGAATAAATAAAAGTACAATCAGGTTTTTCATATTTAAAAGTTATAACGGAAATACTATTATAAAACAAAGTGAAATAAAAGTGGTTAATAAAATATTTTAAAACAGGTATAATTTGGTAAGAAATCATTGTATGTACGTGAGACTGCAAGTCAAAATACCTGATTGATAAAATCATAACTTTCTATCCAGAATAGTAAGAAAATACCTGTTTTTTTCAAATACTACGCATTCGAAGCGTCTTCTTAAACATTGTGCGTTTCAAGCCGTTCTTACTTTGGGAAATCTCAGCTAAGAAGAGAGTAATGTAAACTTTAAAATGTAAAACAATGGCAAAAGATCACGGAAAACAGATTAAAGACGATGCTCAATATGAAGCATTACGCAAGAAAGGAATGAGTAAGGAAAAATCCGCACGAATTGCAAATTCTCCGGATGCCAGCAAGAAAGGCGGAGAAGCTACTGACTTGGATTCGAGGACAAAATCGGATCTACTTGCAGAAGCAAAAAAAATTGGCATAGCCGGTAGGCATTCAATGAAAAAAGATGAACTGATAAAGGCTATTAGGAACCATTAAATTTATTTCAATTAATCAAAATAATTTCTTCCGCATTACATGTGGCGGCGGAATTGAATATTAACAAAACATTTCCTTCACAAATTTGGAGCACATGAAAACATTAACACCTTCATCTCACCCATCTGTCGCTCTAAATCTACGTTACGTTACAGATACGGAACCTGGTTATTGCCGCACATACACAAAAGGCAAATTCACTTATCTATCCAAGAACAAGCCTATCAAAAATAAAAATACTTTAAAGCGGATAGCGTCTCTTGTGATTCCACCAGCATGGGAAAATGTCTGGATATGCAAATTTAAAAATGGTCATATACAGGCAACAGGTATTGATAAGCGTGGTAGGAAGCAATATATTTATCATCTGGACTGGTCAACCATACGGAATGTCAAAAAATTTGATCGTTTACTGGGCTTTGCAAATAAGATGAAACTACTCCGCACGCAATTGCGGAAAGATCTACGGAAAAAGAAATTATCCAAAGAAAAAGTCTGTGCGATTGCAATCTCTACCATGAATGCAACTTACATACGTGCAGGAAACAAATCCTATGAACATAACTACGGCTCATATGGGCTCACCACATTGAAAAACAGACATGTCAAAATTGACAAAAATGAAATCTTTTTTAAATTTAAAGGGAAAAAAGGCGTACTTCAGCAGGTTTATATCAAGGAAGCAAAAATAGCTAAAATGCTTAAAAACGTCAAAGAAATCCCCGGTCAGGAGCTTTTTCAATATTACGATCATGATGGTGCTATTCAACGGCTTGATTCAGGAGATCTGAACCGCTATTTAAAACAAGCGATGCAAGAAGATTATACCTGTAAAGATTTCCGTACATGGGCAGGTTGCACGCTTGCCTTTATGATGATGGCTAATGAGCCTTATGGCGAACTTATTTCTGAACGTAAAAAAGTACTGGTCACCATCCTTGATCATGTCGCTAAACAACTCGGCAATACCAGATCAGTTACAAGGAACTATTATATTCATCCGGAATTGCAGAAACAGTATGTAGATGGTGATTTAAAAAATGAATTATTAAAACTTAAACGGAAAATGGTGCAAAATACAGATGGTGCGACCGAAAAAGCGCTGCTGAAATTTATCAGATCACGTTGTGAAAAATAACCTATTACATTTGATCATCGTGCAAACTATAAAAAAAAGGGGCAATTGCCCCTTTTCCCTGTTAACCTCAATATTGAAATGATTTTTTAGACTAAACGCTTGATATAATTAAATCGTATCGGAAATGGTATCTCGTAACAATTTAATCTGGTCGTGCGCAACCAATTGTTTACTTAATTGATTTTCAATTAAGCTGACCACATGGATGGATAAAGCCTCCCGATCTTCTTCAAGGGTCTTCCTATAGGTAGCTTTAAAAGCATCTTCTCCTTTTTCACAGCTTTCCAATAGACTTTTACGATCATTTCCCGAAATATTAACTTTTATATTCATCCAAAGTCTAAAAAGTTTACCGCTCAACATCGTACTGTCTGTAGGTTGTTCACCTTCAAGTGTGACATATGGAGTAAGCTCGGTAATAAACTGTTCTGACTGCAGGATATATTTGGCAAATATACCACCTAGATCATCGATCCGCATACTATGTGCTAGATCTAATGCTTCTCTATATCCAGCTATCCTATCGTTGTTAATTTTTATCAGATCATTGATAATTGCCGGATCATTTGCTCTGTTTTCCATAGCTCTATTTTTTGAAATATAAATTTAAAACTCTTGATTTATCTAGAAAACAACCTCAAGGCAGAAATAGTTTAAATCATAATCATTTCGGGTATTTAGAACATTTGAATCGTATTTATAACCCCTAGGGGAAGTACTGAAGCATGCATGATGGCTTTAAAAGAATAGATTAATTTCGTTTTGTGTTGATTGCTTTACTCCATTCTGTATGTCTACATCGTGGACATTTTGATTCTCTATTATGCAATTGTTCGATAAAACCACAATACATGCAGGCGTGAAAGTCATATAACTGAAATGATTCAACTTTTTTATAATCATCTGGAAATAAAGGCAGACCATACTTCACCTCATCTTCTGGGTAAAATAAAATACTCATCGAACCATCAATTTCTAATAAGGCCATTCTCACTTGACCTAAGTGTTCAACCGACTGATTACGTAGTTCGGAAAAGAATTCCATTTTTGAAAAGTCACCATCATGTTCATGTTTTAAATCAAACATTCCATCCCTCACAACTACCATCGCTTCGCCTTCTAAAATCTTATTGATAAACACCGATTTTGATGATAACCAAGTTATAAATTTATAGATAATGATAACCGAAAATAATACAACAAAGGCATAAATAACGGGTAATTCTTCTTGAAACATGGGATCACCAGCCGCCGATCCGAGACTCAGAATAATCGCCACCTCGAAAAGCGTTAATTGCCTTACACCTTTTTTTCCTGAAAGCCTAAGAATCACCAATATCAGGATAAACATGATGACTGACCGTCCCACAATTTCTAAAAGGAAATCCCATTCCGCGCCTTCCCAAATTATCTTTTTCATTTCAAACATACGTCCTCTGCACTAAGGTTTTACCTGCTCACGAGGAAATGTATCTGGCTCTGGCATATCATTCAATTGATCATTTTGAGGATCAACGCCGGCCTCCCCGTCACCTTCCTGCTTTTTATTTCTCTTATCTACAACTGAGGTAATTGTTTTCTTTTTCTTCGGTTGCTTGTCCTTATCAACAATACCGACTTTTGCATTTTCATTTTTAGTAGCCATAATCGTATTCATTTAGTTTATTGTAATGATATAACGTGGTGCTATGTCAAAAGTTTGTATTTCAATTACCGTAACAAATACCTGAAATTAACGACAGTATACCTGATCAATGCTTCAAAAATATACTTTAAACGTGCATCACGTATCCTTCTACTTATCCTAAAGTATTCTTAAACAAACTTTTAGTCTTTCAGAATTGTTCTTTTGGTGATGACATCATAAATACGTTATAGCTTTAAATCAAATCACTATGGATGAGACTTATGCATATGTACATGAATTGCTGAATCGCCAGATGGCACTTCGAGCAAAAATTGAAGATAGCCCCATTGCAGGTGATATTCAATTTGAGTATGGACATGATTATTATCAGGAAGAAACGAGGTGCATGGGATTGCGCATGATCAGAGATGGATTGGATAAAGAAGGCGAAAAATTAATCTTAGATTTTACAACTGAACACTACCCTGGCAATGAAGAAAACGAAAAGAAATGGATTGGTAAGATGATGCGATACCTTAACGCAATTACTCCAACACTTATTGACAATTTACTTGCAGAGGGTTATACTGCTTTACAGAGTAATGTAGAACTTCCAAATGAGAATGCCATCTTCTATCCTATCTACGATTTAAATACGGACACAAAACGCCTCTTATTTATGGATAGTAATATTTTAATCGATCTGAAGCAGGCAGATGCATATGAAAATTTGCAGGGTTGGGTCTATTATACTTCTACATAATGGAGAAATTACAAAATCAGATAGTTCCTCAACCCAAGTAAATCTATTGATTCACATGAACATAAGTTCATTTTTAATTGTTATTCTATTAAAAAGATGAAGAATATTATTCCAACCCAGAAAGAAGGCAATAAACTTGACTGTTTTGAAACAGTTGAGTTTACAAGCACTGAAATTGCCAGCGAGGCTTTTATTATAGCATCCTACAACCTATTGGCGGTCAATGAATGGCACAAAATTGCAGAACTTCCTGCGGCGGTATTTAAGCTTGTTGACAACAATGGTCTCGAATTGCATCGTCCACTTCAGTTACACGATTACATCAAAATTGATATTCCAGGACCTGGATTACCCCGAACAAAAGGTTATGACTGGGTTAACGTTGTGCATATGGAATCTAAGGAAATGGCCGAATTTAAAATCCTATCAGTCAGTCTAAAGCCATGTCCAGATCCTACTGATCCTGAAAATAAAGAAACAGCACATTTTTTTGAGGGAATAGCGACTTCGACTTTGATTGTTGAGCAAAGAAATAACAGTTTATTGTTTCAGTATGCTGGACGAAATGAGGTTTTAAATACCGAAAATACGCATATCATCGATAATGTCCGAAACTTTATGGTAGGACTTGGTGCGGTTTTGGGGGCATCTTATCCGCAATGGAAGGCCCTTATTAAAGGTTTTGCTAATGATGTTAAAGAAGTGTAATTACAAATCAGATGCTTTGATTTACAAATATTCAAAATACTTCTGCTTGTTTCCTTTTTAAGGATCATACGTTAATCAGGCATATTAAAGACTGCATAATCATTAAAATAAACCCTCGTTATGAATAAAGATGCTGTGATCTTCATTTCTAAAAATCACAGCATCAGTTTTTTTATGATACTGCGGTACTGTTCTTACTATAGTTTTCAATTACAGATAGGATATCCAACAGATCACTAATAACCTGATCCGGATTGGCAGTAGCCAATTGTACAGCGGTATGTGCTCCTGTGGTGATACCTATGCTCAATCCACAGCCTGCATTTTGTCCTTCTTGAATGTCAATCGTTGAATCGCCAATTTTTGCAACTCTTGAAGCATCGGTAATACCCATCTTCGCCATTGCTAATTGAATCATATCTGGTTCTGGTCGATTATGTTCAACATCCGAAGCAGTAATGAGAAGATCAATGTCTTTACCTACTTCCCAATTCAGTTTTTTCAATAATGATTCTGCTGTCAATCGATCATATCCAGTATTAAGTACTCTTAAAATACCCATATCTTTTAACTTTATGAAAAGTGCTGCCGCATTAGTACATGGATAAATGGTTTCCACTTCATAAGCACTTTTAAGCTGCACAAGAAACAATTGAAAAATCTCTGTTGCCAATTGATCATTTTCTAAATCTAAACTATTTTTCAAGATAGTTTTTATAGCTTCCAACTTTTCTTTACCTGCACCATGCTCTAAAACTTCTTCTAAACTAAGATCAAAACCACCAACGCTATTGATTGCATTTCTAAGTGTTTTATAAACGATGTTATCTTCATTAACAGTTGTTCCCGCCATATCAAATACGACCATCTTAATTTTACTTTCCATATCTTTCTATTGTGTTATTATGCTATTATTTATTTTAATCAATCTATATAGGCTGTATGAGGCCTTTATGCCTATTTCGGCTACATTTAAAACTCAATGATAATTAATTTCCACCTTTGTCCTCAAAGCATGTCCGTATTCCTTATTCTCAGTATTTACAGGCGCTATACTGTCAAGAGGATGTAAAACAAACCTTTTAGAAAAGGTTCTAATCTAAAAACAAGTCGATTATAGCCTTTAATTTCCTTCCATACAGTTATGTATGAACTTACATGAGCCCTGTTACACAACAATCTTCCTTCAAATACGATCTCACATTTCTATATGTTTAACAAAACTAAACTTTGTTCATTAAAACTAAACAAAATTTATGTTAAATTTTTATTAATTATTTTTAAACACGATCATGAGTAGCTAAAAGTTTCGAAAACGGTGTGCTTAGATCCTTAAGGAATTGCTGAATAGACATCTTAATACTTTATAATGACTCATACAGCTAAATTTATTGTTAAATTTGTCTAGGGAATAATTCTTTCAATTTCTATTACATAAATACGCTCAGAGACACTTTCGTCTTTTTAGCATGGTAGAATTATTGCTAAGGCAAACATAATTTTGTGCATGAAATTTTTATTTAAAATATTTTTTCTTTTTTTTATAATCTTCGGGATCTTCTTTGGTGAAAGCAAGGCCAATGATATTCAATATCTCGCTAGCCCTTGGGTACAGCAATTTACAAAATCTACTTACAAAGCCGGCAATCAAAACTGGGGCTTGAGTGTCGATCAGAATGGTCTGATTTACGCCGCTAATTCTGATGGTTTATTAGAGTATGATGGCGCATACTGGAATCTCTATCCTCATCCTAATAAAGGTATCGTCCGTGTTGCACAGGTACATCCAGATGGGAAAATCTATACGGGAGGCCAATCAGAATTTGGCTATTGGCTGAAAAATAATAATGGTCGTTTAACCTACCATTCCATAAGTAAGCGCTTACTTAAAGATCTTAATGATGAGATCTGGAAAATAATCATTCAAGACCATCGGATTATCTTCCAATCTTTCTCTACGATCTATATTTATGAAAATGAAAAGATCAAAACTATTACTGAAGATGGAGAGCCTTTTCTATTTGCATTTCAAGCCAATAAGAGAATTTTCGTAGAAAAAATACCGAGTGGACTTCATGAACTAAAAAATAATAAGCTCATTCCTGTTTCGGGTAAAGAGCAGTTAAAGGGACATAACATTTTAAGTATTCTTCCTTTTGATGCAGCGTCATTCTTAATTGGAACAGCTAAAGGCGGATTATTTTTAATGAGCAAATCTGGAGAAATAACGCCCTGGAAAAATGACATCAATGAAGAATTAAAAAATGTACAGATCAACAATGGGATCAAGCTACTCAACCATTATTACGTATTCGGAACGATCTTAAACGGTATCTACATTCTTGATGAAAATGGATCTTTTGTTCAGCATATTAATAAAAGTGTTGGTTTGCAAAATAATACCGTTCTTAGTTTAACAGTAGATAAACAGTCAAATATATGGTCTGGTCTGGACAATGGTATTGACCGCATTGCGATTAATGCTGATCTCTACTATTATTCGGATAACTCAGGAAAACTTGGTACCATCTATTCTGCAAAAATTTACCAAGGATATCTTTATTTAGGGACTAACCAAGGTCTATTTTATACTTCATGGAATCCGAACAAAAAATATCAGTCTATAGACTTTAAGATGATCCATGGCTCTCAGGGCCAAGTATGGAATCTAGAAGTAATCAATAACGTATTGGTATGTGGACATAATACAGGTACCTTTCAAATTCAAGGTACAGCGATGTCCTTACTATCACCAAAAACAGGTGGTTGGGTTATCAAACTGCTTTCCCCTCATGCACCATATGTACTACAGGGAAATTATACAGGTGTGTCCCTATTTAATAGTTTACCTAATGCATTAACTTATCAGACGCAATATCCTAATTTCAGATCTGGCGTACAATTATTAGAAACACAAAGTAAAAATTCGGTTTGGGCGGCAGGTTACAATGAACTGAATCTACTTAAATTTTCAGATGATTTTAGTGTTATTAAACAGATTAAACCCTATGCCCAAAAAAATGGTTTACCCAAATCGGGTTATTTAGGTGTTTACAAATTGGCCGCCATCAATGTTTTTACGACTGATAGTGGGCTATATGTTTATGATGAGCTTATTGATAAATTCACGCCCTATCATCAATTAAACAACAAATTGGGCACATTCTCCAAAGCAAATAAGATCATACCAGCAGGAAATAATAGCTATTGGTTTATTAATAAAACCAGAATTGCTTTAGTCGATTTATTACAAGGAGGGCAAATTCGGGTTGATTCCATCAAATTAGCTTCTCTAGAAGATAATATGATGAAATATTATGAAAATATCTCGGCTCTCAATCCTAATCAATACCTGATCAGTATCGATAATGGCTTCTCTTTGCTCAATTTGGGAAGGGATAATTTTAAACCCACTGATGTGCCGGCTCCCCTCATCAGGAATATTAGATCTCTTTTCTCAACGGACAGTATAAATTTTAATAATGATAAAGAAATAGTTGAGATAAAATACAAAAACAACAGTATACAAGTATCTTATGCGCTACCTTATTACACTGAAACTGCTGTTCAATATCAATTTAAATTAACAAACACGCAGGAGGAATGGTCTGATTGGTCTAAATTACCCTACAAGGAGTTTACGAATCTGGCAGTTGGTCAGTATATATTTACAATTCGTGCAAAACTGCCAAACGGTTTTATCACTAAGGAAACAAAAGTTGAAATCGAAATCCTACCTCCATGGTATAGAACCTGGTATGCTTATTTAGGGTATTTAATATTACTGGTTTTAGCAATAAAAGAAGTCCGTAAATGGTACAACAAAAAGCTAATTAAACATGAGAAACAGGTAAAAAAGGCTTATTTGCTTAAACAAGAGGAACTTTTAAAGCAGGAAGCAATCCGAGCACAGCAACACTTGATCGAAATTAAAAATAAGCAACTGGAACAGGAATTATATAATAAGAATAAGGAACTGACTAATGCTACGATGAATATTGTGCAAAAGAATGAATTATTAAATGCACTGAATCACGAATTATTACAGTTGAAGGATGAAAATGGAAATAAACTGCAACCTGAGCAATTACAAAAAGTGGCCAAGATCCTTAAAAATGCTTATGAAGATAATATGGACTGGCATCTGTTTGAGCAGAGTTTTAATGAAACTCATGAGAATTTCTTTAAAAAGTTAAAGCATCAATTTCCCGAATTAATGCCCAATGATTTAAAACTCTGTGCCTATCTGAGGTTGAACATGAGCAGTAAAGAAATTGCCAGCTTATTAAATATAACGACACGTGGTGTCGAGATTAGACGTTACCGATTACGTAAAAAATTGAATATAACAACTGAACAGAATTTAACTGATTTTTTAATGAATATTAGTTAGAAAAATGCCCTTAATCGTGGAACCCTATCTACGACATGAGATCATGATGTTATTAAAACACACTAAAACACTACATCATTACCTCTCACGCGCTATAGTGTGCTTTAAACACTTAGTATTAAATAAAGTAATATATCACTTACTTTAATAATCTGACTATCAGCAAAGTTATTTCTTTAAATTGAATTTTTACGTTTAGCTCAAATGGTGATGTATTAATGTATAAGTGTTAAATTATACATTTCGCATACTACATCACATCTTTGCTGTATCAAAATTTAATGAAAGGGTTAAATTTTGTTAACAAACATTCAGATTAATTGGAATTGATAAATTAAAATAACACAAAAGTCACACCTATGAGGAAGTTATTTACATTACTATTACTCCCAGCATTTTGCCAATTCAATGTGTCAGTTTATGCACAGAGTGGAAAAGTGATTACTGGAAAAATTACAGCTAAATCTTCAAACGCTGTACTTTCAGGAGTAACCATTGCGGTTAAAGGAACTAGCGTTGCTACGCAATCTGACGCGAATGGAGAATTTAAAATTACAGCAGACCCCAATCAGGTTTTAATTTTCCGCTATATCGGTTATGATGGAAAAGAAGTTGTAATTGGTCAACAGAACAATGTACAAGTCAATCTAGAAGAACAAAATACGGCTTTAGATGAAATCGTGGTTATTGGTTATGGTACAGCTAAGAAAGTCGATCTAACTGGTTCTATAGGCCGTGTTACTTCAAGTGACATTGTAAAACAACCGGCATTGAATGCTGTTCAATCTGTACAGGGCAAGATATCTGGTGTTAACATCATTGCTAATGAAGCTCCGGGTTCTGCTCCAACAGTGATTATCCGCGGTCTAGGAACAGCTTCAGGTGGTCGTAATCCATTGTATATTGTTGATGGATTTCCAGTCGAAAATATCACCAATATCAACTCAGCAGATATCGTTTCTATCGATGTCCTAAAAGATGCTTCATCGGCTTCTATTTATGGTCTGCGTGCCGCAAATGGTGTGATCTTAGTGACAACTAAAAAGGGGAAAGCAGGACGTGCTCAGATTACGTATGATGGTTATGTAGGTGCCAAAGGCATTCTAAACCGTGTTAAAATGGCTGATGCGAATGAATATGTGACCCATTACAATGAAAACTTAGCAGTAGTTGAAAAAAATGGATCTCCTTTAGCATTAAATCAAAAAAACAATACCAATTGGTACGACGAACTTTTACAGACTGGTATAGTGACCAATAACGTCGTTAGCTTATCTGGAGGTTCAGATGCAGTAGATTATTTCTTTAGTTATAACAACTTTACGGAAAAAGGAATTACGGAAGGCTCTCAATATGTACGTAACACGATCCGTAATAATAATACCTACAAATTCTTTGATAATAAATTAAAACTTAGTCAGACTTTAAACATCTCTTTTGCTAACGACCGTAATAAACCGCTAAGTGCTTTTGATGCGGCCTACCGTCAGTCACCCTTAGTTCCTGTTATGTATGAAAACGGACGCTACGGAAGACCTATATACAATAAAACAACCGGAGAGGCTACATATATTCTGGCTGCAGGTCAGCAGGGAGGAAGGTTAAATGATGTGGGCAATCCTGTTTACGAGAACAAAATGCAACAGCAGTATAACAAGAATCTGAGCATCCAAGGTGGACTTCAAGCAGAATACCAGATCACCAGCGACTTAAAATTCACCTCTCGCTTGGGCGTAACAAAATACTTTTCACAAAATAGAGGTTTTAATGATATCAAGGATCGCTACTTAAATACAGATCCTCTCAATACTGCTGCAGAATTTGAAAGATTAAAAGCACAAAACCCGAATTCATTGACCTATGCAAATAATAGCTTAAATATTGCTAAAACAGAAACATTCAGATGGGTATGGGAAAATTTTGTTTCTTACCAAAAAAGTTTCGGTAAGCATAATATAGATGCAACATTAGGAAATTCAAGAGAGAAAGTCGATATCGGAAATATGTCTGATTTGACCGGATATGATGTTCCTACTCAATCACAATACTGGAATATTGACTTAGCAAAAAACAAAGAGAAGCAAATTAGACAAACTTCTTACACACCTACTGCATTAATTTCTTATTTTGCTCGTGCACAGTATAATTACGACTCAAAATACTATTTAACTGCTACTGTACGTCGTGATGGATCTAGTAAATTTAAAGCATCTGGCGAATATTTTGACATCTTTCCTTCCTTTGGAGCGGGTTGGACCGTATCCAATGAGAGCTTTATGCAAGGCTCAGGCATCGATTTCTTAAAAGTAAGGGCAAACTGGGGTAGACTAGGTAACCAAAACATCCCTTTGAACGTTTCTCAGATATTATCATCGCCAGGATCCGATAATTACAATTATGTCTTTGGCCCGAACCAAGATCTTGTTTTTGGAGCAGCATATGGAAGTCCAGCGAGAAATTTAAGATGGGAAGTAACTGAAGAATCAGGATTAGGAGTTGATTTCACCTTATTAAATAACCGTTTAAGTGGTAATGTGGATTATTATAATAAGACCAACACTAATGCTATTTTAGAAGTAAAACCTTTATTGAATTCGCCATTTTCTCAAAAATATTTTGATCATGGCGGAAAAGTATCAAATCAAGGGGTGGAGATTGGTTTAAATTGGACCGATCAAATTAATGAAAACCTATCCTATAGTATTGGTGGTAACTATTCTTACAACAAAAATACTTTAAAGGATGTTAAACCTGCCTATGATGGTACTGAGGGAGGAAGTTTAAATAATGGTCAGCTTACAAAACAGTTAAAAGCTAATCAACCTATTTATGCTTGGTACATGTACGAAGCAGTTGGGGTGTGGCAAAACGAAGCTGAAATTGCAGATGGCGCTGCAACAACCGGAGCAAAACCTGGGTACCTAAAATACAAAGATCAAAATGAAGATGGTGTTATCGACGCAAAAGATAAAACATTCCACGGATCATATCTTCCTTCTTCGACATTTGGTTTAAATCTAAGTGTCAACTATAAAAAATGGGATTTCACAGCTCAAGGTTATGGGGTTGCAGGAAATAAAATTTACAATGGTCTAAAAGGTACCCGTGTTAATGGTGGTGAGAACGTAACTAAAGAAACTTTTGATAACCGCTGGACTGGCGCAGGAACGTCTAATACACATCCTGGAGCAGCTCATGATGCCTTAGCTTCCAGTTACTATTTAGAGTCAGGAGCCTATTTTAGAATCAATAACTTAACATTAGGTTATACCATTCCAAAATTATACAATTCAACTTCTAAAATTAGAATGTACGTAACAGCACAGAACCCTTTTATTTTCACAAAATATACAGGTTTCTCTCCTGAAATAACAGGTGCAAATTCTGGTGTTCCTTCGGAAACTGCGGGAATTGAGCTTTCGGCTTATCCAACAACACGTAATTTTATTTTCGGAGTCAATGTTTCATTCTAACTTTTAAAAATTAAAAATCATGAAATTTAACAAATTACATATAGCCTTAATTTTAACAGCAGGTTTGAGCATGTCTGCCTGTAAAGATTCAGCATTTTTAGATGTTCCTTCTCAAGAAATTGTAGAAGAAGCTGATAAGGAACAAGCGTTCACACCGGAGGGTTATGTGAATGCAATCTACGGTATGTTTACAGACTGGAATTACTCCTTTTCTTATGTTGCGATTACGGATATGCTTTCTGATAATGCCGACAAAGGCTCTTCTCCAACCGATCCAGGAGGTGACAAACAAGAAATCGACAGATTAGAGTATACAAGTTCATCCGGTTCCTTTGGAGCATTATGGTCACATTGGTATAAATCAATCGGACGTGCCACGCAATCTATTGAAGTGACTCAATCATCAACGATAGAAGATGCAACTTATAAAAATAGATTAATCGGTGAAGCTAAGTTTTTACGCGCCTTAAATTATTTTTATTTAGTGCGTGGCTGGGGTGATGTCCCTATCCAAGAGCAGGATTTAATAATTCGTGCGCCTAAAGCTGATGTTTATGCTTATATCATTAAAGATCTAAGAGAGGCTATAGACGCTTTGCCTTTAAAATCTGCTTATGAATCTAAAGATCTGGGTCGTGCTACCAAAGGCGCCGCGCAAGCTTTATTATCAAAAGTATATTTATACAATCAAAATTGGAATGAGGCCTACACGTTAGCGAAAGAAGTGATTAACTCCGGTCAATATGGTTTGGAATCGAAGTACGAAGTTCTTTGGCGCGCAAGTTCTGAGAATGGTACCGAGTCGATCTTTGAATTCCAGGCGCGTGGAGAAGCGATTGCACATGGTGTTCAACAATATTCTGAAGTACAGGGTGCACGTGGTGTTACCGGCTGGGGCTGGGGATTCAACACACCATCTGAGAATTTGTTAAACGCATTTAATGCGGAAAAAGATAATATCCGTCGCGACGCGACCATTATCTTCCGTGGAGAAACTTTGTGGGATGGCCGTGTTGTTGGAACAGGAGTTGAAAATCCAATGTACAATGAGAAAGCATACTCATCGGCAAATGCAGGTGCGGCTGATGGGGATAAAAATGTACGCTATTTACGTTTAGGCGAGGTATATTTGATCTTAGCAGAAGCAGCTAATGAAATGGGCAACACCGGAGAAGCGACAGCTGCTCTTAATACCATTCGTACTCGGGTTAAATTGCCTAATACCACAGCGATCAATCAAGCGGACTTGCGCAAAGCAATCTGGAAGGAACGCCGTCTAGAATTAGCTTTTGAGCACGATCGTTGGTTTGATCTAGTTCGTACGAAACAAGCCTCTGAAGCTATGAAAGCGGATGGAAAAACATTCACCGACAAAAACTATTTGTTCCCAATTCCATATGAACAATTAACACAAACACCAGATATGGTGCAAAATCCTGGTTTTTAAGCCAACATCTTAATAAAACATCGAAACTGGGACTTATTAGCACTAAGTCCCAGTTCTTTAATATCCATCGCTCTACTTACTCTACTATGAAATTAAAATTTAATCCCAAGCTTATCTTAGGCTTAATCTTAATTGGTACAAGCATTACTGCGTGTAAAACACCTCAGACCTTGCAAAAGACCAGTATTTCTGATGATTCTTTAATGACTTTGGTACAGAAGCAAACCTTCAACTATTTCTGGGAAGGTGCAGAACCTAATTCGGGAATGGCAAGGGAAAGAATCCATATCGATGGTCAATATCCGTTGAATGATTTTAATGTTGTCACTGTCGGCGGATCCGGATTTGGTATAATGGCTACAATCGTAGCTGCCGAACGTGGTTTTATCTCTGCTGAAGAAGCGACTAAAAGGTTTGATCGCATTGTCGATTTTCTGGCAAAAGCCGATCGTTACCATGGCGCATGGTCACACTGGATCGATGGTCCTACTGGAAAATCGAAGGTTTTTGGAAATCAGGATGATGCTGCCGATATCGTAGAAACTGCTTTTATGGCCCAGGCCTTAATCTGTCTACGTGAGTATTACCAAAATGGAAACGACCAACAAAAACAAGTCGCTGAAAAAGCAGACGCACTTTGGAAAGGTATTGATTGGAATTTCTTTCGCAATGGCAAAGATGTTCTGTACTGGCACTGGAGTCCAACACATGGTTGGGGTATGAATCATGCGATACAGGGTTATGATGAATGCTTGATCAGCTATGTGCTGGGCGCGAGCTCACCGACACATCCAATCCCTGCCTCCACTTATCATAAAGGTTGGGCAAGAAGTGGTGCAATCGTATCCAGTGCTGAGAAGTTTGGAATTCCACTGGTGCTAAAACACAATGCACCTGAAAATGCTGTCGGTCCACTATTCTGGTCTCATTACTCCTACTTAGGTTTAAATCCGAAGGGCTTACAAGATGAATATGCTGATTACTGGAAAGTGAACGTTAATCACACTAAAATTAACATTGAATACGCTAAACAAAATCCTCATCAATTTAAAGGATATGGCGAAAACTCATGGGGATTGACCGCGAGCTATTCTGTAAAGGGATACGATGCTCACCATCCTGATAATGATAAAGGTGTTATTTCTCCTACAGCAGCGCTATCATCAATTCCATATGCTCCTAAAGAGAGTTTGCAAGCGATGCGCTATTTTTATGAACAAAAAGGTGCAGAGCTTTTTGGTAAATATGGATTTTATGATGCTTTTTCAGAAACAGAAAACTGGTATCCACAGCGTTATCTAGCAATTGACCAGGGACCTATTGTTGTCATGATTGAAAATTACAGAACTGGATTGATCTGGAATTTATTTATGCAGGCTCCCGAAGTTAAAGCAGGATTGAAGAACTTAGGTTTTAAAGGTCCGAATCTATAAGCATTTTATTCACATACAAATAACTACTAGAACATGAAACAATGGACTTCCCTATTAGTCGCTGTTGCATTAGTTCCGACTCTGGCATTCACACAGCCGGCGCACAAACAAGATCCCAAAATGGATAAGTTTGTTTCAGAACTGATGAAAAAAATGACAGTTGACGAAAAAATTGGCCAGCTGAATCTAGTTACTGCAGGCGAGGTGACCACAGGTGCCACTGCCAGTACTGGAGTTGAAGCAAAAATTGCTGCTGGTCAAATTGGCGGAATCTTTTCTATGACTACACCTAAAAAAATTCGTGCTGCTCAAGAACTTGCTGTCAACAAAACAAGACTTAAAATACCGATGATCTTCGGTCTAGATGTCATCCATGGTTATAAAACTACTTTTCCAATTCCATTAGGTCTTTCAGCTACGTGGGATATCCCTCTAATCGAAAAAACTGCACGTATCGCAGCCCAAGAGGCTACTGCAGATGGAATCAACTGGACCTTCTCTCCTATGGTCGATATCTCTCGTGATGCCCGTTGGGGAAGAATTTCGGAAGGTTCCGGAGAAGACCCTTACTTAGGCTCACAGATTGCAAGCGCGATGGTTAAAGGTTATCAGGGCAATGACTTAAAAGCAATCAATACCATGATGGCCTGTGTGAAGCACTGGGCTTTGTATGGTGCAGCGGAGTCTGGAAAAGATTACAACACCACAGATATGAGTCTGCACCGCATGTACAATGAATACTTCCCTCCTTACAAAGCGGCTGTAGAAGCTGGTGCAGGTACAGTTATGACATCTTTCAATGATATCAATGGTATCCCGGCAACAGCTAATAAGTGGTTAGTAACTGATGTTCTTCGCAAGGAATGGGGATTCAACGGTATGGTGGTTACAGATTATACCGGTATTGCAGAGCTGATGGATCATGGTTTAGGAGATTTACAACAAGTATCTGCACTTTCGTTAAAAGCAGGCGTGGATATGGATATGATTTCTGAAGGTTTTTTAAATACCTTAAAAAAATCTTTAAAAGAAGGGAAAGTCTCTCAACCTGATATAGACCGCGCATGCCGTTTAGTATTAGAGGCTAAATATAAATTAGGTTTATTTGAGGATCCATACCGTTACTGTAATGAAGATCGTGCTAAAACCGAGTTACTGACGCCTGCAAATCTTAAAGTTGCCCGTGATGCGGCTACTAAATCATTTGTCTTGTTAAAGAATGACAAGCAGCTTCTTCCTTTACAGAAAAAAGGTACAGTTGCTGTAATAGGTCCATTAGCGAATACACGTGCGAACATGGTGGGCACATGGTCAGTAAGCTCTGACTTAGTGAATACCCCTTCTTTGGTTGAGGGTATGCAGTCGGTATTGGGCAACCAAGTGAAGATCGTTACACATTTAGGTTCAAATTTACTTGAAGACCCTGTTTATCAAGAACATGCTACCATGTTTGGACGTACGATCCCTAGAGATAATAGACCTGAGTCGGATATTATTGCTGAAGCGTTACAAACTGCTGCTCAAGCAGATGTGATTGTAGCAGCATTAGGTGAATCTTCGGAGATGTCCGGTGAAAGTTCTAGCCGTACAGAGATTGGTATTCCGGCTATTCAACAACGTCTTTTAGCAGCGCTATTAAAAACAGGAAAACCTGTTGTCTTAGTTTTGTTTGCAGGAAGACCGATGACTTTAACTTGGGAAGATGAACATGTTCCTGCTATCTTAAATGCATGGTTTGGTGGATCTGAAACTGGAGCTGCTGTAGCTGAGGTATTATTTGGAGATGTTAACCCTTCAGGTAAATTAACGGCAACTTTCCCTAGAAATGTTGGTCAGTTACCTATTTATTATGGACATAAAAGTACTGGAAGACCATTAGCAGAAGGTGGTTCTTTCCAAAAATTTAGATCTAACTACATTGATGTGATCAATAGCCCGCTTTATCCATTTGGATATGGTTTGAGTTATACAACATTTGATTATTCAGATCTGAAATTGGATACGTCTTCTTTTAAAGCTGGACAATCCATCCAAGCATCGGTGACGTTGCGTAATACGGGTAAATATGACGGTGAAGAGGTTGTTCAACTTTATATTAAAGATCTGGTTGGTTCAATTACACGTCCTGTTAAAGAATTAAAAGGTTTTCAAAAAGTATTCTTAAAAGCTGGAGAATCTAAAGTCGTAACTTTTACTGTTTCGGAAGAAGATTTAAAATTCTATAATAACGATCTCAAGTTTGTCGCTGAACCGGGAGATTTCACCTTATTTATCGGTAAAAATTCGCAGGATCTTTTAGCTACTAAATTTGAATTAAAATAATATCATTTCCCCTTATATTAGAGGAGTTATCTTTAACCGGATAGCTCCTTTTTTATTTTATTAAGCCTTCATCGATCTTTATTGTTAATCTTATAGGGTAGTAAATGATCTACCATTTCGAACGTTTCGCTCTTCGCTCCTACGCATTGTTGTCAGATCTTTGAAATAAAATTTTCTCCCATTTGATATCACGACTCGGCTGCCAATGTTCAATCGTTTCAGTATATCCAGATTTATAGATCTCTTTCTTCGATATGAGTATTCCTTTACGCGGATCTGCAAAATCAATATCAGTAACCACATTTAAATATTCGTTTAACTTCTCCGGTAAATCATAAAAATTTTGACAATCATTATAAAGAGTAAACTTTCTCATCTTTACATTCACCGGAAATAGTCTATTTAACCACCATTGCTTCTCATTTTTAATAAATTCAGGGAAATCGTTCAGATAAAAGGTATAATAAGCATGATCATCGCCGGGATAATCGAAATAGACGATCTTGTCAATAATAGACCAATTAATGCTATAGGTGCCGTCAACTATGGGCTTATGAATCCAAATTTCTTGTTTTGAATAAGTGATAATATTCCGATGTGCTTCACTAGATCGCTGTTGTTTTTCAGATAAGTGGAAACCAAATATAAAACCATAAATACAGATCGCTGGCAAAAGTACAAACAGGATAATGGTAATCCATCCATAGACCGGTACATTTTCTGGATATTTCACGGCGAAAAATAATAGCAGGATTCCAAGAAGCAGAAAAATACCTAATGGTATGACAAATATCAGTTTTGGATTTTTATTAATGAATTCTTTCATAATATCGGATACTAATCACTTATAATTGCTGGTTGTCGAATTAGTTACTTATTAGAAACGGCTACAATCTTTCGTAATAAAGATAACCATTCTTAATACTAAGTTTCAAATCATAACCTTAAGTATAGCAATGCAAGAATTAAACCACTCGAGTGCATTTACAAACATATCGTTTATATCGGATTTTGAGTATCATAAAAGTTTAAAAAAAGAAAAGGCGAAAGATAAATCTTTCGCCTTTTGGGTAAATGATGGGGCTCGAACCCACGACCCTCGGTACCACAAACCGATGCTCTAACCAACTGAGCTACATCTACCGTGTTTGTGCTACAAAAGTAGAATTTTATTTGATATACTCCAAATGTTTTTAAGCAAAAAATCCTCATTACAACGTATCGTAATGAGGATTAAGCTATTATTTTTTAATTTTTATTAGATCATCTCAACACTGCGTTTCACGAATGATGTTAATGCAGCACCTGTTAACAAACCGCGTGATAATAAAGCCAAGTCAAACGCTTGTTTTGCCAATTGTGCACCTTCTTCTTCAGTACTTGATAAAATGCGTTTTACCAGTGGGTGGTTACCATTTACCGTTACCTTATAGTTATCAGGTAAGTTACCGTAAAAGTTCATACCGCCATTGGTTTTGGCCATATCTTTCATACGACGCATAAATTCATCGATCGTTACTGATACTGGTAATTCTTCTGCAGATAAGGCATCCACTTCAACTTTCATGTCAGGACGGCTGATTGCTTTTTCAAAGATTGATAAGGCTTGTTTAGATTCTTCTTCAGAAATTGACAATTCTTGCTTCTCATCTTTTTGAATCAACTTATCGATGACATCGGCATCTACACGTTTCAACTGTACCTTTTCACCTCCTTTTTGTTCCAAATAAGAAGTGATATGCGTATCCAGAGGTCCGTCTAAAACCAATACATCATAGCCTTTTGTTTTTGCTGTAGCAATAAAGCTATCTTGTTGAGCAGCATCATGGGTATATAAATAAATGATATTTCCATCTTTATCAACTTGAATATCTTTTACTTTTTCGTAATACTCTTTAATTGTGTAGTTCTCTTTATTTGTATTGGTCAATAAACAGAATTCATTTGCTTTTTCAGCAAATTTCTCATCGCTCAACATACCATATTTGATAAATAGACCGATATCATTCCATTTTTCTTCAAAACCTTTACGATCCGTTTTAAAGATTTCCTGCAACTTATCAGCTACTTTTTTAGTGATATAATTGTTGATCTTTTTCACGTTACTATCTGCCTGCAAGAAGCTTCTTGAAACGTTTAACGGGATATCCGGTGAGTCGATTACACCATGTAACAACATTAAAAATTCAGGAACAATATCTTTTACTTCGTCGGTAATGAATACTTGACGTGAGTATAATTTGATTTTATTACGTTGAATTTCTAATTCATTTTTAATTTTCGGGAAGTATAAAATTCCGGTTAAATTAAATGGATAATCAACATTTAAATGGATCCAGAATAATGGTTCGTCCATTGAATATGGATACAACTCTTTATAGAAAGCCAAATAGTCTGCATCTGTCAGTTCAGATGGAGCTTTGGTCCAAGCTGGGCTTGTGTTGTTGATGATGTTATCAACTTCAACAGATTTATATTTTGGTTTTCCTTCTTCATCTTCGCCATCTGGTTCAGAAGTTGTTTTCGTTCCGAAGCGGATATTTACAGGAAGGAAACGCGCATATTTGTCCAAGATCTCCTGTAAACGCGATTGACTTAGGAATTCTGAAGACTCTTCATTAATGTGTAAAATGATATCAGTACCACGTGTCGTACGTGTACCTTCAGAAATTTCATACGAAGTACTACCATCACATGTCCAATGCGCAGCTTCTGCCCCATCTTGGTAAGATAATGTTTCGATTTCAACGTTATCAGCAACCATGAATGCGGAATAGAAACCTAATCCAAATCGACCGATGATTTCATTTGCATCATTTGCTTCTTTGAATTTTTCCATAAATTCAGTTGCACCTGAGAAGGCAACTTGATTGATGTATTTTTTAATCTCGTCAGCTGTCATACCGATACCATTATCCGAAATGGTAATCGTTTTTGCTGCTTCATCAAGTTTTACATCAACTAATAAATCACCCACTTCACCTTGGTATTGACCTAATGAAGCTAAGCGCTTTATTTTTTGAGAAGCATCTACCGCGTTTGAAACTAACTCGCGTAAGAAGATCTCATTATCAGAGTATAAGAATTTTTTAATGACAGGAAAAATGTTTTCCGTGTGGATTGAAATAGATCCTTTTTCTGTGTTCATATATATTTTATATTTAATTGCTAATTGATTTCACAGTTAAACATCAATCTATATTCCAAACAGTCAATTTGAGACAAGATGTCATATTTTAAGTTAAAATGACAATATCAGGGCTGTTCATTGCTTGACTTAATCTTTATTTTTTATTGTCGTCAACAATTCATTTGCATTTTTATCAAATGCTATTGAAATTACTGCATTTGTACAGTTCCAAATAACAGGATTTGCTTCCAATTGGTTCAAATCGGTATCCTGATCTATTTTCCTAAATTTTATAAGCGAAGGTTCTCCATAAAGGAGTATCAATTCTTGCAAAAAACGATTGTAATTAGAGATTATCTCGTCTTTTCCATCATTAGAAAATTTATACATGAGTGCAAACTCATCGACCTTTTTTTCGTCTGAAGCGCGAATTCCAAAAAAATTGGCTGTTAGATCTTTGAATTTATAATTGGGAACAAAAACAGTATGACCTTGATCATGAACGGACAATTTCTTCTGATTTACGAATCCGATGATTTCATCTTTTTTCCACGATAAGGGCATATCAAATATCGTCTTAATAGATTCATTAATCAACGGTGCTTCAGAAGTTTCCATTAAATTTAAACGTATCGGAAGTGTGTAGGCTACTCTGACGGGTTTACCTTTTTGATAACCAGGTTTCCAATTGCCATATTCTTTGATGAGCCGTATTCCTTCCTCCCCCGTACCAAACCCCAGATCTTTTTCAACTTTCATGTCGACTATTGATCCGTCTTTTTCAACCACAAATGAGATCTCCACCAAACCTGAAATTTGATTATCGATCATCTCCTTAGAATAATGAAAATTATCTCCAATATAGCGCATAAATTCATCCATACCTTTAGGTGGTAAAGGATGCTGATCGACAACATCGGCAGCACTCTCCTTCTTATTTAAAGAAATCGGGCTACATGAACTGATCATGCTCAATGCGATTATAATCGAAAAAATAAACTTGATCATAAACTTACTGATGTGTAATAGCATATAATGCAAAAGTTCCTAACCAATGCGAGCCCATATAGTCATCATTGCTGATATTTGGCAACGAGTAAGTGAGGTGGTTATTCGCCTGTTGATGTAAATGATTTAATTCCGGTAATTTTGTCGCGATGCCATTTAGACAAGTTGCACGGCTAAAATTCAGTCCATCTAAATGAACAAGCTTACCATCCGTACGGTCTTTAACAATACCCGGCTCTAACTTAAACTCTTTAACAAACAAATCAGGCATAAAGCCTTTTAGCCATTTTTTATATTCGTCATCATTTAAAACTTTTGTCATCAACAATGCCTCTTCTAAGCAAGGAGAAAGAAAGTCGCTACCACTTGGTTCATATGCGAGCGAGCAGGATTTATCGTTTATAAAAAGGCGCTTTGCATGTTGTGTAATTAAATTTTGAAAAGCTGTATCTTGCGTTACCTTCGCATAATCCATTGATAAGGTAAATCCAAAAGCGGTGTTATCATGCTGTCCCGAACGAATTGGGTAAACGAGTTTAGGCAAGTACCCCTCGTAGCGTTTTACGAGCAGATCTGCCAAAGGTTGCAATGCTGTGGCCCACTGTTTCCCTTCAGCATCATTCCAAGTCAATAATTCAGCCTGTAACTGCAAGAGCCACGCCCATCCATAGGTGCGTTCGAAGCTTGTGTTATTACTGTCTAGAAAGAAAGCAATTTCCTGATCAACATTCGTTTTAGTTATTTTATCGTTCAAGATCAGTCTCACCTGCTTACTTTCACTAAGATTAGGAAATGTTTTCAATATTTTAACGATGGACCAATAACCATGAACGGATGAATGCCAATCAAAACAGCCATAAAAAATGGGATGTAATTGTTTTGGTGATTTTAGATCCTTAGCAGATCCGATGACCTGCCCCAATTTATTTGGATACTCCTGTTCAAGGCAATGTAACGGCAGTGCCAATATCCTTTTTGCTTCAGTAGAATCCAGTACGACCTGTTGATTTTTTCCTTCTGTGCTATTTTCTGTTTCTGTTTGTTGAGAAGTTGTTCCTTGATTTTTGTTGTTATTGTTGCATGACAATAAAACAGTACAAGTAAAAATGGTAACTAATATTTTGAACATTTGCGGTGCATTAATTGATTTTTAAAAGTAATAAAAAAAAGCCAAAATCATTAAATTTTGGCTTTTTTAGACGTTTATAATAGATTTTACATCTTAGCATCCATTAGTTTCTCTGCTTTTCCTTTAGGTGCGCCGGTTTTCATTTTAATGACAAACGCTTGATTCGACTGGAAACTTTTGGGCAATAGCACGTCATAATAGGTGTTTTTATCGAGATCAATACCAAGATCTGAATGACGCACCTCTAACATTTGTCCATTCGCTAATAACGTGGCAGACACAGGAACCTCTGTCGCAGTTTTGGGCACAGATATCCGGACAATATTGTGGACGGGCCTGTTGAAAACTGTGAGGTATAAGTTATCAGCTTTTTTAGTGAAGTATCCTAGTTTAGAAGTGGTCATCCCAGCATGTTTGGCTCCATAAATTGCTTCACCATTTATTTTCATCCATTCACCAAGCTCTTTTGCTATTTTATCTTCCTCAGGATGCATATTTCCTTGGCCATCTGGACCGAAATTTAAAACAAAATTACCACTTAGGGATGCTGAATAGGTCAGCATATCGATAATATCGTCTGTCGTTTTGGTATAAATACCCGACCAATCTTTCATGTATCCCCAGCCGTTTGGTGGAATTGTCATCACACAATCCCAATCACGTCCCTCTAGCCAAGTAATATCTCCCGGCAATTTGCGTTCCCAACCTTGTTCATAATCGCCCAACATCTGACCATTTGAATCAAAATGACGTTTCCCAAATTCATCATTTCGGAAACGGGAGCCGATGATAAGACCAGGGTGCTTTTCCCGAAGTTCTTTTTCAAGATTATAAGTAAAATCATAAGACTTTATCCAAGACTGATCCCAAGTGCCATCAAACCAAAATCCTTTCATCTGTGGATAATTTGTCATCAACTCCAGTAACTGATTTCTAGTATATTTCAAGAATTTATCAAACTTTTTCTTTTCCTCTTCCGTTTTAGGTTCTTTACCCATGTAATCTGGATTGTTCCATTCTAATACAGAGAAATAAAGGTAAACATCGATACCTACTGCAGTATAAGCATCTACTACCTCTTTGACTATATCTTTTTTATAGGGTGTTTTACTGATATTATAAGGGGAATATTTGGTTGGCCACATCGCGAAACCATCGTGGTGCTTTGTCGTAAAAATTACATACTTTGCTCCCATGTCTTTTGCCTGCTTTGCCCAACGCTTTGCGTCAAAATCTTTGGGATTAAATTGTTTGTAAAGATTGTCGTACGTATTCACCCAATCTTTTGGAGCTGATGATCCTCTCCATGAACGGATCCATTCGGATGCTGCTGCACCACCACGGGCACTCACTCCTTCCCATTCATTACCCGGTATTGCATAGAGACCCCAATGTATAAATTGACCTAATCCATAATTGCGGAATGCAACCATTGCCTCATCTGTCCGATTGGCAGGTGACAACGGTCCATACTTAATTTCTTTGATTTCTGTTGATTTAATTTTAGGTCCAGTCCATTGTGCCTGTATTGAATTAACTGTAGCTAACAATGCCACAGCAAGTACAGACTTTTTTAATAAGTTATTCATATTTAGTTGGTTATTCAGGATTATCAATATAAGCACGTTGTGTCTTTTTTATCACCACAGGTTCAGGATGTGCATTCGTAAATGGATCGTAGTAGTATAAATTTGCTTCACGGTACAAGTTCAAATGTTTTTTTAATGATTCTGAAAATTGCACGTAATTTTTATTTGAACTTTTTGTCCATCCGACCTCCGCCAAAGCGGCTAATCGTGGAAAAGTTAAATAGTCCAATCGATTGGTATTGATAACTGTTTCTGTCCATAAATTACCCTGAATGCCTAAGATTTGATTTTTCTCGGTGGTCAACGAAGCGTAATTATCCGGAGAAAAATTATAAACATTTTCCAAAGGATTGTATAGCTTTCCCCATTTTCGTCCATACTTATGTGATTCTTCCTGTACAAAATCAAAATAAAGCGGTAATCTTGGTGTCAGTATTGTTTTATAGCCAGCCTTTAATATTTCTTTTAACTGTTCAGGTTTATCATGTCGCCACCACATGAATATAGTTTTCTCTTTTGATAAATCGGCATCTACCATTTCATCCCAGGCAAGCAAAGTGGCATCCATTGTTTTTAGCGAATCTGCCATGCGACGCATGAAGTAATTTTCTACCGCCTTGTTATCATTGAGATGATGTTTCTGCTTCAAATCCTGCACTTTGGTATCTGAATTCCATGCCTCACTGCCAAATGATACTTCATCTCCCCCTAGATGTATTACCGAAGAAGGAAACAGCGCTTTTGTTTCGCTCAACACCTGAGTTAAAAAAGAATACGTTATATCTTTCGCCGGATGAAAAGTAAAATCTGGGTGTTTATCATTTCCACCACCACTTAATTGGGGATAAGCTCGATTTGCCGCTGTGGCATGGCCGGGCATATCGATTTCAGGAATGACTTCGATGCTCCTTTCTTGTGCATAAGCTACAATCTCTGTAATGTCTGCCTGCGTATAATAGGCCGCGGGAGCATATGGATCAGTCTGGGAGCCAACCCCACCGATCAATGATAGAAGTGGATATTTTTGAATTTCTAACCGCCAAGCAGGCTCATCAGTTAAGTGCCAGTGAAACTTATTGAGCTTATAAAATGCCATCCAATCTAAAATTGATTTCACTTTTTCTTTTCCAAAGAAGTGACGTGATTCATCTAACATAAAACCTCGCCATACATATGCAGGTTTATCTTTGATCTCAAAAATATTTACACTGATTCCCGATGTTGATTTTTTTCCAAAGCTCAATACCTGCAAAAGCGAGCTTACTGCATAAGTAGCTCCTGCAGGAGAGCTTGCATAAATAATTAACGTATTGCTATCTGTCTTAATTTCATATTCCTCAATTTCAAGATTTTCCTTATGAACAAATCGAATGTTTGAAACCGTCTTCTTATCATGATGAACAAGTCCTGTATAACCAAATTTTGATAAAAGCTGCTTCTGCAGATATCGACCTACAGCGTCAAACTCCTTATCTCCAATCTGTATTTTACTACATGAAGGAAAGCAATACAGCCCGTCCCTAATCTGTATAAAATCTGGTTTTGGAATTAGGGATAGCTGTGCTTTCGTAACACTATAGTTAATCGTAAGCAAGACGATAAATGCTGCTGCTTTGCCCAGTTTTTTTGTGATCATAAAATTTTATTAAACCTATCACGACTACGCCTTGATTTTCTCAAGGTGTGGTCAGAAAGAACAACGTATTAATTCGATTTATAAAATTTAAATATATGCTTCTTGCGGATCATCTCAGGGAATATCGAGGATGCAAACGATTGTGCAAACAACGAAAACGTTAGCGTAATGAATTGCTTACAAAGTAGTATATCGCTCTATGAGCTGGGCAACCAGATATGGAACTGCCTCCGATGCAGTACTTTCTATGGTACTGGCTCTTTTGGGTATCCGCGATGTGTTAATTTGTTTATCAACAACATATAAATCGCAGGTCGGAGCTATGACATCGACCAAACCAGCAGCTGGATATACTGCCAAAGAGGTCCCGATAACAATCATTATGTCGGCCTCTCGTGCCATGTAAATGGCGGTCTCCATATTTGGAACTGCCTCACCGAACCATACTATATCAGGTCTTAATTGAGAACCTTTTTCACATAGGTCACCCATTTTGATCTCGTAACCGTCGATTGGATAGATTAACCTTTTATCTTTCGATGAGCAAGCTTGATCTAATCTTCCATGCAAATGAAGCACATGATCAGAACCTGCCCGTTCATGTAATGTATCTACATTTTGCGTCACAATCTGTACATCAAATGATTTCTGCAAAACAACTAAAGCTTGGTGTGCAGCATTCGGTTTAGCCTGCATAGCGACTTGTCGCCTCATGTTATAAAAATCTTGAACAAGTTTGGGATTACGGTACCAGCCATCAATACTAGCAACGTCCTCGACATCATGGCCCTCCCACAAGCCATCGGCATCTCTAAATGTCTTTATACCACTTTCTGCTGAGATACCGGCTCCGGTAAATACGATGATTTTTTTCTTCATATCTTTTTTATCTATTACCAAGTTAATACCGAATCTTGGAAATTTGTTGGCAACTGTAGTTTAATTGAGTCTTTGCTGCTAATGACACTATTGTTGGATGTTAAAAATGCTCTTTCAAAACTCACAAAAATTTTATTCGGTATATGCAATTCTAAGGGAGATTTGGCTTTAAAAACATAACGGTTGTTTTCCAAACTCAGATTCTTATAGATCCGATAAGCCACTACCTTAGCTTTTATTTTTTCGATTCCAGTAAGTTTCTTTATATCAGTTGTATTTTGAGCTTGGCTATCCTCATAATACATGAAATGATCGGAATTTGCGAGATCTCTAATATCCAAGCGTTGCTCTACCACTTCCAGGGCAAGTGAATCGGCACGTTGCTTTTGCGCTTTACTTCCGTTTCCGTTATTACAGGAAATTAGCAGTAGTAAAAATAACAGTGGTAATAAAAATTTCATAGTCATAAAAAAAGAGGCATTTTTAATTGCCTCTTTACAAATTTATAAATTACTTTCAATAGCTCCTACGTGCTCTCGATACAATTCAATTGGTTTATCTAATAAAACAGCAATTATTGTCATGTTTTTATCGATCCGTTCTTTGGGAACATCAATATACACAATACCTGGTGTCGAGCTCCAGTATAATTTATTGAATATATCATGTCCGATCATAGAACCTTCACCTACGATGCGTATACGTGCTATGGTATTCTTAAGCCCCTTTAATGCAATAGGCCCCGTTGGAGTTCCTTCAACGAAAAGATAAAGTGTCTGCTTATCTTTAGATAGTGCACTTAATCCCGCGTAGTGTCCATCAGCAATTCCAGCTTCAGCATCATGTAAGATTTCTGCATTTTTCGTTACCCACTCTTTAATTTCGGCAGCTGTAAATTTTAAGTTTTTATCTAATATATCGCCGTCTGCACTGATCTTGTCTTTAAACAAATTGGATCCTATGGCTGTAGATTTACTAATTGTTGCAATTGCATGCGCTACTTGACTTTGGCCTGCAATTTCATAAGCAGTATAACTCACTTCTTTTCTTTCCAAATCAATAGCTGGCTTCTCATTAAAGGTAATGGCTACAACAGTTACAGCTGGATCGAAATTAGCTGTAGGTAGATTTAATTCCAGTGTATAGTCATCATACTGATAATCTATCTTATCTGGGTTTCCAACAAATTTAACTGAAGCAGGTTTGGTTTTCAGACCTTGTAAAACTAATTTATCTTTTACGTTATCCAAGTAGATGTATAATGTTTTTCCATCTTTAGAAAAAGCATTTTTATCATTCCAAAACCGAGATTGCACTCCTGCACGCGTTCCGTAGATCGCATCTTTATGTTTAGAAGTCCATCTTCCTAATTCTTTCAAGATCTGCACCTGTTCTGTAGGTATTGTCCCATCGGCTTTGGGGCCAATATCCAATAAAAGATTTCCGCCCATTGAAATACAATCTACCAAAGTACGGACGATCATGTTTGGAGTTTTATAATGATGGTCAAAATGCTGATATCCCCAAGAGTCATTCATGGTATAGCAGAGCTCCCAATAGCGTGCTTCAGGTTTTACAACCGGAATACCCTGCTCTGGAGTATCATAGTCACCATGTTGATTCAGTCTGGAATTGATAATGATATTTGGATTATACTTACGCAATTGCGTCAATGTTTCTTTTGCACGCCATTCCTGATCATTGTGTTCCCAATCGCCATCAAACCAAATTAGATCTGGCTTATATGCTTTAGACAATTCTGCTAACTGTCCCTGATAGTAATTAACAAACTTATTCCACCGATTGGCATCATCGCCTACGTTATAACGTTTTTTTATTCTCGTATTGACATCATAATCTGGATGACTCCAATCTGGTAATGAGTAATACAATCCGGTTTTAAGACCTTTCTTCTGAAGTGCCGATACAAAAGGCGTCAGAACATCCTTTTTAGCAGTAGCATCTTTCGCTGTTGTAATTGCATTATTCGATTTGCTATCCCAAAGAGATACACCATCATGATGACGTGTTGTAATGACCGAATACTTTGCTCCGGATTCCTGAATTAATTTTGCCCATTCTTCCGGTTGATATTGGTTGGCTGTAAAACCACCAAGTTGTTTCATGTAATTTTCATGACTGATATAGTTATTGAAAAAAGCCCAAGATTCAGAAACCCCCTTAACCGAATAAATTCCCCAATGGATAAAAATGCCTAATTTTGCATCTTCAAACCATTCCATTTTTTTTACGTCCTCATTCTTGTTTTTAGTTTCTTGTGCAAAAACGTTGTAGCTAGAAAGCGCTAAAAACAACACTGCTAATATTGACTTCTTCCGAATCATAGTTACTTATTGAAATATCAGGTTTTAAAAAGGTGAAAAGTAAGAATTTATTCGTTCAATTCAAACTTAAAGTCGGTTTTTTGGCTTAATAATTTATCTTTGTACTGATGATTGAATTATACACGGATGGTGCTTCGAGCGGTAATCCAGGACCAGGTGGCTACGGTACGATATTAAGGACAGTTTATACGGGTGATAATGAAGCGTATAAAGGTAAACTGATTGAGAAAGAGTTTTCTGGTGGTTATCGTAAGACCACTAATAATCGCATGGAGCTGATGGCGGTAATAGTTGGTCTAGAAGCTTTAAAAAATCTCAACCAAAAGGTTACAGTCTATTCAGATTCCAAATATGTTATAGATTCCATCGACAAGAAATGGGTATATGGTTGGATTCAAAAAGGATTTGCAGGAAAGAAAAATAAAGATCTTTGGATAAGATTGATGCAGGTATACAAACTACATCAGGTTAAATTAGTATGGGTAAAAGGGCATGCTGGCCATCCTTTAAATGAGCGGTGTGACCAGTTGGCTGTAAAAGCTTCTAAAGATCAATCTTCTTGGAAGATTGATTCAGTATATGAAATGGAAGAAGCTAAAGCTCAGCTATAAAATTTTTAAAGAATATGGTATAAAAAAGGCCAGGAATAATTTCCTGGCCTTTTTATGTGATTACGTATTATTTACGCAACATCCTCTTTAGCGGCTAGATAACGCTCTGCTTCTAAAGCAGCCATACAACCAGTTCCTGCAGCTGTAATTGCTTGGCGGTATACATTATCCTGTACATCTCCACAAGCAAATACACCTGGAATATTCGTTGCCGTCGTATTTGGCTGTGTAATTAAATAACCTGTTTCATCCATATCTAAGATACCGTTGAAAAGTTCTGTATTTGGCTTGTGTCCAATAGCAACAAAAAATCCTGTTACATCCAATACTTTTTCAGATTGATCTTTGTTATTTAAAACACGAACACCTGTTACCACTTGACCGTCACCTAAGATTTCCTTGGTTTCCGAATTGTAATGTACTTCGATATTTGGTGTATTCATCACGCGGTGAACCATTGCTTTAGAAGCTCTAAATTCATCACGACGCACCAACATATGTACTTTAGAACATAATTTTGCTAAATAGGTAGCCTCTTCAGCTGCCGTATCACCAGCACCTACAATCGCTACTTCTTGGTTTTTAAAGAAAAAACCGTCACATACTGCACATGCAGATACACCAAAACCATTATACTTTTGTTCGCTATCAAGTCCTAGCCATTTTGCTGTTGCACCTGTAGCGATGATTACTGTATCTGCAGTAACAGTTTTAATTCCGTCGATTTCAACCTGATGTACCGGACCAGAAAAATCAACTTTAGTTGCATATCCGAAACGGACATCAGTACCAAAACGTTCTGCTTGCATACGTAGATCTTCCATCATGATCGGTCCTGTAATCCCCTTTGGGTATCCAGGAAAGTTATCCACTTCTGTTGTCTGCGTCAACTGACCGCCCGGTACCATCCCTGTATAGATAACAGGTTTCATATCAGCACGGGCTGCATAAATCGCTGCTGTATATCCTGCGGGTCCTGAACCAATTATTAAACACTGTAGGTGTTCTATTTCTTGAGACATAATATTATTTTATAAAATATTGTTTTCTAATTAACGAGTACTATGACCTAACCAAATTTATTTTTTAGACTTGCTAACATATCATTTGTGATCGCTGTTGCTTGGCTTTTATTTTCTTGCTTTTGAAATTCTTTTTTAGCTTGCTTCTTATCTTCAGCCGCGTGAATGGGTTCTGTTGATTTTGCTGCTTTTTTAGCTGAGCGATGACGGTTCCAGATTATTTCTAAACATTTCTTAGTATAAAGTGGGAAGTCGCCATTTTGCATCCACGCATAGTAACTTGGTTCTACATCAAAAACCTCTGTAACCGGACGTCCTTTATGTTTACCAAAATTAATGACTTCTACTCCGTCTTCATTGTACACAATCCGTCCTGCAAAATCCACTGGTTTTGTCATATTAGTAAAATCTGACAATGCTTCGACGTCATTTACAACAGGTACAGATTGTTTACCATGCTTATCTTCATACACAGCACCTTCATACTTGGTTAACTGTGCTTTCAAAACTTCATATGTAGCTCTTACGTCTGCTTCTGCACTGTGTGCATTTTCTAGGCTTTCATTGCAATAGAATTTATAAGCAGCTTTCAAAGTACGTTGTTCCATTTGATGAAAAATATTCTGTACGTCAACAAAAACACGATTTTCCAACGAAAAATCAGCTCCTGAACGTAGGAATTCTTCCATCAGCATAGGGATATCAAATTTATTGGAGTTATAACCCGCTAAATCTGCGTCACCAATAAAATCTGCTACTTCTTGACTAATCGCTTGAAATGTTGGCGCGTCTATAATATCTTCGTCATAGATACCATGGAACATGGATGATTCTGCAGGAATAGGCATAAGCGGGTTAATCCGCTTCGTATATACTTGCTCCTCAGCATTAGGCAACACCTTTAATATTGATATTTCAACAATTCTATCTGCTGAGATATTGATTCCTGTAGTCTCTAAATCAAAGAATGCTAAAGGTTTCTTGAGTTTCAATTCCATTACGAATTTTATTTATTAAATTGTTCCATACATCATTGTATACAACAAAAATACAAAGTATGAATGATTTATTATTTATTGTCAGCCTTTAATTACAATTCAGAGACTAATTCTAGGGTTTTCATTTTTCCAACCACAATTTTAATCATCTTACTATAGTCAAAATACTGAATAGCGATTTCCTTTACTTTTTCAGGAGTCATCGCATTGATTTCATTCATATAATGGTCATAGTAAGTCAAATCCATGTTAGCAAGTAGCACATTTTTAAACTTATCTGCATGTGAAAAAATACTCTCTAAAGAACCTAGCATAGATCCTGAGAGGTAATTTTTCACTAAGTCCAATTCCTCTATAGTCGCTAATTCTGTTCTTAAAATTTCAATTTCTTTTTCGATTTCCGTCAATGTCGCATCGGTTACATCTACACCAACCTCTGTCGCAATAGTCAGAAAACCTCCATATTTTAAAGAACCCACAGCTGAACCGATACTGTAAGTATAGCCTTTTTCTTCTCGAATGTTACGCATGAGCCTTGACCCGAAAAAACCGCCCAGTAACGTATTTACAAATTGCAAAGCGGGATAATCCACATGGTTACGATTTATATTCGGCATACCGATACGTATGGCAGATTGCAATGCCTCTGCTCTTTCGTCATAAATCAATTGTCCTGTATCTGCAGTTAAATTCGGTTCGGTCAATGGTACCTCGTCTGTAGCCAGCCATTGATCACCAAAATATAAGCTAAGCTCTTGAAGCAAAGATTCAGATACATTACCGGAAATAATTAAACGACAATTAGATGGAGTAAATTGCTTATGGTATAAATCGATTAAAGCATCTCTAGAAATCAAATCATATTCTTCTAAAGAGGGCGTTTTTCCATAACGGTTTCCCGAACCGAAAACATGATTATAATAGGTTCTTCTCGCTAAATAATCGTTTTTCTGAAGAGAAACCTGAAGCTTTTGCTTATTGTTTCTGAGATAGGTATCCAGTTCCTTCTGCGGTAAAACTGATTCTGTTAAAATCTCCTTGATCAAAGGTAATAACACATTACTATGTTTATTTAATGTGTACAATGTCAGCGAAGTGATATCAAATCCGTATTCTGGCATTAGAAAAGCCCCATAGAAGTCGACTTTATCCGCAATCTCAGCGCTGTTATAGTTTTTTGTTCCTTCCTTTAACAAAGCGCTTAGGGCACTATTTAGTAGCGGATTTTCATCTTCATTGAAGACATTATTAAAAATCCACTCAATGCGTACCAATTCTTGATCAGGCGAATGAAAGACATAAACAGGAATTCCATTGTTGAAAGCAAGTACTTTTGGGCTTTTTAAATGAATATCACCAATCGGTTTGGCTTCAGGTGCTACTGCTCTATTCAGCATTTGCCACCTCCTTTGATTTATAATACAATATAGATGCGTTTTCTTTTCTAAATATTTCGTTTGCCTGTTGCTGTATATGCTCCGATTGAACGGCCAAATACTTGGCTGTTTCATTGTTTAATTCATTGGCGTCACCAAGTAGCTCATAATATGCGAGATTCATGGCTTTATCCAAGATCGACAATTCGGCAAATACATGTGTAGACTCAATCTTATTCTTCACTTTTTCAAGCTCTTCTGCCGGAACAGGTGTAGATTTTAAGATATCCAGTTCTTTCCAGATGGCTTCCTCTGCTTGTTCCAGACTAATGCCGTCTGATGGTTTTCCCTCAATTAAGAATAAATTGGGGTCGATACTTCCCATCACATAGGCATTGATCTCACTGAATAGTTCCTGTTCTTTAACCAAACGACGGTATAGACGAGAAGATGATCCTCGAGACAGTAGATCTGATACTAAGTCCATTGCATGGTAGTTTTCATCCATACGTGCAGGTGCATGAAAAGATATAAACAAACTATCAAGTGGTACATCAGCCTCTACCACTTCCCTACGCTCTGCTATTTGTTTTGGTTCTTGAGGTAAATTTCTCATGTATTTATTTCCTGCAGGAATATCTGCAAACCATTTTTCTACCAGTGTTTTGATCTCCTCAAACTTAACATCACCTGCAATAACCATAATGGCATTCTGTGGTGTATAATGCTTCTGGAAAAATGCTTTTACATCTTCCATTTTTGCATCTTCAATATGTTTAAGTTCTTTTCCGATAGTTGCCCAGCGATACGGATGTACTTGGTAAGCTAAGGGTCTTAATTTCAACCATACATCACCGTAGGGTTGATTGAGGTAACGCTGCTTAAACTCCTCACATACAACACTTCTTTGTGTTTCCAAACTTTGTTCAGAGAAAGAAAGGCTCAGCATACGGTCTGATTCCAGCCACAATGCCGTTTCTAGATTTGAAGAAGGTAGCGTGATGTAGTAATTGGTGATATCGTTACTGGTAAAAGCATTGTTTTCACCGCCCACACGTTGCAAAGGTGTATCATAGTCGGGAATATTGACTGATCCACCAAACATCAAGTGTTCAAATAAATGTGCAAATCCCGTTTGGTCTGGAGATTCATCCCGCGCACCGACATCATACAGTATATTGACACAGGCCATTGCTGTGTTATTGTCTTCATGAACAAGTACGCGAAGACCATTTTCTAGTTCAAATTTCTGATAAGAAACCATTCAGGTTATTTAAATTAATTTATTGTATCCAATTGATATCTTTTCTCAAAAGAGAAAGTGTTTTGGCTTCTTCCGAGCCTTCTTCTGGTTGAAAATCATAGGCCCAATTTGCCTGTGGCGGTAAACTCATTAAAATGGATTCGATACGTCCATTAGTTTCAAGACCAAATTTCGTTCCTGAATCCCAAACAAGATTAAATTCAACATATCTTCCTCTACGGAGGTATTGCCAGTTTTTATGGTGTTCTGTATAGTCTTTATGGCGATTTTTGTTTACCAGCTCGGTATATGTTGGTGCAAATGTACGTCCAAGGTCACATGAGAACTGAAAAATTTCCTCAAATGACAGACCTGTTTTTTCAGGTGTTAGTTTATCATAGAAAACCCCACCTATACCACGTGTTTCTTCACGATGGCGTACATAGAAGTAGTCATCTGCCCATTTTTTGAAATCTTTGTAAAAATCTTGGTGATGGATATCGCATACGTTTTTCAACTGCTGATGAAAAAATTGTGCATCTTCTTCAATAACATAGTGCGGTGTAAGATCAATGCCTCCGCCGAACCACCGAATTTCATCATTCAATTCGAAATAACGGATGTTCATGTGGATAATAGGAACGAATGGATTGTTTGGATGAATAACAATTGATACACCTGTAGCGAAAAATTCATCTTCATCGACACCAAATGATTTCTTGATCATTTCCGGCAATTTTCCATGCACAGCAGAGAAATTCACCCCACCTTTTTCAATGATATTGCCATGCTGCATAATCCTTGTACGGCCACCGCCGCCGCCATCACGTTCCCAAATTTCTTCTTCAAATTTAGCGGTACCATCAAGCTTTTCAAGTGCTTGACATATCTCGTCCTGAATTGTTTTATAAGTTTCAGCGATTTTTAATCTATCGATCATCTTGAATTAACTTAATTTTTCAGCCAGTTGGCTTATGATTGTTGCAGCAGATTTATGCTGGTATAAGATTTGGTGAACGGCTTCACAGATAGGTAAGGCAATCTGATGCTTACGCATATAATGCTGTATACATGCAGAAGCATAATAACCTTCTGCTACCATATTCATCTCAAGCTGGGCAGACTGTACACTATAGCCTTTTCCGATCATCGCTCCAAAAGTTCTGTTTCTACTGAACTGCGAATATGCTGTTACCAAAAGATCGCCTAAATACGCCGATTTATTAATATCGCGAAGAGGATTTGGATCAATGGTCTCGACATACGTTTCCATCTCGCGGATTGCATTTGAGATTAAAACCGCCTGAAAATTATCGCCATAGCCTAACGAATGACATATTCCTCCCGCCAATGCATAAATATTTTTCAATACAGCACCATACTCAATCCCATACACATCGTCCGAAATGATTGTTTTTATATACCGGCATTCCAGTAAAGATGCCACTAAGTTAGCATTTTCTTCAGATTTGGAACCAAAAGTCAAATAAGATAGTTTCTCCAAAGAAACTTCTTCAGCATGACACGGTCCACCGACAACTAAAATATTCTCCAAAGAGACATCGTATACCTCCTGTAAATAATCGCCAATAATCAGATTTTCATCTGGTACGATACCTTTTATGGCAGAAACAATAATTTTTCCTTCCAGATCTGCTTTTGTCACATCCTTTAAGGCTGCTTTCAAGTAAGCGGCAGGTGTATTCAAAATAATAATATTTGACACCTGAATTACTTCTCTTGCATTTGTTGAAATATGATCTGTATCCAGTTTTACTTCAACAGCACTTAAATAACTTGGATTTTTTTTATGCTTTTTGATATAGTCAACATCTTCTTGTTTACGGACCCACCAATGTATATCCTTTTCAACGACGTTGTCACCCAGCATTTTAATCATTGCTGTAGCCCAACTACCACTACCAATAAGCCCTACTCTATTTTTTTGCATTAAATTTTGTTACTAGACAGTTTGAGCAAATATACTTAATTATATAATAATTAACATTCACCTGAACCCTAACTTGGTATATTATGCCTTAAAATACGTTATTTTTGACGAAATTCCAACAGACTCACCAAGACATGTTATTTGGCGATCATGATTACTTATATAAGTATTCATTTAAATCGTAATGTGATAGCTAAATATTATTAAAAGAATAAATGACCAAATTTTAAAGCATACCCGTATGTACCTATATTTGTATTGAAAGACGGACTACACAAATAGTCATATCACTATAACTACTCGCTAATACCAAAATGGAACACATTAACTTTTCAAAAAACTGGAATAATAAATTGGACTGCGAGGCATTTACCACATTACGGATGCCCAATGAACGGTATAAGACTGGGCAAGTATTTGAGATTACATTAAATGAAGAAAGTAAAGGTTGCGCCACTCTTGTGGCAATCAAATACATCAATCTAGAAGATATCACTGAATACATCGCTCGGCTAGACACCGGCTGCTGTGCCGAAGATTGTAAAAACCTTATACGCGATATTTATCCAAGTGCTGATTTTACACAACAACGACTTGCATATCTTTTATTTGTAAAGTCTAAGGATAACTAAAATACTGTGCATAATATTTAAATTAAGGTCTGCCTTACACTTCAGGGCAATTATAGTTACAGTAGTATTGATTATGATTTACTCTTGAATGTTGCTCAATCCATTCATATAGACTTACATATTAGAGATTTCGCACAAGAAATAATTATTATTGGTCGTAAAGAACCGATATTTATGTTAATATAAGCTGTAATTATAATTGTATAATAAGACAAATATATCTAAGTTTGACAGGAATATTCATTTCTAACAGCGTTTTGGCTTGGGCACGAATAATAAAATATAGAAAATTTTAAGGTAACATATTTATAAGATGAGCAATAATGATATCATGAAAAAGCTTCGAGTAGCTTTAAAATTCACGGACGACGACATTATTAATGTATTAGCGTTAGTCGATTTTAGGGCAACGAAAACGGAATTAAGTGCCATATTTCGTAAAGAAGATCATCCAAATTTCAAACCTTGCGGAGACCAGTTACTTCGGAACTTCTTAAATGGATTAATAATCTATAACCGTGGCCCTCGAACTAAAAATAATGACCAGAAGGCATAATATAATCTTAAAATTATAAATAAAAGCAAAAAAGTGTCGAAAGCATAACCTTCCGACACTTTTTTAGAATAAGATTAACGACTATAATCTCTCTAAACCTACTGTTCCATAAATACGCTCCATCACCACTACACCTTCGGGGCTCGTTACTTCAAAGGCATCATTGTCCACTTTTGACCATCCACCTACTACTTTATCTTTGTTATCGTATAACGTTGCACCATAAATTGTAAGTTTACTTCCACCTTTAAAAGTTAATGTCTTAAGATCGAAAGTACTTACTTTTGAACTATCGCCTTTAACCATCAGCGTTGCTTCCCTTACTACATTTATACCTACTTCTCCTTCAGTAACTGCATATTTTATTTTTACCGAAGCAACTTTTGTAAGATCTACCTTTGATCCAGCTGATTTTTCATTGACTGTACTATCTGTAAATACTAATCTTACAGATGTGATTGCATTTGTGGGAGGAGTCAATTCATCAGCATCATTTTTACTACAAGCTGTAATTCCTATTGCTATTGTTAAGACTAATAATAATTGACCGAGCATCTTTCTTGTTTTCATATTCTTTATATTTATATATTAATTTTATTTAAGACAAAATTACATGCAACTCCCAAGAAGCAATACCAGCATACCGTTATAAAATATCAACTGAAGACCAATTTTCACTTAATTTATGATTCTGTCCAAAAACGTATATAAAAATTTAGTCTTTTAACACTCTTTTTTACTGCAACTATTTAAATAATGGTCAAATAATTGCACTAATAATCAGAACTCTAGGCTAGTATTTCATTATAAAGCAATATTTCAAGAAGTATAGTGTATCATGTACCAATTTTCATACGTTATAAATCAAGGTTTTTAACCTGAGTACAAACAGAACAACCTAACAAAATTCTAGTCCATGGGATACGACAGCTGTTATAAAATATTTAGTCACATAAAACAGTCATTATTTACATATGAAAGAAATCATTCATGAGTTTGGTATAGAAACTGACTGGGTAGAGCCAATGGCAAAAGCTTTAGGTGGATACATTAGCGGTAACCATATGCTAATTCCGGATACCGTCCATACCGGAACCCGCTATGTGCTATCTGTAAATCCAGACATCACGGTTATGTTTGCAGATGTCCTCTACCACCAAGATATTCACTTTAAGCTCCGCAATACAAATTCAGATTTTATTGGCATCTATTTTAATCTCACTGAAGGGGACTCTTCTCACATCACAAATAATGACGCATTGGCAATGGGAAGATGGAATTACAATCTTGCCATTGTTGAGAGCAGTGTAAACCTCGACTACCGTGTTAAAGCTGGAACCAAGACATACAACTTTTGCATTTTCCTCCGTAAAACACTTCTCAAAGAATATTTAATTGGTTCTGGACATATAAAAAAACTGATCAATCGGGTCTTTGATCAGAATCAAAATACGATATTTCACTATAATATCATGAGCAATAATAGTTTACAATATATTAATGAATTTCGAAATAGCAATATTGCCCCGCTAACCTTTGATTTGTTTCTTAGTGCAACGGTCTATAACTTATTGGGAGAATATCTTGATGAACTGATCAAAAAAGACCTTGTTGTCAGTAAACTTAACGACACTGATTTTACTGCTATCATTTCCTCTCAGGAATTTCTGATCAGTAAGCTTAAAGATTCTTTCCCAGGAATCAAAACAATTGCTGAACATGCTTTGATGTCCGAAACAAAATTTAAAAAATTGTATAAAAAGATCACAGGTCTTACTCCTTATGAATTTTACCTTAATAACAAGCTGGAGTTGGCACGTGATCTACTAGTAAGCGGGAACTATAATATTGGAGAAGTCGCCCACGAACTGCAGTTCCCAACCGCATCCAATTTAACACATCTCTTTAAAAATTACTTTGGCGTTTTACCCAAGGACTACTTAACAAAATTATAATGGAGACATCTGCAAAAAATAGTATTCAATTTTCTCATACGGTAACCATGGATACAGACTGGAGGCAAGATTTTATCGAAAAACTTGGAGCAAAATACCTTAATCAACGGCAATTGGTTTTTCCTGAAAATTTAGCTAACGGCGGCTCTTATCTTATGGAGGTCATTCCTGGCTTGACAGTTCTTGTGGTAGACCTCACCTTTCATCAAAGCATATCCTTTACTAAAGTTGCCTCATCCGGTGATTTCTGCATTGCATACTATGATATCAGTGACCAAATCAGCATCCACAAAGTCAATGATACGAAGAATAAAGTTGGTTATCATTCAAAATTAGGAATGGGGCTTGTTGATGCGGGTTTGAGCAGTACTTATATTCCCCCAATTTCAGAACGAATGTATTCTTTTCGGTTACTGATCTCGAAACAGCTTCTTCATAAACATCTGGGCAATATCGTTCCTGAGTCTATAGTTGAAAAGACTTATGCGAAAAAGAATACCATATATTTCTATAGTCACATGGATAGCCGTACCCGGGTGTTACTTCTAAAACTGAAAGATCGTCAATATGAAGACAGTTCCTACGAACTATTTCTCAAAGGAGCCGCCTTACAGGCTTTTGGAAGTCTTATTGAAAGGTTAAGTGAACAGAAATTTGTAGTAGGTAAGCTGTCTGAATTTGATGTACAACAAGTTGTGAATAGTCAAGTTTACCTTATGGAACAGTTGCTTGAAAAATTTCCAGGTACTGAAAAGCTAGCCGAAATAGCCTGTATGTCTGTGACTAAATATACCCGATTATTCAAAAAAATATATAAATGCAATCCGAATAGCTTCTTTCTATCTGAAAAGTTGTTATTAGCAAAAGAAATGGTAAAAAGTGGTCAGTTCAATACCATATATGAAGTCGCTTATGCTCTGGGCTATTCAAAATCTGACTATTTCTCGGCTATTTATAAAAAGAGATATGGTGTACTTCCAAATGAGGATTTTGTTTCGTTGCGTAATTGCAAGGAAGCGACAGAGTAATGTAGTCGATGGTGTGTCGTAGTACTCTCCCCATGATGAATGACTTTTTCGCCAAGAGACTGACTTAAAGAGTCATTCAAATTCTCCTTTAGCATTTCCTTGATATAAAATAATCACAAGAAGAGCATTGGTAGACCATGAATACCGAAAACCAGCCACTAATCCAATAGTAATTATCGAAAATATAGCTTCTATAACGAATATCCATAAATAAACGACAGTTATAGTTTTAAAACCATCGAATATCAGTATTCGCTTGCTTCACCTGCTGTATATAACGAATTTTAGATTTAATAATTAGCAATTGCAACAAAAGCTCTTAGGTCAGGGTAAGGTAATCGCTAATAAAATCTTAAAATTTAATTATGAAAAAGTTAAGTGGAATGAAGAGCTTCTCTTCACTAGAAAACAATAAGTTAGATGAAAAAGCTTTGGAAATGCTACAAGGGGGCCGTCGTTCTATTGGCGCTTCAGTCGTTTATTCGAACTTCCTGAATGCACAAGGTCAACAAGATATTGATACTTATGATCAATATGGGGCATTTGCTGGCAGAATTTGGGATAACTCTTCAGATTGTTCAGAAGCTAATACGTGGTAATAAACTTAGGGATATATTATCTCAATATTCTATTCTAGAAAAAATCAAATAGAATCAAGAAGAGCATCTCTTCTTTGTAAAACAATCAAATATGTATTCTAACTAAGAATTACATATTTGATTGTTTGATGATTTTTTATAAAATAATAAGTATACCAAAATGCGAAGTCTTCATTTACTACTTATATATGATGACCAAAATATTATTGTAAAAAATAATTCTTTTTCAATGCTATTCTATCTAAAATCACATAAACCGTTATCTTAATAACCTCTCCAAAATGCTATGATGTGGCCCAAGTCAAATCTAGTAAGTTTTTAAGTAAATTTTTAGTTTCACACATCAAAATCGGGCTTTTACGCATATAATTCACATTAGATTCAGGGAATACATGTAAAAGACTGGCGTTAAATTTTATTGGAAACTGGCATTTGTCGTCTGAAGTGCTAATTTCTATAAAATGTCCACAATCTAAGTACGAATCTTTGTCAGCAAGATTGGACAAACTAATATTTAAACTGATATTATCCATACTGATTTCTTCTGGGCAACTATCTGTTTTTAAATACAGAACACTACTATTTATATAGCAATAAGATATTCTTTTGGAAATTCTCAATATTATGGAAATCAGAATAAACAAAAATATGCAAATACAAAATAATGTTAATGAGATAGTCTGAATCATCATTTTTATTGATTCAAAAGAAAAAGGAAATTCCATTACCAATGCAATCGATAAATTTATAAAAGCTATGAGGCATAATAAATTTTGATATTTTTTTAATGAGTTAAAATTCTTTGGAGAAAACACTTCTATTACTGAATCTTCCATTTTTATTAATATTATTCTATAATAAATGATAAAAATTAAATTTGAACGCTGATTTTCTTAATCTTACTTCTCATTTTTTGCCAATGATAATGAACGGCGGATATTAACACTAATTTTTTCAAAAAATAGACTTCAATTTATTCGAAGGAGATCAAGTTAATTTTTAAAATAGTTCTTACTAAATTCACTGATAGAAAGAGTATTTACGGATGTGTTTTGTAAAAAATGTTCTACTCTATATGCCCTTAAGCGATCTTTTTTGGTTAATTTCCACATTAATATATCAAAATTTAATTTCGAGAAATCTATTCTTAGTTTTTCTAATTCTAGTCGATGAACTTGCATATCCATCTCTAAAAATTGATCAAAAAGAAGTAGCCTGTTACACAAAAAGTAGACATTATCTTGTTCCAAAAATATATTTCTTTTAAAAGAAGACAGCAAGGAATCTTTAATTCTCACCCAGAAAGATTCTTCCTTAAGAAAAATTAAATTATCCACTTTTTCGACTTCTAGATTCAATCTATTCATTAGATAAGCAACAATATTTTTGGGTGAAATTTGATTTTTATAAAAATTCCTCAAATTATCAATGGATTCCCATCTACTTCTATCCAAAGACAAATCAATTTGATTTATATAAGCATATAAAAATACAACAAAAGCATAATCTATTTTCATCACTGCATTTCATATAAAGTTTACTATTTCCACCAATTCTTACTAAAAAAAGACTCTATTCTTTTCAGATTTGGAGGAGCGCCTACAATCACTAAAAGTTAAAAATCAGCAAGTCAATATAAGTGACTTGCTGATTTTTAATATTATCAAAATTTAGAATCAAAATTTTACATCATAGCTCGCCCGGTGAAGATAATAAACAGCAAATAAAACAAAGCATATTTTTTCATCATTTACGTAAGTAATGAAAAAAATATATGATTTTCCAGTGCTAGCTTGCTATAGATTGTTTCTCAAATATTCTTGAAACTTATCTTGAAACTGCAAACCGCTACCTACTCTGTATTTACTTAACTTGTTATTGAGCGTAAGTCCCCATAGGATGAATTCGGTCAGAAAATAGAAATCTTCAGGCTTCGTCTGTGGCTGATACTGCTGTATCAAACTGCGGATAGGTGTCACTTCGTCCAATGCATGTTCGTAATCTACATCAGTGAGTTCATCGGATAATTCAATACCCTCCGATTCCGAGAACCAGCGGACAATATCATCGTAGGGATAGCGTTCATTTTCCTTTTCAAACTTCTCAATTTTTGGAAATAAAGTAAGAAATATACTTTTAACGGCATTCTCAATCAACTGAATTGCCACAGTACCGGCTCCCTCCTGCTCACCTTCATATACGAGCTCAACCTTACCGGTTATAGCCGGCACAATACCCATAAAATCGCTCAATCTTATTGCTGTGGCCGGAGCTCCATTTTTGAGCATCCGCAGTTCGGCAGTACTTAATAAGTTTTGAAATGCGGTAATACTCATACGCGCACTGACACCACTTTTTTCATCAACATATTCGCTATTGCGGGCTTCAAAACTGATCTGCTCAATCAATTCACGAGCCAGTTCTGGAACATATATTTGTTCTTTTTGTGCCGCTTCCAAGTTAGCTTCCTGAGCAGTAATGGTTTTCGCAATCGCTACTGTTTCGGGGTAATGTGTTAATATCTGTGATCCTATCCGGTCTTTTAGGGGCGTTACGATACTTCCTCTGTTGGTGTAATCTTCCGGATTTGCAGTGAACACAAACTGGACATCCAACGGCAGACGTAATTTAAATCCGCGGATCTGGATGTCTCCTTCTTGCAATATATTAAAAAGTGCTACCTGAATTCTCGCCTGAAGATCGGGCAGTTCATTGATAACAAATATCGAGCGATTTGCCCGTGGAATCATGCCAAAATGAATCACACGATCGTCTGCATAGCTCAGTCTCAGATTTGCGGCTTTGATCGGATCTACATCGCCGATCAAATCTGCGACAGTTACATCCGGAGTAGCCAGTTTCTCTGCAAAACGATCACTTCTATGAAGCCAATCAATCGGTGTATCATCACCCTTTTCCTTTAATAGTTCTACAGCATAACGCGATATTGGGTTATAGGGATCATCATTAATTTCAGAGCCTTGTACCACAGGTATATATTCATCTAATAGATTAACCATAAGTCTGGCTAGACGTGTCTTTGCTTGCCCACGAAGACCTAGGAAATTGATATTATGTTTGGAGAGGATAGCTCTTTCTAGTTCTGGAATAACGGTGTCCTCGTAGCCGTGTACTCCAGTAAATACGGTTTCGCCGTTGCCTATCTTTGTAATCAGATTCTGACGCAATTCTTCTTTTATCGTTTTAGGTTTATAGCCAGAAGCTTTTAGTGCGCCAAATGTTGTTATCTTCGTGTAATCCATATGTTTTTATAATGAAGCGCAAATGCTGCGCAAAATGTATATCTTATTAACGTAATTGTTTATCGTATTCTCTTTCTACGATTTTCTTCGTAATCCTCAAAAATCATTTCTCCGAGATCTCCAAGTCCTGTATAGTAAGCCTTTCCCTGATTTGAAGCCGTAAATTCGTCAACAAATTCCTGCAGATAGGGATCTGAAGTGATCATGAAGGTTGTAATGGGTATTCCCAGCTTTCTGGCTTGTGCGGCCATACTATAGCACTTGCTGGTGATAAAAGGATCTAAACCCATCGGATTTTTATAGTAACTACCATCGGGCAAGTTTAAACAGCTCGGCTTTCCATCAGTAATCATAAATATCTGCTTGTTAGCATGCCGTTTACGTCTGAGGATCTCCATCGCCAACTTCAAGCCTGCGACCGTATTGGTGTGAAATGGTCCTACTTGCAGATAAGGTAGATCTTTTATCGCTATAGGCCAAGCATCATTACCAAAAACGATGATGTCCAGTGAGTCCTTGGGATAACGTGTCAGGATAAGTTCTGATAAAGCCATGGCCACTTTTTTTGCGGGTGTGATCCGGTCTTCACCGTATAGAATCATACTATGGCTAATATCAATCATCAACACGGTACTCATCTGTGATTTAAACTGGGTGTCTTCGACAACGAGATCATTTTCTGATAAGGCGAACTCTCCTATTCCATGATTAATCTGCGCATTTTTAAGGCTCTCCGTCAAGGCTATTTTCTCAAGGCTGTCCCCATACTGATAGTTTCTGAAATCGCCCATATTTTCATCACTCCGCCCTTGGTGATTGGTTTTATGGTTGCCGGACTTTCCTTTTCGCATCTTTCCAAAAATCTGATCTAAAGCATGCTGCCGTAAGGCTTTTTCCAGCTTTGAGGTAATAGAAGAGCTACCATTGCCGCCTAGTTCCAATTTTTCTCTGATGTATCCTTTATTCTTCAGATCTGCAATGAAATCGTCAACGGTATATGCTGAAGTGGTCAGTTTAAACTCTTTGTCCAATTGCCGCAACCAATCAATAGCTTCATTAAAATCACCGGAGGTGTGTGTAATCAGTTCCTTGAAAATATCAAATAATTTGTCAAAAGGCGTTTGAAACGGCTCGTCATATTGCTTAAAGATAAAACCCTTATTTCGTTTCGTACTGTTCATGGATTCATTTTATTAGCATAAATGAAGCTATTCGCATATTGTAATCGGAATAACTTCTCAGGTTGAATTTACGAAATAAAAATCCTTATAAAGAATTCAAGATTCTTTGTGATATGAAGAATAATTTTTGTGGCAAGAGGGTTTTGAACTAGTCCTTTTTGTTGCAAAGATTAGATCACTTCCATCAACAAATACTATCGAATCTATATTGCCTAGAATAAATCATTCTTAACAATCTGATATCATCTCTCAAAATGTTGAATCATAAATGCAAAAATTAGCTTTATCTCGCCTTTAGCAGCTCGGGGAAAATTATGCGATTCGAATATTCGGTAAACGCGATATATTTAATCGCTATTTATATGATTTTTAAATGACGAGGTATTAAAACTGATAGAATTAAAAAAGCGATAAAAAATATCTGGATAATGCGCAGATTTTATTATTTGTATCACATATTGTTCTGGTTTATTTTCAGTTATTAAAAGATTAATATTTGCATGAAGTTTTAGAAATTCATTTAAATTATTTTTGAATCTTTTATTTAACATCATATAAGTTGAATGATCTATTTTTCTATTTTGGCTTAACAAATAATCTAAACAGGATAATTAATAAAATAATTCTTTTTTGAAAAAAGTATTACTTTAATTATCTTCAAAAGATGGTCTGAACAATAATCTATACTATCAACTAGTACAATAGCATCATCAAGTGTTTGATTATTGTTCTTAAATCTACTTGATCTGTAAAATTCTTCTAAATTTTCATGTGGCATCCACTTTAAAAAAATTATATTCATTAATAAAATCACTTCTATACGAGAGTTTGGACAATATAGTAATCATTTCCTGTTCTGAAATTGGGTTCCTAACTACTTGTTCAATATCTTTCATTTTGCCCATTTTAATAACTATATCAATTATTGGATCGTCACGAACCTATTATATTATCACTTTTTAAGCCATTTTAATTTTTTCTGTTGAAGATTCCCATCACCTTCAATTAAAAGCATTCCACTTTTTTCCAATTTTTCTCTTATCGATGTAATATTAGGTTTTAATTCATTTATTTCTAATAGTAAATATGCATCATTTTGATAAACGAAAGGCAAATTCCCATGATTCTCGTGTTCTAAATAATAAATTACTTTACTTATAGGTTTTCTATTCATGCGTCCAAAATCACTTATAGAGCATTGAAAAATTTTAATAAAATCGGCGGACAAATTATTTCTATTATTTACATAAAAACTTGCGATATATAGCTTTATACCCATTTGAAGTTTTTCATCTGGTATTAATGTATGATCTATATAAAGATTGACCTTTTTAAGATCTTCATTATAAATTATTGATGTATCATCTTTATCCATAAGAATATAAACCTTCTTAAACTCTTGATGAAGAGAAATGAATAATGTAACGATAAATAATAAAATTTTCATTTTTGTATAGTATGAGTTATAATTCAATTTTGACTATTGTCTATAGCATGGTTTAATCCCTAATAAGTGAGTAAACAATGTAGATGTTACTATAATTCTGTTCTACGTCATCTAAATTGCTTCAACGACGAAAACTAAGGATAAAAAACTACTTTTTCCTCTTTAGCTTAATTTTTATTAAATTGCTATTCTTCAGTTTTTTTACCAAAATATACGACCAATGTGGACTTTTACAGTGAAAAATAAAATTAAGGCTGCGATGTTGTTTTTCTCTGTCCTTTGTTTGGTGATGTTGACCAATATTCAAGAGCAACACTTGGTCAAAAGAATTAATGAATCGGTAACTTCTTTATATTCGGATCGCTTAGTGGTGGCTGATTATATTCACAAGCTTTCAAATCGCATGGAGAAATTACTTGTCTTACTATCTGCACCTCAATATTCATCTAAAAACGTTAATTTGGAACTAGATAAAATCAAGCAAATCAATACACTTTATGAAAAAACTGTGCTAACAGATAAAGAAAATGTCAATTTTAATACATTTAAAATCTATATTCAACAAATAGCGCAAAATGTTAATGCCACAGATCATGCTAAAGCTATTGAGATCAGCAAACAAGCACGACAAACTTTAGAAACATTGTCTTCGATTCAATTGGAGGAAGGAAAAGTCAAGCTAGATGAAGTAATCAGTATGACGAGCAGAAGTAGATTAATGTCTTACATCGAAATCGTGATCCTAATTGTTATTGCAATATTAATTCAAATTTTGGTGTTTTCCGCTAAAGTTGAGATGGGTGCAAAAGTTCCAAAAGATCATAACTTAAATTAATTGCTTCCTGTACATTTGAGTAATTATGAATTTTGAACAAAAATTTATAATTTTATTATCATAGCCATAATTATGAATTATATTATTTTACTATTTCTGATATTATTCACATCTTTTTCACAGATCTGCTTTGCGAACAAAAGAGAAGATTTCAACATAGATGGTTCTCACCCAGATACGACATATATCTATTTTAATAATAATGGAGAAATTATCACTTCAAAGAAAGATTCATACTCCTATCAAAAAATAGTTCCTTATGGAAACGATTCATTAAATCTATTTAATATCACAAGCTATTATACTGATACAGATTCTTTAAAATCTAATGGTTACAGTGGTAGGCTTAATAATCCATTTGAATTTGGTCTCAAATATATTGGTGAACTTGTTTCTTATTATCCCAATGGCAATTTAGAAAGTTTAGAAAAGTTTAACGAATATTCAGAGCCAATTGATTCTTCATATTATTATTACCCAAATGGTAAGCTAAAGATGATTATTGTTCATGAGGAAATTGGTAAAAAAATATTTTCTGGAACAACAGATACTCAACCTTTTTACTTATTGTATCTCGATTCCATTGGAAATTATCTTCTTAAAAGGGGAAATGGTTTTTTAAGAATTGAGAATGCGAGAGAAGATTATACAGAAGGTGAATTAAAGAATAATGAAAAAGTGGGAAAATGGAAAGGTAGGAATATGGGAACTTTTTATGAAGAACTTTACCAAGATAATCAATTGGTTCAAGGGAAAAGATTTAAAAAAAATGGAGAAGTTATTATATATTCTCAAGAAAATGTAAGAAGTATGGCTACATATCCAAAAGGAATGGATGTATTTATGAAGTCATTATATAAAAATCTAAGCATACCCCAAGACCTCATAAAGGATGTATCAAGTCAATCTATTTCTGTCACCTTTACTATTGATCGTGGCGGTAATACTAATAATTTTCGAATTTCTGAAAAAGTACCTTTAAAAGTACGAGAGCAAATCGTTAGTGCAATAAAACAAATGGGGAATTGGAACCCCGGACGGTTGCAAGGTATGGAAGTAAATATGGATTATACAGTTCCAATCCGAGTTAAATAAATATTGCTTACGACTATCACATTACCTTGTCAATTTTAATCGTTTAAAAGAGAATCGAATCTAAGTAAAAACTAATATTCCTATGAAAATTATTATGTATGTTTGTTTTAACGATAATCATTCAAACCTAAACCAAATATGAACTTTTATTATTCTGCTCTTTTTATTGTCAGCAGCTTAGCGTTTTCCCTATCTTCGTGTGCGCAATCAAAAAACCTATTTAACGGCAAGGACTTAGCTGGCTGGCATATCGATGTTCCAGAAATGGACAAAAATACGACTGTAAAAAGCCCTTTTCTTGTCAGAGATGGGATGCTGGTAAGTATGGGTAATCCAAATGGCCATATTATAACCGATAAGTCGTATAAAAACTATAGTCTGGATGTCGAATACCGTTTTGCAGGAAAATCAGGAAACTGCGGTGTACTGGTGCATGCCTCTACTCCACGCGCGCTTTATGGAATGTTTCCAAAATCTATTGAAGTACAGATGATGCATGAAAATGCGGGAGACTTTTGGTGTATTGTGGAGGACATTAAAGTACCAAATATGGTTGAGCGTCGAGGTGAACCTGCTGAATGGGGCATTACAGAAGATAAAAAACGTCGGATTTTGAATCTTACCGACAATTCTGAGAAACCTCTTGGTGAATGGAACAGTATGAGGATTGAATGCTTAGACCGGAAGATAAAAGTATGGGTAAATGGTGACCTTGTAAATGAAGGTTACGACTGTACCGCAAACAGTGGTCAGATTGCGCTTCAAGCTGAAGGTGCTGAGGTTGAATTCCGTAAGGTTTTACTAACGCCAATAACGCAACTTTCTAAATAAATGATAATGACAACAAAGCATTCATGCAAGTCTAAGCAATCATGCATTTGCAATAGTTAGTTAGTTGCTATAAAAAAATGAAAATCTAGAAAGCCATTCCTAACGGAATGGCTTTCTAGATTGATGACACTTTGTAGCATTCTGTTCAGATTTACTGTTTACATTCAAAATCGATAGTCTCAGGCGCAACTCTTTCCAGATCCGAAAAGGCTCCATTTACTTTATAAATTATACCCTTTTTTATATTTAACAAGCAAGTGATTTTATATATTTGCAAAAAATCAATAACTTAAATAAATATAAATAAACATGGGCAAAATTAACTTCATCTTATTTTTCTTACTTTTTCAACTCTCATTTGTATCGGCTCAAGAAAAAGTAAAAGTCATATTATTAGGAACTTATCACTTTAATAATCCTGGAAATGATATGATCAAACAAAAAGACAGAAATATATTATCTAAAGAAAGCCAACAAGATTTAGAAGAAATTACGAATAAAATTAAGGCATCTGCTTATAAACCCGATCAAATATTTGTCGAGAGTAATTTTAACAAAAAGAACGAATTGAATGCAAACTACCAATCATATTTAAAAGATCAATATCACAAGTTCACAGATACAATAAAAAGAGAACGGTTAAAAAGATATTATATCGAAGGTGAAACTTTTCAATTAGGTTATAGATTAGCGAAAAAATTAGAACACCAAGAATTATATCCTATTGATAGTATGATAGAAATGAGATTTGATATTTTATTAAAAGAGGTAAATTCAAATCCAGCTTTGAAAGAAGAATTTAGTAAAATTAATGCCTCTTTGTCGGATAACTGCCTAGAAAAAAGCAATCTGAGTGATATATTTATATGTATAAATAAAAAGTCCAACTTGGATAAAAACATTGGTTTTTATATTTCATTTGCTAATAAAGTGATGACTAATAAAGATTATTTAGGGTCCAATCTCGTTACTGACTGGTATAAAAGGAATTTGGTTATGTACGCTAATATTCAGAATCAATTAAAACCTCATACCAAAACTATTCTTGTTCTGGTGGGGAGTGGACATGCTGCTATACTAAGACAGTTTTTTGAGGTCGATAAAAACTTTGAACTTGTTGACTTAACGAAAGTCTTCGATGCTAAGTAAAAACTCTTCCTCCAGAAATAGCGAATAAACTAATTTTATATAAAAAAATGTCATTATTTATTTAAGATAATGGCATTTTTTATTATGTTAAACACGATATTTATTCTATACCTTTAAGTATGCAACCATTCGTTTCCATTTTATGCGACAAATACGGAATTTCTTCCGAATTAGTCTCTCAGCTTCTATTGAAGATGGAGAAGAAATCATTTGGTAAGCATCGACCTACTTCTTGAAGAGAAATGCCTAACATGGTCCATAACAAGTGTATCAATGTAATCTTCGTTTGGCATTTAAATTTTGAACTATTTAACAAGAATATTTATTAAAGAAAGCCGTTTGGAATACCAAACGGCTTTAAAATTGATTTAAATTATACCTTTAAGCTATTTTATATTTGAATATATTTTCGAAATTGTTCAGAATGTACTATAGATACAGTGCTAATCGATATTTATCTTATAGATTGTAGCTGCCTCCGTATCGTCAAAAAGATGAATTTGCTTAACTAGCTTTTTCTTCATCATTTTCACGATGGAATGATAGGCCGGATCATGATAGACATTATGAAGTTCTTGAGAATCTTTTTGTAAATCGAAAAGTTCCCATGTCTCCTGACGTTTATAATATCGGATTAATTTGTAACGGTCATCACGTACTCCAAAATGTGGGTTGACAGCATGTTCTCCATTTTCAAAGTAATGATAGAAAAGATCTTTCCGATGTTCTGTTGATGGGTTTTTGAGCACATGTACAAAAGACTCGCCCTGCATGTCCTTCGGTTTTTTGACTGATGCAAGTTCCAGGAGAGTCGGTGCAATATCGGCATTGACGACCTTTCCATTGATTTCAGTATGGGGTTTTAAAATTGGCGGGTAGCGCATGACCATTGGTGTACGGAAGGACTCTTCATACATCCACCGTTTATCAAACCAACCATGTTCGCCCATATAAAAACCTTGATCGGACAGATAGATGACAACTGTATTTTCCTTTAATTGCTTATTGTCTATGTAGTCCAATACTTTTCCGATGTTCCTATCCATGGATTGTGCTGTATTGAGGTAATCGGTCATATAGCGCTTGAACTTCCACTCGGCTAAAGCTTTTCCGGTCAACTTGGATTGCTTAAGTTCTTCATAAATCGGTCTGTAATAATTGATGTATTTTTCTTGCTGTGCTGGTGTCATTCGTTTGAAATTACCATCCTGCATCATCGCTTCAACAGATTCGAACATCTTTAGATCGTAGCCCATGCGCATATCCTTATCAATAGACATCTCCTGAAGCTTGGCTGGTTTACGGCTTTCGTAATCGTCGTAAAAGGTTTCCGGCAATTTAAAATCGACGCTGTCATAGGTGCCAAAATCTGCAGGATCGGGCATCCAGGTACGATGGGTAGCTTTATGACCGATAACCAAGCAAAAAGGTTGTTCTTGATTTATGGTATCGAGCCACGTTAAAGCTTTATCGGTCACAATATCTGAAACATATCCCTCACTTCGTTTACGTCCCTGTTTACTGATAAAATCTGGATTGAAATATGTGCCTTGATCGACCAGAATGTCAAAATAATTGAATCCTTGTAATTTGTCTCCCAAATGGATTTTACCGACCCAGGCGGTATTGTACCCGACCTGCTGGAGCTGTTTGACAAATAGATCTTGACTAAAATCAAACTCGGAGGTCTCATTATCCTTAAAACCATTTTTATGGCTATACTTTCCGGTCAATAAAGTGGCCCTACTGGGGCCACATATTGAATTATTGACAAAAGCATTTTTAAAAATAGCACCCTCATTGGCGATACGATCTATTTGGGGTGTTTTTCCATATTTTGAGCCATATGCCCCTATGGTTTGATATGCATGGTCATCGGAAATAATGATGACGACATTGGGTTTTTTTTGTCCATAAACATGTCTTCCTGTAGTCAAGGCAAGCGCTAGAATTATAATAAAACTTAATTTCATGATCCCTTTTGTTTAAAATTGATAATTACTTCTTCTTTGGAAGTCGAGTTTATTTTGACCCAGCCCGATCGATCTTGACCTGAATCATTGGCCTTAATCGTCAGTTTCTGTGTGACATTACCAGAGCCGTATTTGCGTTCCATAGTGTACCACTGTACGTTTGCAGGTAAAGTAACCCACCAACCATTGGTGGTCCCCTCAATACTTATGGTATAAGTACTTGCTATTTTCTCTATTTCGTTTGTCACGGTACTGGTCATCTGAAATGGACCAGCGACAGGTTTAGCAGGAAGGTCTTCTTTTTTGCAAGCAACTAACGCGAATAAAATGAGGAGTATAAGGAAACCGATGTTTCCTTTTTTATAAATGAATATCTTCATGATAGTGATTTTACCAGTTTGGGTTTTGTTTCCATTTGCCATTTGTCAATTCAATCATCCGTTGTTGGATGGGAAGTAAGTAATCTCGATCGACTCTAAAGCGATACCCATTTGGCAATACTGCTTTATAAGGATCCATATAGCGCATAGCATCACCAGGATTACCGGACAAAAAGAAATTGACTGTTTTTCCTGCTGGCGCAGTGTCATAGTATAACAGATTGTCTTTGTAAAAACCTGTAGTGTTATTTTCTTGCGCAATATTGCTTCCTGTAAACAGAATTCCCAAAGGTCTTTTGCCAACAAGCAATTGATCTGCCGCTGCCCAACGTAAAATATCTTGTAAACGATGTCCCTCGGCTACGAGCTCGACACGTCTTTCTCTTCTTACTCCCTGTACGAATTTGTCTAGCTGTGCAAATGGGTAGTTTGCTGCAGTATTGTACTCGCGATCGAAATCCATGTCCGGCATATTAACACGGGCACGCAACGGTCGTACCGCTTCAATAATTTTACTCGGATCTTCCTTAAGTTCAGCTATAGCTTCGGCATAGTTGAGTAATACTTCTGCATAACGGAAATAAATGACAGGAGCAGCACTCATGCCATCATCAGATACGGCAGGAAGACTATTGTACTCGACATATTTGTACATCGGGTAACCTGTAGTTGAACGATTGAATCCACTTTGATTGATCGGTGGAAAATTGGCGGCAACAGCATCAGGTCGTAAAGGCGCCTGTGGCACTACTGCTGTTTGTGCTAATCGTGGATCACGAACTGTAGGTTTTAAATCTTGGCTGTATGTTTTTTGCGCTTCGGTCTGTAGTGTACCTACAAAAGGTTTACCATCTGCTGTTAAGTAATCACTCACGAGACTCTGGGTCAAACCGATATCTCCCCCTCCTGTTGATAGATATTTGGAAACACCGTGACCGACATTTTCTGAAGGATTATAGCGTCGATATAATAGAACCTCATTGTTTGTAGAAAGATTTGCCGTATTAAACATATTGCGATAATCATCATTGAATTTTCCAGTGGTATATATTTTCCAGCGATTACCATCTATAATGGTCTTGGCGGCATCACGTGCTTGAGTCAGATAACTCTTAATCTTATCTTCTGTAGCTTCCGTGCTCGCAAATGATGTCCCTTTTAATTTATGGTACCTTTGCCATGTTCCTTCATAAAGACCAACACGTGATTTCAATGCCAGGGCCACATCACGGTGAACACGCATACTCGCATTGGTAGATACAGTAGGTAAAAGATCGACCGAACGGTTCAGGTCGTTGAGGATAGAATCTACGATCATAACACGACTGTCCCTTGCTAATAGCGTAGATTCATCTTCGGAACTCAACAATTGATTGACCCAGGTGACATCGCCATATTTTTTCACCAACTCAAAATAATACCAAGCACGAAAGAAATATGCCTCACCTAGATATTTGTTGATCTCAGTTTGATTTCCTTTTGCATTTTTTGATTGCTTTAGAAAAAAGTTGATTGATCTTATTTGCGTATATTCACTGATACTTGAAGCATTAGCAACCGTTAACTGTCCGCTAAGTCTCGGATCTACACTGGTAAATATCATGTTATCGGTACGTGCGTCATCAAAAGCAGGCCCGATACCACCGGTAAAATTCGGATGACCGGGTAAAGTTTGATAGAACTGATTGACATACAGTTTTAGCTCATTGGTCGAGGATAAACTCCCTGTTGTGGATAATTGATCCAATGGTTCTCGATCCAAAAAATTGCTATTACACCCTGAAAACACAGTGATACTCACTGTAATTAGGCATAAATATAAATTATATAGTTTCATGTTGCTCGGGTTAGAAATTAACGTTTAGACCAAAAGAATACACTTTACTTAAGGGATATATCTTCCCTGTACCTGAACCTCCATTGATGGTTTCTGGGTCAAACATTTTCGCCAATGGACTAAAAGTCAATAAGTTTTCGCCACTAACGAATACATTGATACGCTCGAACTTCCAGCGTTGGATCAGTGATTTAGGGATATTATAACTGATGGTCAGGTTTTTGAGGCGTAAATATGCAGCACTTTGTAAATAACGGGTTGAAGATAGCTGGGTCTTATTGATATAAGAATTAATGGCACCTGCAGGTGCTGCATAAGGATTGGGATAGTAAGCATCGGGATTACTTTCGGAGAAGTAATCTAAATGTTGTTTGAAAACGGTCACTTGCGCTAAAGCACCTGCTCCCCAGAAGTAAGCATCGGCCACTGCTGGACTAAAATCTCTTTTACCAATACCTTGCCAAAGCATATTCATCGATAAATTTTTCCACGTTAATCCACCAGAGATACTATAGCTATACCTTGGGGTGCTGTTTCCGATAATGGAAATGTCGCCCATATCACCTAAGCGATTGGTTCCATTATTGATTTTTCCATCATTGTTGATATCAAGGTACATGACATCTCCAGGGATCCAATCGCGAGCGGACAAAAATGACTGATCCAATTCATTATAAGCATCTGCTTCTGCCTGTGTACGGATTAATTGATTGGCGGTATAGCCCCAGATTTCACCAGATGTCTTGCCCTCGTACCATTGTCCACTTGGATCAAATTTTGTTGGATTTTGATATTTCGTAACCATTGATTTGTAATCTGTGAGGATTAAGCCCAAATTATAGCTCCAGTCTTCGGAAAGCTGATCACACCATTTGACATTAACTTCCCAACCGCGTGTTCTTAAATCAGCATTGTTACTTTTTGCGGGTACTGTACCGAAAAGATCGGCTACATCTCGAGATGGACCGAGCATATCTTTGGTGTTGCGCTGATAGATATCAATTGCACCGGTCAATCTGTATTTGAATGCCGTAAAATCAAGACCAAAATTGGCGCTACGTACAGTTTCCCAGGTGATCAATGGATTGAAAGCACCCGGAGCGTTGATATAACTCTCGCGGCCATTTTGAAAATAATACCTTCCTCCTGCTCCGTTGGCACCTGGTACGATGATGCTCATGTTTTCCGAGTACGCATAGAGTCCTGCTCCAGCCTGATTTCCTAATGATCCGTATGAACCTCGTATTTTCAGCTGATTGACCCAGCTGACTTCATCTTTAAAGAAGGACTCTTCACTGATGTTGTATGCCGCCGATACCGATGGAAAGAAGCCCCAACGATTGTCGGGCGCGAAACGGGAAGAACCATCATAACGGCCATTGACTTCCAAGAGGTATTTTTGGTCGAAATTGTAATTCAAACGCGCAAAGAAACCACGTGTTGCCCAATGATTACGTGCTTCTTTACTTGATTTGGTTCCTGTCGACAGGTCTATACCCGGACGATCGAAGCTAATCAAATCACTAGCGGATGTGTAGATTTCTTTAAACTGATCTAGTTCTTGCTGAAAACCCGCCGTAACATCAAAATTATGGTTGTCTAGCGATAATTTGTAGTTGGTATAGATGTTAGGTGTAAGGTAATTGTTGCTGTTCATTTTACGCTCAAAACTGCCTCCTAATGGAATATTGTATTCAGAACGATTTACAAGATAAGAAGCTCCATCAATGCCATAAATTGTGCCTGGGAGTTTTAAGATATCATTAGCATCATTATCTAACCTATAATTGAGATCGGCAAATATCTTCCAGTTTTTTAAAGGACTTATTTCCAAACCACTTAATATTGCTAGTGTATTGTTTGTCAAATCGTCTTTTGTACCCGACTGTAAATATGGAACCATGGATTGTTCATTCCAATTACCATAAAAATCGTAAGGTGATACATTGGGACGCATACGCGCTAAATTATGGAAGAACATGTCTTCATATCCTGCTAGAGGCGTTTGGTTATTGCTTCTGGTATATTTAACATTGGCTTTTAGTTTTAGCCAAGAGGTCAGATCTGAGGAAACTGAACTGTTGAAATTATAGCGTTTATAGTCGATATCTGCATACCGCAAGATTCCTTCTTCGTTGTAATAACCTGCCGATACGTAAAATTGCGTACCTGCATTGCCTCCACTCATGTTTAGTGTATAATTCTGACGTAGAGCAGTTGGTTTATAATGCAGATTGAACCAGTTGGTGTTAGCAATTCCATTGGCACTGTTTTCCCAGCTTGCATAATTGTTGGTGTTGACTTCTGGAAAAATCGAAAGACTGCTTGGATCATTGATATACTGTTGCAATAGCGCAATCTTGTCTTCCGAATATTGCTTCGTACCCAATGCATTAAAGGTCGCTGCATTGAAGAAGTTGGCAAATTCTACGGAATTAGCCATATCGGGTAATCTAACAGGTGAAGTAATTCCGGTATTGCCGGTAAAACTGATTACTTTTTTTCCAGCTGTACCTTTTTTGGTTGTTACCAATATAACTCCATATGCTGCTCTTGATCCATATATAGCAGATGCCGACGCATCTTTCAGTACTGAAATGTTTTCAATATCGCTTGGATTGATATCTGCAAGTGACATCTCCATTCCGTCTACAAGTACATATGGGCCATCTGTTCCGCTGATGTTTCCAACTCCGCGTACATTGAGATTGAAACTTTGACCAGGCTTAGTATTTCCTCCAACGCTGACATTCAGTCCCGGTACGATCCCTTGTAAGCTTTGTGTTGCATTGACAACGGGCCTGTTTTCAAGTTCACGTCCGCTAATTGCGGAAACGGCACCGGTCAAATTGACGCGCTTTTGTGCTCCATAACCAACGACAACGACTTCTTCAAGTTGAGCAAGATCCTCGGCTAACTGAATAGATTGAAAAGCAGATGAGTACGATACCTCTCTTGATACAAAACCGACACTACTGATTAAGATCGTACTTTGTGTATTTTTAACCGCAATCGTAAATTCTCCTTTTTCATTTGTAAGTGTACTCCTATCAGATCCTTTTTCCTTAATGGATACTCCTGGTAAAGGTTCGCCTTTGCTATCGATGATCTTACCATGAAACCTGGGGTCCTGTACTACGATTGGTGAAATAATAATCCGGCCACCATTGATCTCCTGCATTTTAAGACCTGTTTTTTCTAAAATAGGTTCTAACAATTCATTCCATGGTTTTTTAATTGCATTTACATCGCTGATCACAAATTTGTCAATCTGGTTGTCATTGTAGATAAAACGTAGATCAGTTTGTTTTTCGATCAGCTGTAGTAAAGTTTTAAACTTTATGCTTTTGTTTTTTAAAGTAATGTTGCCTTGCGCAAGTGTCGAATTTGCATAACTGTTGTAGCCCAAAGCTACAATAAGCAACAGCGTAAATTTTACCATGAAGAGCCACTTTAGGTAATAAAGAATTGGCACATGACTGACGACATGTGAATTTTTTTTCATAATTTAGATATTAGAAGTTAGTAATTAAGCACATTACTTTACTAGGGCTTTGTGCTTTTTCATTCATCTTTTAGGGTATATCGTTACGATATACCCTTTTTTGTAAAGGTTTGATTCATAATTTTGGGTTTTTAATAAATTAATATACTGTCTTGTTTTTCTGTGTAATGTAAATTGACACCTGTTTTAATTAACAGGTCAAGTAAATCTTTACAGGTTTTTTCCTCAAATACACCCGTAAAAGACTCATTCATGAGTCTTTCATTTTCTATGACAATCGTTTTATTGTACCACCGTTCCATTTTTTTTGTCATAAGTTCCAATGGATCATTTTGAAAAACAAGCTTATTTTTAGTCCAAAGAATATCCAGTTGTTCACCGTTTGTAGCGGTAGCTTTTTTCATATCAATAATTACTTGTGTGTTATCAGGAGAAGTATTCTGACGATTTTTACTGATACGCATGGCATTGGTCATGATGTTGGTTACTTCGATTTTGTCTCCCGGCAGCATAATATATTGACGATATTTACCATTGTCTTTTATTTGTAGATTGACCTTCCCTTCAATCAATGCTGTTTCCATTTTCTGTTCTTCAGGATAGGCTCTGACATTAAATTGAGTACCTAATACTTCAATTCTGTTGCCATAAGAATCGACATGAAAAGGTAGATTTTTGTTTTTTGCAACATTAAAGTAAGCTTCACCGGATAATTTCACATCACGGTTACTATGTCCATATGACGTGTTATATTCCAATTGGCTCTCGCCATTCAACCAGATTTCCGTACCATCTTTTAACCTGTAGAATTTACGCTCTCCCTTGGCGGATACAAGTGTGATGCTATCATTACTAGCTACTGGCATATAGATGTAAGTAACTCCTATTGCTAAAATGAAAAATATAATCACTGCTGCTATTGAGAATCTATATTTTCGCACTTTACGTTCAGGCTCTATTGGTTGTGCTATTACAGGTTCTTGGGAAACAGCAGCAGACATAAATTTTTGCTTTGATCTTTCGTAGCGTGTTTCTTTGGGGATTGTTTTTTTTCCAGATATACTTTTGCTCTGTGTTAGAAAGAGATAGAGATCGATTCTATTTTCATCTTCAGCCATTAGACGATACAGCTCATCCAATTCTGAACCCGAAATCGACTGGTTCAAAACTTTATGAATCAATTGTAAATATTGCTGATCTGCTGATGACATATTCATGGTTTAATAGCAAGACACATGAAAAGAGCAAAATCCCCAATACGATATGTTATTTTTTTGCTTTTAATAGAAAATATAATTTTTCGATTGCAATCTGCATGTGTCTGTCTACTGTTTTGACTGCGATACCCATGCTTTCGGCCGCTTGTTTATAGGTCATCTGGCAGTCTTTTACCAAAAGAAATGCTTCTTTGGTTTTTGGTGATAATTGATTGATTGCAAATTCAATCTCTTTGGTTTTCTCGGTAGATATTAGAAGTGCTTCAGGAGATAGGTCGTCGATTAAGGTATTACAATGCAGTTCAACAGATTCGTAACGAACTATTTTATTTCGTAATAGATTGAGACATTTATTTTTTGTTGCCCGGTATAAGTAGGCAGACACTGATTTGATCTCCATAAGCTTTGGACCCATATTCCAGATCTCCCAAAATACTTCGCTAGCGACATCTTCAGCGTGACAATCGTCTTTAACAATGGATAAGGCATATTCCTCCAGAATTTCTAAATTTTTAATGAAGAACTCCTTAAACACATATTCATCACGCATAATGGCGATTTTATGTTTTTGCTCTTCACTAAAATCCTTAATATCGTACATGTTTATGGTTCGTTGATTGGCTTGACTAATATAAACAAATCATACATAAAACGTTAACAATTGAAAAAATTTAAAGAATTTTACTTCAGCTTCCCGACTGAATTTCTGAACCGCTGGAATAATTTAAGAGATTTGGTAATAACTACCAAAAGCAATACTAAACTTTTAAATGAAAACATGTCCACTTGATTTAATATCTTTTGATTTGATTAATAATCTACGTGTTTAAAAAGGTGTTTTAAACATTTTACTTCTTAGCAACAACCTAAATATTGCTGTTATACTTCATATTGTATGATGCATGAATCTCTTACTATTCGATTTTCAAAAAGTTGAAGCAAAATACGGCATCAAAAATAAGGTCATATAAAAAGCCGTTTGGTCATTCCAAACGGCTTTTATTTTAATACTATCTTATTTATATTTTTTTGGTACCGCTACAAAAACAAAAAACTATAAAGATCACTACTTAACAGAGATAAAGGTCTCTACCTCTGCCTCAGGACCATCATTGTATTTTTCACCATGTACGGTAAAATCTGCTTTGTAGGCTCTTTTTGAATTAAATTCTTCATCACCCCAAATGCCCAACCAAGTATTGAATACGGCTTCTGGCATCTTTCCTTTGGACACAAATTCAGCATATTCTCCCCCTTCGATTACTAGACCGACAAGTCCTTCTGGAACCACCGTTAACGTACTTACTTCATATCCGATAATGGTATCGTAATGGCCTGTAAAATCTGTTTCATAATTTGTATAAACGGCATAGATGTCGTTATTTATCTTTTGCTCGAATTGATGTATGGTTTCATCTTTCCAAAACTTTTGCCATAATAATTCGATATCATTTGCAGATTGTCCATTTTCATTGGTAGTTCGAATGGTCATACCGATAATCTTCTTTTCTTCAATAGTAATGTTGTTCATTTTTTGATTTTTAATATTTAAACGAAGATAACGATGACGGGTGACAGCGGTATGTCAGCAGTAATAGCCACATTGAATTAAACTTATAGCCGATAAAAGGAATCAGATATAGAATGGTACGCTATTAATTTGCATCTAAGTAAAAGCACCATACAATTTGAGGTGTATGATGCTTTTTATTTAATAATAGAAGGATCGTTAAGACTTCTATGCCATTAATGGATCGCTTTTCGCGTTTTGTCCAACTTCAATACGTCCTGCAAATTGCTCGAAATAGTTCAAGTATCCAGTACAGCTTACTTTTATATCATACCAAAAATGCTGTTTGGATAAATCAACTTCGGCAACCGAGGTCGAACCGGCACGCACCTTAATGTTACGCTCTGGTTGTCCATAGCTGTTATCGTGAAGCCATACTTCAACCTGACTGTCTTCATGATTCGCGATCTCAACCAGCAATCGGCCTGTAAATCCTTTACCTTTTTTATCGCGTTCATAACGACAAGAAATTTTAATTTTTGGGTTTTCTTTACCTCCAGCAAATCTTCGGAAAAAACCATTGGGACCGTAAACGCTTAATTTATAAGCAGGCTTTTCGAAGGCTTCTAATGACCAGCTATCCTGCAACCGGTCTCCTGCAACGGTAGCATAATTCCAACTTCTTCCTTGTTCATTATGATAAGAAGTTTCGCTGTAAACGGTAAATGCTGCTCCTGCTGATGCGGTACCGAATATGCGATTTGAAGACTCAAAGGAGATCTTATATGCTACATTTTCTTGATCAAAATATCCATCAACATAGAGTTCGTAAGGTAGTCCGCATGAATCTCTATTCCCTTTCTCCTGTTTCGGGAAGTTGGGCGAAGTTCGAGGATCTTGCTCTATCTGCTCTATTTCAGCTTGATTTAAGACTTTAAATCCTTTGGGCACATCTTTATATTGTGCTTGATGAATGCTTTTAATAAATGGCTTTTTCTGAACGAATTCGGGTTTTGCTATAACTTCCCCTTTATATGGTCTGAAAGCGGAGGTTAAATCTCCACAAACGGCCCTCCTCCATGCTGTAATATTAGTCTCTTTGATATCAGAACGTGTTTTGTGATTAATGAACCGCTCTAAAAACTGTAATGGTGAGGTGTGGTCAAACACCTGTGAATTTACCCAACCTCCACGGGACCATGGAGAGGCGATGATCATCGGTACACGATACCCAAGGCCGATGTTACTTTCACGGCCGCTTTCGGGATGATATTGCTCTTCTTTTGTTACATATTCCAACCGTGTGTCGATGCCTTGAGAAACTTTACCTGAATCTTGACGATAAGGGTTTGGCGCCGCAAAAGGTGCCACATGGTCAAAATAACCATCATTTTCGTCATAAGTAAGGATAAAGATAGTCTTTTTCCATACTTCTGGATTTTTGGTTAAGATTTCCAGAACTTCACTGACATACCAGGCTCCGAACCAAGGTGAATCGGGGTGATCCGAGAAAAGCTGCGGTGCCGTTAGCCAAGATACCGTAGGCAGTTTGCCACTGTCCACATCTTCTCTAAACTGATACAAGATATCACCCTTCGGTATTTGGAGTTGGCGGGTCTCATCGCCTTCTTGATATTCCATCTGCTCGAGCTCCATATAGTCTGGAGCAGCACTGTTATTCACAAATGCACGTCGATGGATTTCTTTTGTGTATGCGCTTAACTTTTCAAAGTTTTCGTCTGTATACAGCTCTTGCTCTTTTAAGGTTTCTTGCAGCCGCTTTTGCAATTTCTCATACTCTTCCCCAGTTACAATATCTTTTTCCTTTAGCTCTTCAAGTTTTGCGTCGATCTGCTTTCGTTTTTCAATCAATAGATCTTGATAACGCTTGCTATATCTGACAGCATATTGAGGAAAATATTCCATTACATTACACCCAAAATTCCCCAACCAACTGTTTTCTTGACCACTATAACCGGCACTACTGGACGATATTTCATTTTGATAGATTTTCCAGTCCACCCCGCTATCTGTAAGGCGTTCAGGAAAAGTTTTCCATGTGGCTTTACCACTGAACTCGGAATCTCCGTTCCACACCAGTGCTTTATCGGTCAGTTTTTCTCTGATATTGCCTGTCCAAAAATAAAGCCTATTGGGATTGGTGCCTGTTAGACTGGAACAAAAATGTTGATCGCAGATGGTAAATGCATCGGCCATGGCATAGTAGAACGGTATATCTTCACGCGTATAATGACCCAATGTTAAGGGCATCTCTTTAAAATCTTTAAATCCCGAACGTTTGACATCCAGCCAGCGATCCATCTTGCCCTGATTGCGGGCATCGGTCTGGTCTGTCCAATTGTGTGGCAGACAGCCCATCCAAGTGACTTTAGAATCTTTAATATCCAGTCGAAAAGGAGCATATGTTTTACCATCAGCTTGTGTCTGTAACCAGACTTTCTGGTTATTGGGCTGCCGGATAGCACGTGGATCGTTAAATCCTCGAACTCCCCTTAGGGTGCCAAATGCATGGTCAAATGATCTATTTTCTTGCATAAGTAGCACAACATGTTCTGCATCGTAAAACGTACTCCCTAATTTAGGATCTATAGCCATGGCCTTAGCAATAGATCGAGGTAGCAGTTGCGACAAGGACATACCACCTGTTAGCATCGCCGCTTTTTTTAGAAAATCTCTCCTGTTATCCATTTTATCAATTATTCTTTTAAATGATCATTCTTTAATCAGCCCCATCCATTCAACTTTTCCCTTACTCACAAAAATGCGCCAGTGTCTTCTTAATGTTGTAATATCATGTGAGACTTGAAAATACGAATTATAGCTTGTTTATAATGAACAGCAATTATAAACTAATTATTGGAAATAGAATATTATTTTTTTATCAATTCCATGTTGCTGAGTAATGATGGAATTGGTATTATTATCCATCTTCGTGGTCATAGATTGATTGTAATGATAGAAATAACCAGTTAGACAGGATAGTGAGGCATAAGAAAAAACTAAAGATCATACGGGAGATAACTTTTGGAAATGTGCTTCTTATAGGTGCAAGTGCGCGATAATCTTATTATCTTTAAGATATATCTCCTTTTATAATTTTTTTAGATATACTATTATGTTTACCAATATTATACCATTTTCCGATCAACTAAAAAAATATATTACCTGTTTTACAGTGTCACACCATGGAGAGACCTTTCCTTTAAGGTATACAGCGTTTCCAAATTTGGGCACATGTCTAGCCCTATTTAATCAGACCTCGATATCCATACAGCCCAACAAAGTTACCTTCATAAGAGATGAAACCCATGGACCTGAAATTATTGTATTGGGTAGATTAACACAACCGACACTAATCACGTTTAATGATCCTGTAGACGAAATAGGAATTAATTTTACACCCTGCGGTATCAACTATTTTTTTGAGCTGCCATTTGTAGAAATAGCAGCTCAGTCACATCAATTACTGAGCGAATCCAAATGGTCTAAATTTGCTTCACAACTCTTCGCAATTCCTTTAGAAAAGAGAATTGAAAGCCTCGAAGAATTTCTTTTATTGAATTTAAGCGTACACAAAGGGGATCCATTAGAAAGAATTAATAACAGCACTTCTGAAGTCAATAAATTGACCGTGAAAGAGCTGGCAGCAACCGCCTGTATGTCTGAACGAAATTTCCTACGGTACTTTAAAAAGTATGTTGGTTGCAATCCTTCCCTCTTTAAAAAAATAATTAGATTTAGAAATGCACTTGATGCTCAATACTCGAAAAATACAAACGCATATCATAGATTTTTAATTACTGAAGACTATTACGATTCATCGCATTTCAGAAAAGAATTTGTACAATTTACGGGTTGTGCATTGAGATCCTTTAAAAAAGGCACTTTCCTGCCTGGAAATGGGAGTTCAGTATTTAAACTGATGTGAAAGTTGTCCGATTTATACCTTTTTAGTTTTTTCCTATCATGTATTTTTGATAAGTAAAATAAGTTGTAATTATGAAAGAAGTATTCCTATCAGTATTAGCACTCATTAGCATAAGCTGTTATGCTCAAAAGCCATTAAATCTGGAATTAAAGAAACAATTGGATACCATTCTAAGAACAGATCAGGGTATAAGGGAATTTTTAGATCCGCAGGTTACAGATGAAAGGAAAGATACCATTGCGCAATTCCTCAATTACCCGAGAGCTTTACTCGATAAAAGTAACTGGAAAATTATGCAAAAAATTGATTCAATAAATATTGAAAAGGTCGAGCATATCATTGAAAAATATGGTTACCCAGGTAAAACATTAGTTGGTGAACCTGAAAATACAGCTGTTTTTTATGTGGTACAGCATTCAGATAAAATCTCAAAGTATTATAAATTAATTGAAAATGCAGGAAAGAATAAAGAATTACCTTTTCGGTATGTTGCTATGATGCTGGACAGAAAACTTACTAGCGAAGGAAAAGAACAGATATACGGTACCCAAGTATATATGCAAATGGTGAATAATCCAAAAACGGGTAAAAAAGAGCCATTTGAATATGTAATGCCTATTAAAGATGCTAAAAACGTAAATAAGAGACGCAAAAAAGCTGGTTTTGATTCTACAGTAGAAGAAAATGCACAAAGACTCGGGGTGGTTTATAAATCATATACACAAAAGCAAATAAATGATATTATTAAAAATAAGTAAACGTATCTTTTACTGTTAATGTGAGCTTCTTTTGACGAATGATTAAAACAAATTGTTAAGTGATTTTCAAGTCAAGGTGACAGATAATGGATTTCTATTTATAGGCAGGAAATTTATTAATCAACTTATTCTACATTGAAAGGATGGTTATTTAACTGACATAGTCATCATCTCTTCAAGAGAATCAATCAACTGCTTTTCTAAACCATCTGAATACCCAAAACTACTTTTAAAAACTTTACCTTCTTTATCAATCAAATAATAATAGGGTGAACCAAAAGCATGATAATTTTCTTTGATTTCTTTTGCATTGGATATAATTGGAAATTTGATCGGATTAGATTCACTATATTTCTGAACTCTATCTTTACTTTCTGCAAACAGTCCAATAACTTGAATTTTATCTTGCGGATATTTATTAATTATATTGTTAATAGTATTTATGGAAAGCTGGTTGGCTGGACAATCTATAACCGTTAAAAAAAGTAGGGTATTTTTACCTAAAAATTGGGAACTGCTATAATTCAATCCATCAAGTCCTTCTGCTGCCCATGCAGGACTCATCTCACCGCTCTTAAGTAATTCTTTCTTATCATTTTTAGCAATCTGCGCAGATGAGGGAGTACTAAAATTAGTGAGGTCATATTCAAGATTATTCTTTTGTACATTGCTAAATAATGTTTCAGAATATAAATTCAAAACCCCAAGAGAAATACCTCCGGCGGAAACCTCTCCCCTTAGCATATTTTTATAATAGACCGGACTAAAATTATTCTTATTAAAAGCGAAAAAACTATATTCAAAAGTTCGTTTTTCGGGTGTCTTAACATCGGACTGAACAAATCTAAAATAATAGCAGTTAACCCCATTTATTAGGGTGTCTGCTAAAAGCTGAATCTTATTGGAATTATTTTTTAAATAATAAGAGATGGAATCTATTTTACCAGCTAATCCAAATACCTCATTTCTAAGATTAATGTTTTTGCGAACTTCATAGGTGTTATTGTTCCCCAGATAAAATGATTGTTGACCATTAAATAAATTAGTAAACTCATACTCACTTGCTTTTATGTGTTCTTTTAATGCTATGACTTTTCGAGAAGAGTCTAAAATCAATTCGGTATGATGAACACGTTGCAAAGTATCTTCAGAAAAAAGTGATTTCTCTGAAGTTTTCGCGACATAACTGATACTTTTAAAAGAATTCCATTCATCAACAAATTTCTTGACCGACCTTAAATCTGTTTGATGTTGCGCAGCGATATTAGTTGTACTAAAAATGTTAAATATAAGAATGATTAAATAAAATAACTGTCTCATATAATTCTGAATTTGATCATAAAATACGGTTTAGGTAGCCTAGAAGGTTGACTTAAATATCGCGTTTAAAGCAACTCATCAATTTGATTATTGATCAGGATTAACAGTAGTAAAAATTTTAATAAAAAAAAACAATTGGTAATTATTATGATCTACACTTTTTTACTTAGCTAAATCTTATCAATAAAGATAATAGCAATACATGAATGTTCAAATTTTTAACGTGTTAATAAAGTGTTAAACAAAACAACTATTTTAGCGCCTATTCGAACTAAATGGTGATCACTATTAAAGGTTTATTCTGAACACTTTTATAAGGAGAAATTTCCTATAAGTCTTATTTTAAGTTTAATTTGTAAAGAAACAGACGAAAATTGATATTGATCCTAAGAATGCAAATATCACTAAACAAGCTGTACGATTTCATTAAGCTGCACGCTTCGGAGTTCTTAGACGGAGCTCACATCACCGTACTTCATAAAATTAGTATAATTATTTGTTATCATCATAATCGTGATGCCCTCTTTCGACAGCCATACAATCGCCTACGATTTGAAAAAGCAATTCTGATTAATAAGAAAAGAACATATCAGAAACTTAATAGCTTCTTATTGATCAATGAAAGATAGCTAGGTCTTTACGAACTAAATTAAAACTCTGATTGTCTTCTTTACCAAAAGAAACTTTCATTATTTTTGGAGCTGGCAGTTCAACTTTAATAAGTTTTATATTCCCATCAACTTTGTCCTTAAATGAATTAAATACTTCTTTAGAATAAATCTCCAGGATAAGTTCTTTTGAATCAGACTTCTTTATTCTATAAAGCTTCTGATAACTGTAAACTTGTTGATTTTTAACGAATTGAAAAGTGACAATGTTATCTCCTAAAAAATTTATACCTTTTAAAGATCCTTCACTCTGATTTTCCCAATTTCCTTTTAATAATTCTTCTGTCTTTATTGTTGGCTCATGGAAACTATAAAAAATAAATGCCAAAACAAAACTTAATACCTTTAATCCCATAATATATTAAATTAACCTCTCTAATTTACAAATAATCAAGTGATTAACAAAATAAATTTCGAATACTTTTTCAACAGATAGCTAAACCTATCGACGATTATTAAATTGATTGGTTCACCTCAAATTACCCTAAATCAACACGATTGAAATCTCTTTTTATAAGCTCATTTCAGTGCCAATACCAGATGCATAAAACACCCTTTTGGTGATCCAAAACGGGTGTTTATTAATCAGTTTAATAAGCTCTTAATCTCGCTGTTTTAAATCTGAAACCCAGATATTGGCTGTACCATAAGTAGAAGGTTCGGCGCTGGCTTCTATCTCCAGTAATCCACCTTTATCAAGTTCTTCATGATGTAACCAAATTCTGTTGATATCTTTACCATTGAGCAAAATCCGTTTGACATAGTTGTTTTTATCGTTATAGTTGAGCACCTTAATCTTAAGTTTCTGCTCTCCCCGCTGTACAACGATCTCTGGAAATAAAGGGACGCTGACATAATAAATAGGCTGTCCGATCAAAGGCTGATGTAGACCCAGTGCCGTCAATACAAACCAGCCTGACATGGCGCCGGCATCGTCATCCATGGTACGTACAAATGCTTTAGGTTGGTTCTTGTAGATTCGATCTATGAAGGGATCGATACCACGGCTATTGTCATTAAAGTAATATTGTATTACCGTATCCAGAGCCAGCTCCCGTATCAATGATTGATAGCGTGATGGCTTACTGCTGGCATAATAGGATGTGGGTGATTGTATATCGGGTTCGTTGGCGCGATTAAAGTAATGATGATCAAAAAAATCATTCAATTGTTCCGTGAATGCTTCTTTACCTCCCGCCAGATCTACTAATCCCTGCATATCAAAGGGTACATTCCAGCGGTATTGACGGATTGTACCTTGATACATATTTCTTGCTGACATACGGTCTACATCCGGACGATTGAGATCTTTAAATTCTTTTAACCAAACTGTTCTGTAACTACTTGCCCGGTCCAGGTAATGCTTCCTGTCTTCTGGCAGTAAACCTGCCATAGCCCACATATCATAAGCGGCTTCTAAATATTTATCTGGTTTTGAAAAATCAAAACGCAGCGTGTCGTGCACCAAGGAGTCACGGATAGCGGTTAGATTTATATCATATTCTTTTTTATGGGCATCTAAAAGCACTACCGCAGCGTGTTCTGTTCGAACAGAGTTTGCTGGCTCGTTTGGTCCTGCAAAATCAAATTTTCCATAACGATAAAGATCTGAAACCGAAGAAACAATATCCTGATACTGTTTAGGATAGAGCAGTTCTAACAGGGGCAACTGTGTTTTGTAATTGTCCCAGATGGCCCATCCATGATAACGTCTGCCTTTGGACTGGTGAACTTGTCCATCTGTGCCTCTATAGGTGCCGTCTGATTCATCAATCTGATAGGGTGACTGAAGGGTACGATAAAGCAACGAATAGAAAAGCTTCTCGCGCTCAGGATCTCCTTTGACTATAATACCTGACAGATAACTTTCCCAGCGATTATCGGAAGAAGTTTTTACCTGATCGTAAGTTTTATTGCTATTAACGTTTAAAGTGGCCTCAGCATAATTTGGACTTACAGCAGAAAAAGCGATCCGTAATATTGTTTTTTTCACCTGCTTTTCTAGATGAAGCGTCAAGAGATTATCCGTTCCTGTCCAAAGGTTGCCAGATGTGGCGGAGATTGCATAATGCACGCTGTAAATACCTACACCACACGTTGTTTTTGATCTGACAGTTCCTTTGATGATACCATTCTTGTCAATGGTATAGGTGTTGGATACAAATGCACCATTGACTGCATGTGCAAGATCTAATGTCAGTCCTTTTTCTCCTTCAGGAAAAGTATATTGATGAATTCCAAAGTTTTCATGCACTGCAAATTGTGCTTTTATACGATCCCTTAAGGCAATATCATAATATCCGGGTCCGGCCATTTCCTGCTCTTTAATCAGAGGTGTGCCATCATCCTGATGTCCCAGAAATGGCTTTACCAAAATGAGACCTCCACTCCCCTTACAACCTACACCTTCAAATCTATTGTGGGTAAACCCCAGTATTTCTTTAGCTAGGTGCTCATAACCCATATGCAACGTGGGATAGGTTTGAGGAGCGATACTCATCTGATGAAAAGGTGAAGATGCTGCCGGAGATAATTGCCCGTGATCTCCGGAAGATCCTAAAAATACATTTGTCAATTCAGTCTTTGACTGTGCGTAGAGTGCCAAGACAGGACTTAATATTATTAGAAAGCTGGCCGATAAGTGTTTCAAGTATTTTTTCATAACGCTATTTACAGGTCTCTAAAAGAGACCTGTAAATTACTGTAATTATGGGTTGAACAATGGGAATATATAAAAATTGAAGAAAGAATCAAAAACAGCTAAGGATCTAGCGGTTCATCCGGATCTATAGTTAGAGATTCTATACGAGGCTTAAACTCCACAATGACGTCACTGATGCGTTTTCCAAGCTCATACGGAATATATCCTAATTCTCGCATGCAGCGATCGGCCATATTTTGAACGGCATCGATATGTGGTACACTGCTGTTAACAATTGCAAATTTATCTTGCGGAAATCCATAAGTCAACAGGATTCGGGAAGTATTACGTAGATTGGTGGTGGTATGGCGCGCATGTGGATCGATCAAAATAGCTTCTTCGGGTACACCGAGTACCTGCATCAGGTATTTTTTCATCTCCAATGCTTCGATATAGGGTGTCTTGTAGGGATGTACCCGCCCACCTGAAACCATAATAAAGGGAGCCAATCCATCGAAGTAACTCCGTGCCGCCATTCTGGAACGCAACATTCCGCCGGGGCTGATAGGTTGACCGTATTGATCTGGTCCTGCTCCTAAAGTCAATAACAGGCTGTAAGGATAGCGACTAAAATCTGTTTTTCGGATCGCTTCATATGCTTTCTTATTTTCCAACTCCATCAAAGGTTCCAATTGTGCCACGTCCCATCTTTCGTTGACTTCCAATAGCCTAACAGCTGTCCAAAGTGACTCGTAGAAGGCTAACTTAGGTTGTTGCACATCTTTGAGAACGTCTTGGGCCACATCTTTAAGCAAGTATAAATATGATTTATTGGTAATATTAAAAGAAATCGAATCAATACGCGGATAATTTGGTTTCCTACCTCCGGCATAAACATCGATAACATAGTTCATTGCTTCTAGATCCTGCCTAAAGGCTCTAGCAAGGTATTCATCGGCTTTCTTTCCTTGTGACAGCCCATAGGTCTGTGAATCCATCAGACGCTTGCGGAATGATTGCCCTGTCTGGCTTTTAGTGTTTGCAGCAAAAATGTTGACCAAGAGATCAATCTCCTCTTGTTTCCACTTGAAAGCATCCATAAAACAGGCGACGTCTGGACATTTAGCATTATTGAGGTAGCGCGTATGTCGCTGTTTTAGTAGATTTTGAACTTCAGGCAGGGAAAATAATTCTCCGGTCAATACGCTGTCTTGACTTAAAATATAGGTGGCGTAATAGTTCTTGGCGATCACCCAATCTTGTGGGGTTCTATCGCTATGAAACTCCTGACCCAAGGATACACTCGAAAAGAATATACCTAGGGTCAGAAGCCATATGGTGATGGTATTGATCATTAGAATGATTTGTTACTATTTAATATCCTGTGTTTTGATACATTTTCTCAGGATTTAACTTATACTCGTCAAATGGAATCGGATAATAGCGATCCTTGATCGAGATATTGGATAGCTTGGCATTTCCATAATCGGACTGATTCTTCTTTTTAAAATAATCGACCAGAGCGTTTGCATCGTAATTACGGATAAGGTCAAACCACCTGTGATTTTCAAAGGCAAGTTCTACACGACGTTCGTGTAAAATAGCATCTTTCAATGTGGGGTATTTAGAGAAGTAGCTAGCATTAGTTCTTGAGCTTGCGTATGATGGTAAGCCTGCTCGAAGTCTAACTTCATCGAGTAAAGCAATCGCTTCTGCATCTTTACCTAAATTCATCTTTGCCTCTGCTAAAAGCAACATCACGTCAGCATAACGAATTAATATCCAATCATTCCCCCCTCTTCCTTCGGTACCAGCTACTTCGCTGTTGTCTCTAAATTTGGTAATAAACCAATCTTTAACCTGAGCGTGTTCTGCAAACTTGATAGAGAAACTTTTTCGTAAATCTTGCTCTTCATAATCTTTTACAAGATCATGCTTGACATTGCCTCCGATACCGGTTGATACAAATTTGGAGTTGATGTTTTCTCCCCTTGCCTGATTATTGCGTGCAATACTGGAACTGTAGTTTTGATCACCTTGTAAATATTGAACTTGCATAACTAATTCTTTACAGGTGCTTTTCTTGCTGACATCAAAAACATCTGCATAAGGGATCTCAGTGAGTTTGCCAAAAGTACGCATGCCGTATGATGCCGCGAGATATTGCTCTGCTTTTTTAAAATTAGCCTGCTTGTCACCCGTTAATGTAGCTCCCATAGTCAGGTAAACTTGTCCTAATATAGCATTGATAGCGGCCTTGGAAGTGCGACCTACGGCATACTGCCACTGTACATTGGGCAGGTTGCTGTTGAGTGCTTCTGTCAAATCGGCAACAATCTGCTGATAGACAACAGCTTCTTTCTGTCTATGCGCAATTTCGGCCGCTTGCTCTTTAGTCGTGATCTCGACGGTTGACAACGGAATATCACCAAATTTGCGTACCATATGGAAATACAAGAGGCCTCTAACAAACTTGGTCTCGGCAATGTATCGTTCTTTGACCGCATTGTCGGCAAATGTTACACGGTCGATATTGGATAATAAAGTATTGCAACGTGCAATGCCATCGTACATCGCTGACCAATGTGTTTTGATATAGGAATTACTCGGTAGTATGGAGAAATCATTAAACTGAAAGGGTTCGCCTGCATTAGATTGGTTATCATCACGGCCTGTATTGTCCGAACGCTCTTCACTGTAAAGCGCACTGGACTCACCGATAGTGCTTCCCGAGCGTAATGCTTGGTATAAACCATTAACAGCCAATAAAACGTCGTTTTCTGACTTGAAATATGCGCCAATAGTAACCGCGTTGGGGTTATCCTGATTTAAAAAACCTTTATCGCAGGAGGATAGTGCTAAAAGAACGAAGGGTAATAAATATCTTTTTTTCATGATAATCGATTTTTTAAAATGTAACTTTTAATCCAAGATTGAATGTACGCACCAAAGGATACAAACCGTAATCTACCCCAGGAGTCAGATTACCGCGTTGATTGTAGTCGGGCTCTGGATTGTAACCTTTATATTTGCTAATGGTAAATGGATTGTCTACACTTGCGGATATCCTTACACCTGAAAGAGCTAACTTATTGGCAGTTGCAGTTGGTAAGCTGTAACCTAATATAATATTGGTCATCCTAAGGAAAGATCCATCTTGTAGGTAAAAAGTAGATAGACGGGTGCTGTTGCTCTGCGTACCACCCCTTGAAGCACGATATACTTCACCATTGCCTGGGTTTGATGCCGATCTGTACCGTTGGGCAACGTCTGCATATTGATTGCCTGAACCTTCCATATTATATAAGTAATAGTCGTAACCATCCAATACTTTATTTCCCTGTGATCCATTGAATGAGGCTCTCAAGTCAAAGTTTTTATAACGTGTATTGATCGCAAATCCGTAGGTGAAATCAGGATGTGGACTTCCGATAACACGTTTGTCTTCATCATTCACAATGCCATTTCCGTCAACGTCTTCAAAATAAAGATCTCCTGGTTGCAAAGGATTAGTTGATCCTGCAGATGGGGCAACACTTTTATAGTTTTCTTCGGTAGCTACTCCCAATACTTTGAATCCGTAGAACATACCAATAGGACTGCCCTCTTGTGTAATATGCGTGATATATGAGCGTTCTGCCCCATTTGTCATAATGGTAGATCCGCCACCAAGATCCAGTACTTTATTGCGGTTGACATTGATGTTACCGCTAATACCTAAATCAAAGTCTTTTTTACGCACTAAGGCAGCATCGACTTGAAGATCAAATCCTTTGTTTTCAACTTTACTATTAGGCAAGTTGGTCAAGATCGTTGTTGCTCCTGATACTGCGGTGATCGGTTGATCGAACAACATATCGGACGAACGACTCAAATAAATATTACTCATAATATTCAAGCGTCCTCGGAAAAGTCCTAAATCCAAGCCAGCATTGTATTGTGAGGTGGTTTCCCAACCCAATTTCGGGTCACGTAAATCTCCGGGAGCAAGTGATGTTTCCACTTTGTCACCAATAATCACACCTGTAGGTGAATTGTATGTGGTTTTAGCCTTATATTCACCAATATTGTTGTTTCCACTTTTACCCCAACTTACTCTTAGCTTCGCAGTAGACCCCTCTCCTAGCCATGCATCATAAAAATCTTCTTTAGAGATGGTCCAACCTGCAGAAACGGAAGGAAATGTTCCCCATTTGGTGTTAGGTCCAAAACGAGATGAACCATCCGTACGGAAAGATGCAGATAGAAAATATTTGGATGCATAACTGTAGTTTACGCGGCTAAAATACGACTGCAGTGTTGTAATTCTTTTATATGCATCGAGTAGTTGAAAATTTGATGGATCTGCACCTTTGTTGGTAATCTCTTCAATAGCATCGTTTTGAAATCCATTGGCGCGAACAGACATGTAATCGATATCTGTCCTTTGAGCCGAATAACCTAACAGGGCTGTCACTTGATGTTTTTCTGCAAATGTCTTATTATAATTTAAGGTCGTTTCAACTAACTTATCAATTTCACTAAGCGTATTGGCGTCGGCATATGCTGCGGCTTTTGCAGAATTTGAATAGGGTGCATTATTACCATTTGAAATACTTGTCGGTCTATAATAATCGTACTTCTCGTCATAAGTTGCTAATCCACCATTTACTTTTAGGCTCAAACCATCAAAGATTGAGAAATCTGCAAAAGCATTATATAAACCGCGTTTTCCGCGTCTGTTATTTTTGATCTCAGTGACGTAGGCCAATGGATTTTCTGGATTTTGGACGCCATAGTTGTTACCTGAAAGATTTGCCATCAAAAATTTAGCGTAACTACCATCTTCATTATAAACAGGAAGTGTAGGTAAATAAATTAATGCGGCCATAGAAGGACTCCTATCATAGCGGCCTGTGGTCACTTCGTTGTTATCGTTGTAGGTGAAAGAGACATTGGCTCCGACAGTAAGTCGCTTACTTACCTTAGCATCGGTATTGGCTCTAAAATTAAAAACCTCCTGCCCTGTACCCAACATAATACCTTCCTGATTTTGATATGAAGTACTTAAAAAGTATCTGTTTTTATCGTTTCCACCATAGGCAGATATATTGTGTCTTTGAAAAGGTGCATTTCGGTATAAGGCATCTTGCCAATCGGTATCATATTTTGCTTTCTTGGCCAAACCTGTCGAAAAATCGTAGTATTCTTCTGGAATCGATACTGAACCGCCATTACTTACGCGAGCAACACGGTCGGCATTGCTATCTAAACGCATATTTTCATTCCAAACCAATCCTCTTCCTGTAACTAAATCTTTATAGGCATTATTTCGACCATCAATCAGTAAATCGATAAATTCTTCAGAATTTAATAGATCTATCTTTTTTGATAATTGTCCAAAACCACCTAATACTTCGTAATCGATATTACTACGACCTTCTTTACCTCGTTTGGTCGTAATAAGGACAACACCGCCAGCGGCACGAGAACCATAGATTGCGGCAGAAGCGGCATCTTTAAGGACATCAATGGTTTCAATATCATTTGGATTGATATTTAAGTTGTTTCCCGAAGGATAGCCGTCAATGACATACAAAGGATCCGATCCTGCATTGATAGATCCCATTCCACGTACCTTAATTTTTGTTCCTTCATAAGGCGCGCCACTCGTTTGCATAACTTGCACACCTGCTATTTTACCGACTAAAGCTTGCGACAGCTTAGGTGATGTCAGGTTGAGTTCTTCTGCTTTTACACTTGCAATAGCTCCTGTCACATCAGATTTACGGATTTTTTGGTAACCTATGGAAACCATTACTTCCTCGAGTTGCTGCCCTTCTGAGGTCATCTTAATCTGAAATCCACTTTGGGAAGTAATGGTCTGTTGTGTGGTCGTATATCCAATAAATCGAATAGAGATGGTATCTCCGACTTTTCCGTCCATCACAAATCGACCGTTATGATCTGTCTGATAGTCTTGTTGGGTGCGCAAATTGCGGACAGTCGCGCCAATAATGGGTTGACCAGCTTCATCGAGCACGGTTCCGGATAGCTGCTGTTGAATGTTAAGTTCACTTTTCAACAATGCTATTCTTAAATTGCTTGCTTCTGTAGGTAGTGAGTGGCATGTAAGTGGTAATAACAGCCACAATAGTCTAGATGATTTAAAGTACATGAGTTTTGCCTTTACAAATAAGATTGATTAGCGGCAAAGCTATACGTTGCGTGTTAAATAGGGATTACCATAAGCTTATGAAATGATTAACAATCATGTGCATCGCAACTGGAAATAAAGACCGCACAAGAACAAAAACAAGTCTTGATGATCGTGCATAACATGAATTTAAACTTATTCCTTAATTTTGGAATTCAAACCGACTCCAAGCATGGAAAATAAGAAGATAAAAAAGGTCGTTGTGGTACCCTATTCTGTAAATTGGGCTACTGAATTTGAAAAACTTAAATCAGTTTTCCAGAATTGTTTGAAAACGCTGATACGCGGCATTGAACATGTTGGCAGCACCGCTGTACCTGGTCTCTCCGCTAAACCTATTATCGATATTGATATTATCATCAGCAATAAAGAAAAATTTGATGAGATCAAAAGTACACTCAAAAAACTAGGTTATACTTATTGTGGTGAAATGGGTATTCCTGGAAGAGAGGCCTTTAAAAGAGATGACCAATTAACGCCTATGGATGGTTCCGGCTACCTCTGGTATGAACATCATTTATATGTTTGTGTTGAAAATAGTGAAAGTTTAAAAAATCATTTATTGTTAAGGGATTATCTCCGCGCAAATCTGAATGAAGCACAAGACTATGGTCGATTAAAAACCGAACTAGCGGCAAAGTATCCTGATGATATTGATCATTATGTAGAAGGAAAAACAGCCTTTATTCTTCAAATTTTGAAAAAGTCAGGTTTCGATCAAGAAGTCTTATCACAAATAGAACTGCAAAATAAGGCTATGAAGTTATAGCATATGTAGATCGAATACAATTCTACTGTCTAATATCGTTTAATTTTCTTTTTTTATTTGTGCTTAATATCTGCGCGAATATCCCAAGCGCACACACTGCTGTTGATAGCAGAAAACTTCGTAAACCTATTTCTCCTATAGAAAATAGAACTATACTAACGGTTTCTAATAAAATATAAGCTATAATAATGATTTTCGAATATTTATTCATAATGTTATAATTTGGGCTGTTCTATCAATTTAGTTTATCAGTATAGTGCTCTACATCTTTTAGAAAAAATAACAGATCCATTCAAAGTAATTATCTTTCGTCGAAAAAGACACCTACAATTATGATCAATGATAACCTTTCTTCTCCTAACCGTGTTTCTTAAATTGTAATTGTGGTTTACAGTCTTAAGATAGGCATCATTTTTTTAAAATAATATTAATAGTGCAAAAATATATTTCCCGGTTTAAAAACTATGTGGTGAGATTCTATAGTGCATTGCAAAAAAACATTAGAATAAATCAAATTAGCAGTAGTAAGGATAATTTTTTTTGATGATTTTCACATAAGAGAATTCTTACATAGATGTAGTACGATCGTTGTGCTTGCTCGCGCGTATCTTGTTCATTCACATTACGAAAATTTTACCTGTTCGATCTTGTAAGTCACAATAAAAATCTCGCTGTAATGATTTCTTATTTTTTTATATTGAAAAAACACACAACCTTGTTATGAAACCCATTTTTGCAAAAGTAATGGAAACGGTGGGGGAAGATTTGTTTGCAGTACGGGTAACACAGCAGCAAGCATTCTCTACCGATTATCATTTTCATAAAGAATGTCAATTGACTTATATTGTGCAGAGCCAAGGTAAACGTTTAATTGGTGATCATTTCGATTATTTTATAAGTGAAGACCTCACCTTAACTGGGACGGAGCTCCCTCATGTATGGTTTACTGATGTTATTGAATCGGAGAAGGAACATCATGCTCATTCTATTGCCTTGTTTTTTGATCCGGACCGTTTAGTGGAAATCTTATCATCATTTCATGATACTGAGAAATTACAGGCATTTCTGCTTCTATCTAAAAGGGGGATACGCTATGAAGGAAAATGCAAAGAGCAGATCAAAAAATTATTGTACAAGCTTCTGGATGCTCAAGGATTGAAAAGAATAATTATATTTCTGCAAATCATCGAAAAACTACAAGATGCATCGGACAAAAATGTTTTATGTCACATTGAATACTCAAATATTCACTTTCCTAACAACGCTCTAAAAATTGATAAGATAGTTCAATATGTACTGACCAATTATTCGAGAGAAATCAGTTTAGAGGAAATCGCTCTAGCAATGAATTTAAGCAAAAATGCTTTCTGTCGTTATTTCAAAACTCAAACTCAAAAAACATTTGTGCAATTTGTCAATGAAGTACGCATCATGCAGGCATGCAAATTAATTGTAGAAAATCAACTTTCAATACATAGAGTTGCTTACGATTGTGGTTTCAATAGCTTATCAAATTTCAATAGAGTCTTTAAGACGATTAAAAACCAAACTCCCAGTGAGTTTAAAAATGCTCTTTATGAAGTGACTACGATTTCATGAACTCGTATTACAAACTGCTTCTTAAATTCCATCTCTTCTGCGTTTAAGAAAATAAACAGGGAATCATATAAACTCCCTGTTTTTTAAATTCTTTACAATGGTTCTGCCTGTATGCAAAACTATTGTAAAGAATGCTGATCGTATTAAGCATTTACAACTTCTTCCAAAAACACAACTCCCTCGTAACAAGCATTATAAATTGCCTTCAATTCTTCTAAAGAAGGAAGACGTGGATTGAATCCTGTACATGGATCTACCAGTGCATTTTGAGCAATAAAATCCAAATTTTTCTCCCAAAGTTCTTTTGAAATACCAAAATCTTTGATGGAAGCTTTGTTATTCACTTCAGAGCGTAAACGTTCAATAGCTTGTGCTAATCCTTCTGCTGTCTCTTCACCTACTATTTTCGCTAAATCTGGATAACGTGTAGTTACTTGGGCATTATAGCGGATTACATTGGGCAGAAAAATCGCATTGGAAGCTCCATGAGGTATTCCATATAATGCTCCTACCTGATGTGATAGCGAGTGTACAATTCCTAACCAAGCGTTATTGAAAGCCAAACCGGCCATAAATGAGGCATCATGCATATTTTGACGTGCTGTAATGTTATCCGGATGAACGACAACTTCGCTAAGATTATCAAATACAAGCGCTAAACCGCCTTTTGATAATGCATCAGCATAATTGTTTTCAATGTTGGAAACATAAGCTTCAACACAGTGGGTCAATACATCAAGACCTGTATTTGCTGTCACATGGGCAGGCATAGACGCGCAGATTTCTCCGTCAACAATAGCAATATCTGGTGTAAGTTCGTAAGAAACAACCGGATATTTGACACCTTTCTCACGATCTGTAATCACAGCAAGGCCTGTTGTTTCTGTTCCTGTACCGCTTGTTGAGGGAATCGCTATGAATTTGGCCTTATTTCTTAAAACCGGAACTGTAAAAGGTTTTATAATACTATCAAAATCAATATCAGGATATTCGTAAAAAACCCACATCATCTTAGCTGCATCAATAGCAGAACAGCCTCCCAATCCGATAATCCAGTCGGGTTTAAATGCTTGAATCTCCGCTGCTCCCTTTAAACAAGTTGTTGAAGAAGGATCTTCTTCAACGCCCTCGAAAACACTTACTTCTACCCCTGCTTCTGCAAGAAATGAAATGGCTCTATCCAAAGTACCACTTTTTTTCATCGAGCTGCCACCGGTTACGATTACAGCTTTTTGACCTTTGATATTTTTCAGCTCTTCAAGACTTCCAGCACCATGGAAAACCTCACCTGCAATAAATAATTTACTCATGTTTATATTTTTTTGTACTTGACAAAAGTACATGAGCAGGAATTACCACTGTTATACAAATGGGATTATCCGTTATAAATTTGCGACAGTTCCTGCTGCAGCTGTGTAGGTGTTTCTTTTAATTTGGAGCGCACAAACTTGTTCAATGCTGATGGCGAATTAAACCCTAGATCAAAAGCTATCTCTTTGTGTGCTAGATCGGAAAACATCAATTGCCTTTTAATTTCCATTAAAATACGATGATGAATAGTTTGAATAGCTGTTTCACCGCAATGTTTTTTGGTGATGGCATTTAATTTTTTTGTCGTTATCATCAGTTCCGCCGCATAGTACTGAACTGTACGATGTTGTTTGTAGTGTATATTCAACAATTTCTTGTACTTGATATAAATGGGCTTATCGCTAGTTTCCTGATACATTATGGGATGTAAACCATGGACAGATTCAATTAATCCGAGTAGTAAAATTTTAATATAAAATCTGGCTTGCTCCTTTTTAACTAGAGAGGGGTTCTGATAAACATCTTGAATAATATTGATCATCCCGAGACTCCGCTGAAAATCTGCTGCGGCAAGCATCGTGCAATTGAGCTGGGTGGAAAGGTTAACATTGTATGTACTCAATTCATTTTTCAAAATATCGGAACAGAATAATATTTCTTCAAATAGGATGATCTTACCTTTTAGATCTATACTTTGATTTGCGATTAAACTCACCTGCTCTGGAAATATCACGGCAATCTTACCTGCTTTTAGTTTATGGATTTTATCTTCTACACTCATTTGCATGGTACCATCTTCAATCACATAGATGCAAAAATGATCCTTTTTATGCGCTATTGTATATTGATTCAAATTTTCTTTGGTTAAATCAAACACTCTAAAAGACAGATCCTGGTCTTCCTTCTTTTGCTGATTATCTTTTATTTTTAACTTCTTCAAAATCCTTCGCTTTGTTTCTAATACATCGGGGCGGTAAATCTAAAAAAACTAATGACACTTAAACGTAAAAAATTAAAACGTCCTCGATTCAAAGGATACGAAATTAAAAAAAGAAGTGCAGCAACTGATCTGATGATTTCATCTTTACCTTATAATAGTATATAGTACTTTACGTCAAAAACTAATCATACTACTAAATTCATCCTGCCATAAATTCCCTATCGTTGAATCTTTGTCTTATTTTATACCGATATGTAAAAAATTAGTGCTTAGCAGCATAAGATAGATCAAATTGTTAAAAAACTAACCCTAGTATTTCGTAAAGTCATGATCAAAATCTGAATATCGATTTCCAAGTAGCGATAACTAATTAAATCATTCGTAAAAAAAACATAAAATGTAAAGAAGTTATTTATCTTTGAATTTCAAATCAATAACATGATAAATAAATTACCCTTGATAGCGCTATGTTTATTTCTATTTGCTTCATGTAATAAAGCAAAGGAAGATAATCTAATCACTCACGAAGAAAAAATCAACCCTTATTTTACAGGTATAGATCTATCTAATACTGCTCATATAGATTGGAGAACTAAGGATCTTACAGACAACTATTATATGCTCGGCTACGGTTATGATATTACGGGTAAATATGCGCATCCTGCATCTACTAGAAACAAAGTAATCGATGTTGAAGCATTTGACAAGGATGGTGGAACGATCTTTCAAAGTTTCAGTTCAAGCGGTGGTCCTAAATTAGAAATAAGTGGAAAAAAAGAAACATGTATCCAGACGATGGGGCAAAGAGCGGGGCTTAGCAGCGAGGAACTTGCTAAATATAAACATATTTTTAGAGAGACTTTCAAATCAGCATTTAAGAATGATACAACATTTAGATCAATAGATTATGAATATGAAGGGGTTTCTCAAGTACTAGTATATGCTACTTTTGGAATCTTTGAAATGGATCTCAATGAATTTCAATCTAAGTATCTAACCTCAGCGTTTAAAAATGATCTGGAGACAAAAACAGCCAAAGAAATAATAGCTCTTTATGGAACACATGTTTTAAAGAAAATTGATGTTGGACAACGAATGGATTACCTCTATCGTCATAATCAAGCGTCTAATGGAAGAAAGTGGTTTATACCAACGATGTATAAATATTTTATGCCCACCCCTTCTACTTGGACAGAAACACCGAAAGAAGCCGCTCCATTAAAACAGAATTTAGCTGTTGAACTGGTTGGAGGAAATAAACTAGCGCCCAATTTTTGGATGATCGATGTCACGAATTACACCGGAGAAAAAATTGTTTCTCAGGAATGGAATAATATTTCGAAGACTGCTCCTACCCTGGTTGATTTTTTTAAAAAAGATGGTGTAATTCCAATCTATAAGTTTGTAAAAGACGAAACAAAAAAACAAGCGCTTATCGAAGCTTACAATGCATATCTAGGGCTGTAAGTATATATAAACTCGGCTAAAAGATAATCTGCGAGCTCATCTATTTTAACGCTGAACTGTTACTCGTCGAATACCATAGAATGGGACTTGTAAAAAGTTATGAAAATGGTGAATTTGATCTGAAATCATTAATAAAAAAGAATGAGTTTGATTTTTTTGAAAACGACCATTGCGCATGATGAACAATATAGTTCGCGCTAAATCTCTTAAATTAAAGGTGATATTCTTTACCAAATACAGGTTACTTTGCGGGTAAAGTTCAAATTAAACACGTGGCTAGAACTTGTTTTTCAATGGAGGATTGTATAGGTTTGTGTTCGCTAAACATTCAATATAAAAAAGTATATGCAAATGGGCTATTTGATCTTCAACGGAAAATTAATTCCTGAAAACGAAGCAAAATTATCAATTACGGATCTTGCTCTTGTGCGCGGCTACGGTATTTTTGATTTTTTCAAAACGGTACACGGTATTCCAGTATTCCTAGAAGATAATCTAGATCGATTTTATCAATCTGCTGAGCTGATGGATCTACCTGTAAATTACTCCAGAGATGAACTGAAAGCTCAAATAAAAAGTTTGATGGAAGCAAATATGATTCCGGATTCTGGTATTAAAATTTTATTGACCGGCGGATATAGTAATGATGGGTATAGTATTGGTGAGCCCAATTTAATTATCAGTCAACAAGCTTTAAAAAGAAATTTAGTGTTGGAAAGTAAGGGTCTGAAACTACTTCCTTTTCACTATCACCGTCCATTTAGTCTCGTCAAATCTATCGATTATGTGATGGGTATACAGGCACTTAAGGCAGCTAAATCGCAGGGGGCTGACGATGTGGTTTACATACAAAACGGCTTGATATCGGAATGCCCGCGTGCTAACTTCTTTTTAATAAGTCAAGATGGCAAATTGTTAACTGCTGGTGAAGATGTTTTACAAGGTATTACCCGTAAAAAAATTATCGAATTGGCAAAAACTATCATGGTGGTTGAAGTCCGCAATATTAGCATTGAGGACATTGCATCGGCAAGTGAGGCATTTATTAGTTCAACTACTAAAAATATTACTCCTGTAACTGCTTTATTGGGTTATAAAGAGTTTAGCCCAGCAGCAGGACCTTTAACAAAGCGCCTTCAGGAATTGCTACAGGAATTGGTTTACGGTCATTAATAATTCATCATTTATCCGGTAAGCGGACGACGCTGGTATTTATAAAATTCTATGCTATACCACAATAACTGACACAGTTCTAAAAAAATAAGATCATACTGTTCAAAATTTCTTAACTTCAAGAAAGCTAAATTATGTTGACATGGAACAGTATGCGACAATTATCATTGGAAGTGGATTATCAGGACTCGTTACTGCATATGAAGCGACGAAAGCCGGTAAAAAGGTGCTTATTTTAGATCAGGAAACTGAAACGAATATGGGTGGCCAAGCATATTGGTCATTTGGAGGTCTTTTCTTCGTAAACTCTCCACAACAACGAATTTTGGGGATTAAAGATTCTTTTCAACTTGCTTATCAGGATTGGGAAGGTACGGCTTCGTTTGATCGTCCTGAAGATTTCTGGCCTCGTAAATGGGCTTCTGAATATGTTAAATTTGCAACAGAAGAAAAATACAACTATGTTTCGGAATTAGGAATGAAGTTTTTTCCGATCGTCGGCTGGGCTGAACGTGGTGCTGGTTCAGCTTCGGAACATGGCAATTCTGTACCCAGATTCCACATTACATGGGGCACAGGAACTGGCGTGGTCAAGCCTTTTGTTGACAAAGCATATGAAGCTCAAGAAAAAGGTTTGCTTACGTTCAAATTTCGACACCGTGTGTCGCGGTTATTGATCGAAAATGGAGTTATTGTCGGTGTCGAAGGTGATATTCTTCAAGCTGATGATAAAAAACGGGGTGAGAAAACTAATAGAAATTGTATCGGTGAGTTCTGTTTTCGTGGAGCACACATTGTCATCGCTTCGGGTGGAATTGGAGCCAATCTGTAACTTGTGAAAAAAAACTGGCCGATTCGACTGGGCTCTCCACCTCAACATATGGTATGTGGAGTTCCAGATTATGTGGATGGCAAGATGATTGAAATCGCGGAACAGACTGGCGCACACGTCATCAACAAAGACAGGATGTGGCATTATACTGAAGGTCTAAAAAACTGGAATCCCATCTGGTCGAACCACGGAATTCGTATTCTACCGGGGCCATCTTCAATTTGGCTCGATGCAACGGGCAATCGGCTCCCCGCTCCTTTCTTTCCTGGCTTTGATACGCTCGGTACGTTGAAATTTATACAAGCTACGGGATACGATTATTCGTGGTTTATTCTCACTCAAAAAATTATTAAAAAAGAATTTGCACTCTCTGGTTCTGAGCAAAATCCAGACCTGACCAATAAAGATTATCGACTCATTCTGAGCAGACTTTTTGGGAAAGCTGCTACAGCGCCTGTGGAAGCTTTTAAAACTCATGGCGATGATTTTATTGTCGCAACAAATCTGGAGGAATTGGTGACAAAAATGAATCAGAAAGCAGGAAACGAACTGCTCGACTATAATACGATAAAAAAACAGATTCAGGACCGGGACCGTCAACTTGACAATAAATTTAGCAAGGACATACAGATCAACTACATCCAGCATACGCGAAAATATCTCGGCGATAAACTTGCCAGAACTGCAAAACCACATAAAATTCTAGATCCTAAAAATGGTCCATTGATCGCTGTACGTCTGAATATTCTGACTCGAAAAACGCTAGGTGGCATTGAAACCAATCTAAATGGTCAAGTGCTTGACGCGGAAGGTCATGTCATGCCGGGATTATTTGCTGTTGGAGAAGCTTCTGGATTTGGAGGTGGTGGAATGCACGGTTACAGGGCTCTGGAAGGAACTTTTCTAGGGGGATGTATTTTTACCGGAATGAAAACTGGTCAATATATAGCAAAACAATAAAGAGATAGCCTAGGCCGAACAAATCTGATTTTTAATCTAAATGCAACTAAAAATCAAATCATTAAAGCAGACCATATAAAGTCTTACCACCGGAAGAATACCGAATAAGAAGTGTTTAAAAAGCATTCTTCACGATCGTACCCAGCCGTTTCAGATCGGTATGGATTCGTTCGTTCCACTCTAAAGCAAAATTTAACCGCATACAGTTATGATAACGGTCCTGAAGTGTGAACATTCTACCTGGCGCAAAGCTTATATTCTGGCGGATAGCTGTATCAAACAAGGATGCTGTATCAATTCTTTTATCCAATTCGAGCCAAAGCACGAATCCGCCCTGAGGGTCGGATATTTTAGTATTGTCCGGAAAATATTCTTCGATAGCCCGTTGGTACTGAAAGCAGTTTGAATACAGCTTATTTCTAAAATTTTGAAGGTGATGGTCATAACGGCCATGCTCCATAAAATCTGCAATAACCTCCTGATATAAAACAGGTGTTGAGATGGTCTGCAGCAGTTTTTGCCGAATGATCTTCTTCTTGAATTTTCCCGGCGCTACCCACCCTACACGGTACCCCGGTGCCAGTGTCTTTGAAAAGGAACCGCACCACATGACTATTCCAGCTTCATCAAAGGCTTTACAGGGCTTAGGTCTATTGGTGCCAAAGTAAAGGTTACCATACAGGTCATCTTCGATCAACGGTATATTTCGTTCGGTAAGCATCTTCACCAGTTCGATTTTGTTTTCTTCTGGCATAAGACTGCCTAATGGATTACTGAAATTTGCGGTGAGGCAACATACATCTATTTTAGAAATAACTTTCTTTAATGCGTCCATATCGATCCCACAAATCGGATGGGAAGGTATTTCGATCACATGAAGTCCAAGTGACTTGGCTATTTGAATTGTCCCGAAGTATACAGGTGTTTCCATTGCGATCGTATCGCCTGGCTTTGTCACGGCTAACAAACAATTAAAAATGGCATTCATGGCTCCGGAAGTGGTCACCAGATCCTCTTCAGTTAGTTGTCCTTCAAACTCCATGCTCCATTTGGCTATGCTTCTTCTTAAATTAATACTTCCCTGCGCAGGTTCGTAACTGGTCCCGCCGTCGTCAAGTTTTCGTATCACATTCACAATTCCTTTATTTAGTTTTGCTATAGGAAGCATGCTTTGTGCAGGAACGCCTAAAGAGAACTGTGTCAGATTTTCTTTTTTTAGCGAGTTATAAACTTTATCAATCAGATCTTCCTGGTCGTGCTCATTATCCGAGGCCTGTAATCGACCAACTGAGGGAAGTGATAAACGTCGTTGCGCTATTTTACTCACAAAATAACCAGATCGAGGTCTAGATTCAATCAGAGACCTGCTTTCTAACTCTAGAAAGGCCTGTTTAACCGTATTGATACTCACATGATACATCTTCTGAACCACACGCAGCGAAGGGAGTTTATCACCTAATTGCATCGTTCCGGAGACAATCTGTTCTTCAATAATATGAGCAATCTTGAGGTATAAGGATTCTTTCTTCATGGACTTATATGCTAATAAATTATCTTCCGCTATTTTTTTCTTATTATTCACTGCCTTCAAATTGTTGGATATTGAACACGCTGCAATTTACATATTTTAGGATATCATATGTATCCAACAGCACCTATGCTATATGTTTTAAATATTCACTTTTTCATTCAGTTTAAAGGTTGAGCCAATCAATAAGTCGTTCAATCGCCAATTTAAGTTTAGAGATGCTATGATCATCATCTCCGAATGTCTGGATAAAATTTCTTTTTGCTTTGATTTCTAATGCTTCCTTAAATTCGACTTGATGAAATTCTGATAAAAAGTAACAAGTCATTTCCACCTTGTTTGAATGATTAATAATTGCAGATGCATAGCCAATAACTTCTTTAGCCTGCATGATCACAGCTAAAGGGAGTCCAAATTCGGCGGTCAAAATATTTATCCTTGCGTCCTTTCCCTCAAAATCGGATTTCTCCTTGTGTTTTTTATATAAAGAAACCACAGGGCTGAGTTCGGACAAATAAAAATTTACAATCTTAAATCCATTAATTTCATTAGTCTTCATCTTCTTGTTGTATTGGTGATAAGCAAATTTAAAGACTCTATTTCTTTGGGTACAGATACAGAAATACTAATTTTCATAGGTACAGCTAGTATTTTTTATACGAGTCCTAACCATTAATTTTACACATTTTAAAACGGCATCTAGGAAAAAGAATATAATCAGTAATAAAACTCATTGAGAACGCAATACCTTTCCTTATTTTGATTATATTCATGAAAAATTGTACCCCTTAACTATAAACTAAAGTAGAAAAGCCAATGGAGTTTCTGATCATATTTTTTCTAATTTCATTTCCACTACTAGGATTTTGGGTTTATAAACAGTTGCGAAAGAAAGCTAATACCTCTACTAAAATTACGGAATACCTTATCATTGTGGCTTTTTGTATTTCGATTCTACTATTTGTTTTCGGACTTATGCTTTATGGCTCGCACTATAAGGAAGCAATAGATATTGTCGACGGCGGTTACTCGCCATTTGCTTTAGAACATAGCTTGACATTAGTTACTTTTTTTGCACTTGCCATGTTTGGAATTATAAAGCTATGGTTAAAAGGAAGATCAGCACCTCCACTTCTATTTGTACTGTCACTGATCTTTGTCATTATCGGAATAATTATGAGCGTTGCTGTCTTACTACAGATCTCATCGAATACGCAATTCTACGATTCCTGGTTGTTCTTTTTCCTACCCGTCACATATACGGTAACGGCGTTTATTTTAATTTTTAGATGTATCGGAGAAGAAGCTATATCCGCAACAAATAAACATTACTCGAATAAATTTCTTAACTACCTGAATACGAAAATGGCGAATGTGAGCCATCAACCCGTTTACGTTCTGGTCTTTCTTATTCCTGTTTTTGTGATTATTGTTGCAATATTAGTTTTATTTGGACAGGAAGTAAATTCCATTACAAAAGTATTTACGGAAACGACTACATGGAATTTTTCTACCAAAACTCACCCACCTTTTTTAGATCATAGGGGACATTACTTATGTACTGTAGCTGTTTGTGGAGATCCAACGATTGTAAAACCACTTCGCTTAGGGAAAAGGTATGGAAATGAAATTGTTGTCAACAGACAACTACTCGTTGCCAATGCTTTCGAGGAACTAATTTCAGATCATTTTCCATCTGTACATCAAGTCATCAGAAGATTTTATGATCGTTTTGGTTATCCTTTATCAAAAAAGATTAATACGCCTCAAAAATCTAATTTGGTATACAGATTGATGAAACCTCTGGAGTACTTTTTTATCTTTTGTTTGTATTTATTCACTGAAAAACCTGAAGAGAAGATCGCAAAACAATATGCTTTATAGACACTAACAGCGCTTTTAAATCAACTTTATATCGCAGTTATCATGGTTATTTTTACTGTTAAAATGTAAACAGAGATAATTCCGATCAAATTTTATTAATCCATTTAATGATTTGGTTCAGCATGAATTTCATAACCGAATCCATTTTCCTTCCAGGAATCTTTTTTTAAAAGAGCCATATTTGAAGTTTTACCGAGCCAGATTTTGATCACCTGCTCCGCTCTTACACCTTTCTTAAAAAGCTTTTTGAACTTGGCATATATACCTTTAGTGGTTTCATCATATTTAGGTTCTCCATATAGGGAGGATATATGTGTTGTCAATACTTCCAGTTCTCGTTTTCCTATTTCAGGATTAAACTTTCTATAATCCAAATGCTCAAATCGCACATTTAATTTCGAGAAAATTTCTTTACCGATTTTATTGCTGTAGACTTGGAATTCATAATCTTGTGTTCCATTGTTGGTGTAGCCTATGTTTTGATTCGGATCACCACTCAGCTCACTCCATTTAAGGTGCAAAAAGTCTCCATCTCCAGTAATATGGATTGCTGCAGAATCTTTTACAACTAAGTCCTTTCCTCTATACCCCTTTAAGTAGGTTTTATAATTTCCTGGTAAATAAAAATAATGCCCCCAAGCTGTAGTAAACCGATATCCTCCGGATTGTTTAACGACAAGATCCAGTTTCTTGGGACTTCCTTCAACCTCCCATGTCAGCGAATCTAAATTTTGATATTTTAAGGGAATTAGCATTGATCCGTTTGGTCCATTATAAGTACTATCTTTTAGTTCAAACATCACCATCTCGTAGAAATTTTGATTGCTCTTATCTGCAACTATTCTGATCGGCACTTTTTCTTCTTCGCCAGTAGGATGTTCGACATCAATTTCGTCGACAAGTGAACCAAGTTCTTTGTCAGAACATGAAATTAGTAAACAGCTTGTTAAAAGTAATAAGCAGATTTTTCTAACCATAATTTAAGTCTTACTTGGGAGTCTACTCAAAAATAAGAATTAAAGCTTTATATTACAAGTTGATCGTGAATATTTTAACCGTTTTTTCATAAAAAACCTTTGAAGTATGTAGTAAAAATAATATTATTTGTCCTTTCCAATTATTTATACGCTTATTACACCGATTTTATTCTGAAAGCATTTCACAATTTTCTTAGATTGATTATTATATTTGCATTGAACCGAAACACTATACCTTAAAAAAAAGGCATTTATTAACCCTTATGATCGCGGGTATTTTTATTCCGCTTAGTATAATTGCACAAAATAAAAAGAGCAAACCAAATGTTATCTTTATTTACGTAGATGATTTGGGATATGGTGATTTAAGCTGTTATGGTGCAAAGGCTATTTCGACACCAAATACAGATAAATTGGCCACAAATGGACTGCGATTTACGCGTTGACATGCAACCTCTGCAACCTGTACTCCTTCCAGATTCGGTTTAATGACCGGTCAGTATCCCTGGAGAAAACCGGGAAGAAATATTCTTCCCGGAGATGCAGCTTTGATTATACCAACAGATCAGATTACCTTGCCTAAGGTATTTAAAAATGAAGGTTATACCACTGCTATCATTGGTAAATGGCACTTAGGATTAGGTGACCAAATTAATAAGGATTGGAATGCGGATATTAAACCAGGACCAAATGAGGTCGGGTTTGATTATTCATATATATTTCCTGCAACAGCTGACAGAGTTCCGACCGTCTTTATGGAGAACCATCGGATAATAGGCCTGGATCCCAAAGATCCTATTAACGTCAATTATAAAAATAAAATAGGAAATGATCCTACTGGAAAGGAACATCCTGAATTGTTAAAGTTACAATCTTCTGTTGGTCATAACCATACGATCGTAAACGGTATAGGAAGAATTGGCTATATGTCCGGTGGAAAACAAACAAGATGGACAGACGAAGAATTGGGAACTACGTTTTTAGCTAAAGCTCAGGATTTCATAGCGCAAAATCATAAGAAACCATTTTTCCTGTATACTGCATGATATTCATGTGCCGCGAATGCCTGCCACCATGTTTAAGGGTAAAAGCAACTTAGGCTATCGGGGTGATGCTATTTTGGAAATGGATTGGATCGTTGGTCAAATAACAAAGCAACTTCATGAACTTGGTATTGAACAGAATACGATGATCGTTTTCAGCAGTGACAATGGCCCTGTACTGGATGATGGATATGCTGATAAAGCAGAAGAACTAAACGGAATTCACAGTCCCGCAGGTCCACTACGGGGATGGAAAACGGACCTATATGAAGGTGGAACCCGTGTCCCTTTTATTATCAGCTGGCCCGCACACATTAAACCTGCTGTAAGTCAAGAATTGGTTTGTCAGATTGATTTCGTTGCCAGTTTTGCCAGTTATTTCAATCAAAAACTTCCAGATGGACAAGCATCTGATAGTCAAAATTTATGGGATACCTTTGTTGGCAACGCGAAACAAGGAAGAAAGACATTGATACAAGAAGGATATAGCAACCTTGCTATTGTATCTGGAGACTGGAAGTATATACCTCCATTTGGAAAAAATGGTCCTCAACTCTACAATCTTAAAGAAGATCTTGCGGAAGAAATAAATGTATTCGATCAATTTCAGGAACAAGCCGCCATACTAGAGGCATTATTTAAGCAAGAGAAAAATTAAATTAGGATATACACTCATCACTAAATTTAATCATATCTTGCTTTAATTATTTATAAAAAACATCTTCAATTGATAATTGAAGATGTTTTCACAGCGTGAGAATTTACAAGACTTTTTAAATCTAAAACTCTTATTTTATTTTGAGATAATCTCCTTTTTCATCGATATATTTCCAGACTGCTTCCCGATAAACCAGCAACGGGAAGATGTTTTGCTTTGTATCTAAAGGTGAATCGAAGAAGGTGGGTGCATCAAATAAGATTTCTTCAAATTCAATAGGCACGATTACATTTCCTTTAGCATCCGATATGCCAAATTTGTTATTTTTTTGAAGCAGAAAATAAGTTCCATTCTGAAGGGCCCGAATTTGTGTGTATTCAACCGGTAGCACCTCTTTTCCTGTGGTAAGATCTCCCAATCCATACAGATATTCATAACCGTTTACTTTTGGTAAAAAGACTGAATTATTAATAAACACAGATTCTTCGTGGTTTAGCCTAGAATTTGTGAGATCATATGTCAGGGGAAAGATCAATGCTCCCTTTTTATTGATAAAACCCATTTTAAAAACCAGTGCACGGCTGTCTGAGTTTTCAGATTGACATACCATAGCGGCATCGCCCCGGAAATCAAATGCCCAAACATATTTCGGTGAGACGATTACCTCACCCATATTGTTGATATAGCCATATCCTTTTTCGTTGTATAGCAAAGCCATGTCACCTTTATAGGGCAAGATCACCGTTTCCTTACCGGGATCCTTTGGCAGATAACCTTCTTTTACATAGGTTACACTAAATGCTCCTTTGAATTCTTTTTTTGCCTTAATATCATAAAGAACCCCGGTTTTGTCATTTTTCGACACTAATAGAAGATTGGGATTATTGATCGGATAAACAGATTGATAATCAAACGCCTGCAGCTCCATGTCATCCATATTGAGTAAAAGATATTTTCCTTTTATATCTTTTATTAAACAGTATTTAACTCCTATGGTGTCTATTCCTTGAATAGCTGTCTCCAATATCTTTTTTCCTGCAAGATCATACAGATCACTACTCTGATTATCCATATCATCCGCCTCTTTTTTCCGGACATTGTTTGCTTTTATAAGGTTTCTATTCCCGAATTTCCCCATAATAAAGCTATCGTAAACGGGTGGAATGATTTCCTTTCTGGTATCTAAATCGTAAATGCCCATTTGTCCATTTTTGATGAATGTCATCAGATTTTTCGGCGCATCATAGAGTTCGGAAATCCCTTCAAAATCGCTTAACATCAGGTGTCCATCTTGATCAAATAGGCTGGAGATTTTATTTTTCTCGGTAATGATATATTGCTCTTTTGGTTCGTTGTTCTTAAACTTAAAAAGATCAATCTTATAATATTGTGGCTCAATATAGATGTTTGTATTGGCAAAATACAAACCATAATATGCGCCTTTTTTAATCTTAAAAGTAGCTAGGTTATTACTGCCGGATGAGTAAAAGTAATCATTGACATGTGTTATTTCTCCATTCTCGATTTCGAAAAGCACCTTCCGCATCTTATCCATCAGATAAGACTTTTGCTGTTTTTTAACAACAAAATAATCGTCGTATACTTTTATATCATCATATTCATTTGGTATAATAACTGACCCTGTTAGGTCTGAAATTCCTTTTTTATGCTGTTTTGTGGTCAACAGATATTCTCCATAATAACCTAAATATGAATTATCGTTAGGCAGTTCGATATTATCGAAATCAAATGGTATTTTCAGATCACCGTCCTGCCCGTATACACCATACTTGTTATTTTCTTTTACAAGTAAAACACCTGTTAATATTTTGGCATCAACAAACTCTCTTTTTGATGGTATATGTATGATAAGCGGTTGTCCATTTTTTGAAAAGGAAGCCACCCAGTTATCACTCCGCATATTCCAATGTGCATGCTCGTATTTAAATGGAACGAGCACTTTTTCACTCCAATCCATGACTCCCCACTTACCATTTTGCTGTGCATATACATAGGCTGAACCATTGCCACATCCACCACAATAATCAAATGCATCATAGCCCTGACTGGTCGTTACTTTATTTTGCAATTTACTGTATAAATACCATTTCCCATTTTGTTTAACATCAAAATATTCACCATCTAAATATCCGATATCATCGAAATAAGGTAAAAAAGTTTTATCAGCTAAAAATAAGCTGACCTTTCCATTGCGCTTTACCTTCCAGAACTGCCGAAATTCGATATCAATATCATCGTAGTCTGCTGCTAACAAAAGATCTCCTTTTGGCGAAATAATTCCGATTTTTCCATTTTTCAGATACTTCAATACACTTTTTGGAAGAAAATCTGCTTCCTCTTTAATCTCACGTTGATAATCTTGTACTGAATACGCATCGTTAAAACTTACGGGGGTAGTTTCTGCAAGTTCAATTTTCTCCCCATGCACATTAATATAATAAACCCGACCTTTATCTGTTATTTTCGCGAAGCCATTTCTAAAAGGTGCCATACGATCTTCTTCAACATATGAACTGCTTATTTGTGCTGCTGCAGGATTTGAAAAACAAAGTGTTGCAGCAAAACAGCATGCAGTAAGTATAAAATTCAAATTCTTGTATTTTAAATATGATGAAAATGATGTCATAAGCGATTATATTTAGATTAATAAGAGCGTTCTTTTGCTTTTATGGAATACTTTTGACCATCTTTCCCAACGAAGTAATACCAGTCACCCTCTTTTACCAATAAGGGCCAGGTTTTTTGATCTCCTTCATAATTCCTACGAATATCATCATATAGGGGCGCTACAAGGATATTACCAGCCCAATCTGCCAATCCATACTTGCTCCCTTTCGCAAAGGTAAAATTAGGATCTGCACTACTTGTCTCTATGTCATGGTATTCTGCTCCTAAAATAACCGTACCGTCTCGTCGTACTAACATCTGGCTATCTTTTCTAGCAAAAACTAACATTTCAGCATCTGCGCCAGCGGCATACACTTCATTATACTCAAATGGAACGACTGTTTTACCTTCCAAATCAATCATTCCTTTCAAGTATTTGAATCCACTAGAGGCTTCTTTGTTTTCGATCTTCTTTGCTGCAACAGCATATCCATCGTAAAAACAATCAACTTGATCAATGCCCGTAAATCTTTTCTCCTGACCTAAGGTATCAATAAAAAGATTTCCTTCTCCCGCATATATCTTTTTCAGCCCAAAATAAAACCCACTCAAAGTATGCTTATTATAATTGGGGAAACGAATAAGGTGATAATTACCCTCTACCTTCCATGAAGGGTTCGCATAGATCTTCGTACCATCAAAAGTGGTCAATTGATAAACACCTTCTTTCGTTTCGATCTGCAGAAAACTGTCATTCACCACATGTACATCGGTAATATCAGCTCCTAATTTACGAAGCTTACGTTGTTTGATATCATAGAGTAAAAACTCGTAATTATAATCGGCAATCAGTTTCCGCAGTAGAAAGAAACGGTGATTCAGTAATGTAATATACTGTTCATGCGCTGCAAAAATAATCTCGTTTTGATCCAGATCAAACAATCCAATTTTTAATGCAATACTTCCTTCTTCTTTTCCTTCTGAGAATACAATAAAACGATTCGCGAGATCGAATTCGTTTTGTACTGCTTCTTTGGAATATTGATAAGAATCATTAAATGTGTATTGAACTGGTAATATTTCGGTTCCAGTTTCATCCACAATTCCAGATTTTAGTTCGGAGTCTACAAGAAAGAATGACTTACCTCTGTAATAGTGAAATTGTATATTCTTGTATTTACCACATGGGATAATTGTTTTTCCGTTCCAGCTGTACAGCCCTTTTTTTCCAGCCTTCGTGACTTCTATAAAATAGGGTGCCTGGTTTATCTGCTGCTCATAAATTAACTTCAATCTGACATCTTCTGGAGGTTTTCTGGCCAACATTTTCTCGGTTAATGCATCGGAGCCGGTGTCATATTTATGATGGCCATTTGCCGCTAAAAATCTTATCTCCTCAAATTGAAAATCCAAAAGTGTTTTTCCCTGCATATCAACCACTCCGTATTTACCGGATTTTTTGGCTATTCCCAGATTTCTAATAAAAGGATCCAATGATTCAAATGCAGGCGATACAATTACTTTTTGGGTAGTGGGATCAATAACTCCAAACAAGTCTTTTTGCTTAAATATCAGAAGCTTTGATCCTTCAATTGCTTTATAGTCCGTATTTCCTGAAAGTAATATGGTACCTGTAGTATCCATTAAATAAAGCTGTTTATTTTTTGTTCCCTCAATATAGGTCTGCTGCCCCCCTACGATATACCTTAAATAGTCATCATACTCGACGGGGATGATAACTTGCCCGCTAGCTTTGGCAAGTCCACTTTTATCCGCCGTGCGAACCTCCACATACTCGTCAGAAAAAAATTTTGTGATATATTCATATTCAGGCTCATGTACTAATTTACCATCAGAGGCTGAAGCCCAGCCCCAAAGATTATTTTTGGCAATTCCAATACTATTTTTATTAATAACTGTGGTATTCTGAAATTCTAAGGGAATAATGATGTTGCCCTTATCATCAGCGACTCCGGTTTTACCATCTTTTTTTAAAATGATGTATTTGTAATCGTATGGTATTCCCGCATACCACTGTCCTTCGTATTCCGTAGCGAGCTCAATTTCATCATAATCGATAGGAACGACCATGTTTCCCTTATCATTCAAGACACCATAATGCCCCTTCTTCACGACAACAAATAGATCTGCATCATGTTCTTCCACATCATCTATGAAATGATTGCCATCCAGATGATAAAAATATTCTTTTCTATCTTTTTTGACTTTTACTAAAGGAGACATCGAACCTCCGAAGCCTATCGCATCTGCAGTCTGAACTGTCTGCGAAAAACCTAAAACAGTTGATAATAAGAGTGAAAAAATAAGAATATGCTTCATTGATAACCCGTTTCTCCAAATATCTAGATTTTCAACCGAAAAATACACCCCTGAAATCCGCTAATTTTATTCTTTTAACATCCTCATAATTAATGGCTGTATATCATTGTTCAAAAATAAATCGTTAATTTTATACATACAGTATATATGATGTTAAAGTTTTCTAGTCATACATACAGGTTTAACATCGCTAAATAAAGAATAAAACTATGCTAACAGCAATACATCCGAAGTTACCTATGCGCGATAAATCGCTAACAAAAGACTATTATGTCAAGCAATTAGGTTTTGAAACTTTCGGCGACCACGACTATGAAGGTTATTTAATGCTTTTCAAAGAAGGTATTGAAATTCACTTTTTTGAATTTAAAGAACTTGATCCGAAAGAAAATTATGGCCAGGTTTACATTAGAACGGACAATATTGAGACCGTTTATCAGCAGTTCTTAGACAATAATGTCGCTATTCATCCAAATGCTCCTCTGGAAATTAAATCGTGGGGGCAAAAAGAATTTTCGTTGCTCGATCCTGACAACAATCTATTAACTTTTGGACAAGGTGTCGATTGAATTTATAATACAATTTAAAGCTCAATCCAATTATTATCTTTTCTTATCACCTCATTCAACCTTTCTTGAGCCGCTTTTCTATCCTCAGCAATACTTCCGCCATTTGATTCCATTATGGAAAGCATATTTTTTTGATAGTACCTTCTATCTTTGAACAGCTTATCTTTGTTGATTTTTTTAATTTCAACATTTTCTTTTTTGTTTAATTCTATATCCTCGTCTACATTTTGAATAGACTGAAATTCAAATTTCCATGTTTTACTTGAATCTTCTAATCTTAAAATTAGTCCCGGTAATTTCCCGAATTTGTAAGGCCCATCCGATATTGGAATTTCTGTTGAAAACCAAGCTGTCCAATGCCTACCGCCAAAGTCTATTTCAGCTTTTTGACAAAGAAACTGATCAATGGTAATTGTGTCTGAAGATAATTTCCAACTGTCCATTGCTGTAGCAGGCTCTGTATAATAATTTATTTCTTTAACATGATTTAAATTGCTGCCTGAATATTCATCATAGACTTTGATCTGTCCAGTATTAGATTTTAATATTTGATAATTCAGGTTATTGATCTTTCCAATTGTCACAACCACTGGCGCAGAAAGTTGGATAACTTTATTATTAATATAAGCTGCATAAGTGGCATCTTGCTCAGCTTTATGAAGTGTTCTAAATAAAGAAACCGTATCTGATAACAGCAACTCGGTCAACTCGGTAGTTTTAGATGCTGTATTTAAACTATCCATTTGAAAAGTCATATTATACAGTACCTTTTTATGTACTTTCAAACGATCAGATTGGGCATAAATAGCCGTACTGAAAAACAATGCAACAGTTGAAACTGATAATGATAATAATTTTACGCGTTTATTTAAGTTCATATTTATGTGGAGTATTGATTGAGTCTACTTTCTAAACACATTGAAAACATTGGTTTTTTGAAGTTAACAATTTCTCTTGTAATGACAAAATTATTTACCACATAAAAAAGTATGTACTAGGGTTAATAATAAGGTTATTAAAAACAATGAATTCTAGAATAAAGTAACAAAAAATTAATAATCAATAGGGGAAAGCTTTCAAACTGAGGGTAAAGTGTATGACTATAAATCAAATATTGCGGAAAGCTGTACTATAAAAGTGTTTTAGAATTATGTAAATTGAAATTGTTTTATAACACATCACATCATGTACAGATACAAAAGTAAGCGTTTTTCACTTAAAGATTTGGAAGAAATTATGCATAAATCTCAACATGGAGATTCAGATAGTCAATAATTACTTGCAAATTATTATGATGATGCATTATGGATTGATGAAGAACCCATCTTGCAACAAGATAAAAAAGAAGCATTCGATTTAACAGAAGCGGCCTATAGGAATGGTAGCAAACAAGCTATGATAAGCTACGCCAATTATTTATCTGTTGGGTATGCCTGTGACAAAAACGAAGCGCTAGCAAAAAAACTATATAAAGAAGCGATTAAAGCAAATGACTGTTTAGGTGCTTTTAATTTAGCTCGTTTGTATACTACGAATGGGAAATATAAAAAAGCATTTGAGTTTTATCATCTAGCGGACAATATGGGTAAATATTGTGCATTAGAAATAGGAACGTGTTATTATTATGGAATTGGAACCAAGCAGGACATTAAAAGGGCAATTTGTTATTATAAATCTATTTTAAGGTTAGAAAAGTATTATTCCGCCTACGAATTTGAAGAGGCTAATTATATATTGGCAAAATTGTATTTGGAAGGAATTCACTTACCCAGGTCTCTTTCAAAAGCAAGAAAACTCTTAAATATGGCTAACATAGACCGAGATCACAGAAGTGCCCAGAATATCCAAGCGATGTTAAAAAATTCCCATAACTCCTACTGATATGGTGTAGATAAGGATTATGATGAGGAAAAGATTTAAGATACAGATCAACATTGAGGATATCGCAGCTGATCTGTATAATTTAATGACTAATCTTCATCATGGTCTTCTCCAGCTAGCGAGAACTTGATTGATTTTTGAGGATAATCATCAAAACTTTTTCTACTGGTATTACCAATTACTTTTTTAAGGCTTACTTTATCTCCTAATCTAAAATGAAGTTCTACTAACTGATAGTCCAATAAATATGGCCCACAAAAGTAATTACCCTTTTCGTCTTGCTCAATTATTCCTTGATATAGCCCTCTTTTTGTTTCTCTTGGCATGTTATTATATTTATGGGACAAAGATACGAAGAGTAAAGGCATTTTAAACTATTAACACAAAAGATAATAATAAATGGTCTGAATTACATGATCATCCTATTCATCATGATCTCTAAATCAGAGTTGTGCTTTCAACATATCTAACGATAATCCCTGCATACTGGTAATCGTTTCGGAATCATAGCTTCCATCAGGTTTTAGCATAATATACGAAGGAAAACCACCTTTATTAAATAAATTCATCGCTTCGCTTGTCACCTTTTCATTAACAAATACATGAATACCGGGCTGCTCTATTTCAAGCACTTTATTTTTCCATTTCTCTTCACTTGAACTGGATGATGTGCAGATATAGACAAATTCAATTGGTAAATCAGCTTCTTTTGCTTGTTTATGTAGCTCTTTACTATAAGGCATTGCTTGAATACATGGGATACACCAGGTTGCCCAAAAATCAATTACAACAAGTTTATTTGGAAATGTAGATTTCAAATCTCGCAAAAAATCAGCCCCAGATTGATGTTCATCGATATAAAGTAATGCTCCAGATCCGGTTTTTAATATGTGTTTTCCAAGCGTTGATGCAACATTTTCTTTGACATTTTCTTTAACAGTTGATGCCTGGTTGATTGAATCAATTTTCTCAATCTTACTGTCCAACATGGCAATCTGAGATCGTACATACTCGCTAGACCACTTGAAATGCAGGGTCGGTGCTAATTGTTTATAAAGATCACGCTGAAGTTTAACATCTCTATCTTCTAGCTGTAACTTGATTAAATCTGCGTAAGCTGCCGGTAATATGCTATCGCAGTAATTAGCAAGATTGACATGACTATATTTTTGACCGGTAGTTTTAAAAGAGGATCTTACATAATAATTCAAAAATTGTATATATGCCCGTGAGTTATTTGATATCGCGTAAACAGGAGTCAGTAAGTCTTCTATCTGTTTTACTTGAATATTGTTTTCAAGTAAATATTTCAATTTTTCTTCATAATAACTGGCCGCTGTTTCACTTTTGACTAAATATTGATAAGTATCGCCATATGTAGTATAGAACATGTCATTAACACGATCCTGAACAGCAAATAAGCTATCTAGATTAGTTAAGAATGCTGTATCTTTTTTATTTAGATCCTGCAATTTCGTTGAAAAACTTTCATTATGTTTTTTATCGAATAATATATAATTATTCATCACCTCATTTTTTTTACCATCTTTACCACCAAAAGTAACTCCCTCGCCATTCCAGTAAACAAATTTCTTTTTCAATTTGTCCAGATCGAAGGTGAGCTCCAGTTCTTCATTTAAATAGATACAGATATATGCATATTCTCCAAACGTGAACCATATTTGCTGATTCATTAATTTATCTGGTATGACAATACTAAAAGTGCCATCTGGAGCTACTTTGGTTGTATAACTTGATTGAAAAGGATTTCCAGCATTCACGATGCTATATTTAATCGTAATTCTTTCGAGATCGGGCGGGCTTGCATGTAACACTTTTCCCTTTATCTGAGCTTGTACTTGATGAGTAGATTGTGTATCAAAAGCCGCATCTGTAAGTGGCATTGGATGAGTTTTTCCCTGAGCAAATAAAGCTATTGGAAAAACGATGCTAAAAAAGTAAATAATAAGAGTTTTCATGGTTTTATAATCTGGTTTAAAATTTGATATACATATTCTTTTTTCTGTCTGGCAATTGGTACCAAAAAATTATGTTGCATATGAACTGCCGGATTATCTCCTTTAGTATACCCCAACACATGCTTCGGATTTATGAGATGGCTCTGATGTGTTCTTATAAATCCATATTGACTTAACATTTCATCGTATTCTTTAAGGGTCTTACTGATCACAATTGGTTCTCCCTCCGACAGGTAGATCTCGGTATAATTATCATCTGCACGACATCGAACAATTTGAGCAACGGCAATATACCGGGTTTCTCTTCCAGTACTTAAAGCAATTTTATCTTCATCATGTTGCTTGTTATTGAGATTCTGGATTAAGTTCTCCAGATTGGCATTGTATTTCTTCTGCTTAATTTTTTCAACGGCTTTATACAATGCTTCTTCCAACTCTTGTATATTCAATGGTTTGAGCAGATAATCCAATGCTGAAAACTTAACAGCCCGAATTCCAAATTTATCATAAGCCGTTACAAAAATCACTTCAAAACTACGCTCTCCTATTTCCTGTAACAGATCAAAACCATTTTTTTGAGGCATTTGAATATCTAGAAAAATTAACTCCGGTTGTGTATTTTTTATCAGTAAAACACCTTCGTCAGCATGGGTAGCTGTACCGACCAACTGTAGATTATCCCTATACTTTTCTAAATAAGAACTTAATATTTCGATGTTGTTTACCTCATCGTCTATAATTACATATCTGATCATCTGATTAATTTTTAGAAATCCAGTTAGAAATTAGGATACAGACCTGAGTTTTATTGTTAGTAGTCTTAATCTCAATATGAAATGTATTTTCTGGATAAAGCTTATTAAGTAAATTTAGACGTTCTTTGCTCAATCGAAGACCATATCCACTTTCATTATTTTCAACCGTATAATCAAATCCGGCTCCATTATCTTCGACACAAATACGCATGGTCTGTCCAAGCTGATCAATGATAATACTGATCATACCTGTATTTCCTAATATAGCGATACCATGTTTTACGGCATTCTCAACTATAGGCTGTAATAACATAGTTGGTATTTCAATGAGATCTGCATGAACAGAAATTTTATTTTCTATCTGATAATGAAAACCAAACCTTAACTGTTCCATTTGTAAATAATCGTCCAATAATTGTAATTCTTCACTTAGTGGATTCATTTCTTTTTCTGCATTTTCTAATGTTGCGCGAGTAACCGATGCAAATTTACTTAGGTAATGATTGGTTCCGATCAAATCATTCTTTTGAATCAAATTTTGAATGGAATTGATAGCATTGAACATAAAATGGGGATTTAACTGTGCCTGAATATTCTTGATCTGTAGTGTAACCGCCTGCTTTTGCTGCTGTACTTGCTTCATCTTTCTCCGACTTCGAGACCTCATCATGAAGAATCCAGCACATACCATAATTGAACCGGCTAAAAGATAGGGCCATATGATAGGCCACACCGCTTGTGTGGTCTTTATTGCTGTCGGCACTATTTGATAGGAAATGCGCAAGATCTCGCTATCTTTATATTCCGAAAGATCTCCGGTTTTATGCACCAGCAGCTCATACTGACCTACTTCATTCAAATATTGATTTGAAATGGTAAACTTGTCTAACTGTGTCCACCACTCCAGACGAACTGTATCCACCTGACCATTGCTATTTTTAATTAAATGAATGGAATAAGGAACGGTCTCATGCTTCTCAAATTCTAGATCAAATTCAGTAATACTATCTTTCTGAAAGGTCCATCCTACCGGAACTCCAGTATGCGTATCATAGGATTGAACCTGCCCCTTATTCAAAGAGTCGTTTAATACATTGAAATACCCGTATTCTCCTGATCCTCTTGCTACCAGCTGCTTCAGTACGGGGCGATTATTTTTACGCCAGTCAATGATATAACCATCTCTGATGCCGTAATTCTTCTTATGCCTGACCTCTACAAGGATCTGTTTTCCGGGATAATTAAAAGTGCCTATAGCACCATAAGGGACTTTGGCTCCATACTCCATTGACAATTTAGGTATCGGAGACCAGGGAACTAGTTCGATGCTATCATGCTCTACGACCCGGTAGACATAATCCTTATAATTATCTTTATTAATCCCCATAGCGACAATGATAGCATCGGAACTATCGGGTACAATATAACTATAGTAGACTTTGGATATGTTTTGAACAGGTGCCGTAAAATAGTTTTTAAGTTTAGGGCTCAATTTTATACCGAGCAATATTGGGGAATTGGGAACATTATTCAGGCCAGCTCCAGGTAATTTTACTTTATTATCAAAATTACCATAGACATGCCATAGATATTTAGCTGATTTGACATAGACGATATCATTGCGTACCATCATCCGCTTATCTGTTGAAAAACCATGAAAATGAAAATTATCTCCGAAAAAGTAGTCATTCCCCTGCTGGTCCTGTGCCCAGGTTTTAAAAAATAAAAGTAGCAGCAATAATAAAAGTGTTCTTTTCATTTCTATTTGGTTTATGGATCGAAAATGCTCAAATTAATTGGAATGAAAAAAGAAAATGAGCAATTGGCAGGATGTATTGAGTATCTGGAGAAAAGAGTAAAATATTCCTATAAAGATTTAAATCCTGATCAATTGAAGATCAAGACATACATCCTATTTTCGGATTAATTTGTTATATTTATAAAGTGTAGAGCGTGCTCGAAAGTGCCTTGTGAGAAGTACTTAAAAAAATAAAATACCTTAAAGAACGCAAATAGAGACTATTTATAAGATTAATTCCGTAAACAGATGACTATACGAAATACCATCCTTTTCTTAAGTATAATCTCCTTGGGATGTACAAATCAAACTACTAAAGTAAACGATAAAAAGACAACTGATAGCTTATCCAAAGTGACAGATAGTTCAATAATCGGCAATTTAACCGCCATACAACCGGTTAAAACTGATTCCACTCTGGGAAAATTATTGATCCGTACTTTTGAAGGAAAAGATGCTTCATCTTCTCAATACACATTAATCGTTCTAAATCAAGAATATAGTGGTGATGGACAGTTCTCTATCAGTATCTTTGATAACAGGAATAAAAAATTGTTCGTAGCACAAGGTAAAAGATATACGTTACGAGGTGAGAATGACACCACACTATGGCAGTTTGTAACGAATGATGATAAATATAGTTTTGAATTTTTAGTTAATGCGGCTGACTCAATTACATTGGTCAATAATCCTTATAGTCAAGATAACCCTATTTTAAAAATGATTTCAAGTGAAAAAATAACGAACTAGTATATTGGGGCACCGTAAATTTAATACACTACATACTCAGTTCTTTCTTAATCAATAAGCTTACGTTCAAATATCTGCTTCTATTTTGTTATCCAGCCGTTTTCTCTCTATATTTTTTTAAACTCAGTCCATGATGGCGTTTAAAAAACTTATTAATATGACTTTCATCCGCAAATCCAAATTCATGTGCAATCTCATGAACTCTTTTATCACTAAACCTTAATCGATGTTCTATTAAGCGGATCCGATACGAAGAGATATACTGTTGTATAGATTCATGACATTGTTTACGAAAATAGCTTCCGAGATAAGTGGAAGATAGTCCAAATTTTTCGGCCATTACTCCTATTTTTAAAAATTCGGGTTGCCGTATATTTTCCTGTATATAATCCAATAATTGCAGTATGCGTGTATCTGCAGTCTGTGAAATATGCTCTGGTTTAACAATCGCAATATTCCTTGCTGCTATGACAAGAATGGCATTGACCAGATGCCTTCTCAAATCTTCATTATAATGCCCATGCTCTTCGCATGCCTGTTGAAGATTTTGCATCAGCAAGCTGACCATCTGCTTGTCTTCCTTATTGACGAGCACAGATCCCGACAAATGAGAGGCATTGTATAATAAGCATTCTATATGGTCGATGCTTTTCCATTGATATTCTTTTATGTAGTTTTCGCCAAAGCGTACGACCATAAACTCATTCATTCCATCGAGATCAAATTCATGACAATCATGTGGTGTCAAAAGAAATAAGTCTCCTGGAAAATAATCAAATTTATTTCCATTGACACCGTGTTTTCCGTTGCCGGAGATAACATATACGAGTTCAAAGAAATTAAACTGTCGATCACGTAAAGGACATACTGAAACTTGTTCGTAAAAAACTTCTAAGGATTGATAGATATTTTCTCTTGCCATGATGCAAAGGTACCCAAATAACACTTAATTGTACCTGTTTTCACCTCCTTTTTCAGTCTATTTTTGCTAATAAAAATTAAGATATGAAGGCAATTGTGTTAGAAAAATTTGGCGAGGTAGAAAATCTGATTTATAAGGATATTGAAAAGCCTATATTAAAACCGGATGAAGTACTGATTGAAGTAAAAGCAATTGGTGTCAATCCTGTGGATGTTAAGGTCCGCAGTAGACAAGCTCCTCTTGCAGAAGATTTAATCAGGTATGATCCATTGATCTTGGGATGGGATGTTTCTGGAGTGGTAATAGAGGTTGGAAGTTTGGTTAAAAAATTTGGGATTGGTGATGAAGTATTTGGAATGGTCAATTTCGTCGGACATGGACGTGCTTATGCTGAATTTGTTGCGGCACCGGAATCGCATCTTGCCTTAAAACCTAATCGGATCAGTCATATTGAAGCTGCTGCCAGCACTTTGGCTGCATTAACAGCGTGGCAAGCATTTACCACATATGGAAAACTGCGCACTCATGATGTCGTATTGATTCATGCCGCATCTGGTGGCGTTGGTCATTTCGCAGTACAGATAGCAAAATATATGGGCGCTTATGTCATCGCGACATCATCGGTACAGAATCGTGATTTTTTGCTCAACATAGGGGCTGATGAACATATTGATTACAACTCAACGGAATTTGAACAGGTCCTTTCGAATGTCGATTTTGTACTGGAGTCAGTGGGGGGTGCTAATTTTCAAAAATCAGTTCAGGTTTTAAAACCTTTTGGCACTATCGTAGCCCTGCCATCGGGACATACGAAAGATGATGAGTTAAAAGCTCGTGAAAAAAATCTTCACGCCTGCTTTTTTATGTCTGTCTATAGTGATGGAGCGGCTATGCAACAAATTGCGCATTTATTAGAAACGGGTATTCTGAAACCTCATATCTCACATGTTTTCAATTTTGATCAGATGAGAGAAGCGCATCTGCAAATTGAATCTGGGAGAACGGTAGGTAAAGTGGCTGTACAATTTTAAAGCAATTTGAAATCATGTTGGGGAATATAGATCCAGAATTATTAGAGGCTATTGCTGCTAGTCCTTACAGTAAAATAAAATATGAATATCTGCTACAAAACGATCCTACAAAAATCAGAGCGGAAGAACTACGTTTGTCTTTAAACGAAGAGCCTTTGATTATACCAGAGCAATTACTTGTTGAAAATATGCTAATTCCCTCTTCCCAGTCTGAAGAACCGATACGTTTGAGAATCTACAAACCAAAAGCTAAGCAAGATTTACCGGTATTGTTATATTTTCATGGTGGCGCATTTATATATGGAACTCCGGAGCAGTATGATTTTATACTCTTTGAATTAGCACTTGAAGTGGGTATGCTTATCGTTTCTGTCGATTATCGATTAGCTCCAGAATATCCTTTCCCTGCAGCTATTGAAGACGGCTACGATACCTTATTATGGCTCTATGAAAATGCGAGCAAACTGGATGGAAATAAAAATATGATCATTATCGGTGGCAGCAGTGCAGGTGCGACAATCGCTGCATCGATTACTCACCTAGCCCGGGATAAAAAGAATAAGATGATCCAACATCAATATTTACTTTATCCTCCTATGTGCGATACGTTGAAGAGTCCATCGATGGACAGTTTAGCAAAAGCACCGATGCAAACAAAAATAGCGGCTACATGGATGTGGAAGCATTATTTATGGAACGGCAGAACCCATGTCCCCAGATACGGGGTGCCATTGCGTGAAGTTAATTTTCATCATTTACCCCATGCGACCATCGTTGTCTGTGAATTTGATCCCTTAAAAGATGAAGGAAAATTGTATGCGGAAAAATTATGTTTAGCTGGCACTTCGGTCGAATTATTGGAAATAAAAGGTGCAGTACATGCCTTTGATTTTTTCCCTTGTCTATTATCGGAAACCTTTTATGCACAGCAAATCGAACTGTTTAAGAAAATTATCAATCAGAAAAAATGAAAAAAATAGTTGTTATCAACGGGCATCCGGATAAATTAAGTTTCAATAGTGCTCTGGCAAATGCTTATATCAAAGCGGCGAAAGAATCAGGTGCTGAAGTACGTTATATTGCTCTTGGGGATTTGGACTTTAATCCTAATTTACAATTTGGCTATAGGCAGAGAATGGAACTGGAGCCCGATCTGCTCCAAGCGCTGCAAACCATTCAATGGGGTGAGCATCAGGTATGGATTCATCCACTCTGGTGGCTCGGCATGCCTGCTCTGATGAAAGGTTTTTTTGACCGAGCATTTCTACCCGGTATTACATTTAGAAAGTCTAAACAGGGTCTAAATGTGGGCTTACTTCAAAACAAGACTGCTAGAATCATAACTACAGCGGGTGATCTAAACCTAAAAACTTATAAAGAGGTTTATGGATCCAGTGGATTGCTTCAATTGAAAAATGGTATTCTGGAATACTGTGGTATCACTTCGATTCAAAGTAGTTTTATTGGACCTCTTGAAAATTTTGATGAAGCTGATCGATTGAAAGCATTAAACGATGTTGCTGATTTAGCGATAGATGATGCAAAAGCGCTACCTATCGGCATAGTAGCTGATGATAGCATCCCATGCATTGGATGAACACATCATTAAAAAGCTCATCTGTATTTTATTGCAGATGAGCTTTTTAATGATGGTTATACATAACCTACCTGAATCAATGGTTTAATGATGCATAAGCCCCCACTGTTTATTTGGTTCAGACCCCATTTCTAGGACAAGCTCTCCTCCTTTCAGAAGCTCGGAAGCATCAAAATAAAATGTATCAAGTTTCTTTCCATTCAGGGTTGCGGCCTGCACGTAGATATTCTGTTTGCTGCTGTTATTGGCTTTGATCACGAATTGCTTTCCTCTACCGTATCGGTTATCCAGTTTAATTTTGATCTCTTTGAACATGGGGCTTCCAATTTCATATACCGGATTGCTTCGCGTACCTCCATCCATCTGGAATAAACCGATTGCAGTCATGATATACCATGCACTCATCTGTCCTTGATCTTCATCACCGAGATAGGCATTGGAAATGCCTTGTCCATAATACCTTTCGGCGATAGAACGGCTATATTTTTGCGTGAGCCAAGGTTTGTTCATGTAATTAAAAATATAGGCAAAATGCATCGATTGCTGATTACCTTGTACAACGGGGTAATCCCAGTATTGATCATTTGGCCCATTATAACGCCATTTTTCACTTTCTCCAAATCCCCATTCCAATCGCTTTAACAGCACATCTTCACCGATCCATTTGGAAAGCCCAGGTAGATCCTGAGGGACAAAGAAGGTTAATTGCCATGCATTACCTTCTACGTAATGATGGTTTGCTCCAGATTTAAATGGATCAAAGTCTTTTAACCATTCGCCTTTTGAATCTTTCATCCGGGCATAGCCGGTTGATGGATCGATTGCATTTTTCCACCAGGTTCCCCGGTCATTAAAATATGTATAATCGTAAGTTTTGTTTAATGATTTGGCAAATTGACCTACCGTCCAGTCATCATAGCTATATTCTAAACTATTGGAAAAACGGCCCAGATCTGATGGTACATATTTATATTTTAAATACACATCTAGATCTCTATTGCCCGCAAATCCGCCTTCAAATTTCAGCGGGCTGGTCATCTGCATTTTCTTAACGGCTGTAAAAGCCTTTTCTACATCATAATCACGAATTCCCATCTGATATGCTCCGACGATCAGCGGAATTTCATGTTCTGCAACCATCACTGGTATATACTCCATTCCTGCTGGTCCCTTAGCTAACCAGCCGTCGGCATCGTACATCGCTAATTGTGATTTAACCCATTTGTTTGACCATTCAGGAGTCACCAAATTCCAAAATTGATTCAGATTCCAAAAGGTATTCCAGAATGCGTCACATCCAAGTGCCAGATCATTCCTGTTAGTGAGTGTACGAACTTCTTCACGTGAATCTCGCCATTGCCCGTTAATATCGCTAAATGTGTTTCTACTGGCAAGTGCACGGTACATATTGGTGTAGAATTTCTCTTTCTCCAAATAATCGTCGGAGGTGATTTCCAAGCGGTCGAGTAACTCATTCCAGACATCGTGTTGATGTGCTACAACCTGATCGAAAGACCATTGAAAAGGTTGGGTGATTTCCTGATGCAAATTCTCTTCGGCATTTTCGATACTAACATAGGATATGCCTGTGCGCAATTGAACTGTTTTTTGTTTCCTGACATCAAATTCAACAAACATGCCGGCTTCTGTCACCTGCTTACCTTCGCCATCTTGGCCAGAACTGACCTGGCCACCTTTCCATGTTCCGAAGTTGATAATGGGACGATCAAACTCGATTGCAAAATGAACAATGTAATCTTGTTTTGCATCGGTAGACCACACATTTTCAGATAGCTGACTGCTATACCCAATGATCTTAGTGTCTGATACTTTCTTTAGTTTATAATCTAAAATCTGGTATGGATACTCGCCGTTAGCTTTGAGGTCGATCATCACCCGGCCTGTATCGGATCTGTTGAAAGTATAACGTTGAAAACTTGCTCGCGTTGTCTGTGTTATGTCCACATCGATATCGTGATCGGTCAAATTGACGTGATAGGATCCTAATGGAGCACGTTCGGTTGTCTTATCAATCTGTGAGCGATATCCTGATTCGGGGTCGTATTGATCTCCGACCTTAACCTGCAGTTTTCCTGATGTAGGAAAGGTTCCTAACCCTCCCATTGTCCATTCATGGATATGACTAAAGGAACCGATCGATTCTATTGAGGGTTCATAACCTGCCTGCCAACCAATATTTTGATTATCAGGACTGATCTTCACCATACTAAATGGCATCCAGGGTCCCGGGGCAATCATCCATCGCGAATGCGCTGTACCAATCATGGTATTAACATAGTCGGAGGCACCTCCAAGTCTTTTCGGTTCTCGTGTCACCTGCAAACGATCTGTTAATTTATCATTGATGTAAATTTCACATATACTTTGCTTTCGTTTTTTTACGGGATCAAGGGGAACTTCGAGCATGGATAAGCCCTTGTCTAAACTTCCTTGATAGACAGATTTACCATCTATAAGAACCCGGATACGCTGGGCATTTTTTAGACGAAGCACCTCTACCAAAAGATTCTGCACACGTCCTTTAGGACCATTAGATTCGAAATCAGCAACCTTGATCTGCTTTACCAAAGCATCATAATTTGTGATCAATTTGGATTTTGCTGGCCCCAGCAAACGAAAAGAATCAAATTCAACCCATCCACCTTTCAAAACGGTTAAAGTGATATGGTTATATCCTGCGCGAATTACAGACGGATCAGGTTTTATGATGAGCTTCTTCTTCCCCAAAGCTCCAACTCCAGGTTGTCCTGTACCGGCTCCATTAGTAATATCATAATTATAATTTCGACCATTAATAGATAGCTGCAAGGTTGGATGATTTTTAGGATCCGAATTCACAAGGTCTACTTCCAATACATAAGGCTCATTGCCAGATGCTTTATCCAAAGCGTAATAGAAATTAAGGAAATGAGTCCGTAAACCTGAAGTAGGCCCTGTACCCCCCCATTCGTTTGCGGGCCCCGGAAGAACATAGGGCAATTCCGTATTTAGCTGACTTTGACCAATGATCACCTGTCTGTCTTCATATCCCATATCATGAGCCAAAAAATTCTTATAATCTCCTGGTGCTAATGCAAATTCTGCACTCGAACCATCAGGTTTACCCAATTGCCAAATTACATTTTGCTGTGCTAAGGCCTCCTGTCCAAAAGCAAGAAAAAATAATCCTGTTGCTACTAAAAATTTATTTCGTTTATTCATACTGTTTAGTTTATTGGTTATTCTTAAAAAAACATCTGCTTTCTGATCCAATTCAAAAATGGGATCATAACGACAATATTTAATTAAAAATAGACACAATCATCACTGGTTTAAAAGGTAATTATTTGACAAGATTTAAAATAAATATCGATTTTTCAATCGATGCCATGCAGGTATAATTAAAATTTAACTACACTTAATATGCATCACGCGTCTCATCTATAATACAATAATAAAACTTTGTACGTACATATGCAAGGGTAAATACTAGATTGTACATACATACTTGTAAAAATTGGAAATTACAGCCTTTTATTCATACTGGATTAACAATGGAATGGGTTTTATTCCTTATCTTATTGTCCAAAACCGATTATAATGAAAAGATTCTTCTTTTGCTTACTATGTATACCTTTTTTTCTACATCAAACCTCTGGACAAATTGCTATTGATCGAAAAGCAGTAGTAGATAGACATCGGATTGTAACCAACAAACTTGATCTATTGAGTCCAGCACAGGTTGGTAATGGTGAATTTGCTTTTGCAGTGGATATTACCGGTTTACAAACATTTGTACCATTTAACACTTTATCAAACTGGAGTTGGCACAGTAGTCCTTTACCACAAGGTATGAAGGAAAGTGACTTCAAAAAGACTACTCTCAAAACCAATGGCAAAGATGTTCCTTACGATCTTCCAAATCCAAAACAGGAACAACTATCCAACTGGCTTGCAGCAAATCCGCATCGTTTCAATTTAGGGCGTATAGGTTTCAAACTAATTCGAAATGATGGTAAACTGGCAAATCAGAATGATATTTCACATACCCATCAAGAAGTTGATCTCTGGACAGGAATCATTAGCAGCAGTTTTGTATTTGAAGGTGTACCAGTCCATGTTAAAACAGCTTGTCATCCCGATAGCGATGCAATTGGGGTATCGATTGAAAGTGCACTTATCGGGAAGGGGCAACTTGCCGTTTTCTTTGCATTTCCTTATGCCATAGAACAGGGATATGAGAATTACCTAGGTGTATATGATGGCGGTGATCAACATACCTCCACACTTCATAATTTAGAAAAAAATTCTGTACGTATAGACCGTACAATGAATAGCACACATTATAGCGCTTCCATTAAATGGGCGACTGATGCTCAGATGATAAAGACAAAACAAATGCATCGTTTTGAACTTATACCCAAAGATACAGCAAAACTTTCCTTCACTTGTCTTTATTCAAATCAAACTAACGATATTCAGGTACCCATCACTTCAAACCTTTTTGAAGAAAGTGAAAAATCATGGAAAGCATTCTGGAATTCTGGAGCTGCTATCGATCTATCTGAGAGCAAAGATCGGCGATGGAAAGAGTTGGAACGAAGAATTGTACTATCGCAATACCTGATGCGACTAAATGAGTCGGGCTCTTTACCTCCACAAGAAAGTGGTCTGGTCAATAATGGCTGGTTTGGTCGTTTCCATTTTGAAATGATTTGGTGGCATTGCGTACATTATGCGCTCTGGAACAGATGGGCATTGTGGGATAAAAGTCTTTCGACATATCAAAATTTTTTAAAAACATCAACAGAAAGGGCACTCAATCAAGGATATCAAGGAGTACGCTGGCCCAAGTGTACTGGTGATATCGATCGAGAATGGCCAGACTTAATTCATGCGACACTTGTATGGCAACAACCCCATCCCATTTATTTTGCGGAACTCGATTACCGATTGCATACGAACAAGGAAACATTAACGAAATGGAGAGATGTGGTATTTGCAACTGCAGATTTTATGGCAGATTATGCTTCGTATGACAAAACAAAAAATCAATTTGATTTAGGTCCTCCTCTATACTTAGTATCGGAAAATTCTGATCCATTAGTAACCAAAAACCCGACATTTGAATTAAGCTATTGGCGTACAGGACTACGCTTAGCACAACAGTGGCGCGAGCGACTTGGCATGCCAATAAATAAAAAATGGAAAAATGTACAGGATAAACTCGCCCCCCTACCTCAAAAAAACGGCTTATATGAAACTTATGAAAATATACCAGACATGTGGGAAAAATATAATTACGAACACCCTGGACTAATTGGTACTTATGGTATGCTTCCTGGAGATGGTGTAGATCCAGAAACGTTCAAACGTACACTTAAAAAAGTGTTGGAAACCTGGAACTTTGATCGCACATGGGGATGGGACTTTCCCATGCTAGCTATGGCTGCTGCTCGTTGTGGCTATCCGGAACTGGCGATCGATTTGCTACTTCACCCTAGTAATAATTTTCAATTTGACCAGCATGGTTTAGCCACAGGTGGTCCATTTCCCTATTTTCCATCAAATGGTGGATTACTAACTGCAATTGCCATGATGGCCGGTGGTTGGGATGGTTCATCCTCAAAAAATCCTGGATTCCCTAAGGATGGAAATTGGTCAATTCGTGCCGAAGGATTCAATCCTTTACCAGCACTTAAAATAATAGCGAAATAAAAATCTCCAATCACTGTCGGCGGAAATCAAGAAAGCCAACAGTGAAGGAGATTTCCAAAATACAACAAAAGAAATTATACCAAGAATTCCTTCAGTTGTGCTATATCTGTTATGGTATAGTCTGCTGATGAAGTTGAATGAAGCGGTTGTTCCTCCCAACCTTCTCCATTCAACCAAAGTGTTTGACAACCGTTCACTTTTCCTGGTTCCATATCTTTGGTATAGGAATCTCCAATCACCAGGCATGCATTTGCAGGTATACCTAAAGCTGAAACACCTAAAGTATAGATTTCAGGGTTAGGCTTACGTACTCCAACTCGTGCAGATTCGACAACGGCCTCAAAATAATGCAGCAACTGATAATCATCTAAAACATGTTCCAGATTTCCATAAAAATTAGATACCATCACCATTTTATATTGTTTCGATAAAGTATCAAGTAATGGCCTAACGTGATCAAGACAATCTTCTACTAATTTATTGCAGGCATTAACAATTTGCAATCCGACACTATCTACCAGAGAGGTCATATTTAAATATTCAAATTGTGCTGTTATCTTAGCTAAAAGCACATCTTTAAAATTAAAAAGTGGCTTTATAATAGGATTTGTAGCCATTTTTCGTTCAGCATATACATATGCATCGTAGAAACCTGACTTATCGGTCGCTACTCCATAAAATTGATAATATTCCCAAAAAACAGCTGCCCAATGTCTTCCATTGGTATCCAATGTTCCGCCGTAATCAAATAATAATCCCTTTATACCTGTTATTTTCATCATCTTAATTTATAATCTTTGCGGACAATACTCATCCAAATCAACCCTATACCAATCCAAATAATTTCACGAATACGGGTTGCCAATCCCATAAATATACCTACCGATGCGGAGAAACCAATACTTGTGACTGCCATTGCCAATCCTCCTTCACGTGTACCCAATTGCATAGGTAGAAAAAAGATCAGGTTAGCGAAAAGCGAAGATCCTGAACTAACAATAAAAGCCTGAATCACACTCATATCGAGTTCCAGTGCTATTCCAATAAAATAAAGTTCGGCACAACCGACAACCCGAGCGAAAAATTCCCAAAAGAGTGCTACAAAAAATTGTGGTCTACGCTGTGTATATAAATCTTGGATCTGCTGATCAACATGCTCGAGTACTGTTTTTTTATCTTCATAAAATGTACGCGCGTACTTACCTACAAATGGAATCTTTTGAAAAAAGCGTACGATAGTGACTGTAAATCCCCGTTTATAAATTTTTGAAAAGGACCAAAAAATACCGAGTCCAAAGAATAAAATAAATAAACAGACGATCAGCATGCTCGCACTTAAGGGGACTACTGCTAGAATCAAAAAGATGGAAACCAGCCAAAAAACAATATGCGATAAAATATGCACCATACCGTACAGCAACACCGAGGAGCTCGCTTTTGCTTCTCCCAAATGTGGTTTCAATTCCATGATCCGGTAAGGTTCGCCTCCTAAAGCGACAAAGGGTGTAACATAATTAATGCTGTAGCCACTTACTGTCAACTGTAGAATTTTGATAAAGGGCAGTTTCGTTTCAGGAACGTTCGGTTCTTCAATGATTGATTTAAAAGCAAAAGCATTCATTACATAGATCACCAACCAACTTAGCAATATGGGCACAAACCACCACCCGGTCTGCAACAGATTGTTCCAAATATTTACTGGACCAATACTGAAAATCATATAAGCAAGTGTAGCTATTCCAATGATCAAGAAAATAAGCTTATATATGTTTTTCATCATATTGATTTGTCGCTAATTGATCGATGAAATGAGCACTTACTTGCTCCTGCCTTTTACACATATAGATCAGTATCGGATTTAAAATAAATATGTCAAAAAAGAAATATAACCAGACCTGATCAATAAAGATCCATAGAAACAAAAACAGTACGCGTGTATTAAACTGTACGATATTGGTATATTTCATCAATGGACGGTTACGGATACGAAATGCGTTGACAAATGATGCTGGCATCTGGTCGGCATACTTATGCTTAACCATCTGCAATAACTGTTGCAGTTTTGGCGAAAAATTCTCCTGCATGGTGGTATAATTCTTATAACCGTTCAATACGAATTTTTGAAAGAAGTCTTTCTTCCAGCTCATTTTGTCCAACTCTGCTTGAAGCTCTTTCGAATTATCTAGTTCACTACCTGCTTTTCCCTTTATAAAATACAAATGGACATTGCGATAATAGTCAGCCATTGCTGATTGAAATACATGGGATACTCCAGCTAAAACACCTGGTACCCAAATCCAGGCAGACCAACCTTCATTCATACATCGTAAACATAAAGCAATATGAATGGCCGCAAACCAGAAATCTCCTGCAAATCCATCTAAAATTCTTCCGAACCGACTTTTATTGTCAGTCATCCTGGCCAACTGTCCATCTGCACTGTCTAAAGAATTGGCAAATACCAATAATAGCATGCCGATGATATTGATCCATAAATCACCGTAATAAAACAGAATCCCGGCTCCTACACCAAAAAATATACTGGTGATCGTCACGGCATTGGGTGTCACTCCTATTCGGGCACAAAACTTAGCGATACGGTAACCTATCGGCCTGTAGAACCAAATATCGATTCGCTCTTCTGTGTCATTCGATTTGAGTGACTGTTCAAATAATGTATGTTCTGATTTAGACATAATTCCGATCATCTTTATCTTCTTCATTAAAGATCATCCGATCTATAAATTCAGAAAATTTTCCAAAAATATGAGTGGCTATTGCTTCTGCGGCCTGTTCTCTGCAGGGCGCAAAGCTTGGCCAATCGTTTAAATCTATAATATGAAAACTTCCATCAGCTTGTACGATAGCATCTCCACCATAGATAGTGACTCCCAAAACTTCAGCTGCTCGTTCCGCTGCCTGTTTTAAAGCCTCATTATCAAAAGGGTAATGTGCTGTTGCACCGTTTATTTGCTCATAAGCGGCATATTTATGATGATTTAGATCATAAGGATGAAACCAATAGAAAAAATCGGTCCCAGAGACTGCATAAAACTTTACCAAATCGCCAAATAAATGTTGCGATACGACAGCGTCATCAATACCACGCAAAGCATATTCTGCCAATATATTATTTGCTTCGTCCTTAGTGCTTACAAAACTGACATCTTCCTTATGAACGGCATGAAAATCGCCTCTTTTTATCCATATACCCGGTAAGCCATAATGATCAAACAGATCTCCTATATCATCGTGGGTATTAACAACTACACTCGCTGGATAAGGCACATCATTTTCTAACAGTTTTTCTGTCATAATAGTCCGATAGCAGCTCTGGATTCCAAATGATGAGTTGATAATCAAAACGCCATTACGCTCCAGCTCTTGCAAATAACGCACTAATGCTTTGGATCTTCCCATTGTGATAATGGGTTCTTTTTGATAACCTTTCAGAGAAAGAAAATCATCTTCTGTTACCTGGGTGATATTAACACCTTCTTTTTCCAGTAATCCGATTACTGCTTGAAAAATTGCTGTATCATTATTAACATGATTTGGCGAGAAATCATTTTTCCTTAGTATTGCGTATACTCTCATGATTGGCTCTTTTGCTCCATTAAAAAATATTCAGCCGTCTCCCTGTCATGTAGATGATCCACATCAATAATTTTGGCAAAAGGATACGCTTTGATCATAAATCCTTTATCGATAAGGAATCGCTGATAATTTCGCATGCGCTGATTGCCTGCGGCTAAGGATTCAACAGCAGCCTGCATGGCCTTCTTTCGTAAACAATAAATACCACCCGATACGAATGCTGCCTGCGGATATTTGTTATCTGAAAAACAAACAATTCTATTATCGCTATTTACGGTCACATATAAAGGGCTTTCGTCATCAACAAAAGGAGTAACAGCAAATAATCCGTCCATATCTCCCTGCTGAAATGCCTCTACATATTGGCCAAAGGTATCCGGTTCAAACACCGTGTCTGTCGTTGTAAGACAGCAGGAATCCCAATGGGGAAATGCTTCTTGCAGAGCAACAAAACTATGTAAGGAACTCACGGTATCTTTGATCAACAAATGAATAGGAATTTTAAATTCATGTTTGACCAAAAATTTATGTAATTCTTTATTCTTTCCGTTGATAATAATGAAAACAGATCTGGCCCCCTGCGCTGCAAAAATATTGATCAGTCTCTCGATCATCGGAACACCTAACAAAGGCAACAAAGGCTTTGCTTTCTTAAATCCTTCCTTCTTTAATCGCTGCCCTTCACCGGCAGCTATAATTGCGTACTCCATCTTAATTGATAAAACCCTTAAAGTATTTAAAAATACTTTAAGGGTGTTGTAAATTGTATAATGCGTTACATGCTATCCACTAGCTCTTGATAGTAATCCAGACCTAAGTGTGTAATCAGATCTTCCCCCATCATATGGCGCAACGTGTTTTGCAACTTGATGAGCTGTTTAAAAATATCGTGTTCTGGAGGTAATCCAGGAGCAGTCTGTGGAGATTTTAAATAGAACGATAACCACTCTTGGATACCGAACATACCTGCACGCTGTGCCAGATCTATAAATAACGCTAGATCTAATGCGACAGGCGCGGCCAGAATAGAATCACGGCATAAAAAGTTAATTTTTATCTGCATTTTGTATCCCATCCAGCCAAAAATGTCAATATTATCCCAGCTTTCTTTATTATCGCCATGTGGCGGGTAATAGTTGATACGTACTTTATGATATAGATTACCGTACAACTCTGGGTTTTTCTTAGCATCCAAAATCTCTTCAAGCACACTTAGCTTGGAAACTTCTTTTGTTTTGAAATTTTCCGGATCGTCTAATACAAGTCCATCTCTATTTCCTAAAATATTGGTTGAGAACCAGCCTTCAACTCCTAATGCGCGAGCCTGTAAACCGGGAGCAACAATTGTTTTCATCAAAGTCTGACCTGTTTTAAAATCTTTTCCCGCTATTGCTACTTGCATCAACTGTGCTAACTCCACAATGGCAGGAACGTCACAACTTAAATTTGGTGCGCCATTAACATAAGGTGCGCCCTGCTTTAAAGCTGCATATGCATAAATCATACTAGGTGGAATACGCAGATCATTTTGATCCAAAGCATCTTCAAAATTTTTCAGACTATCAAAAATAGCATTTCCTTCAATATATTTTTCAGTTGAGCCACACCAAAGTACTACGATACGGTCACAGTTATTTTCTTTTTTAAAGTTCTGGATATCAGCTTGTACAGCATCGGCCAAAGCTCTTCGTGTAAGTCCCTCTTTAATATGCTTTCCATCGAGATTCTTAACAAAATTACGATCAAAAACAGCCTTCATAGGTTTAATTTGCTCCAACTCCGCCCGTACTTGCTCCAATTGATAAGGTTCTAAAACACGTGCTTTTGAAGCTGCTTCAAAGACATTATCGGCATATACATCCCATCCTCCAAACACAATATCTTCTAATTTTGCCAAGGGTACGAAGTCCTTAATCAAAGGATTTCTATCTTCTGTACGTTTTCCTAAACGAATGCGGCTCAATTGTGATACTGAACCTATGGGTTTTGAATACCCCTTATTGATACCTGCGACACCTGCGATCAATGTGGTGGCTACTGCACCCAAACCCGGAATTAATATTCCCAGCTTACCTTTTGCTTCATTCACTTGTTGTTTCATTTTGTTGTATTTAAGTGATATTTAAAATTAATGGATTAGAATTCTCGTTATTATTGATTTTCTGGTCTTAAGCTACCAGAGTACATCGTTAAACACTTATTACTTGATTTTGTTGTGTTTAAATAAAATTTAATTATCTTTTCACGGTTAAAAATGTCCTAAGCGCTAGGGCTCAGGACACTCGTTAAACAGATATAATAGACTTACCACGTACTATTCTTTTAATGTCTACCCCCTCCTAAGGCACGGTATAAATTGACTTCGGTGTAGAGCCTTTGACTCTTAATAGCTGCATTATCGAGTTCGGCCTGCAACTTACTCTGCTGCGCTGCTATCACCTCTAAATACGTTGCCATATCATTCTTAAAGAGAATATCTGCATTTTTAATCATCTCCTGATTGCGGGCAACCAGGCCGCGTGATATTTCTTCCTGCTCTTTTAAAGATGCCATACTGGCTAGAATATTGGATACTTCTCCTACTGCCTGTAATACACTTTCTTTAAACTGGATTTCCGCTTGTGCACTTGCTATTTTGGCTTGATTGAAAGCTGTCTTTAGCTGTCGACCTTGTACTATTGGTTGCGTCAGTGAACCCGTTAAGGCTCCAAATAACGAACCTGGGATATTGAACCAATCACTTGCTTTAAAAGCATTTAATCCTCCTTGTGCTGTAATATTTAAACTCGGGTACATGCTTACTTTAGAAACATGCACCTGTGCGAATGACTTTTGGACTTCCAGTTCTGCAGTTCTTACATCCGGACGTAAAGCCAGCATCATAGCAGGAACACCTGTTGCGAGATGATCTTTTGCCTTTAAAGTGACTAAAGAAGTTTTTCTTTCTATATGACCCGGCATGCGACCTGCCAATGCCTGCAAAGCATTTTCCTGAATGATAATCTGCTCGTCCAATACCGGAATAGATTTTAACACAAGATCTCGGTTACCTTCTTGTTGCTGCACTGCTAAAAGTGTCGTGAGTCCCAGAGCATGCTGTACCCGCGTCATCTGTAAAATATTGTCGATTAAACTCAAATTTTTCAAGCTGATATCTTTTTGCAAATCAAGCATCAGCAGGTTATAATATCCCTGTGCGATGGTGCTAACCAAGCGTGTTTGAATTGCCTTACTGGCTTCCTGAGTCTGTAAATAACTGGACAGCGCCATCTCTTTACGTCCCTTGATCTTACCCCAGATATCTGCCTCCCAAGAAATATTTACTGCAGTTGTGTAATCCTCCATGTATTTTTTTCCCATAAATTGACCAGCCATCATACCATTCATACTATTATCAGATGGTCTGGTTACCGTTCCCGTTCCTGCTGACAATCCAATCTGTGGTAAATAACCCCATTTTGCCTGTTTCATAGATTCGGTTGCTATATCAATCTGTTTAATAGCCACCTGTAGATTATTGTTGTTCATAAGCGCGGTATCGATAAGATCTAATAAAATCTGATCACTAAAGAACTCTTTATATGACAGTGATGCAATGGAACTGCTATCACTTTCAATCACTCGATTATCCTGCGTAAATGTTGCAGGTACTGCTACTGGGTTAGGAACATATTTCACAGACTTACAGGCAGCCGTTACCATTAAGGTGAGACACAGGCAAGTCATATTTATTTTATTCATATTTATGTTAATGCTTAACATTTGATTTACTTTTAATGTGAAACTTCTGTTTCTTCATACTCCCAATCGCTTTCTTCCGCAGGCTTTCCACTCATACGTTCCTGCAGGTATTGAAAAACGACGAACAAGACCGGTGTTAAAAACACCCCGAACACAGTTCCTGCAAGCATACCAAATACTGCGGCATAACCGATGGAATGGTTCCCGATCGCCGAAGGCCCTACTGCAAATAACAACGGCATCAAACCAGCTATAAACGCGAGTGAAGTCATCAAAATCGGTCTAAGTCTTGCCTTTGCACCTTCAACAGCGGCGGCTACGATACTCTTTCCTGCGCGTCTGCGCTGAATAGCAAACTCAATAATCAAAATAGAATTTTTGGCCAGTAGTCCGATCAACATAACCAAAGCAACCTGTACATAGATGTTGTTGGATAGACCTGCAAAACCAATTCCTACGAATACGCCCAACAGACCACAGGGGATGCTGATCAAAACTGCCCAAGGCAGAATATAGCTCTCATATTGCGCTGATAACAAGAAGTATATAAAAACAATACATAATCCAAAAATAGCAGCAGTCTGGCCACTGGATGATTTTTCTTCACGGCTCATTCCTTTCCAATCATGCGCAAAACCATTGGGTAAAAAAGTAGCACTAACTTCATCTATAGCTTGCATGGCCTGACCAGTACTATATCCAGGTTTTGGCATCGCGGTAATGTTAATGGCATTAAATAAATTAAAATGCTCTACTGTTTCTGGACCAGATACAGGCTTTAATTGTACCAAACTGTTAATCGGTACCATCTGTCCCAATTGATTTTTAAGCATAATTCCATCCAAAGAAGAAGGATCTGATCTAAACTCAGGAGATGCCTGGATGACAACACGGTAATACTTTCCAAAACGATTAAAATCGGATGCTTGCATACTTCCGTAATATCCTTGCATCAAGGTCATTAAATCGGAGACATTCACGTGAAGCTGTTTGGCCTTCATTTCGTCAACAACCATTTCATATTGTGGATAGGATGCATTAAATGTGGTAAAGGCAAATGCGATCTCAGGTCGTTGCATCAATGCGCCCATATATCCATTGGCCGTTTCACTAAATTTACTTAAACTGCCCGCGGTTTTATCTTGTAGAACAACTTCTAATCCTGAAGTATTACCAAACCCCGATACAGTCGGCATACCCAATACAAAGAAGTTTGCACTTTGATTTCCTTGTAACTGTCCTTGAAGAGCAACTAAAATTTGATTGATATCTTTAACTTCTCCCCTTTCTTTGAGTGGTTTCAAACGGATCATCAATACCCCTGCAGAAGATGAAGTACTAAAACTCATCATATTTAAACCCGAAATACTGATCACCGATTCTACAGAAGGATGCTTCTGAATTTCTAATTCTGCATCGGTTATGGCTTTAGTTGTCCGATCCAAAGATGCACCTGGTGGCGTATTGACCATGGCCATTAAAAAACTCTGATCCTCATCGGGTATAAAACCTGTCGGTGTGGTACGGAACATCCATACAAACAATACCAATAGCACTGCCAGTCCTGAGAATGCCAAAGTTTTACGTTTTATTAAGAAAAGGACAGATTTACCGTAACGAAATGTCAGTTTATTAAAAGCTGCATTAAATCCTGCGAAAAAACGTTCTTTAAAATTTGTTTTCTTCTCCTCATGATGCCCATCGTGCGATTTTAATAATAACGCACATAATGCAGGACTTAAGGTTAGTGCATTAACTGCTGAGATCAGAATCGCCATTGCCAAAGTCAAAGCAAACTGCTGATAAAACACACCTGTAGGGCCTTCCATAAAAGCAACGGGTATAAATACTGCCGACATCACAAGCGTAATCGATATGATAGCGCCTGTGATCTCACTCATTGCAGACATTGTCGCCGCTTTTGCATTTAACTTTTTCTTCTCCATTTTAGCATGTACTGCTTCTACGACAACGATGGCATCATCGACAACGATCCCGATCGCTAGTACGAGTGCAAAAAGGGTCAATAGATTGATCGAGAATCCAAACAGCTGCATAAAGAAAAATGTACCAACAATAGAAACCGGAACTGCAATCGCTGGAATTAATGTCGATCTAAAATCCTGTAAAAAGATAAATACAACAATAAAAACGAGTACAAAAGCTTCTAGCAAGGTGGTGATAACTTGAGCAACAGACTGATCTAAAGATTCCTTAGAAGAGTACGGCGTAGTGTATTTAATACCTGCGGGAAATGACTTTGAAAGCTCCTTTAAACGTTCCTGCATCTCTATCTCTACTGCATTGGCATTTGAACCAGCTGTTTGATAAAGGGCAATCATAATCGCCGGTTTCTTATTATACGCTGTGGCAACCGTATTGGTGTACGACCCAAACTCAACTTTAGCCACATCCTGCAGACGCAACACGGAACCATCAGCATTTGCGCGTATGATAATATTTTCGTAATCGGCTGCTTCAGCCAGCTTTCCTTTATATCGGATTACATATTCTACAGCTTCCTTGGTACTCTCTCCAAATCTTCCTGGAGCAGCTTCAATATTCTGAGTCTGGATCGCAGCAGACACTTCTTGCGGCGTGATATCATAGGAAGCCATCTGAGCAGGATTGAGCCAAACGCGCATCGAGTAATCTTTGTTACCGAATACCTGTGCATCACCGACTCCTGTAATACGCTTTAGCTCTGGAACAATATTAATCTTAGCATAATTCTCTATAAAAAGTTCGTCTGATTTATTATCATCGGAGTATAGCGTAACCATGGCCACCATACTATTCTGTCTTTTTAGTGTGCTTACACCGATCTGATTAACCTCTGCAGGTAACATACTGGTTGCTTGCGATACTCGGTTCTGTACGTTTACTGCAGCCTGATCCGGATCTGTTCCTAATTTAAAAACAACAGTAATCATCAAACTACCGTCATTACTGGATGTAGAAGTAAGAAAGTCCATATTTTCTACACCATTGATGGCATTTTCTAATGGCGGTGCTACTGCCTTAGCAATTACTTCGGCAGAGGCACCTGGGTAAGTCGCCATTACGGTAACACTTGGTGGGGCGATTTCAGGAAATTTGGTAATGGGTAAACCGAGCATAGCCACGACTCCCAGAATAACCAGCAATATGGATATAACTGTAGCCAATACTGGCCTTTTAATTATTTTTTTTAACATAATGACTAAGGATAAATGGTTGTTAAGATTTATTCACGCTATCTTTTACTGTGGTTGCGGATTTCACCTTAACAGGCATACCATTCTGAAGGAAACTAAGTCCATTTGTAATTATCTGATCACCTGCTGTAACACCTGATTTGACGAAGTATTGAGATTCTTGTTTACCGCTTACTTCAATTGGCGTCTGTACCGCCTTTCCTTCTTTACTGATCGTAAATACATAAATTTTATCTTGAATGGCTGTCGTTGCTGTTATCGGAACTACAACAACCTGCTCAATATGTTGATCTAATGCTATTTTCCCTGTGTTACCTGTTCGTAATTGTCCTTGCGGGTTTTCAAATTTTGCCCGAAGACTGATCGAACCTGTATTCTTGTCGAATTGACCTTCAATAGCATCAATTTTCCCTAAATGTGGAAAGTCCTGTCCATTAGCTGTTTTTAAAGTTACAGGAGCGGCTTGCTTCAACTTTTCAGCAACAGAGTTTCCCGGTAATGCTGCCTGAAAATTAACAAAATCGTTTTCACTCATTGAGAAATATGCAAATACGGCATGCGTATCTGATAAGAGCGTTAAGGGCTCGACTGCAGCAGGATTAATGAGACTTCCTAATCGATAAGGAATACGACCTATAGTGCCACTGACCGGAGCTTTGATTGTACAGAATTCAAGGTTAATTTTCGCTGTTTCAAAAACGGCATTTGCCTGCGCTAAAGCCGCTTGCGCACCTTCGTACGTTGCCTGTGCTTGGTCAACCTGTAGATTAGATACGAGTTTATTACTTACTAATTCTTTTTTCCTATCTAAATCTATTTTAACATTGGACAGATTCGCTTTAGCTGCTAAAATAGATGCTTGCGCATTTTTATACTGCTCTTTGTAGGTACGATCATCCACTTGAAATAAAGTCTGCCCAGCCCTGACAAATGCACCTTCATCAACAAAGATCTTAGCCAGATAACCGGAAACTTGTGGACGGATTTCAACATTTACAACTCCTTCAATGCTGCTTGCATAAGTTTTTGTTAATATTCCATTTTCTTCTTGAAGTGTCATCACTGGAACTTCTAAGGCTGCGGGTGCCCCCCCTTCCTGGTTTGGTTTTTGACCACAACTTGTTAGGAATCCTAGGCTTAAGCCAAGCAATGTTGATTGAACAACTAATTTCCGATTCATTTAAAATATATTATGTTCTCGCTATATTTAAAGATTCGAAAAGAAGGGTTAGTCACTAAAATATTGGACTTCAGACCCCATCTTTTCTCCTCATGTACAATTAATACAAATATATATCTGACTAAATCGGTTAAAAAGTCTAAAGGGAGCTTTAACTTGTCAAAAAGACACTAAATTAAGTTCGGGATAAATTTAAGTTAATAATTCTTTACGATACAGAATCGGGGATTGACCTGTATTCTTTTTAAAAAATTTGCTAAAAGTTGGTAAATCACTAAAATTCAATTGTTGCATGATATCTGAGATTGAGTAAAAATTAGACCGTAATTTAGCTGTCACTTCAGCCATCAACGTTTGTTCAATAATCTGCAGCGGGCTTAACCCTGTAACTTCTTTTATAACCCTGCTGAGGTATTTTCGACTCACAAATAAGCAATCGGCATAATGCTGGACTGAACGGTGAACATGAAATTGATCTACCACCAGCGTAATGAAATCCAAACATAATTTCTCTTTTCGGCCACTGAGTACGACCTGACCGATAACATGATCCATAAGTTCGGATTCTATTTCGTAGTTGAGTAGTGCAAAAGTACTTTTAATAATTTCCGCCTGATGTTTAGTTGGTGTAGGACTCAGATTAACTTCTCTTAAATGTTCTAGATAAACTACAAATCGCTTAACTACAGGTTCACGTAAGGAAAATACCTTTAAATAATTGTCAAACAAAAAATCTAAGGACGATCTGCCTTGAAAAAACATGCCTATTTTTTTAGCAAAATCTAAAGAAAACATGAAACTAATCATTTCAAGATCATCACTCCTTTCCAAAAACTCAATAATTGTAGTCGGTGAATGTAAGAATGCCATATTTTCCTGGATTTTCTGTTCAGAAAAACCAATCCGCATACCGAGCGTTCCTTTTAGGATAATACTCATTCCAAAGCTGTCAGTTCGCATAGGCTCATAAGAGCGAATGTCAGTCATATTACTTTTCTGTAAATGACAGATAGTAAATCCCTCATACTGTTGTTTGTTCATCTGCTCGGCAACAAACTCCTTTAAAGTAAAAAATGTAATTCGACGATCCATAATCTTAAACGCTAACAAATAGCATGTCTAAGTTAAAATTTAAAATAATCTTTGTTTTACTCTTTTTGTTTTTTGACAATTTTCTGTCAAAAGTCAAACATACATATTGGTTAGTTGTTATACTACAACGATGAGCATAAAAAAACAGCAATCTTTCATGCAAGGTTGCTGTAATTGTTTGTATTTTAAACTGAAATAATTATCCGCCGTATACAGCTACACCTTTATCCTGTAACACATATCCCTTCCATGCCATGAGGATGTAATTTCCAGAAACCCAGTTTCCTTCACCTTTTTTTTCCAATACTATACCATTATTAGAATTGGGCAAAAAAACTTCAGCTTTAGAATTGTCCGAACTAAAGTACACATAGGCTTGTTTACCTTCCGTTCTTGCCCCATCCTTCAAAGGATTTAAGATTGTTTTTAAAGTGGCTAATGTAATGCACCTTTGTTCCAATTCTGAGTATGATTTTCCATCTTCAAACAGGCAACCTTGTTTTTTTTCAACACAATCTCCTTTTATCAAGGGCATGGTTGAAGTAAAATTCAAGTGCTTTATATCTTTGAAAGCCGTACCTTCAGCATTCATATCACCATATCCTTCAATCAATGTGTCTTTACTTACTTTAAATGCAACCTGCCTAACAGAAGTTACTCCTTCTGACTGGAAAGTATAATCTGCGAGCAGCACATTATCCTTCAGCTGCCCTACGAAAGTTCCAGTATTCTTATCTTTCTCGGCGAAAGCGTACGTAAGGTTTCCTTTAAGAGTTGGTCCTATATCAGTAAATTCCAACGAAATATGATTATTGCCGTCATTGTAAGTATAACATGCCGGTTCTGAGAAAGTAACTGTTTTGCCTGTCATTTCTTCAAAAGCAGCATTACGGTTTTCAGTTTTTGAATCCCTATTTCTACAACTTATCATTGTCAACATAACAAACGATAATGTGATTATTTTTTTCATATTTTCTAGCGTTAAATGGTCATCAATTTTTTTAAAATAATGATACTTCCTAAAAATCACAATTCATAAAAATAGCTACTATTTACTCTGAAAAGCAGTTAGAAACTAATCATTTTAAATTTAAAATAGCATTAATGGATATATACATGCGATCGGTGCTACCTCACTATTATTTAATAACGGTCAAATAAACCTGTTGCTTTCCTGCTCCTAGTTTTACATTTGGGAACTGTTTGTCATAGTCAATCATAATATCTCCTTTTTCTACTTTTCCGTTACCATCCGAATCCCATTTAACAGTAACATAATATTTGACTGCTTCATGTGCGGCTACCGCAGGCTTTATATGCGATTTATGATCTTTTGGTAAAACAAAATCAATTGTGAAAGGAACACCAGACTGTTGAATATTTTTCTCTTCCAACAGTGTTGCTGGTACATCAGCTATATTCTCTGCAACAGCATATAATTGTACTTTACCTTCTGGATTTTTTATATCTAACGGTGCTGAACCAATAAATTCTACCGTTAGTGAATCACCCGTTTTAGTTTTTTCACTCCCCTTGCTACCAGACGTACAACTTGCTAAAATGGACAATGGCAAAACTGCCAAAAAAAATATGCTTTTCATATATCACTTTATTTAAGCACTGCTACTTTCAAATTAATGCTTAAAAGTAGCTGTGTATTCTTTTTTTAAAGCTCTACACCCAAATATTATACCAAATACCTGATATAAGCATAAGGAATATTCTATATTATCAATTTTTAACAGCTTTAGTGAGCTTTAAACTCTGATTTGGTTTCAATTGTATCTGATATATAAACTTACCGTTAACTTCCTTCATCAATTTTGCGTCTTTAAGTACAGTTGCACTCAAAAGTTGAATAGTCTGATGCTCTAAAGATCTTAAAACAACAGATTCAACCTTCTTATTTTTCCATATCAATTCGTGAATCAAAATGTTTCCTCTAGCTTTCAATCCTTTAATTTTACCATCTTTCCAATTATCTGGCAATGCTGGCAATAACTCGATCATATTATTCTGTGATTGTACGATCATTTCACTAACAGCGGCAACATAACCTAAGTTACCATCAATCTGAAATGGTGGATGTGCGCAAAGCAGATTCGCGTATACCCCACCGCCATTATCATAATCGATCCCTTCACCTCCTACGAGATTAATAAAATTTTTCAAGATCTGGTAAGCATGATTACCATCTTGTAACCTAGCCCAAAATGCTACTTTCCAAGCCATAGACCATCCTGTAGATTCATCTCCTCGCGCATTTAGTGTTACTTTTGCCGCATTAGCTAATTCTGGGGTTTCCCATTTAGATATTTGTCGTCCTGGATATAGGCCAAACAAATGGGAAACATGTCTATGCTTATCATTAGGATCATCACGGTCGGTTTCCCACTCTTGCAACTGCCCCCATTTTCCAATTTTTGGTTTTAATAATGCATTGCGAAGTGTTTCGATATGCTTGCCATATGTTTTATCAATTTGTAAAATTTGACAGGCCTCAATATAATTCGTAAAAAGGTCGAAAATGATCTGATGATCGTAACTCACAGCATCTTCGGTAGGTCCGTGTTCAGGTGACCAGCCCATGGGTGCCACTACAGTTCCATCATCACGACGAACAAGTCTATCATCCCAAAATTGACATATTTCCTTTAATATTGGATAAGCAAAATCTCTTAAATACGCTTTGTCAAGATTAAATGCATAGTGTTCCCAAAGTGCCTGCGCATACCATGCACTGCCTGGTGTATTCCAGGAGAAGCTTTCTCCTCCAAAAATATTATTTTCAGTACGAACCGTCCAACCGCGAACTCCTGGAAATTCTTTTTGTGTATTTTCCTTCTTTACTTCGCGCATACTATTGATGTAATCCAGATATGGCCATGCAGATTCGCTTAGATTTGCAACCTCAGCAGGCCAATAGTTCATTTGCACATTGATATTGGAATGGTAATCTGATCGCCATGGAGGGGTATTACTATTATTCCATAATCCCTGTAAATTGGCGGGTAGTCCGCCCTTACGAGAAGAGCTTATAAGCAGGTAGCGCCCATACTGATAGATAAGGGATTCTAGCGCCGGTGATGGCTTTTGCTTATAGTGCTGCAGCAGTTTTTTTGTCGTTAGCTCCTGCGATAAATCTTCAGTCCCCAATTGTAACTGTACTCGAGCAAAAAGTGATTGATAATCTTTTAAGTGTCTGGTAAGTAATTGATCAAAATGATATTTAGCAGCCTCTTGAATATATCTCTTGTTCGCTTCTAATGGCTTTTCATTCGCTTTCCAATTCGTAGACCGCGTATTGGCATAATCTGTCGCCGCACTCAAAAGTATAACGATTTTATCTGCCGATTGAACCTGGATAAATATTTCGCCATCCTCTCCTTTTGTCTCCAAAACCTCTCCCCCTTCCGTTTTCACGTGGAGGCGTGCAGCATATTCCATACCATTGGACAGTACACCACTGAACACCAAATCGCCGGCTATCGATTTTGTTAGTTTGCCGTGACTATCTTTAAGTCTGATGGTTGCATTTAGTGATTTTTTATTTTCATTTGTGTATTCCATTACCATCACCTGGTCCGGATTACTAGCGAAGTATCTGCGGCTTCTTTTTTGATTATCTTGATTGTATGTGATATGGTGCAAGGCCTGATCTAAATCTAATTTTCGGCTATAGTTTGAGAAAGGTTTTGCTCCAACCTGTCCAAATTCAACAAACACCTCCCCAAAAGCCTGATATTCTCCGGTTTCCTGTTCGTTACCGGTCCATAGACTGTTCTCATTAAATTGAATATGTTCCTTATTCACTCCTCCGAATATCATGGCACCAATACGACCATTTCCGATCGGATAAGCTTCAGTCATCCAATCCTTAGCAGGTTGATCATCCCATAGAAAATACTGCTGGCCATAAACAGTCGTTTTTACAAAAAATATCAATACTACAATGAATATATATGCTCTTTGTGATTTTAACATAAAAAATAGATTTATTGGGCTAGGCCCAAGGGTGAAAAAACAATGTAAATCGCTATCATCACTAAAATTAGGATGGTACCGACCAAATGCCTTCCTTTCCAATAGGAAGTACGATCCAATCCTGAAAATTCAAATTGAAAAGTGGATTTATAATGAGGTTGTGTTACCTTACTGCCTATCCAGATAATAATCGCTATAATGACAAATAATAAGGCAAATAAATGCAGATAATGCAGGTCTAGTTTCCAAATAAACACAAGGGTAAAATAGCTGATCATGTATAAAAACAGTCCCAGTTGAGCCATCGCTGGGGTTACCCTTTGGGATAAAATACCCATCATCATGATCGTAAAAATAGGCATATTAAAAAGTCCTGAAACCGTCTGCAAATACGTATAGAAACCATCATGTGCAAAAAGGATAAAAGGTGCAATAAACATGGCTGACAAAGAAATGATGAGTTCAAAATATTTGCCTTTTTTTACGAGCTGGCTTTCCGACACGATGATATTACGTTGCTTCAGATAAGGTTTATAGATATTAAATATAAATAAACTACCGCAACTTTGTAATCCCGCAGTGTATGTAGTCATAGCGGCACCAAAAACAAGTGCGAGTGAAAAACCAACAAGAATATCAGGGAAAATATGAACAATCAGATTAGGAAATACAGATGCCGAGGGCTCAACTTTTGGCAAAAGATGTATGGCCAGAAGTCCTGGAAGATTAATAAGCAAGGGCATCAATAATTTGCCCCCTGCGGCCAGTGTCATTCCTTTCTGTGCTTCCTTTAAATTTTTTGCACTTAAGGTTTGTTGGGCGATGTATGGCTCCATACCCCAGTAGTAGAAATTGATCAATAACATGCCGGTAAAGAGCGTCGAAAAAGGTACCGCATCGTGTTTATCTCCCACGGCATTCAAGTGCTCTGTTTTATTCAGAAATACTTGCTGAACTCCTTCCCATATGTTTCCACTGCCCAGATACCAAAATGCATATACTGGAATTATCAGAGCAAGTAAAAATAGTCCCAAACCTAAACTGACATCAGATAAAGAAATTAATTTCAATCCACCTAATATGCTATACAGGCTACCAATAATTCCTAAAGCCCAGACAAGTACCCAGATACTATGCCAATAACTAATCTGAAAATAGGCAGGTACATCAAACATGATTGCCAAACTTAACGCCCCTCCATACAAAACTGGAGGTAATAAATTAACGATGTAGCCAACAAGGATAAGTACGGAAACGATTAACTTGGTCTTCGCATTAAATCTCAGCGATAGAAAATCGGGTATGGTTCGAAAACCATGTTTGAAATAAATCGGTAACAGAAACTCCGAAACGACTAACATGGCGACCACCGAACTCACTCCCCATCCTATAACAGATAAGTTGTTAATGTAAACAGATTCGTTTTCACCAATAAATTGATTTGCACTTAGGTTGGTCAACAGAAGTGCAGATCCAACCATCCAGAAGCTATTACTTTTACCGGCTAGAAAAAAACCGCTTAATGTAGTCGTATAATACGATTTATACTTTAACAGAGACCATAATGCTACTAAAACCGTAAAAAAGCAAAAACTTGCAACTATCATATCAATTTGTCTACCTTATCTGTTAAAGTGATTTTCGATCTACCAGCTCAGTCGGTACAATCATTTTTACAGGGACCCGCTGTGAAACAAATTTTGCAGCTTCTTGACCTATCGTATGAAAACTGGTGGAAAATGTTGTAATCCCCCCGCTTATGATTTCTTTGATGACATCATCATTATGAGAAAGAATCCCCAGGTCCTTTCCTAATCTCCATTTTTTTTGCAAAATATCTTTCAGCATCAGGTACAGTTCTGGATTGTGAATCGTAAAATAAAGCGTATCCTTTTCTAAATTACCGGGCTTATATTGTTTTTCAATATGCCCCTTTATTTGATACTTATCCAAAAATTTCAGAAATGCATTTTTGATTTCATTGGGTTCTGCTGTGTTTTCTCTAAAATAAAAGATAATTTCTCTATACTTTTTTATTTTAGGATACAGCTGTTCAAAGACTTTATAAGTAGAGTTCTCAAATTCTTGAGCTATGTACGAATACTCGTCGCCTAAATCCAATAAACGATCAATAATTAAAAGCTTTGAAGGAGATATGGATCTTAATAGCTGGACCGAAGCTTTATTTTCAATAGGAGCTACAATGTAAACCGTATATTTTCCCTGGATACGATTAAAAATATCTTCAAAAGTCTCCATATTATTATGGTGGAAAAATAAATCGACGGATACTTCTTCTGGAAGATTTGAACGCAATTCCGATACTAACGTATCTTGAAATGTATCATAAGCATACAACACGACAGCCACTTTTTGTTTCATCTGGGTGTTATTACTTACGACAAAATATCCTTTTCTATTTTTAGACTCAACAACTCCATGCGCTATAAGATCCCGGTATGCCTTTGAAAAAGTTTCTCTGGCATATCCGAGGTAATGTATCATATTATTGACTGATGGAAGACTGGAATGCACTTCTAGCTCATTTGCATCGATCGCATCCAGCACTCCTTGAACAATACACTCATGTTTAGAAAGTGTATTTAATGATTCTAACCGTTTTATCCGCGCGATTAAAGTTGCACTATTTTCTTCTTTGGATATTTTCATATATAAATACTAAATAGGAGTTAAAGGGTGATTCTAAAAAGTTTACCGCCTCCTTCATTAAATGCAATTGGCAAATCAGATTTTATGTTCTGCTTTGTTTTGGTAAATAATTCTTCTGCTACATACTGTTGCGCAGGATTCAAACCTAAAGGTGTGAAATCCACAGCAACATGTTGCTTTTCATTGCTAAAATTAAAAATAGCAACATAAAGATACTTACCCGATTTCTTAAAATAGCATTGGTTTGCAGATTTTCCCTCCACAAATCCAGCTGGTCTAAAACTTTTACCATCTGCTATGACCTTTAATATTTCTGAATCTTGGAGATAAACATTCATGTTTTTTTGCCAATTTTCTTTCTTCGACAAATCATCGCCAAGGATAATCGTACCTGCAACAATACCGGAAAGTAATCTTGCCTTGTTTACATTTTCCGGTTCGTCATGAAAGACCAGGTGATCAGCATCAATAAAATCATACAGATACGTTTGCCACCAACCGTAGCTCACACTATTCAAGGTATATTCAGTCTGGTCGAGCGTTTTCCATGCATCGCATGCTATGCGTCTCATATGAGCAAATTGATTGGTTGCTAATGATGGAGAGATCGCCGCATAAATAAGCATTTTGCCTTTCAAGACATCTACCAGATGTTTCATTCCAACAGCATAGGCTTGCATTCCCGTAGACGTATTTTTATCATAAAACCCTGTCGACTCAATAGCAGCATGTGACAAGAAGTCTATTTTAATCATCTTGAACCCGCACGCAACCAGTTTACCCAATATGACATTCATACGTGCCAATGTACCCGGATGCGTAGGATCCAAAGCACGTCCACCATCCAAATTGTGATAGCCACTTTTCGTTTTGGTCCACATATCACCAAATTTATAAGAACTTCCCTCCGCTGTTCGGTTAGGTCCACTGCCATGTCCCCAATCGGTAAAAGGAGCCCAGTATACACCTGGTTTAAGACCCAAAGAGTCACAATAATGTACAAATTTTTCAAGTTGACTATAATCTCCCGACATACCTCCTGGTGTCATATTGTCCCAAAAAGAATCTAAATCAATAAAAGCATCACCGTCTGCATTGCGAAAATGAGGAATATCTTTTTCAAAATATTGTGCTGTAGCGGTAGCATTCTGAAAATTAATTTTTTCCTGAATCACGCCCCAACTGTTCCAACCAACAGGCGTAGCAGCTGTCCACTGCTGTACATAAGGTGTTTGTAGTTGGCGATGGATCTTTGCATAGTCCTCCATTCCAACACGCCAATCTTTTACATAAGAAATCAAATACTTCGGCGAAATAATACGATTGCCTTTTATAAACCCGTGTCCCATAGAATCTCGGGTAATATTAACATCCGTAAATCCTGTTTTTATTGCAAGAAAATCATAATTATTTTGATTTCCTCCAATGGATATACCCGATTTCCAGACAGACTGGTCTAAGGAACCGATAACCAATCCATGATTACTATTCTTATCATAAACAACACCCACTTCAGCGCTTACTTTATTTGTTTTTGAAAGGGACTCATTTTCATAAGAAATAAAAGTATCATTATCAAAAGGTACAGCAACTTGATATAATGCTTTACCAAGTCCACTTATATTCGCCTGCATATATAAAGGAGACATATCATTACTTGCTATCTTTTTTCCGTTAATTTCCAATTGAACTAAAATAATCGGTTTCTGGTCGTATAGAAAAAAATGTTGCTTCATCTCTATACCGGCTTTAGTTTTTGAAGATACTGTATACTGTTTCCCTTTTCCTAAAGCATCAGCAACAACTTGTTCACTTATTTTTGAAACTCCGTTCAGATTTTCAGAACTGACACGCGTGCCATCTGAAAGAACTGCATAAGAAACAGCATCTTTTATAATCAAATTATTATTTTGGGACACACTATATTTCCCTGTTCCTCGGTCGTATTTAAATACCAGTTCATTTTTTTTTACTTCAAATATTTGAGCCTGTACCTGAAGAGAAGTGGCGAGTATTAAAAATATTCCTAAAATTTTTTTCATAATTTATATCATCTATTATTGTAATGTGATTTGAAAAGCATCAATTTTCATATAATGATCAGGTTGAAAATTAAGCAGCATTCCCATATTAACCGTTACTTTCTCTTTAATATCAAAATAAATTCCATCAGATTTCACTTCTGTATACAATAGTGCATCATTAATCTGTTCCCAATCGGGGATAGTTTTATTCGATTTACTGATTACCAGATATGCAGGAGGTTGATCATAATTTGTTGCTGACAAAGTACAGAAAAATCTGTATTTTCCAGGAAGAAGTGTAACCTGTTGTTCAATTTTACCATTTACAATAGCAGGAGCTCCCCATCCAGCTTCCACATTGACCACTCCCCCATCATCAGAAGCAAAACCACCAAAACCATTGTGATTTTTCATACTTGAATTTGTTATCCAATCATTCAGCGTACCCCATCGGTTTCCATCATAAGCAACAGATGTAAAAGGTTTCTTAAAGTTTTTTAAATACCAGGCCGTAATATCTCCCTTGGGTATTAACTTCGTCGGCTGTACCACGAAAGTATCGATCGCATTACTATCCGGTCTAAAAATAGTCTGATAAGACAGTTCACTATAAAGTGCGTAATGAGAAAGAAGTATTTGTGCATTCTGGGATTTTGTTTTCACTAAAGTATCGATCATCTTTCCATCATCTTTTTTGTACTTGATACGCATAGCGTCAGCTCCCATAGTAGTGGCAACATCCTGTGTTACCAATTGCAACTGCTGACCTGCAACAAAATTTTGTTGCACTACAGAACGCTGAAATAATCCTTCACGATATCGCTCGCCATAGATTGATCCTACCAGATTTGTAGGTATTGATAATCTTCCTTGAGGATCTAATGTTCTGACTTCAAAATTCATCGGTCCTTCAGGCAGGTTTTCGATCAAGCAACGAACGGTATCATTTGCGTTCTTCAGCTGAACCGGAAATCGCATGGAGTCTTGTTTACTGTTCCAATAGACACGGATTTCGGAGATTCCTGTACTTACCCGAAAAACACCCTCAATCTGTACCCTATATTTACCTGATCGGACTTTAATGGAATCTAATTTCGCAGGATAAATTTGCTCTTGGCCATTTGTGTACTTGGTAAAATCATCCATTTTAGAACAGGATGCCAACATCCAAGCACCAAATAAGGATAGTACGAATATATATAGTTTCATATTCTTTATTTTTTTAATTATCAATAAACACCCCAGACCTGTACTTGAGCGATCTGCATAAAATAACTGCCTCTCCAATTGCGAAGATTTCTAATCCTTAAATATTTATATTTAGGTGCGTCTTCTGGAAGGTCAAATGACCAGCCCGCTATACCATAGACTTCGTCTGCATTGGTATTTGTGCCTGATGGTGTTCCAGAAGGTTTTCGAACTGTGCAAGTTGCCAATTTGGTCCATGACTCCCAAGAACCATCTAAATTTGGATTATTACTTGCCCAAACTTCAAAATCACGCAGATTCCCCTTATCATAGAATCCGTTCTCTCTCCTCGGGAACACGACAATCCGACTCATCTTTGCTTCTTTTCCGACCGAGAAAGTTAAAGACTGCGGAGTACCGGCACTTTCTACTGTATAAAGAGAAGGCCACCTTGAAGGATTCATATTACCATCCCACATACTTTCAACTGTACCATATAAAACTTGAGCATCACCCGGCAAACGCAATGAACTGAACTGCTGACGATCAAAAAGATTTTCTTCCAGCGGTTTCAATGTTTTATAGAGCGTATCTGATGTATTGAGCCATCGGTCACGAATGTAAAATGCGAATTTCATTTCCTTCGATTTTAATCCACGTATGTTGTAAAGTATTACTGAATCTTGACTATAATAATTATCCAAAGGAAGGAACTCCCCATTATTTAGAGAATCCACCATAGGAACAATAACAATATTTCCTTTTTCCTTATTGATAGATGTGATGCGAACACCACCAAATGTTTCGACAACCTTTAACTGACCGTATACGAGATCAAAAATTGGCGTTTTTGGTTCAACGGTAACGTCAACGGGGTCAGATGCAATTTCAGCTTTACTGACAGCATATAGTTTAACAACATGCTTCTGTGTATCGGGAAATCCATCAATAAGAATTTCATTTTTGTACTGCGATGATTTAACGACGCGGTTTTCGCCATTGGCCATTTGATAAGTTGCCTTGACATAAAGCAAATTATCGCTTTCTGGTAAAGAATAACGAATCGTGGCATTACCAAAACCGTTGGTCACGGATACGTTTGTGATAACACCCGGTTTAGCTTGATCATCTTCCAGCAGGTTCCAACCTTTTTCCTCTTTACAGCCACTTACAGCAAATAGTAAGGCTATCAAGAGCACTATATTTTTGACATATATTAAATTTTTCATAATTTCTTCAGATTTAAGATCATACTACCATCCTGGATTTTGTACTAAATTGGGATTAACAAGCAGGTTATTTTCGCGGATTGGCCAGAAATAATCACGCGGTGCCACAAAACGCTGCTGAAAGAAAGTGAGTTCTTTATAGAACAATTCGGGATGGTCCTTATCTTGGTTTCGATCCCAGCCGGTTATATTCTTATTCAGTTCCTGCGCCGCGAGCTTCCATCTTTTTAAATCCCAATATCTTGAGCCTTCAAAGCTCATCTCTATATTTCGTTCGCGTTGGATGATCAGTCGCAAACCGTCTTTTGTATTTGGTTTATTACTATTAAATGAATATTGACTCCAAGATTCTTTAACACCTTTCAATCCCGCTCTAGCTCGAATTTTATCCAAATACAAAAAAACATCTTCAGCAGGACCCTGACTTTCATTCAAAGCCTCTGCATACATCAAATAAAGGTCTGCCAGTCTTAATATTGGCCAAGGGTATTCCTCTATATGGGAGCTGTTGCCATCCTTAAAAGCAAATTTCCAGTTAACAAGTTTCTTTGGGTAGTATGTCGTGATGGGGATGGAAATCCCACTTCCAAATAACCCTAAGCGTAGTTGAGTTGTCCATGTATTTTCGTCACTACGGCTCGGACTGTTTTCCATAAACCATACGCCTCCATCAAATCCAACATTTGCATAAAAGCGATTTTCACGGTCAAAGTGCAGACGTGCCGTCTGGTAATTTTCAATATTATTGAAACGTTCAATATGGTTACCTCTCCGAAGCTGATTTTTATTAGAAAAATCTAAGGTTTTATCCTCTTCTATAGGCACACCATTACTCGTATAAAACTGTTCAATTATTTTTATTGTAGGTGCTAAAGTACCATGAACACTATTATTTCCAGAATTATTAGGATCAATATGTGCCATTGAAGAATACTGCATCTGCCAAGCACGAGAAGTTGGATTAGCCCAAATGGTTTCTTTATTCCATTTTTCAGTCACAGCATTTCTGATGCTCATCTGCGTTATTGTGGTATCTGACAAAGGGAACACCGTTCCTGGAAATTTATACAAACCAATTCCTAAACTCTCACAGGCTACAATTGCTTCTTTTGCAGCCTGTGCTGCCTTTTGCCATTTCTCGATTTGAAAACTCTGATTAAAAAATAGACTGCCATCGACATTTCTAAAATTGGCAAAATCTTTATTACCGTTAAATAAAGGGCTAGCCGCATACAAAAGTACCTTGGCTTTTATTCCCATAGCAATAGGTTTGGTAATACGACCTAAATCAGTAACAGGCGATTGTACGGTATTGGGAAGCTTGACTATAGCATCATCCAATACTTTAACAATATAATCAACAACTTCATCGATCGATTGACGTTTGACTTTAGCAGCTTCTATAGACGTGTTTACATCTAAGTTGACATCCATAATCGGAAATGGGCCATAATGGCGCATCAACATAAAATGATAATAAGCTTTTAGGAACAAGACCTCTCCCTCCCAGGTCGTTCTTTCATCTTGGGTTAAGTCCCGTACCTTTTCCGGATTGCGTATGTTTTCCAAAAAAATATTACAGTCACGAATCCCATTAAACATTGCGCCATCCCAATAATTGACATAGGGGTTCGTGACATTCTGGTTACCTCTGGCAATATTCCAGTTCGTCCCATCAATACTGAGCGTCGGATAGTCTAACCAAAACTCATCTCCAGCCATATAAGCCGGGTTACGCGTCGGATCACCATCCTGAGGCAAATAAGAATAACAGGTTGCTAAATATTTAATGGCCTCGCTTCGCATCGTAAAAGCATTATCAATAGTTGCAACGTTGTCGGGTACAACATCTAAATAACTACAAGATTGAAGAAACAATACCCCTGACACAATCACTGATTTTAATATAGTTAACTTTTTCATGATACATTTCTTTTTTAAAATCCAATATTAATACCCACATTATAAACTGCTTGAACTGGGTATCCTAAGCCCTCACCACCCATTTCCGGATCCCACATTTTAAATTTGCTCCATACTGCGAGATTCATCGCATTGACATAAAAGCGAACATTTGACATCTTTAGTCTGGTCAGAAACTTATCCGATACATTATAACCCAGCTCAACAGATTTTAGGCGCAGAAAAGCACCATTGCGCATCCACCATGTTGAAAACTGATTGTTGTTATTATTAAAACCATCCGTCAACCGAGGCCAGAATGCACGAGTATCTTGATTGTCCTCGGACCAGTAACTGTTCGCCACTTCTTGTAAAAGTCCATTTTGATAAGGCCCATTTATAGCAAATGGTGTTATGTTACCCGGATCAATAAAAAATGAAGACCGTGCCGAACCCTGTAAAAATGCACTTACATCAAATCCTTTAAAACCAACTGAAAATCCCATACCATAGATGATTTCCGGGTCGGTAGGATAACCAATTGGCACTTTATCCAGATCTGTTATTTTACCATCGCCATTTACATCTCTGTATTTGATATCACCTCCCATTGTTCTAAAAGCACCACCAAAGTTTTGCAATGGCGAATTTTCGGCTTCCATATCGTCAACAAATAGTCTTTCTGCAATTAATCCATATCCCTGCTTTATCGGAAGTCCTAAATGTGTGAGGTAACTGAGATTATCAGAATAATTAGGCTCTTCATTGACCAATAATTTATTAGTGGCATACGTCATATTTCCCCTTAACTGTGTCCACCACGTGTTTTCAAAAGATTTATTGTAATCTAATGCTAGATCAAATCCCCTACTTTGCACTTTACCTAGGTTGGCATGGATATTTGCCTGAAAACCAGTAGTCGAAGGAATATTAGAGCGCACCATTAAAATATTAGTCCGTTTTGAATCATAATAATCAAACACGACACCTAAACCGTTTTTTAAGTTCAGATCAAATCCGGCATCAAATGTTGTTGCTTTTTCCCAGGTAATATCACGATTCTCGTAACGCGATATAGAATAGCCTGGTCTAGAATAATCCCAGTTGTTTCCCCATGAAAATCCCTTACCGCTATTGTTTGGATTGACCTGAGACAGGTAAAAGAACCGGTCATTTTCATCTCCGATCTGATCATTACCAACCAAACCATATGTGGCCCTAAATTTCAATCTCGAGACAGAAGAAGTCATAAAATCAAACATTTTTTCTTCATGCAGATTCCAACCTACACCAAATGATGGAAAAAATCCAAACCGATGATCTTTGGAAAAACGCTCCGATCCGTTATAACCGAAATTAAACTCGAAAAGGTATTTATTCTTAAAGGCGTATGTACCACGTCCCGATACACCAAGGTTTCGTGCGGGCAAAGAAGCTTGCAGATCTCCCCCATTTGCTGTTTGATAATTCCGAATAATACCTATTAACATTCCGGTTAGATCATGATCTTCACCTATCGTACGGTTATAGTTAAGAGCAAACTCTCCATAGGTAGTCGTATTCAATATTTTATTACCTTGATTATAATCTAAATATTCTGTCCCTTCATTTTCATTCAGCAGACTTAATATTGAATTATCAGTTCCCGGTATCTTGACTAAATTATAGTAAAACGGTTTGAAACTTCTCATAACGGAGAAATAAGAGTAGCGTTGCGTGTAAGCCATTAATCTCGCGGACAAACCTTTTGTCAGAAAGTCAAAGTTTTGCTTTAGTTCAAGTTGTACATTAACAGTTGAACTATTGTACTCCTGAAAACCATTTACCATATTAGCATATGGGTTATTATACAAGGTCTTAGTTGTTGGAATATAATTATTACCAAATAACGGATGTGTCGAATAAGGCAAATAAGACGACGGATAGATGGCTGGAAACATCACCGGATTAGACCAAATCGCTTCGCGAAAGACACGTTGACCGCCGTTGATCAAATTACCCCATTTATCATATCCACCTAATGGACCGGTATAATCATCAAATTGAGCAGATGTACGAATAATCCCTGTCGTTGTAGGCGTAATATTAAGCGTGATATTTGAACGTAGCGAGTAATTCTTTAAATTAATATTATTATCAAAACTATTCCCTTGTTCCGTTTTTAAAATCCCTTTATCACTATTTAAAGTACCTGCAACATAGTATTGCGCTAAATTTCCACCACCAGACACGTTAAAATTAAAACGTTGATTATTGGTATGATCTTTTATTAATTGATCTATCCAATTATTGTTCGGATATAAAAGTGGATCGTCACCATTTTCAGTATGGTCAATTTTATTTTGACTGTAAGGAAGTGTACCTCTAGGGTCGCGCGTTAAGACAGCCTCATTGGCCATCTTCATGTAAGTAATATTATCTGCAAATTTAAAATTACGCGTGTTGGTCGAGATCGAATTTTCAAATCGTGCATTAAACTTAGCCTTTCCTACAATACCACTTTTTGTATTAACAAGTACAACCCCATTTGCACCTCTAGCTCCATATAATGCTGAAGCTGCGGCATCTTTCAAAACTGAAAACCCGGCAATATCATCTGGCTGCAACCTTGCTAGGGCTGTTGTATTAGATTCCATTCCGTCAATCAGGATCAGTGGATCCTTTTTTCCTGCTCCAAATGATCCAACACCTCTGATGAAAAAAGATGCATTGTCATTACCGGGCTCACCACTTCGCTGGTAAGCGATCAAACCGGCAACACGCCCCGCCAACATAGAAGTCAAATTGGAAGTGGGACCTTTAATTTCTTTGGGATTGATCGAAGTGATCGAAGCAACCATACTGGTTTTCTTTTGCGTGCCATAGGCAACAACAGTCACTTCATCCAAACTAGAACTCGAAGATGCGAGATAAATGGTTAACCTAGTTTGATTTTCAACTTTAACGGATTTACTTTCAAATCCGACCGAAGTAAATTGCAAAACATCGCCAATATGCGCTTCTTTAATTAAAAATTGCCCTTGCGAATCTGTGGATACTAATGCTTTTTTTCCTTTTATTGCAATGGTAACATTTGAAATTGGCAATTGACTCACACTATCCAGTACGATACCTTTTAATTCAAATGATGGTGATTGACCCCATGCAAGGTTAGAAATGAGTAAGAAAAAAAAGACAATACCTAATCTGTGCCATTTACAGAATTGATGATACAAATAATCGTTCATAATTAGTTATTATTTTATAGTTGGTTTATGAGATGAAGTAGCACAGGAGTCTATACTATTCTATCCTACTACAATAGTATAAACAAATTTTCATATCTCCAAACATTTTTATTTCTTATTACTCTTCGAAAAGGATTTAATTGACTTAAAATGCGGCAGGTTTTGGTTGATATTTTTTATAGGGACATAAAAAACACAGGTATTGAGAAGTAAATAATATTATAAATAATTTACATCAAATCATAAATACGATCTATTATTTTGATAAGGGTTAATTTGAGTTACCCTTTATTTTTAAGTGAAATCATTGCTCAGAAATAGAATAGCAATAAGATTAGTGAGGTCAGTTTATTCAAATTTCAGCTCTGCGTGTTCCCATTGGGAGTACACGTTGAGCTGTTATCGCAAAAACTTCCTGTTCTTTAGTAACTTCGATTAGAGACAATCCTGTAAACAAACTAAAAGCAGGTAAAAGTGCCGCCGTATCATCAAAGACAAAACAAGGTAATTTTATCCGTTGTCGGGCCTTCCCTTTTAACAAGATACCTGGATGTATATGTCCTGAAAATATAAACTTTCCCCGATCTGGTGCATCTTTTCTATTATGAACAAAACAAAACTCACCCAGTTCATAGTAATCTGAAAACAGTTTTATGGCGAGTTCCTCATAGAATAGAACGGATAATCTTTCATGATTTCCCTTCACTAGAATAATCTCTAATGATGCATACTTCTTTCTCCATTCACGAAATGTTTCCAGATCCAGATTATGATCGTGATGAAACATATCACCTGTTACCAATAAGGTTTTGGGATTATAAACTTCCAATAGTTTATCCAGGCGCAGCATATCGGTATCGGACACCTGTTTAGGAATCTGTAATCCCTCCTTCCTAAAATGTCCGGATTTACCTAAATGAATATCACTGATGACCAGCATGTGATATTCCGGTATATAGAGAGCCCGGTCTTTATCCATGATGATCGTTTTTCCTCTTTTTATAATTCTGTACATCTTAATCCAAGTTTTTAAACACTGCGGCCTTCATCTTTTCAATTCGTGCTTCGAGTTCTTCAGAACTCATGCTCTCCCGCATACTATCCACTTTGATCGGGAAAGAAAATGGAGTAAAACGCTCTGCCCACTTTAAAACGATGGTACTTTGCTGTATTCTATTCAGCGCATGCAACAAACGTGGCTCTTCGAGCTGATAATGAAAGTTTTCATCATAAGCCTGACGCAATAAGAGATTTTTGGGATCATAGGATTCAAAAACATCAAAGAACAAAGCGGAAGAAGATTGAATCTGCTTATTCTTTAAATATTTACCGGGATAACCCTGAAATACCAGTCCCGAAATACAGGCAATATCTCTAAACTTTCTCTTTGCCATCTCCGTGGCATTGATACTGGCACTGATATCTGCGCTTAGGTTATCGGGAGAAAAAACGTCATAGACAATAGCATCATCCATCGGTATTTCTTGATCACTCAGCAATTCAAAACCATAATCATTCATCGCTATTGAAAAAGTAATAGGTATCAATCTGGAAATTCGGTAGGCTATAAGTGCTGCCATAACCTCGTGTACCAATCGTCCTTCAAATGGATAAGCAAAAAGATGATATCCTTCTTTCGTATGTATTAATTCTACTAGAAACTCATCCGCCCTAGGTACATGTGTAATCGATTCCTGCAATTCGAATAAGGGTTTCATCACCTTAAGCTCTTCCTCTTCATGTTCTCCGATCAATACCTGACTGTATTTCTGACGCAGGATAGCACCTAAATTAGAACTCAAGAGCAATCTGCCCCCCAGCCAGCTTGGTGTTATGGTTTTTTTATGCTGACTTCTTTTAACAAGCACAAGCATATCTCTGACCATTACAAACTCCAAACTTCTACCTGCGAGATTAAAACGGTCACCCGGTTTTAGTTTTGACACAAAATACTCTTCAACCATACCCACATAACCTCCGGTCATAAATTTAACCTTGAGCATAGCATCGCTCACAATAGTACCTATATGCAAGCGGTGACGCATTGCGATCTGCCTATTGGTTACTTTCCATAAGCCATCTGTTTCGTCGAACACCACTTTGTGAAATTCAGGATAAGCCTGCAGACTTGAGCCTCCTTGTGTAATAAACTGCATACACCAGTCAAACTCTTCAGCCAGCAATTCAGAAAAGGCATAGGTATTCTTAACCTCCTCAAAAATTATTTTATTATCAAATCCATTTCCTACAGCTAAAGTTACCAAGTATTGCAACAAAACATCAAAAGGCAAGATAAAAGGTTCTCTACTTTCAATCTGCTGTGTTTTAGCCGCTGTTTTAATCGCAGCGACTTCTAGCAGTTCGAGCGCATGGGTCGGCATAAAATAGATCTTTGACGTTTCAAAGGGTGAGTGTCCACTTCTTCCGGCACGTTGTAAAAAACGTGCTACACCCTTTGGTGACCCTACTTGCACCACAGTATCAACCGGTTTAAAATCCACGCCCAAATCAAGAGATGAGGTACAGATCACAACTTTCAATACTCCCGTGTGCAATGCTTCTTCAATCCAGTTGCGTAATTCATAATCTATCGAACCATGATGTATCGCCATCTGACCCGCAAAATCGGGATGGATCTTCAGTAAATGCTGAAACCAGATCTCTGCCTGACTTCGGGTGTTCGTGAAAACCAAGGTCGTTTTGCTCTTTTTGATAACAGGAACTAATTTATCGGCCAATTTTATCCCCAGATGCCCGGCCCAAGGTAACATTTCGATGGTATCAGGGATAATTGATTGAATCTGGATCTTCTTTTCAGTTGCTGCTTTTACAATTATTTTCAACACTTGATGATCAGGTTGCAAAACCGCTAAAGCCTCTTCGAGGTTACCGATTGTCGCCGAAATTCCCCAGATGCGAAGCGTCCTGTTTTCCCTAAAACTTACCATACCTTTGATTCGGGATAGCGCCAGCTCAACCATGACACCTCTTTTAGTGCCTAATAATTCATGCCATTCATCTGCAACTATGCAGGTTAGATCATCAAAGATATTATCGTTATTTTTCTGAGCCAGAAGTAAATGTAAGCTTTCTGGTGTGATCAATAATACTTGTGGCATGGCTCGTTTTTGTTTCTGCTTTTCAGATACTGAAGTATCGCCGTTCCGCACGCCGACCCTCCAGTCAACATCAAGCTGAAATAAAGCTTCTTCCATCGCACGTGCCAGATCTTTTGCCAATGAACGTAATGGTGTGATCCAGATTACACGTAAGCCCAATTTCCCTTTTCTTTTACTTCCATTGCCCTCCTCATTCAGATAAGCAATGATGGGTGCCAGAAAGACAGAATAGGTTTTACCAAATCCGGTAGGTGCGTTGACTAAACCACTATATCCCTCCAAGTAAGATGCCCATGTCTCTTCTTGAAAGGGAAATGGTTTTCTTTTCCGGGTTTTCAACCATTTCACAACTTTTTGATAGCCTACCGTTTTTTTCATCTTTCACTATCCCTCATAGTTGATTCTAATAGTATCTGCAGATCTTCCAGCGTATTGATGTCATCTACTTTTTTATCTCTTCTCCAGCGCACAATTCGGGGAAAACGTAGCGCAAGCCCTGCTTTATGACGCTTACTGACTGCTATTCCTTCAAAAGCAATCTCAAATACCAGTTCTGGTTTTACAGTCCGTACAGGGCCAAATTTCTCTATGGCATTTTTGACCACAAAACTATTGACCTCCTTAATCTCTTTATCCGTCAAACCTGAATAAGCTTTCGCGATCGTAATAAACTGATCTCCGTCGCGTACTGCAAAAGTATAGTCTGTAAAAAAATTAGCTCTTCTCCCGCTTCCTTTTTGCGCATAAATCATCACCACATCTATGGTAAAAGGTTCTATTTTCCATTTCCACCAATCTCCTCTCTTTCTACCGCTATGATACAAAGAATCCTGACGTTTCAGCATAATGCCTTCACTATTCAGTTCGCGAGACTTTTTCCGTTCTACAACTAAATTTTCCCAAGAATCAAAAGGAACAATCGGAGCCGTCAAAATTGTCTCCGCTATTGGCAATAACTTGTCGAGCACAGCCCTTCTTTTATGGAGCGGTTCAGCTCTATAATCCATACCGCCATATTCCAATACATCATAGGCATAGAAGGCGACAGGAGCCTCATCCAGTTGTTTTTTATTGATTGTTTTTCTATTAAGCCGTTGCTGTAACGTACTAAACGATAATACTTCGCCTTCACGTACAGCCAATATTTCACCATCGATTACGGTACCGTTTGGCAGACCAGATAAAGCAACGTGCAATTCTGGAAACTGGTCTGTTACCAGTTCTTCCCCACGTGACCAGATAAATAATTCATCATTCCGCTTAATAATCTGCCCTCTGATGCCATCCCATTTCCACTCTGCCTGCCAATTATCCACCGATCCTAACTCATGGACAGGCACATCGATCGGATATGCCAGACAAAAAGGATAAGGCCAGGAACTATCAGTATTAACATGCAAACCACCTATCAAGTCACCAAAAGAAATTTTCTCAGGATCCCATTTTCCCATAATGCTATGCGTAATGTGATTGGTATCCAGACCTGATAATTTTGCGAGCGCATGAATTAAATTTTTAGATGAGATACCAATACGAAAATTGCCTGATATCAGCTTATTAAACACAAATCTTTCTTGCGTACTCAGCTTTTCCCAAGCGTTGAAAACAAATTCCTTTTTATCTTCATTGCTACTATCCGACAAGTTCTTCAACGCCAATATCCATTGATGCAATGGAATATCGGATGTGGATGTAGAAGGAGGCAAAAGCAAAGCAATCGTTTCACTCAAGTCGCCAACATTGTGATAACTTTCGACAAACAACCAGGTGGGTAATCCAGTGATCTCGGTGATCCACTCTTTCAACAAGTTGGTACTGATCGTTCTTTTAGGCTTCTTGCCCGTAAACAAAGCAATAACCCAAATTTTATCGGCGTCCTCCGCTTCAGAAAAATAGTCAACCAAAGCAGTTAATTTATCATTAGTTTTATTACTCTGTTCGAGTCTGGAAATTAAACGGCTAAACTTTCTCAAAGATCACCCCCTTTCTCCGCTACCGCTTCTTCATCCTCAATGCCAAATTGTGTTGTCACGGCTTCAGCTGGTATTCCCTGCTCGGTCAAATAGCGGGAAAAGACCGATGTAAAACCATGCGTTACATAAACCTTTTCAGCTTCAGTTGCTTTTATGGCCGTGATCAATCCATTCCAATCGGCATGATCGCTCAGTGCAAATCCCGCATCAGCGCTCTGCCATCTTCGATGCGAACGCACCTGCATCCATCCTGAACAGATACCAACAGCAGCACCCTGCAAACTTTTGATCCACTTGCTATCTCGCATGACCGGCGGAACGATTAAAATACCCCCTTGTAGCTCATCCCTGCTCATATCCGCTGTTATTGTTTTGTAGGGAGGCAATGTAACTCCGGCCTGTTCAATAGCTACATTGAGTCGACCAATACTATTATGCACGTAGATCGGCAGATATCCTGCTAGGTTATGCAATAAACGCTGCGCTTTCCCTAAGCTGTAAGCAATAAGCACGGTCGTTTTATTATTTTCTTTATTTTGTACTGCCCAATGCTTGATATCGTCAAATAGGACATCTTGAGGCAACCAGTTGTATACAGGAAGTCCAAATGTACTTTCAGAAACAAACGTATGGCATTTAATCGGTTCAAAAGCCGTACTGATGCCATCAAATTCCACTTTATAATCTCCAGAAATTACACAGATTTCACCTTTATATTCAAGACGAACCTGTGCAGAGCCAATCACATGTCCAGCAGGATGAAAAGAAATCTGAACACCATTTCTAACAATTTTCTCCCCATATGCCATTGATGCGACAACCAGATCCTCGCTTATACGACATTTGATAATCGCTTTTGTCAAATGGTGGCACAGATAGTATTTATTTCCCCAGCGCACGTGGTCTGCATGACCATGCGTAGTTACAGCATAGTCTACCGGCAACCAGGGGTCCACGTAAAAATCACCTTGTTTACAATAAATACCGCGATTAGTAAAAGTTATCAATCCCATATATTTCTAATAACAAGCATGCCACGAATTAGTTTACATCGCATATTGATGAGCAACTATTCAAACTATTTGTCCACGAAATTGTTTACTAGATATACGATCTACTTAATTTAAGCAAAGAATAATATGGAAATAGAATATGTATTGGAAGAAAAAGGTGGACCAGTTCTAGCGTTAGCTATACATGATGGACATCAGATTGCCCCACAACTATCACCTATCATGAGTCTTTCAGAATCCGAACGATTACGAGAGGAGGATCCTTACACGGGTATGCTGACAGATCTAGATACTAATCGGTTGATTATTAAAACCTCCAGATTCCAAGTAGACCTTAATAGACCTATTCAAGATTCCGTATATCTACGCCCTGATCAAGCATGGGGGCTTAATGTATGGAAGCAACCTCCTACTAAGACAATCTTAGCACAACTCAAACAATCGTATCATTATATTCAAAAAGTTCTTTCGGGCATGATTGAAAAAAGTATTCAGCAAAATGGGTATTTTATTATTTATGATATCCATAGTTACAATGCTAAACGATCTGGTCCTGATGAAACAGTCGACACCTACGCAAATCCAGAGATAAATATTGGAACGATCAACAATAAAGGTATTTGGAGGCCTTTGATCGACTCATTTGTAAAATACTTGAAAGAACACAATATAAATGAAAACCAGATCGACGTACGTGAGAACGTCAAATTTTCAGGTGGTTATCTTTCCAAATGGGTTACCAGTAAATATGGTCAGAAAGGATGTGTACTTTCTATTGAGTTTCGTAAAGACTTTATGAATGAATGGACAGGAACTCCTAATCTTGATCATATCGAGTCATTAAAAAAACTATTACGGTCTTCTGTATCGTATATCAAAAACAGCTACCAAAGTCACTATGGATCAAAGTAAAGCGATTACGAAAGCAGTTACATCCATCATACAAAAAGAGCCCGTTCATATACAGTTTTCGAAAGATAGTAAACTTGTTCTCAAACGCATCATTCCGCTACTTTTGGTTTACCGGATCCCTGTAGAAGGCAAAGATCAGATGATATCCACTTTGGTTAAATCGGAGTCTTGTTCTTTAGTAGGCAAATCAACAGATCTGGATTTCAATGCGGTGATCACGCCAATAATAAGACAGCTTATAGATGAATTTGGTGCATGTCAATTGATCGAAATCTGGCAGGATAAAGAGATGGATACAGACGTCGCCATCCATATTTCACAGAAATCAGCACTTCCTATTGCTCAAAAATTTATCAAAGATTTAGAATCGGATGAACAGAATATGTTCTTGTCTACTGCTATAAAAAAAGATACAAAGTCACCAAAAAATAGAGATATAACTCCTATTATCAATCCATTGGCAGAGGAATTTAAACAATTACTTTACATGGGTATTGCACTGAAACCGCATTATAATGATGTCACAACTGGAAAGGTATATCCGCTCATTCTGCGCAATTATAGGGAAATATTTACAAAAAGTTTACGCAAGAGTTTTCTTGAATTTATCAGACTATATACATCATTAAAGGTATCACAGTTCAGGATGCTCAAGACAACTGAACTGCAACCCCTTATTATGGAAATCGATCAGAATTTAGCTTCTGAAAGTCAGAAATTCGACTTTTTGCTCTTAGTCAGTCCTTTAAATACCCGTGAAGCATGGTTACAATTTAAGAAAGATAAATTTTTAAAATCACCAAAATTTAGATATAGACCCATGCCAATAGATCCGGAGTTGGTGAAACGCAATCTTTATAATCTACGTATTGAAGATATTGATGATCCGACTATCGCTTATCTTTTTAGAGATAAACGTAAGGAACTTGATGCTATGATGACCATGCTGATTGATCGTGGCAATGAAGGCTTTATGCACGGGAGCCTCCAAGTATTCGGAAATGTCAATGACAATTTACTGGAAACCGCAAAGGCTATTCTATTGGTATACGAACAACACAGCAAGAAGCCGGCACCTCCAAAAAAAATGATCAATGCAACCGAATTCGCCAAATTGGCAAAGGAAGAGCTTCATTATCTCAGACAACAATTTCCTTCACTGGAGACCGGCGTCCGGATCCGCGAAGATATCACAGGCATCATGGTCAACCGAGGTGTGTTGAACATCAGCAAATATTATGAGGTTGAAGCGAGCAGAGCCATTGCCCTCATACAGCATGAAGTAGGTACCCACATTGTCACCTATTTCAATGGTAAGTCACAGCCATTTAAACTGTTCAGCTTGGGTGTACCTGGCTATGAGCAATTGCAGGAAGGACTTGCTGTATTCTCCGAATACATGGTCAACGAGCTTAGCGGAGACCGTCTGCGGATTATAGCTGCCCGTGTAGTGGCTGTACACCATATGCTAGCAGGACATAATTTCAGCGATACCTTCTTCTTATTGGTAGATCATTATCATTTTACAGAAGAAATAGCCTTCCATATCTGCACCCGAGTATACCGCGGTGGCGGCTTAACAAAAGATGCTCTCTATCTAAAAGGCCTCATGAGCATCATTACCTATATCCGTGAGGGAAGAGAGCTCTCTCCTTTGCTCATTGGTAAAATCCGGGAAGACTATATCCCCATTGTTGAAGAATTAACACAAAGAGGATTATTAAACAATCCGATCCTAAAACCACGCTATCTGGCAGAACCTTATTTACAGAACTTAGAAAAAATCAAATCAGGAGACAATATTTTCAACCTTTCAAATCATTAAAAGCACTTTCCTATATGAAAATCGCATTCATCATCAATCAGACACACAAAGAAAAGGCTAGCTTCACAACAACATTGTTAGCCTACAAAGCGCTCCTACGTGGCCACTCCGTCTATTATATCGGTCTTGCTGATTTTGTTTACCTGGATCAGGATAAAATAGCCGCTCATGCCCGTGCTGTACATCAGATCGATGGTATAGCAGATACCGAACAATTGATTGATAAATTACGGTCTACCGCCAAGGAAAAAATTTCGTTACGGGAGCTAGATATTATTTGGTTGCGATTTGACCCTGTTCTTGACATGATCAATAGGCCTTGGGCAGCATCTATGGGATTGCAGTTTGCTCAGCTCGCACAAAATCTAGGTGTCCAAGTACTTAATAATCCACGCGCTCTCGTTGATGCGGAAAATAAACTGTACCTCGAAAACTTTCCCGAAGAAATACGCCCTCGTACTATCGTAACACGTAGTTACGATGACGTGAAGCGATTTTTTGAAGAGCAAAACAATAAAATTATCCTGAAACCTTTAAAGGGTTCGGGGGGAAAAAATGTCTTTCTTGTCAATGAGCAAGAAAGTAAAAACCTCAAACAGATTGTTGAGGTGATCTGTCGCGACGGTTATTTAATCGCTCAGGAATATTTGCCCGATGCACAATATGGCGATATCCGTTTTTTCCTACTCAATGGGAAACCCCTGCTCGTTAATGGTAAATACGCTAGTGTGCACAGAGTACAATCAGCGGGAGAATTGAGGAGCAATATCCACCAGGGAGCCAAAGCCCAAGTTGCTGAGATCAGTCCCGCACTACTGCAAATGGTACAGAAAGTGGCCGACAAACTGATGCAGGACGGGATGTATTTCGTAGGACTGGATATTATCGGTGACAAAATAATGGAAATCAACGTTTTTAGTCCTGGCGCACTGCTACAGGCATCAGAACTTAATGGTGAAGATTATGCTACTGCTATCATCAAGGATCTGGAAGAAACAACAATCAAAAAATAAGGTAGCACAGCATTCCTATTGAAACAAGGCATCACACGTGATGCCTTGTTTTTTCAATAGGATGTGTACCAAAACGTTTGAATAAATTTATCCCTTTCAATCGTTGTCTTCAAAAATTATTCTATATCTTAAACCCATATTTAATAGCATTCAGAAGAAAACATCACAGTGGAACAGCTCAATCGATTTGATCGCATACTAGCAATATTAATTCAACTTCAATCCAAAAAAACGGTCAAAGCACAAGAATTAGCAAGCCGTTTTGAAGTCAGTTTACGGACCATCTACCGTGACGTTAGAAGCCTGACTGCGGCAGGCATTCCAATCATTGGTGAAGCAGGATTAGGTTACGAACTGGTTGAGGGTTATAAGATTCCTCCAATGATGTTCACAAAAGCAGAAATCACGAGTTTTGTAGCCGCTGAGAAGCTGGTGTTTAAATTTATCGATAAGGAAATGAAAGATCATTTCTCTTCGGCCATCTATAAGCTGAAGGCGATTATACGGAGTTCCGATAAGGATTGGATGGAAACTATTGATAAACATGTGGTCATGAAATCTATTTCGCATAATCAGCTGAGCTCAGCACTTCCCAATACTTTGACGACTCTATTTCAATGCATCGCCCAGAAAAATGTATTGGAAATTAGCTATCAGGCTACCTATCAGCAAGAACCTAGCATACGTGACATAGAGCCCATCGGTGTGTTTCATGAAAGTAATTACTGGTACATCTATGCTTTCTGTTTGGTAAGAAACGATTATAGACAATTCCGTACAGATCGCATCTCTAACATTAGAATATTGGATCAATTACAATTTAAACAACATCCTGATCTTGAACAATATCTCGCAGAACGAGAAAAGGAAGCCAATTTTACGCGCGTAGTACTTCATGTCGATCCACAATTTGCGCATTATCTACATTGGGAACGTAAATATTTTGGTTTTAAAAAAGAAAGCCTGAATGATGGTATGGTCGAAATGGTATTTGATGTCAAAAATGCTGACATGGGATTCGCACGCTGGTATATGATGTTCGGTGACCGTGCAGACATTATTAGCCCCCAATCTTTAAAAGACACGGTAAGGTCCTTACTGAAATCTCAGGCAGAACGACTGGCATAAAAAAACCTCCAGAGAGCAGCTTGCTCCTTGGAGGTCGTAAGTTTTAGCGGTATTAACGCTCCCAAAAGAATGGCGGCTCAATCCCCAAACTTCTCAGATAAACATATCCTTGCGCTCGGTGATGAATCTCATTATCGATAAAATATAAAATATTTTCAATGACAGGAAACTCATATTGACCGAACAAATTAAATGTCTCGTGAAAATTTTCTTCTTTAAGTTGCGCCCATAATTGCTTAAGCTCTTCCGTATGCTGATCCCACACTTCTAAAATGGCGGCCTTGCTTGTATACTTATTTGCTTCAGCATATGCTTCCACCTGTCTATTGACTATGCCCGTTAAACCGGGAACAGCAATCGATATCAGTTCATTTGCCAATTCACCAAATGTACGCATACCCGGCACAGCATAAGTGAAAAGCTCTGCTTCAGGAAACTTCTCGATCGTCCTTCTAGTCAGGTTTCTATGACCTAACCAATGTTTCAATAATTCTTCTTTGGTAATAACTGCTGCTGTATTCATATCGCTTTATTTTTAATTGATAAATCAAAATTACAAGCAATAGTGACAGCCTATTGTCAGCAGTAAAAAATTATTTTGGCATTACTTTATAAGTCGGATCATTTTCAGAAGCCTCAATCTCTACCGGACTGTTTGCTTTCCTCATGATGGCTTTACAATCCTCGCTCAGATGGCGTAAGCGAAGTGTTTTAGATTGACTCTGATATTTATATCCAAGTTTATTAACGGCATCTATAGCGCTCATATCTGTAATCTTACTTTCCTTAAAATCAACGATCACAAGATCAGGGTCTTCATTGACTTCAAATTTCTCTAAAAATCCAGCTACTGACCCAAAAAATAGCGGACCATAAATTTCATACACCTTATTTCCGGCTTCATCAATCGTTTTTCGCGCTCGAATACGTTTTGCATTATCCCAAGCAAATACAAGTGCCGAAATCACCACACCGACCAGTACAGCTAAAGCCAAGTTGTGCAACACAATCGTAATTAGTGCGACAAGCATACCGACGATTACATCAGACTTCGGCATCTTAGTGATAATACGGAAAGAAATCCATTGAAAAGTTCCTATAGCCACCACCATCATTACCCCCACTAAAGCAGCCATCGGTATCTGTTCAATAAAAGGAGAAGCAATCAGGATGATCGTCAATATTGTGAGGGCACCGATAATACCGGAAAGTCGTGAACGGGACCCTGCATTAATATTAACTAGCGTTTGTGCCACCATAGCACAGCCTCCCATCCCTCCAAAAAATCCATTTACCAGATTCGCCGTTCCCTGCGCCATAGCTTCTTTATTAGCGTTTCCTTTCGTATTTGTCAGTTCATCGACCATTGATAGGGTCAAAAGCGACTCAATCATCCCCACCGAGCCCATAACCAGCGCAAATGGAAAGATAATAGTTATTGTCTCCCAAGTAAAGGGTACAGAAGGAATATGAAATGCCGGTAAGTTACCCTTAACAGAAGCGATATCGCCCACTGTTTTGGTATCGATCTTAAAAATATACACGAGCAAGAAGGTGGCCAATATGGCTACTAATGATGCTGGAATCGCTTTAGAAATCTTAGGGAATAGATAGACCACTAATGCTGCAAATAAAGTAAGCCCTAACATAATATAGGCTGAAGCACCCGATAACCAATGTGTTACTCCTGAAGAATCTACAGTCTTAAACTGCTCGACCTGAGACATAAAGATAATTACAGCTAAACCATTAAGAAAGCCATACATCACGGGTTGTGGAATCAGTCGGACGAACTTCCCAAATTTGAAAGCTCCTACCATAAACTGTAAAATACCTGCCAGTACAACAGTAGCAAACAAATATTCGACTCCATGCATGCTGATCAACGCGATGAGTGTGACGACAGTTGCTCCTGCACCGCCAGAAATCATTCCCGGTCTCCCACCCAAAATAGCTGTGACCAAGCCCATTATAAACGCGGCATAGAGACCCGTCAAAGGAGAAAGACCAGCTAGTATAGCAAATGACAATGATTCTGGAATCATGGTCATCGCCACAGTCAATCCTGCCAAAATCTCTACTCTATAGTTTATTTTACCGTGTGGATTTAAATATCGAAGTATTGCGCTCATTGAACTTATTTTTTGCAAAAATACACAAGCATCCGCAGATCCTTGTGTATTTTATATTCTTTTTCATTAGCATTGAAACTGCAACAAGAGCATGATGCATTTGAATCAAAAAATAATAGCGCAAATGATTAGCTGTTAAATCGCATCCTACGAAAATCTTTACTGACGATGCTTTCCAGAAAGCATATTTTTACAGAGAGATGGATTATCCGTCTGTATAATCCTAACATAAGGGTATTTTTTCAGGAAGATCTCGTAAACAGTACTTCCTTCACGAAGAGCTTTTTCATCTGTATCGCCCAACGTATTCATCCACAAAATAACACCCTGATCTTTAAGCTTTACTAATTCATTATAATTATCGAAAGACTCATCAATATGAACAATGGAAGTCCGTTTGGATTTTAGTATCTCATGCAGATCCTTCATACTCCGTGCACGAGGAAAAAGAGTGATACGAGGATTGAGCTTATAAAACTTTTCGATAAGTCGGTTATCGTATAAAAAGAACAGAACTTCATCTTCCATATTTTCTGCAGCAATCAATTCAAAAGTTTTTGCCACATACTTTTCGTTTTCTTCCTTAAAATCTATATCCAATATTATTTTACCTCTACATAAGCGTAGTACTTCCCTAAGCGTTGGAATATGGTTGTTAGAGGCAGCACCTGCTGTAGTATCCCGTAAATACAAGGTTTGTATTTCAGCATAGGTCAGCTGACTCACTTTTCCTTTACCTGTTGTTGTGCGATCTACCGTTCCATCATGCATCAAGATCAACACACCATCTTTGGTACTGCGAATATCGATTTCAACAACAGAAACTCCTAACCTGATCGCCTCCAAAATGGAGGCGATTGAATTCTCAGGAAATTCCTTATGTGCCCCCCGGTGAGCAGCAATATGCTGTTCTTTTTCCGACAGCTTGGTCAGCAAACGATCAGATTGACCATAAGCAACTGAAAACAAAATACTTGAAACGATTAACAGAACCCGAAAAATAGTTAATACATGTATCATGTTATTTGTGAGTTAGTTCAAATGAGTCAAATAATTGTCCATTCAGTTTATAACTTGAAAAGAAAAGTTTACTGTCCGTAACCCGAATAACTTGGTAGAGCTGCGTCTGCGCACCTGACACTTCCATCCAACGTTCCGAATCAGAACCGTACATCTTTGGCCCTGCTACAGAAAGGAGATATACCGGACGAACTTTACCAGCTGTTCCTCGTGCATAGGTATGATCATGTCCCTGCAAAACCAAGTCTACGCCATATTTTTCAAAAATAGGTCTAAAACGTTCTCGAAGAATGGTATTGTCTCTATTCTTTGCTGTTGAATAAACCGGATGGTGCATAACCACAATATTCCATTTGGCTTTTGAAGATGCCAAAACCTCCGTTAACCATTGTTCCTGTTTTTTAGCAGCAATAGAATCTAGCATGATCAATTGCGAATTTAAAGAGATCATGCGCACATCCTGATAATCTAAATAATACACCGCATCTTGCATATCCGCAGGTCCATTTCTAGGAAGGTTAAAATGCTTTTTCCAGTGCGGATCTAAGACCAGCTGCTCCAAAGAGTCTCTGCGGTATTCGTGATTGCCTGGTGTGGGTACAGCAGGTATCATCTGATGGATAAATCCAGCTCCTTCATGCCATTCCCCCCATTCGCTATCGTTGTTTGAACGGTTTATCAAATCGCCAGCATGGACAATAAAACGTGCATTAGGCTCCTGTTGAAAAGCTTTTCTAATAGATCGGGACCATTTCGAGCGTAAATCATTCTGCGCATCGCCCAGGTAAATAAATGAAAAATCACCCTTTACATCAGCCGTACGAAACTGATTCCACGCACTCCAATTCGTGCCATCCCCTACGCGATAGGTGTAGATTGTACCAGGCTTTAGGCCTTGAAACGAAACCTGTCCATAGTTATCAGCAGTCTGACCTTCAATTTTCAATGGGCTCGTTACACCCATTACTGTCTGTGCAGATTTTTCCAAATCAGGGCTACTCTGCTCCTCTACAACCTGCCCCACAGCTTTAGTCGCAGAACCATTTATCCGCCAACTTACAGATTGTGTCGTTGACGGATTATCTGACCAAGTCAACGTGATACGATCAGGATATAGGCCTCGATCGCTCTGTTGTGCTGTTCCTGTATATAGGGCACAGCACAGACTCAAGGATAAAATTAAATTCTTTAAAATCATTTTCATCAATATTAATGGTGTACATATAAAATTACCATGGCTTATTCGTTCCTTGTAGCAACCAAGATTTAGACCATGCACTATTTTCATTATCTGCTTGTGAGTAGGCCGTTTTTTCAATTCTAGCCAATGCTTCTGTTGCATTTTTTTGATTCACACTCATTTCATTCTGCATGTATGGAATACGTAATGGTAATTGAGAACGAATCGCAGCAGGACCAGCTTTCAATTGCGGATAGCCCGTCCTTCTGTAGTCAAACCAAGCCTGCGTTGCTGTTGACCAGTTAGAAATCCATTTCTGCTCCATAATCTGTGCTTGGGTGTTATTAAAGGCGACACCAGGCTGTTGGATATATACGTTATACGCATCTTCTTTGCCCCAGGTAGCGAGCGAATTGCGTACGCCCTGCTCATAATAGGCCTTTGCAGACTCTGGCAATGCCCATCCCTTCCATGCCGCTTCAGCTAATATAAAACTCACTTCAGATGCCGACAGTAGTCGAGCTTTCAGTATTCCCCCCTTAGCTGCTTTATAGCTATCATTGAGGTAAGAAACATGCGGATTCACCGACGTTTGTCCAGGGCTCGGATTGAGATTATAAGCCGATGGATTTTTAGAACCACTGGGTGGTAACCCTACATATTGAGCATCCACATCCACCGCAATACCTTTCACCACATCGGGCGAAACAATGCGTACACCGTTCACAATTTTATCAGTTCCACTTGGTTCAGTCGTACGAACCTCAATCGGGATTTCCACCTTTTTGGCCCAAACTGCAATGCGTGGATCATGAAGAGCTTGCAAGCGATCAACAAGTGTTGCACACATTTTCATCCGGCGAAAATTACTCCCACTTGCATCATAAACGGTATTCGAAGGCCAAGAATCTGATGCATTATTTCCCATAAAACTCATCAAAACCTCATCTTCTGCAGATGTAATTATGGGGAAATCAGCCGGATGAGCTAGCATATTTTCTATTCCTTGCTTAGCAAATGTATTTTCTTTTTCAGCGATTCGCATGTAGTAACGCAACGCCAATGAGTTCGCAAAACGACGCCATTTTGCGACATTACCCACAAAATAGATATCTGCACTTGCCAAAACATCATAACGGCCATTTGGTTTTGAAAATAGGGTATTTGCCTGTTTCAGTTCTTCAATTATTCCTTTGTAGATCACGTCTTGTCGATCAAACTTTGGGAAGTTGTACTGCACTCCGCCCTGTTCAGCTTTCAACGCATCGGTATAAGGGGCATCGCCCCACAAATCTGTGATCAAGCCAAACAGATAAGCGCGCATGACCAGTGAAACTCCATGATGAAAATCAAGCCCCAGTTCTTCAGACCGGCGACGCATCAATTCATTATCGCGTAAGAATCCATAATAAGCATCCCAACTTAATATCCCCCCAGTCCACTCATAATCATTGTGCGAATCAAACCAGGCATCCAGTTGGGTGTATTGAACTACACCACCTAGATCAGTAAAACTGAGATCATTATATTTACTTCCTACACCAGCAAGTATAGTAGGTAAAAGTAAATTTGGATTTGCGTCTTCCTCACTAACACCATTGGGATTGATATTGATTTCCGTGAGATCTTTACAGCTCCACAAGCAAAAACTTATGGCGGATACAAATAATGCTATTTTTATAATTTTAAAATAATTGTTCATTGTTGGCTATATATTAAAATGTGATATTAACTTTAAATCCGATAGGCATAGCCCAAGGAGTCACGTTGTAACGCTCTATCCCCTGCTTAAAACCGACTCCGACCTCAGATTGAAATGCCATTTCTGGATCAATTCCGACCTTAGCCTTTGTCCATAAAAGTAAATTACGCGTATAGACCCCTACACTTCCACCATCGATACCCATACGGGTAAGCCATTTTCCTTTCAAATCATAACTGAAAGACAGTTCTCTTAATTTGATAAATGATGCGTCAAATGTGGCTGCATTCATAAAATCCCAAGGATAATTGTCTGAATAAGCGATATACTTTGTCCCCTCACCTCCGAGATTTTCCTTATATCCTTTGATATTACCCTGAGCATCGTATTCAGCAATAACTCCTGGATTGAATACGCCGAAGTTTCCAACATTTCCACCCACATTGACAGGATAGCCCCCATATTCATCACCTGGCCCTCCAACAATAGGATAACGATTGCCTTGTACACGAACCAGGTCATTTTCAATCAAATAATTCCGTAATGACTCCCCTGTTAATCCCTTAGGGTTTATTAACTGATCCAAAAATCGTTGTGTAGTCAGGTTCGATTCAAAATATCGGTAAGTTTGAGACATAAATTTACCACCAAAACGCAGATCAGCGGCAAGGTGCATTGTCCATTTTTTATAACGCAGTGAGGACTGGATACCCATACTGAAATCAGGATTAAAATTGCCGATCTTATTACGGCTATTATTAATACGTACAGCCTGCCAAGAACCATTTTTATCTAAAATAGGATAACCGTTATAGGGAGATGATGGATCTTCAACAGTCACGAGTTTAGAGTCGTACAGATCACCTATCTCTTCCCCTACATAGGTACGTGCTCCACCTCGACCATCTGTCCAGAAAGTATGAAATTCAACACCTTCCGAGAGCTCATTGATACGTGTGCGATTACGTGACCAGTTAGCACCTAAATCCCAGGTCCAGTTTTCCTTTTCAATGGGACGTCCAGACAATGCCAGTTCTATTCCCTTACTACTCAGTAGTCCGGCATTAATATTTCTCGAACTAAATCCGCTCGAGCTCGGTAATGTCGTAGAAATGATCTGATTTTTATTGTCTAGCGTGTAGTAGGTTCCTTCAAATTTTAATCTGTTTTTCCAGATTCCGATATCAGCACCAACCTCGTAAGAAGTAGCCTGTTCTGGCTTAAGATTGGGTAAAAGAAGCTTTCCAGAACGTGTGATACGCAACACATCACCCCAGCTTCCGGGATTACTCAGCACATTAAACAAATTGTAGCTTCCGGTATCATTTCCTACACGAGCGATACCACCCCGCAACTTGAAGAGACTCACAGCCGTTGGCAACGTAAAAACACGGTCGGCCAATACGCTCAGGGATGCCGACGGATAGAAGTAAGAACGATTGGCGGCGGGTAAAGTACTTGACCAATCATTTCGACCTGTCAAATCCAAGTATACCATATCCCGATAACTAAGATTGATCAACCCATAAACGCTATTGACAGCACGCTCTGAAAGACTACTTGCAAAATCCAAGTTCAGCGGACTGATATTGGAAAGACTGTACAAACCAGGAGTGGTTAGCCCAGCACCATTCTTAGAGGCATTTTGTACCGAATTTGATTTAGAATAACGGAGATTACCACCAAGCGATCCTGTTGCATGAAAGTCGCCTACCTTTTTATTATAAGTAGTCAGAAAATCAATATTCTGTTCCATATTCATCAGATTGACAATACCATAGGCACCTCGTGGTTCATTGGTATAGCTATAGGGTATTTTAGTCTCCCGATTCTCCCAGTATACATCTGTCGCATAGCGCACCATCATATTCCAATCCTTCCGAATGTTCCAATCCAAGCGCAAATTTCCGAATACACGATCGCGCACAAAACCATTATTGACACCGTAGGCTAAAAAATAAGGGTTATTAAAATTTCCAATTGACTGCGAGCGTTGCTGCAACCCCTCCTGTCCAGGCATCCAATAATCTTTCAGATCCAAGATATTGATGTGAGGTGCGACTTCATATGCCGCCTGCAAAGGATTTGTTCCGCGATTGGTAGCCGGACGATTATTTGAATTGTTTCGACTCGCATCCAGAGACATTCCCAATGAAAGATTATCCCGTAGACGCATCGTTGCATTAATATTTAATGTATTTCTAAACAAATCGGCGTTAGGTACAATACCTCTATTGTTCATATTAGAATAAGAAAAACGATAATCGAGTCGCTCACTGCGATTAGCCAATGAAATGCCATTGGTACTCGTTATTCCAGTCTGTACAAAATTTTTAATATTATTCGGGTAAGACTTTAGTTCTGTCGGGATCTGATTTCCATCGGCATCACGTGGACTATTCCATTGGATGGCCTTATACCCTTTATCCAGAGCAGGCCCCACCATATAACTGGATTCCTCTTCAATCTTCAGATCGCCGGCAAGATCTCCGGGTTTCCAGGGCATGGTACCACTTGCAAATTTGTTATGCAAGTCAATGTAATGATACGGAATATCGAAAACGGTATTGCTGGTCACGTTTATAGTCATTTTCTCCGCATTCTTACCGCTTTTGGTTGTGATCAAAACAACGCCATTACCAGCTCGCGATCCATACAGAGCCGCGGCACTGGGTCCCTTTAAAACAGATATGTTTTCAATATCTTCTGGGTTGATATTGGAGATCGCATTGCCGTAATCGACTTTATTATCATCACCGATTTGGCCGATGTTATTGAGCTGATTCATTATCGGTACGCCATCAACGACAAACAGAGGCTGATTGTCACTACTAAGGGATGAAGCACCACGAATCACCATACTCACCGAAGAACCCGTAGGACCTGTGGCACTGATCGTAACCCCCGGAACCTTTCCTGCCATCGCAATCATAAAATTATCATTGTTCACCCGATTCAGATCTTCCCCCTTCACTGTACCTACAGCATACCCAAGTGAACGGTCCTGCCGTTTGATTCCCAGAGCTGTGACGACCACTTCTCCCAGTTCATTTTTATTTTCTTCTAAAATGACAGACTGTACCCCAGTAGAATTGGCATCTATCTTTAGCGCACTTATTTCCTTGGTTCCATAAGAAATATGGCTAACCAAGATGTTATAAGTACCCGCCGGAACTTTCAATTGAGCATCTCCCTTGGCATTAGTCAGCACACTTTGACCGTTAGATCTAATTTTAATAGATGCCCCAACAATTGGCTTGAGTGCATTATCGCTGACATGCAGACGCAAATTAAAGGTCTGCTGCACTTCTTCGGTCACCAAAACGACATCACCATTTACCTTTTTTGACTGGATATTGGTATTTCTCAAAATATAGCGCAATACTTCTTCAAAGCTTGCATTTTGAAAAGTGCGCTCTTTTACCAGGACTTTCTCCAATTGTAAAACTTTCTTGTCATAACCGATACCGAGACCAGTTTGCTGCGATAGAAGCATGAGCGCCTGCGAAGCATTACCTGCTTTTAGATGGATATTGATTCCTTCTGATTTAACTTGCCTGCTATGGGCATGAATTGAAGTTGCTGTAACTTCAGAGATAGATACAAATGAGCTGAAAGCTAATGCAGCAGCCAATGTGCTGAGCTTCGTAATTTTATACATATATTTGCATTAATGTTTATCATTTAACATGAATTAAGGGTGCTCACTGGTCGATTTTGCGGTTTGCCAGATGAGCACTTTTTTATTGAGAAACTCCCCAAGTTCCCCAACTTTAACTGTTTTAAGTTTATTGATGTAGTATTATTTCATTTCCTTCCCTTCTAAAATTAATTTGGTGAATATGACAGATCATATGAAGAAGCTGATCGACCGATTTTACCTGCGGTAAAAGCAACGAATAGCTAAAACGATCTGTATCCAAGCTGTCACTGCGTAAGATCAAGCCATAACGGTTGTAAATAAGTTCCTGCAATTCCTGAAAATTAGCGCCAGACATTAAAATACCTCCACGTGTCCAGATATCGGCATGATCAGCATTAGTATCAAACAGTTTATAGCTCCCCAGATTTTTTTCATATTGTAAACTTTTTCCTGCTGTAAGCACGTGTAATGATGGATTTATCTTGCTCTCGACACGCACACGTCCGGTTTTAACATCGATCGTAATATTTTTTGATTGCTCGGAATTATTGACATTAAAAGAAGTACCAAGCACAGCAATGGTCAATGCTCCCGTTTCGATAGAAAACGGATGTAGGGTATCGCGCTGCACATTAAAAAAGGCTTCTCCTTGATCCAGGTAAATTTTTCGGCTTTGCAGATACTCCTGTTCATGATAGCGAACCTGAGTATTTCCATTTAGCATTATGGTGGAATGATCTGGAAGTTGCAACTCCATTTGTTCACCTGGGCGCGTCGAAATCTGTGTGAACACAATTGAAGCCGCCGTGGTATCTTGACGGAAGGGTTGCGACCTTTGATAGATTAACAAACTTGAAATACCGAAAATCAAAACTGAAGCCGCAATAGAAATCCAGCGGAGCCGTACCACGTGCGGCTGTTTTTTAGTTGCTTGAATGGCAGGAGGAAATGCCGCGAATATCGCTTCCTTTACTTTGGTTTTATGCTGTTCATCTGTAAATGGATCTGCTGTACCAGAAGAAACCTCATCATACCAGCTATCCACGGTATTTTTTTCCTCATCAGATAGTTTATCTGCCAGGTAACGTTGTATTATATTTTTAAACTCTTCTAAATTCACTTGTGTGCTGTTGTTTTACTTACTACAGGTGAAGAGCTTCAAAATACTTTAAGAAACTGTTTTCTTTAGGTTAAGAAATTATGAAACAGGTAAGCACTTGCTAAAACTAAAAAGATATCATCGTGGTCGGCGAATCGTTGCGTCAGATCTTGCTTCAATATTTTCTTTGCTTCATACAGATGATTTTTTACCGTCTGCTCGGCAATACTCAGTTTTTGAGCAATCTGTTGAATGGAGTAATTATCATTTCTCAAAAGATATACAGCCTGCATGGTTTTGGGTAACCTGGCTACAGAACGATCTACTATATTTTCTAGTTCCTGGTACTGCGCATGTGTATTATCGCTCAGGGCTGTAAACTTATCCATCCGGTACAGCATCTTTTCCATGATATTTTCACGTACCTTCTCTGTTGCATAATGATTTAAGATCCTATTCTTGATTGCCTTAAAAAAATAAGGTTTTAACGATTCGTAATCCTCCTTAAGCAGGTGGCGTTTTTCCCAAATCTGAATAAATACTTCCTGAACGATATCTTTCGAAATCGCTTCATCCTGCAAATGCCGGTAAGCTACTGTATATAACTCTTCCCAGTAAGAATCAAAAAAAAAGGTAAAAGCTCGTGGATCTCCATTTTTAAATCGAGACAAATAAAGGATTTCCTTCTTGGTTTGGGTAGACATGACCTAACAAAGATAGGTTGATGATATTACGCTAATATTAACTTACCATCAACCTTACGATACACCTATGGGAATAGCCTCAGGATAGTGTAAATACCTCAAGACTTATTCCCATATAAGATTAAGCCTGATCAGAATGAACAGTCCACAATATTTACAAACGTAAGCCTTTCTAGAAAGGAAGCAAGGAGATGCCAACCTGCACAAAAGATACCAATGATAATAATACGACAAGATAACCAATAAAGATTTTCCGACATGACGCGATAGATAACAGGTGAGATAAAAACAAGAGGATTAAGCGTCAAAATAAGTTTAAATAATTCCGCTTAAGATACTTAAAGTACTGCAACTTTGAATAATCTATTTATGTCCAGTTATAACTGGTCGAATTATATTTCAAAATGAAAAGCACTTATTATAAACAGTGTATCCTGATCATTGTAAATTATAGTAGTAGATGGCTCAGTTTTTGATTTATCAGGTAGATTCTGTTTTAAAACAGATAATTCATTAAAAAACTAAAAAAATAATTACATGAAGAGTACTTTTAAATCATTATTTGCTAAGGTATGCACCCTCCTTTTAACATTTTCTATCCTATTACAATCCTGTGCGGAAACACCAGATAAATTCTTTGGTGTTGCTATTTTAAATAGTAACATGATTTCCGATTTTGGGACACCGAGACTGACAAAAGAACTTAATGATAATACAATTGAATATCCAGATATTCCTTCCAGCAAAAAGAACGGAAATGAAGCGACAGATATTATTAAAAATAAGATTCTCTATTTGGAAAAAGTACTTAAGGATCTAAATGCACTATCAGCCAATAGTGATGATAGAGAAGAAATCAAAAAACAAGCCATTGCACTATATGAATTTGTATTGCCGGTATATAAAAATGAATATACTGCTTATGCGCAGCTTTGTGACACCAAAGCTCCTCAAGAGCAAAAAGATAAAATAGCAAATTCAATAGAACAAAAATACAATGCTGAGTTTGAAAAAAGATTAAACTCTTTAGTAGCGCTAGGAAAAGAATTTGCAACCGAAAACAACCTGAATGTAAAGTGGGATTAAGCGATGTTGTCCATCTGGATTAACCGGAATCATCACATGTAATGTTGAATCCTGTCATATTTAGGTATAGGGTATATTTGAAAAGTGATTAATTTAATTCACTTTTCAAATATACTCCTTAAAGAAGAGGTTTTAATATAAAAAAACTAGAATTTAGGTTTTTTAATGTTGATCCATGTTTTATTCGGTTCCTTAATAAGGTCTCCCGGCAATATTCTATTCAATATAAAGTCCTCCTCCTTAACAACATATGACGTGGGGCTTTCAGACTCAGGAACATAGACCATTTTAAAGATTGCATCAGGATCTGAACAACTAATATCAGATTCTACGACTTGTATATCGTTGCTAGCCAACCAGGCAGCAAGCTCCTCATTGTCAAAATGTCTGATGTAATTAACTTCTGTATCAAAATTCTTTAATTCGATCGCAGCCAGTTCCGGGAAAAAAGTAGTCAGATAACTCTCATACGCTTTTCTATCATTCTTTCTCAAAGCATAATTTTTGACAATGAGACGATGAGGATTATATTCAAAGTTGAAATCATTGGGATTTTCAACAAACCCATAATGCTTATCATAAGCGATAATACGGGTGTCCATATTTAATTTATCTTCTTCCATAATTATACTTTAAAGTATTAACAATTAAAATCACCATATTGTTCAAGAGAAAACCTTGAAGTTAACGCTTTACTTTAAATACAACTATTGACAAGCTACTGCCTTTAATTCCCCTACAATTAAAAACTTAATTTCATGGTCTTGTGATTTTTAAAGAAATCAATTCCTATATTTATATAGCTTATAATACCTAAAATATACCAAGTAACATGTTTAGCTATAAGAACCTGCTCTATATTATTTCACTTTTTGTATTCTTTGGTTGTCATGGACATCATGCAATTAACCCTAAAGATCCAGCAGAAATCATAGAGAAAAAAGAACAGTTATCATTAAACAAAGACTATTCAACACTTGGAGACCTGATTTACACGATTGATTTTCTAGTAAAAACAGATAATGTAAATGATTATGAAGATGGTTTCATTCCTTGGATACAATTAGAAAAACCCGAAGCTGACATGGCCAATCTTCATAATAAGGATGAAATTGTACTGAACAACTCTTCAGTAGAAATACTGATAGACTATCCCTTAAACAAGGAATATAAGTTCACGATAACATCGGAAAAGGGTTTTACGAGAGAACAATTATTACATGCAATCAGTAAACAATATTACATCCTCTATGAGGAAGAAGAAAAAAGTGCTACGGTGAAAACGGTTCCATTAGAGAAAAGAACGACCATGTACAATCGAAATGAAACAGATGGTAAATACGGAATATGGGGGCATGATATAGCAGATTTAGTTCTTTCCAGTATTTTAGTCTACAGATCAAATAATGGAAAAACAATACTTGCACTTCAGATTGAGTCCTAAATCAATACTGCGAACTATTGACCTATGGCATAAAAATCATCAATAAAAATATCATTTTTGACAGAAATGCATAAATTGAAACGATCACCTTCCAAACATAAATGTAAAAAGCTCCTTTTATCAATTAAAATAAACATATATATGGACAAAAAAATAATATTACTTTTAGCAAGTTACATTTTAGGGTTTTCACATTCATATGCACAGGTGACTTCATTTAACATTGACAGCACCAAATTCAAAAAAGAGGTAGCATTGGAATTGGATTCGATCTTCTTTAAAGATCAAGAATATCGAAAACAGTATATACAACTTACTAGAAATGGTGCCGATAAAAATGAATTAGCCATTGCATCCAATAATATTCGAATTGCAGATTCGCTCAATCTGATAACAGTTACAAAAATACTTGACCATGATGGCTGGATGGGACCACAGGACATCGGTATGTTTGCCAGTCAAGGTCTATTTTTAGTTATTCAGCACGCAAATTTAACTATTCAGGAAAAGTATCTACCAATAGTCGAGGAGGCTGAAAAGAACGGTAAAACCTTTTCTAGTAATTTGGCCATCTTAAAAGATAGAATTGCCGTCCGAAAAGGCCAAGAACAGCCGTACGGAAGTCAGGGATTCACCGACAAAAAGACTAAGAAAAATTTTATTTATCCAATTATGGACATTAATAATCTTGACAAAAGAAGAGCTGCTATGGGACTTCCACCCATGGTAGAATATGTACCTGGATGGAATATAGAAAAGTACAATACGGATTTACCTGAGATAAAAGAAGCTATAAAAATAATGAAACAGTAACCACGAAATCCTCAGGTTCATGAAGAACTGCATTTTTCCTAATAAGATTAAGTTCAGTTGAGCACACAAAAGCCACTTCTTTATAAAGAAGTGGCTTTTATCAATTAAGTTTTTAGAATTATTAATTGATAAAAAAAACTTAAATATTTAGCGAATACGTGACCTTAATGAGTCCTCCCGTTTAGCATCCCAGTAGCCACAGTCAAGCTCTATAAATACCGAGGTGTAAGGTTGTAATGATTCCGTCTTAAGAACAATCACTTTAAACAGTTTTGATGCCTCATCTATTTTTTTGAATATCGCTTCGTGTGGAATATCCTGAACAGTATATTTACTCCAGAGGGCTTTAACCTCCTTTTTATACTTATCTACACCTTTTACTAAACCCTCATCCAGATAATCGAGTTCTGCATCCTGATAGATAATCGGTTTGATATGAGCCTGCATCTGAAATATACTGTCCATTTCGCGCAGCACATCCATCATTTCTGCTCCCGTATTGATCATCACAATATCCGAATTATTAGGTGCTGGGTAGGCCTTATCAACAATCAAAATCCAGTTCCGATGTCCCAACAAAGGCAGCTTCTCTTCTAACCTTTGTTGCCAATCCTTATTGTTTACGCTTCCCTTTTGCTGAACACTGGCGGGTTGACAAGCGACTAAAGAAAGTATCAGCAGCAATACTATTATAGTTCTCAATCTTCTTATCATGACCAGCTAATCTGAAGTAAATCCCCCTTGTTCAGTTGAAGTTCCTTCTGAAATGTTACTGTTAACGTACCCGAAGCGTCCTCTACTCTCGACAATTTTAGGGGTTTATTATTTAGAACTGCTTTTAGTCGATCCTTTTGCATAGGCTCATTTCTGACCTTACCTATCGAAAGCTTCTGCAACTGTAAATTTCCATAAGCCACAGACAGCTGACTTGTCTGTTCAGTATTTTGTTGAATCTGTTCATAACTTCCCCATGCTTCCGCTGTTGTGAAAGGGCTTTTGAACTTTTCTGGCAATACCTTCGGTGCAAAAGCCAAGTATTTATTAGGACCATGATACGCATATCCACAAGCATTCACAAATGTACCATAGCTTGCCATGGCACGGGCATAATGATCACTACATTCTATTTCATTAAATGGATTCCGCTTTGCAGCATGGTAACGGTCATGAATGACCCGGGTCAAAACTAAGCTCTCCTCCACCATACCTTCTGCCATCATATGCGCGGCTACCTGATGTTCAAATCCGCTCATACATTCATGAAAATAACCCAATTGCCAGGTTTCATTTTCCCCATAAGCTTTCGCTTCATTTTTAGGGTTGGTATTCATCACCATCCCCCCCTCTCCGGAAAGAGCATAAGGACGACCATTCAAATGCGTTTTGATATAAGGACCTACATCCATTGTAAAGTTGTACTTCCATAAAGCACGTAAAGCCGCCAATGTCTGTTTTTGATCATTGATACGGGGCATCCCCAATTGAAAAGTCCATGCCTGTCCATACACCTGATCAATATGGCAAGTGTTGTAAGAACCCAGATTTTTACGGCCAGATTCTGTATTGGGACGATGAATATAATAATCACCATTAAAGAGGTCTTTATCCATATTCACGGAGCCTTTCTTGACATAATCGTAGCACAATTTTGCAAAACTCCTGTCTCCGATTTCCGTAGCCATTGCCCCTCCAGCTTGTACAGCAGCCAGACAAAGACCTACAATCCATGATATCTCACCTTCCCAGACCGCATCGAGCGTATTTTCCATAGGTGTATCGGTCATACCGTCACCGTTCTTGTCTTGATCAATGATAAACTGGATCGCTTTTTTTAAATTAGCCCAATTTCTCTTCAAGAAAACATTGTCTCTAGACATCTGATGATCCCGGTAAAAACGAAGTACAACACCTGCCTGCCCATCTATAGCAGGACGGCTTTCATATTCGGCTCTAAAAATAATCGCCCCAGTCTCTGGTTTAAAGGCAATGTCAAGATCCGTGATCTCACGCAGATTACGCTCCAGCTCTGGAAATATACGTCCCATGGCCTGTCCGTACTGCCAGACGTGTGTGCAGGTTCCTGCACAAGCACCGATACCTTCCCAGCCCCAAAAACGGCCCGTTGCGAACCGATACGTATTGGCTGTAGCCAAAGTTCCGATATTAACAAAAGTGCGGTCCAGGAACCAGTACGGAAGCGTCGAGTCATTCCACGTATCAGCCCATAATAATGTGTTTTCGTCCAGTTTATTTCTCTCCTGATTATAATACTCCAGTACATGATAAGCATTACTAAACTTTGTTCCGTACCAATAACCGTTTTGAGCATCTTTAATTCTTTCCTTCAGCTTAGGATGAACATTGTTAAAATGCCAACTTATCGCATAAGAGATTTTAACCTTTGTAGCAGCAGGTATCTTTCTTTTAACAGTAAGACTCCCCACCTGCAACTCATTAAAACCGATATTGCTAGACCCTGCTTCACTGATTAGATCAGCAGGGTTTATAGGCCATTCTTTAATTTGTGCTACAGCAATCGCATCACTGTGCTGGCACGATATGGCCATAGAACCATAATCACTGGCTATAAGATCTTTCTCCGGAACCTGTTGACATTCGAAAAATAACGCTTTCCCATCAATAAGATTTTTCGAAACCGACACTTTACGGACCGATGAAAAGTCTTTTCTATTCTTATGAACCCCATTTTCTAGCCAGCCACTAATCAGTACATCCAATGGTTGATCAGTTTTATTAACGACTTCAACATGCAGCGTAGTCATAGGCAGTGAAGAATTTTCGATATCCAACGGAATAAAAGGAGAATAAGCCGTAAGCTTTACATCAACCGGAAAATCAGCACTACTGTAAGTTACTGTACACGTCGGGTACGAGGGTTCAAATACAATTTCGTCCCAATGGTTTTCGCGGAGCTCTTTTATCAACTGCTTACCCTTATAATAAACAGAGATTGCAAATCCCTGTTCCAGTATGCGTAGATTATCTGCAATAGCCGGCTCAATATAAGCAGAACCATCTCTTGGACGAATCCGAACCTGTTCTTTACCGTTGTTCCATAGCACTATTTTCGGTTCTACACCTTCCTTCATACCATCGTAAGATTCGTTGTAAATCTGCCACAGCCACAACCGGCCGTCTCCCCCGATATAGACAGTACCAGTATGAAGTCCTCCAATAGGCATACCGATATATTTGAGCTCATTTTTACTTTTAAAGTACTTGATTTTTTCTCCACGCTCATATAGTGAAGCTAGCCATTGGGAATCTATAGCCTTATCGGCTTCAATATTATGAATGGGTTGTTCCCATGCAAAAATGCTGCGGGACCATGCCGGAAACTGTGTCGCCAAAACACCCAAGCTGATTAAACTTGAATTCCTTAAAAAATTTCTTCTGTTCATTATGTACGGTTTATCATGCCTAATTACCATCCTGGGTTCTGAGGCAGTAGGTTTTTATTTTTGTCAATTGAACTCTGTGGCACTGGCCATAGGTAATGTTTACTCTTTTCAAATTTTCGGTTTTGGGCAAGAAATCTCGGTTTAGTCCAGTTACCGATCAGATCATTCTGATTACTGTTGATACCCTCTGCATTTTTATTCAGTACATCTTCCGAAATTTTCCAGCGTAATATGTCAAAATATCGCTTATGTTCTGCAACAAACTCATGCCGTCTTTCTTCCCGAATCAATTTACGCATAACAGCCTGATCTGACAAATCACTATTGCTTAATAAAGATAGGTCTGCCCTCTTTCTAATCTGATCAATCATGGTTTTGATCTGCAGAAAGCTTTCATTTGAAGAAATTGCCGAAATTTTTGGAATTTCAATAAAAGGTACTTATAAGCTACACCAAAGAGCTATAAAATCATTAAGAGCACAACTTGGTCAGATAGGAAATTCCCTTTTTTCCCTTATTGTATTGTACTTTCAGATCGTAAAATGATTTACTAAAATTCGATGAACTTATAGTATTAAATAAACGTAAAAGGTTTATACAGATTTTAAAATCGCATCCCTTGCCCATTTATTAGCAGTACAATTTTACCTAACGTCCACAAACTTAGTAACAAAACACGATTAAAGAAATAAGAATAAAGAAAGTTATTTTGATCGAAAAATGATAAAAACCTTTCAGTTTGAAGTATACCCCTGAAATAGAAGAAGGAGATACTATTTGTATCTCCTTCTTCTATCATAAGCCATTTGAACTTATTTAAATCTCAACAGATTAATATGTTTACAATAAAACGTTCAAATCAGTTATATATAAAATCATGTCAGGAACAAACTTTAAATTTTCCGCCGTTAAGAATTATTTTTGACAACATCAACCATGTGATCCAGATCAAACGGTTTTTCGATATAGTCATCAGCTTTACAATCTTTTGCTGTTTGAGGCAAATCATATGATGTTGAAGTAAGCACGGCCGATAAATCCTCTGTTTCTGGATCACTTTTCAACTCTTCTATCACTTTCGTACCTTTCTTCCCTCCCCGAATATGCTCATCTACTACCACAACATCGGGTTCGATCTTGTCGATATTTTCAATGGGTTCGGTTGTTAATGATGAAGTAACATCAAAGCCTTCATCCGTCAAAACTTCATCCATGATTTCAAGGATATCTTCATCATCCTGAATAAGCACAACCTTTTTTTTCATATTTCCAACAATTTTGACACAAATATATAGATATAAAATTAATATTCTAATGACCTAATCAACACCTTTTAAACATGATAACAAATTGACAATCAATAAAATGTATAGTTAAATTTATATCACAAAAGTTTAACATAAACACACTAGTAGGATAATTAGAAAACTTTTTTATAGAGCCATCAACATCTCGCGTTCTATTGCCAAGTAACAATTATAAACATTCTAATCTATTTACCACATCGAAAAATATGGGTTAGTTAAAGCCGGAAGTACCTGTTCCCTAATTTCATGTTCAATGCGCCCCATTTAATAGATTCAAATGCATACAACATCTTACTGTTATCAGCACTGTATGCTGGCATTACAAAAATAAACTGATCATAATATTTTAAGTTGTAGGTAGCTTATAACCATTATGGTAAGATGCCGATATTAATTTATCTGCATCTTCAGTACCAAAAGACCAGGTTTCTTGGTTCCAATAAATCTTCTTTCCCGTACGATAGGCAATGTTTCCCATTTGCGAAAACATCGCGATTGCAGCCCCATCCTCCACAGGACAGTTCAAAGTCGATGAATCTCTGCTTTTCACTGCTTCAATAAAATTAACCGCATGCAGATTCAAACCGTCATCAACTGAACGCTGAAAAGCAATGCCATCCATGCGACCCTTTTCAGGAATGACCTCCCAACCGCTTCGGTTAAGCACTAAAGTACCATTGTTTCCAATAAAAGCTACGCCATGATCCTTTCCGTAAGGACCACCGTCAATACCTGTAGCATGCTCCCATTGCACATTAAAACCCTCAAACTCATATACCGTGGTTAACGTATCTGGAGTTTCGGCTGCATCTTGAGGATAAGCAAACTTCCCTCCAGATGCCATAATTGAAATCGGTTTAGTCGCCTTCATCCCTAGTAGTGCATAATCAAGCATATGAACACCCCAATCTGTCATTAAGCCACCAGCATAATCCCAGTACCACCTAAAATCAAAATGAAATCTATTCGGATTAAAAGGATGTTTCTTTGCAGGACCCAACCACAAGTCATAATTCACACCTGCTGGAACCGGCCCATCAGGTTTAACAGGAATACTTTTCATCCAACCTTGGTATGCCCAAGCTTTTACCAGGCGGATCTTACCCAGCTTTCCGGAATGCACAAATGCCACTGCATCTCGAAAATGTTGTTGACTGCGTTGCCATTGCCCTACCTGAACAATGGATTTACTTTTCTTTACTGCATCCATCATCGCCCTGCATTCAGCGATCGAATTACCCAATGGTTTCTCAACATAAACATCTTTCCCCGCCTGACAAGCTTCTATCATCTGTAAACAATGCCAATGATCAGGCGTACCGATAACCACGACATCCACATCTTTACTTTTTAATAAATCACGGTAGTTGTTAAAACCTTTTACCGAAATACCTCTTCCTTCAAGCTCTTTTATCCGCTTCTGTAAAACATTGTTGTCCACATCACAAAGTGCTGTACAGACAACATCTGGATGTTTGAGGATCGCATTCAAATCGGACCATCCCATACCGTTAATACCAATGGCACCAACACGAATTTTTTGCGTTGCACCCACTGAAGCATATAGCTTAGGAAATATAGAAGTTAGACCAGCTATTGTAACGACAGCTGTCGAGTTCTTAATAAATTTTCTTCTTGATGTGTTAGTCATAATTGTTTAAAATTTGTTGGTTAATTTGGTTGATCGAGCGATAATACAAAGGGTGTGCATCATTCTAGTTTATTTGTCTTAAAGACATTTAATACATAAAGAACCATATTTTATTCCAAAAAAACAAAAAAAATATCAAATTGAAATATATCAATTATATTTCGCATATTTCCTGCATCCTCAAAACCAATGCTTTATCAGTTGCTACATCAATAAGACCAACCACACAGAATCCATATCCTGCATGCATGGCTGTATGAAGCTCTATAGTCCATGATGTAATTGGCCTGGAGCACATAAAAATGCTATTTTCAGATAGCTTGATAATAGAATTTCAAGCTTTGAAATGTGATTATTGTACCCTGATTTCTTTGATATTAAACATTTTTTAACTATCTTAACAAAACACTCAACAATTATCAGTTTCAAATTAAATTTCTGATAAATAAAATGTAAAAGTTATGATATTAAAAGAACAATTACAGAAAATCGCCAATGTAAAAAGTAATCCTTGTGTAACCATCTCGCTGAATACGCATCGTACTCACCCGGATAACCTCACAGATGCAGTTTCCTTGAAGAATTTACTTAAAGAAGCCGAAGATAGATTAACAACAACGTTTGATAAAAAAACAATAGCCCCCCTATTGGAAAAAATACAAACGATAACGACGCAGATCGATCTCAATTATAATCTGGACAGTCTCCATATTTTTCTCTCTAATGATACCGAAGAAATAATAAAATCAGCATGGGAAACAAGTCGTGAAGGCGTACATATCTCCGAAAGATTCGCTGTTCGCTCACTTATCAAATCCTATAATAGAAGTACAAACTATTTGCTGATGTTACTATCACAAAGTGGTGTACAAATTTATGAAGCCGTAAATGATAGCATAGTTACTGAAATAAAGAATGATGACTTTCCCTTTCCGGAGAATACGCTTCAGGTGGCCAACGCAGATCAAGCCAGTAATGCCCGGAAAGTAGATAATATGGTGCGTGAATATTTAAATACCGTCGATAAGGCATTCGTAAAACTGCATCACGATACCGGATTGGCTTGTGTGGTCATCAGTACAGAAGATAATTATGTCAAATTACAAGAAGTAGCTGATATACCAGTTGCCTATATTGGACATGCTCCAATAAATTATAATCACGTTGCTCCTCATGAAATTGTAAAGCAATCTTGGGAGATTATTGAAACATTACAAAAGCAGCAACGTACCGACGCCATCAGTCAGATGAAAGAAGCCGTAGGAACAGGTAAAGTACTGACGGATTTGCAAGAAATCTATCAAGCTTCCCTGGATGGTCGCGGGGAACTTCTAATTATTAATAATGATTTTTCGCAGCCTGTAGTCATGACAGACGAAAGAACATTTGATCTCGTTGACGATGCGAACCAAGAAGATGCCATAGATGATATTGTTAGCAATATCGCTTGGGAAGTACTGTCTAAAAAAGGTCGCGTTGTATTTACAACTCAGACCGACCTAGCTGATTTAGGTGAGATCGCATTGCAAGTCAGGTATTAATAAGTGAGAACTATTAATACGATGTAAACAATTAACGAGGTGCGGGATAATATATTCCGCACCTTTTATTTTACTTTCAAAACCTTTTTTAAGACATGCATCAGTTCAGTTCCTTGCAATTACTTTAGCATCTTTATCGATTAAAAAATTCATCGCTATTACATTTATGTCGTATTTTTCCTATAGGTTTGATATTATAATAAGGAATAATTGAATACAGTCAAATGATACAGTCTTTTTTACTCATTGGCCAATCAAATATGGCAGGCCGAGGTTACTTAAATGATGTACCTCAGATATTAAATGAAAATATTAAAGTTTTACGGAATGGCAGGTGGCAGATCATGTTTGAACCTATCCATAATGACCGCTCTACCGCAGGGGTTGGCCTTAGTTCTTCATTCGCAGCCTCATGGCAAGCGCACAACAAAGAACTTGAAATTGGACTCATCCCCTGTGCAGATGGCGGCACAAGCCTAGATGACTGGTCTATTGGAGGTGCACTTTTTGATCATGCAGTTGCGCAGGCCAAGTTAGCGATGCGCAGCAGCCAATTAGCAGGCATACTCTGGCATCAGGGCGAGAACGATAGTTTTGCCCACACTGCGGCACATTATGCTGATAAATTTGAAAAAATAATAACTGAATTACGCTCACAATTGGACGCTCCGCATCTGCCTTTGATTATTGGTGAGATTGGAAACTTCTTAACAAACGGGCTTTATGGCCAATATTTTACAAGCTACCCCAAAGTCAATGAAGAATTGTTAAAGTATGCACAATCACACGCACATTGTTATTATGTAACAGCCAAAAATTTGACTGCAAATGAAGATCAGCTTCATTTCGATGCAAAATCTCAAAGAATATTAGGGGTTCGATATTATGAGGCTTTTGCCAAATTACAGCACATTACCACACCATTCTTAAATGAAAAAGCACGAGTAGAAGATCTATATACAAGACCTATGACTGAAAATGAAAATAAGCTGCTATTGCAACACAGATTTGGTTCAGGAGAGATTTCTCAAGAAGAATTTTTAGTAAAAATGAAAGCTCTTGGTATTTCATAAGTAGCATAAAAAATAATAACGTTTGATTTTATCATAACAAAATAAGTTTTCCAATACATGTATTAAATAAGAAATTCTAAAAAGCCCTTTTTAATCATTTAAACAGAACATATGCTGAACTTAAATTTTACAGATTTTCCAACGCTGCATACAGGACGGTTAACATTAAAAAAAATACTCAGGAAGAATTATAACTTCATTCATAAACTACATTCCGATCCAGTTACAAACAATTTTGTTGGCCGGGACAATGCGACGACTTTAAAACAGGCAGTCAAATACATTGAAAGAATCAATGGAATGGTAAAAAAGAAAGAATGTCTGTACTGGGTGATCACTTTAAGTAACAATGATACTTTAATCGGTTCGGTCTGTTGCTGGAACTTTGATCATGAATCTGATATGGTCGAGATTGGTTATGAAATGTTACCAGAATTTCAGGGAAAAGGCTATATGAAAGAGGCTTTACAGGCCGTTCTTAGATTCACTTTCAACAATTTGAAGGCAACAGTAATTACTGCATTTCCTTCATCAGATAATAGCAGTTCTGTAGCAATATTGAAAAAGTTAAATTTTGTATTTGAAAACCAGACTTATAACAACAAACACGTAAACATAGAAAATATAGTTACTTACACGTTAAGACCATAATCATAAAAACAGGTTTAAATGCCATAGTCTTAAATTTAATTTCCTGACTATGGCATTCAAGATTATAACGTTTCTAAGATTTTACGGGCTTTTTCATTTTTAGTATTGATTTCAAGTACTTTTCGGTAGTTCTGCTTTGCTTTTTCTTTCTGTCCGTCTTTGAGATAAGCCTCAGCTAAACTATCGTAGACATTTTCACTCTCTGGATACAAGATCGTGTTGATGCTAAAAACAGCAATAGCCTGAGCATTTTTTTTCTGATGGAGGAGTTCATATCCTGTACCATTCAGAAAGCCTTCTGAAAGCTGCTCATGTTGGCTATCCTCTTGTTTTGCCTTTTGATATGCCTTTACACCTTTTTCAAAATGACCTTCTAAAATTAATGCTAAGGGTACAATTTCATCGCTGCCGATCTGAGGACTTTTAGATCGAACAGTTTTATCAGCTAAAGTCTGTACAAGTTCTTTTTTACCAGAACTTGAATCCATATCAAAACTCACCTTGAAATTCCAGTCTCGCATAGCGAATGTATTTTCCCCAACTTTGATAAGTTCCACCGGAGCATCCACATTGCGAACTGTCATCAGTTTACCATTTTCTTTATAGACTTTGATAAAACCATATTTTTCAAACTTGTAGTTCCCTAAATGAGCATTTAAATCTTGCGGACTTAACGGCAGAATTTGATTAGTTGGTGCAATATAATTGGGCCAATGGTAGACTAATGCAACGGATCTCACGAGCTCATTGATAAACAGTGGTTTGTTGGTGTTTGTAAGAATCACAACTCCGTCACCGCTTGTTTTACTTCCAATAAAACCACTACTAAATCCCTCATTCTAACCACCATGGGTCACATAAACCTCTCCGTTGTAATTTTCTAGAAAAATGCCCAAACCTATAAAAGGTTCAATAAACGGACTCGTAAATTCTTCTGCCATTTTTTTGGAAATTACCCTACTGCTTTTGCCACTAAGTGTATTTTGAATATCGATGACAAACTTAGCATAATCTTCGGCTGTAGACCACAGACCCGCAGCAGCCTGCTCCGGATAAATATGGTATCGTCCCTCCACTTTACGTCCATCGACACCATAGGCTGTAGCTGTGAACTGTGCTTGTGCTGCTGGAAGTGGCTGTGCAAAACTGCTGTTGTGCATAGCAAGAGGGAGGAGCACTTTTTCACGCATAATAGTCGTAAAATCTTTCCCCTCGAGGTCCGAAAGCATCTGTTGCATCACCGTATATCCACCACCTGAATATCGAAAATTAGCCCCCGGAAGCTTATCAACAAAAACTGCAGGGGTATTGGAAGGTTTTATGCCATTCAACACTTGAACAGCAGTAGGAAGAGGATCACTTACCTTATAACCAGGAAATCCACTTACTGTAAAACCAGCAGTATGGCTCACAATATTTTTTAGTGTAACTTTTTTCGATTTAGTCCATTCATTTTCAGAAACTTTCCATGACTTCAGATATACATTAACATTACTATCAGGGTCTAATTTCCCCTCTTCCACGGCTTTCAAAGCCGCATAAGCGCTTACAGGCTTACTCATCGAAGCTACCTGAAAAAGTGTTTTTGAAGTTACTGGCGTTTTAGAATCAAGATCTGCATAGCCATACGTTTTACTCCAGATAACTTTTGAATCTTTGATAACAGCTATACTCACCCCAGGAACGTTATAAAACTGCATCCGGGAAACGATATCCCAAGAAGCTTCGCCCTCAAAACGGACTGGTGGGATTAATCCAGCTTCGACCTTGGAAATACCTTCCTGAATCGTCATGTGGGTCTGTGCAGAAGCAGTTCCTACCAACATTCCGAGAATAATTGTAAGGGAGAGCGGTTTTATAATCATCATATTTTTTTTGGCTAAAAGTAAAAATTGAACACTGAATTCCTTTATGATTTGCAAATGAATTACTGATATGTAGTAATCGATTGGGAGACTTTCCAGTTACCGCCGTCATTGACCAAAGTTACAAGATCAGTCTTAGTAAATCCTTCAAATTGCATTGCTATTCTCGCTACTTTATAATCAGCGGAATTTTCTACGATTATGGTACTCGTTTTACAGTTCAGTTGATCTCCTTTTTGTTTTTTTAAGAATGAGACGACTTCTGATCGACTATTGGTCCGCCCTTCTTTTGCGTTTATCTTTTGGGTGAAATCTGAAGTAAAAAGTTTTTCCAGCCCTGCTGATTCACCCGCAGTCATAATCGCTACGTAATGGTCGATAGCTAGCGCTGCTGTCGATAGATTGACAACTGTTTTTTTATTCGGTACTTTTGGTTTTGCGGTTGCCATAGTGAAAGTCGATACTACGATCAAGGCTACTGCTACGAATGTGTTTACTAAAGTTTTCATAATGTCTTTATTTTATATTGATGGTTAGTCGTTCTTTTATTGATTCAAAAATAGTTTGTAAATCAATCAAACACGATGACATTTAGACTAAGCTCAGGAAAAACTCGGTGAATACACGGAATTTATAGGTGAGAATATGTACATCAACCTGAATTGCAATTGCGCCAAATAGCGATACTTTCCAAAATTTATACAGGAAACGATTAATGAGGGCGATAATGCTACTGATCACTTCAATAATAATTCTACATTATGTAGGATCAAACGTCATCTTTGGTCGTCCTTCTTCCAGTAAAAAAGACCGATAATCAGGATGTGATTTCCTTCCATATTTTACTTTTTGATCCTTATATTTGCAGAAATTAGAGAGGCCGAAAAACTACATCTATCACTTTATTTTGTTTATTAAATGAATATTGAGACATTACATTACCTACAGACATTCATTCATTATACCTTACATTTTTTAGCTCCAGGATTACTTTCGTATGTGTTTTTTAGAAAACAATGGAAACGTGCCTGGTTAATTATGATTGCTACAATGCTGGTTGATCTCGATCATTTGTTAGCGACTCCAATATTCGCACCAGATCGTTGCAGTATAGGCTTTCATCCACTTCACTCCTATTATGCAATTGCAGTATACTTTATCTTACTCTTTTTTCCTAAAACCCGAATTATTGCGGTTGGTTTACTCTTTCATATGTTAACAGACTGGCAAGACTGTCAATGGCATTGATCAACAAGATCTTAAAAGGTAATTATTAGACAATTACACCATTGATGATCACAGGCAAAACAAAGAGCGCAACTATTAATCATAACATCAAGAGCATACTAAAACCTTTTTTTTAGAACTGATTCGCGTTCATTACCTATTATCGACCGACATTAAAAAATAGACTTTGATATTTATATCCCATAGCTAAATGAAGCCAATTTTAAAACTAATATTTCTTGCAACAACAGTTCTATTGACAAGTTGCCATTCATCAGCACAATTGAAAGACAACTATTCAACAAAAATTGATAGTTTACTGCTAACTAAAAGTCCACGAGATTTTAATGGAGTAGTTTACATTGGACAAAATGGAATAACAAAATATGCAAAAGCATACGGACGAGCTGATTTCAGCAAAGAGATCCCCTTAAAAATTGACGACAAGTTTTCTACCATGTCCATAGCCAAACAATTTACCGCAGCACTTATTTTACAGCAAGTAGAAAAGGGGAAAATTGATTTAAAAAAACCTATTCGTAAATATTTGCCTGATTTGAAATATACTTGGGCGGATACCGTCACCGTCCATCAACTGCTCAACAACACTTCAGGATTATACAGCGACGATATAGACAAACCATTGAAATTTAAACCAGGATCTTCATTCAGTTATTCTAATGTGGGTTATTATGTTGCGGGACTTGTTCTTGAAAAGCAAAGTGGGAAAAGTTTTGAAGCTTTAGTGACAGCACTATTTAAAAATTGTCACATGAACGATAGCTATTATCCAAATGAAATCAATAGCCAATTACTAACAAAAGGACATACCGTGCTACAAGACAGAACTTTTAGACGCAACGAACAATTAAGTTTTGATGCTAGCCATACTTTTGGCAGTCACTTAATTGTTACTGCGCCCGATCTTGCAAAATGGAACGCATGTTTACATCAGGGAAAAGTTCTAAAACCTACCATCTACAAAGTGATGACAAGTTATGTTATAACCAACACACATCAGCTTTTCAGTAAAAATCCTATTGGTTACGGCTATGGTTTGCGAATAAATGATAAAGACAGTATTGCTGAAATTGGCCATACAGGATTTCACCCATCAGAAGGTTTTACGGCGGTTAATTTATACTATCCAAAAACAAAAACCAGTGTTATCATAATGGAAAATGTAGGGAATGAAAATTTTGATATTGCCTATCATTTTGAACAGGAAATCAGAAGAATCATTAAAGAAAGCAATCTTTTGAAATGAAGATGAAACCTAAACTTCATGGCTATTCAAGCGTAAATGTGGGCAATGAAGTATTCATTTTCAAACCTGATAAATACACATTTTATAAATAGCTCCGCAAATTTAAAAACTACTATAATAAATACGCTTACCCAATCATAGATAAGCGTATTTATTCTGAATGACAGAACAGTTTAGAACTTTCAATACGATAAGTAATCACATACCTTTCGACAACAACTCCGCCATACTGCGCTCATAACTTCAATAGCGTTTGGAATAATCAAAACGGTCTTAATTGCTAGTAACAGTACAAGTATCCGGATATAGATTCACAGTAAAAAAGTAACATCCGGTGCATCTCTATCTATAATAGTTGCACTTTTATTTGATGCTTACCGGCCACAAGCTCCACCGCTTGTTGATCTTTTGCATTGCTAGGCGGCGAAAAAGTCGCGGTCGAATTGGCCGGAATCGTTACATCATAAATAACAATATTCATATTCTTTTTCCATTTAGATACAATAGCACCATACGGCGAAACATGTGTAACCTCGGAATGATCCAGTGTTTTCGGAAATATGGGCTTCAGCAGAATATGTTTAAATCCAGGCTGCTCAGGATCTGGTAAAATCCCACCTAAAGATTTAAAAAACCAGCCCCCTATTTCCCCAAACATCATATGGTTATCCGATATATCTCGCTTCGCATCAAGATCCCAATTCTCCAGTAATGTAGTAGCTCCGTTAACGACCCACCATCCCCAAGATGGATAAGAATCTTGAACAGCTACTTTATAAGCAGACTCCTCATAGCCATTATTTTTGAGCGCATTCAGCAGGGCTTTTGCTCCTAATACACCAACATCTAGATGAAAACCGGATTCCTCAACTTTTTTATTCAAATTAAAAGCCACCTTTGTTTTCACATCTTCAGGAACAACATCCCAGTGCAGGGCCATGCTCAATTCAGTCTGCGTTCCACTTCCATAAATTCCTTTAGAAACATTCAGAAACTTTTCATTGATCGCCTTTTTGATTTTCTTACTTAAGCGATCATATTTCTCATAGTCATCCTGTTTTCCAAACATTTTCGCGGCAGCACTTAGAATTGTCGCATCCACATAGAAATAGATGGACGATGTCAATTCTAAATTTGAAGTAGACTTAACAGGTACCCAGTCTCCACGCCCAAAAGTAGTCAACGCTTCCGGACTGATACGGTCCACATAATCGACATAATTCTTAATATTCTGGTAGGAATCTTCCAAAAGCCTGTTATCGCCATAAAACATATATACCTGCCATGGAATAATTGCGATTGTACTGGTCCAGTCCAGCCCGTTTGCATCACCATATCCCCAGCCACCTGTTGGAATAATATCTGGTAAAACACCATTGGGCTGTTGTTCGTCACGGTGATCGGCAATCCATTTTTCATAGACAGTAATTCCATCAAAATTATAAAATGCTGTTTCGATTGCCAGATGGCCATCACCTGTCCAGCCATTCTTTTCCCTTTGCGGACAATCCGTAGGATACCCCATCAGATTGGATAAATACGCATTATTAGTAACCTTCCAAAGATCATTGACCAACTTTAACGACGTCTTAACCTCACCCTTTGCAGCCACATCACTATGGACAAAATAAGACGTAATATTCAGATCTTTTAAGTCCAATGGTTCACTACTGGACACCTCTACATAACGGAACCCCTTATAGTTAAACTTTGGCATGAACTCATCCTGCTTTTTGCCACTCAGTATTAAAATATCCGTTTGAAAAGGATCAGTCTCTTTGTCACCTCTAAAATAAACATCAATATTAGATTGATCCAGACGCCCATCTTGATGTAATCGTTCCCCGTGTTTAATCTTTAATACCGTTCCTGCTGTCCCACTTGCCTTCACTTTAGTGATGCCTGACATATTCTGCCCCAGGTCAAAAACGTAGGTTTTATCATCTATTTTTTTAACGCTTTTGGGCGTAAAAGTATTTACCATACGGATTGGAACCGTCTGTTGCGCCACAATCAAATCAGCAGGTGCACTGCGATACCGCACACCATTCCATTTTGAATCATCAAAATCCGCTTCATCCCATCCTTTCTGCTCCAATCTCGCATCATAATGTTCACCGGTGTAGATGCTATTGAATATAATCGGTCCTGAAGAAGTTTTCCAATCGCGCTCTGATGAGATTGTCTCTTCCGTCCCATCGGTATATACAATACGTAAATCCATGCAAAATGTAGGACGGTTGCGCCACGGCGCATTGTTGAAATCCCAAACAGCAAGTGACTGATGGTTGTACCAACCATTTCCAAGTATCACTCCGATTGCATTATTTCCACTTTTAATCTGCGCAGTCACATCATGGACAACATACAACAGCCTTTTATCAAAGCGTGTATACATAGGATCGAGGATGTTTTTCCCAACTTTAGCTCCATTTAAGGAAAGCTCATAAAGACCTGCTGCCGCAATGTAAGCCCGAGCATACTTAACCGTTTTATTCGTTGTAAACTTTTTACGAAAATATGGTGCGGGTTTATCATTTTCGTTGGCATGATCACTAATCCATGCACCTTTCCAGTTGAACCTTGACATCATGCCCGTTTCAAAAGAAGCAACGTCCGAACTACTTGGTCTTCCATCCTTATCCCATACTGTAACTTTCCAGAAATATCGTGTCAGTGCATGAAGATCTTTACCCGCATAACGGACAAGAATATTCTCTTTCATCAGTTTGCCCGTATCCCAGATATTTCCTTTATTATTGACGATTGACAATGAGTCAGTTCCCACTATAACTTGATAGGCCACTTGCTTAGCCCCCTGCCGATCGTCTTTCAGCATCCAGGTAAATCTGGGTTGCCCCACATCAATACCCAATGGATTGACCAGATGCTCACATTGAAGTGCGATAGGTTCAAAGTCAGCTCCCTTTTTCTGACCATAAAGATTGCAGGAAGCACATAAGCCCACCAGCAATAGTATATTTTTCATTCTTGATTTATTGTTATTCATCTTTTCAATATGCGTATGACTTGTATGCATCATTGGCTTAGGTTTATCAATTTTTCAGATTAGCTATAGGAACGCGCGTTCCAAGACATCAACCTCAAAAAGATTATGCTAGCAAATTATAATTAGACGTAGATAAAACGGGTTCCAAATAGTATGCAAACAGACCAAATATAACCATTATTGATACAATAACTGTCCCGTACCAACCTGCTCCTGCACGTTAACAACACAAATATTTGATTTTGGATATTATAGATCCAAAAAACACACAATCTATAGATGATCAATTATTAATAACTTGAATTCAACAATATCTACAAAAAGTAACGCATCGTTGATCGTAACATCTTCAATATATCACAATAACGCCACACCTATATCACTTTCAGTAAAACGCAGATACCATGAAATACTGCAATAACTTTAAATACTTGATCGCGTTATAATTATTCCATTGTGCTTCAGACGATCCATCGTTATAAACTATTTTTAGATTTAAATCATAATCATAATATATTTTTAGGCTCATCACAGCATTATAGTCAATGCTATTTCCCGCCCTTATTTTCGTAAAAAAGCTTATCAGTTTGTGATTCTCATAAGATGCATCATCCTCAACAATTCGATCAATATTTCTAGAAGCTTCAGAACTGGGATCAGATCCATAAGTGCCCCTCAAGAAAAAATTAAGTATTTCAACTCCTTCATCAAGTTTTGTGCTCGCTATCGTTTTCTCCTGCTGATCATATGCTAGCATGAACAACAAACTGAATAAAATAATCAATGCATGATTAGCGATTTTTCCAAGAGTAGAGTCAATAAATTGAATAATCATTTTTAATTTATATTTTTCATGAATCTCAATGCCAACTATTCTACCAAAAACATATTTTACTCATTAACAGGTTATTGAAGAATGATAAGAACAACAGGTTAACCATAATCGGACACTACCTGTTCACAATCGAACAATCTAATCAATGACCCATATTTATATTATGAAAATTCTTTAATTTTATCATCTCCCTTTAAAAGAATTTTTATGAAAGTATACCTTCTGCCGTTTTTATTCGTTCTATTCGCTTGCCAAAATAAAATTGAGAAGCAAACCGGTATAAATGAAAACATTAAAAAAAACTCATTTAACCATATCTCTTTAGAAAAAGATTATGAAGAGATATTACTTGCTATACTGACCTATGATTCTTCATACCATGAATTAATGAAAACTAATAAACCCCAAGCATTTATCAATAATCAATTTATCAAAATTTCAATTGATACACTTAATGATGAATTACCACCATCGCCAAATGGTGTAACAATTAATGAATTACTTACAGTAATAGGTAATACTGCTCTAGATTCTATCGGATATTTTAATCAAACAAACAATTTAAATACGGTTTTTGTACCAAAGGAAATTGCTACTGTATATAAAGTATTGGACGGTAATAAATTAAAAATGCCAGAATATTATTTTTCAAGATATGATTTCCACATACCTATCTTATCACATAATGGAAAAAAAGCCTTTGTATCCCTAGATTACAATTGCGGGCCTCTTTGTGGAGGAGGATCAAATTTTATCCTTAACAAAATTAAAGATAAATGGATCGTCGTTAAACATAACGCTACATGGATTTCTTAATATTTCATCAAGGAAATAAAATCTAATTGTCCACATTGGGCATAATCAATTAAAATGCAACAAAATTTGAAATTAACCTTGAAATATATTACCTTTAGTATGAAACCAAAAGCGGGTTTAGGGCTGTACTTAAAGGCTTTATCACGCATAATTATAAATCATTAATTACAAACAATGGATAATTTAAAAAATTATAAGTTCGGTGTATTCTATTATAACCCTTCAGACCCTCGTCTATTAGTACCTAAAACACGCTCGAGTATACACGGATACACATTGAATTTTGCAAAACCCATCAGTTCTGTCATATTGGGCATATTCATCTTCCCTGCTGTAGCACTTCTTTACCTAATTTTCAGAAGCTAACTATTTTAAAATATCAATTAAGAGCATAAGCACTTTCCAAAACAATAAGATGCGATTAAAACGCTTTAGAAAGGCTTGAATGAAAGTTATTATAGTGATTTACGACAGAATTTTTCATTAAAACTGCGGGGACAACATTGATAATTTTAATAAAATAAACGAAGCTTTATGTAAAAAAAGTTAGGGGAACGAATAAATATATGAAACAGTGTTCGCTATTATTTTCATAAAAAAGGTTCAATCACCTCGATTGAACCTTTAGAACTTTAAGTATTGGAAAAATAAAAGCTCCCAAAATTTAGAGAATAAAAATATCTTTGGCTTCAGCGGCTGCGGAATATTTTTCTTCAAGTAATTGTTTAAGTAAAAGCAGTTTCTGTATTACCCGTGATACAATTACTGCATTGAAAAAAAACTACAGAATAATAACGTTCTAACTGACACAGCATCCCTTTCATCCCTAATCTTATCATTTCTTAATGATTAAATATCTTTAGGACTTATCTCTTGAAGCACTTCAATCAATTTCGTCGCTGTTGGACCAGCGGATAGTGGGTTCTGCCCGGTAACCAAGTTTCCATCGCGCACCACATGCGGTACAAAAGGTACCGGAGCCGAGCTGAATGAAGCTCCCAATTCTCTTAATCTGGATTCTAATTTAAAAGGGATATAATCACTTCGCATCACGAGATTTTCCTCCATATTGGTAAAAGCAGTCACGTGCTTACCAACCAAGAAATCAGGATCTGTTTGTGCAAGGGCGACTAAAGCCGCAGGACCATGACACACAGCCCCGATCGGTTTATGCTCTTTGATAAAGTCCGTCAGTAAACGTGACACCTCAGGATGTCGAGCCAGATCCCATAAAGGACCATGCCCTCCTGGAATAAAAACACCATCAAAGGCAGAAGATTGAACGCTTTCCAGTTGAACGGTATTCTTAAATCTTTGCTGTGCGTTTTCATCATCCAGAAACTTACGGTTATCACTAGTCAAGTGTTCGGTTAACTTACTCATCGGATCAAGAGGTGGTTCACCTCCCAATGGACTGGCCAAAAGAACTTGATATCCGGCCTCTTCAAATTTATAATATGGTTCTGTCATTTCACCTAACCACACCCCAGTTTTACTATCTGTCCCATCCATTCTATCATGGGAGCTCAATATCATGAGTATATTCCGTTTATTTTCCATTTTAAAAATCCTTTAAGTAAACATGGATGACAATAGACAGAGATAACAATTCGAACAAAGCAAAGTTTGCAGGCATACTACCCGATCTAGGACAATAAATACCTCAAATATCACTTAATGAACATCTGCACAACAGTAGGATTTTCATTCCATCACAGTTTACTTTAACCAAAGATCACCCAACACGGTGCAAGACCCATTGTCATGTATTTGATAATATACAATACCTGACAAAAAAATTAACTACTCACAAAGCACCTTTTGTGCATTCTAGAATAGTTTCAAAAAGAACTGCTGATACAACCCAAAGTTGTCCCGAAACACAACATAATGTGCACGAAAATCAAAACTACATTAGATTATAGGGCGGTATATTTGTTGAAAATTTCACTGATTTGAAACAATTGACCATATTCTTACTCCTGCTAACGTTCTTATTCCAGACGTTTAGTAGAATAGGTATGCTCGTTGATTACAAATTAAACACAAAAGAATACCTCAAATCGTGTGAAAACATTGATAAACCTACCATGCATTGTAAAGGTCAATGTGTACTCATGAAAAAGCTGAAGAAGCAGGCTGAAAAAGAAGCAAAACAAGCAACCGTTAACTTAGAGCAGTTAGCTTCTATTCATCATCTTGACACCTTCGAATTTCCGAAAAATAATCGCATTGCACGACGTATTACCAAGCACTATCCACAAGATATGAGCTATACTTTCCTTTTTGCAGAAACAATCTTCCACCCACCCCTCTTTTCCATCTAGCTGCAAAAAACAAGTGACATCATCTGTCATTTGAGTCTTTTCATTTTTCACATTAATTGATACCTATATAGGCTCCAGTACAAGCTATTCATTATTTTGAATAGATACGCTGTATCGTATTCATTTTGAGCAATAGCTATTGCACAGATTAGCCATATAAAAAATCATTAGTCATAACACGAAGATAAATGTTATCAAAATATAAACATACACTTCTTGGCTGTGCATCTATTGCGCTGTTCATGGGTATGGTAGGATGCGCATCATCTAGCCAAAATAAAGAACTGCCCATTTTAGGGGAGAAAGAAATCATTTCCACTTCAAAAGATGGTATTACACAAAGTGATACAAGCTATCATCGTATACCCCAATTTCGTTTTGTGGATCAAGATAGTAACTGGATCAGCAATGAAGATTTAAAAGGTAAAATATATCTTGCCGATTTCTTTTTCACTCGCTGCCCTACCATCTGTCCGATCATGTCCAAACACATGCTTGAGGTAGCCAAACATTTTCAGAACGAGCCACGTTTTGCCATCCTTTCGCATACCATAGATCCAGATCATGATACGCCATCGGTTTTAAAAACCTATGCTCAAAAACTGGGCGCACCAGACCTATGGAAATTTGTCAATGGCCCAAAAGCAACAGTATATGACATTGCGGGAGCCGCAGGTTATTTCTCATTTGCCACAGAAAGCCCAGATGCACCAGGTGGTTTTGATCATAGTGGTGTATTTACACTCGTAGATGGAAAAGGGCATATAAGAGGTGTCTACAGTGGTATTGAGATGGACTCCGTAAAAGTTGCCATACAAGATATTCAACAATTATTGGATCAGCGATAACCTATTTCAACAACATTAATAAAAACAATTATGAAGCGTATAATAAAAATAACCATCCTTTACATCACATTAATTCTAGTACAGACATCTTTCTACGGCTGCAATAATATGACGAAATCAACTGCAACACAGTCAGAAAATAAACATGCTTCAAATAGCATAGATCTTTCCAATATGATCATGCTTGGAGACACAACCTTTGCAGGTCATCAAGTATCACTCTGGACACCAGATAGTCTAACCAATAAATTTGAAAGCCTATACTTGAGATTAGAAGATGGAAAAGGAAATCCAATAAATGACCAAGAAGTAAATTACGAAATCACAATGGATATGGGAATGATGTCCCATGGTGGACCTTATGACGCTCTAGTCAACAAAGGAAACGGCATTTTTCAAGCTGATATGGTATTTATCATGGCCAATATGAAGGATATGGGGAGAGGATGGCTATTCAAAACTTTACTCAAAGGAAAAGATAAAACAGATACCTTGACTTTTGCCCTCCCAGTACAACAAGCGACTATACCCCGCACTATAGCTACAGGAACAACGACAGATGATCGCGTATTCGTATCCTGTTTAATTCCTAATGAGGTCGAGTCAGGTAAGCACAATATCGAATTTGCCTTACACAAAATGGACAAAGAGACCTTTACCAATCTAGATGGATATACCATAGCAGTAGAACCTTTTATGCCTGCTATGAAACATGGCTCTCCAGAGAATAAAGATGCTGAAAGCAAAGGAAATGGCCGTTATTCCGGCTTAGTCAATTTCACGATGTCTGGAGACTGGGTTATCAAAGTTAAGCTTTTGAAAAATGGGGAAACAGTATCACAAGATAGTTTGGTCTATCCTATCAAAATCAAATAATAAATCACAAAAATTTAACAAAACAAATTATAACATAATAAAATGAAAAACTATTCAAAAAAAGGAGCATTTAGCCTATTTTCTTGCATCCTATTATTGACAGCATGTGAAAAAGAAACAATTGTTCAAACTTCAGTTGATTCTGGCCCAGGAAGTACAACATTGGTTTTTGATGCACGATATGGTGACGCTGACTTCCAATTGAACAAAGTATACGATTTCAAACTCAGCAATGCTACTGGTCAGTTTGATCTAAAATATGAGTTCAGCCAGCTTCGTTATTGGGTCAGCAACGTTCGTTTAGTCAATGCTGCTGGCGAAGAATTCAAAGTGCCCGAATCCTATTATCTCATCGAGGAAAATGTTGAAATTCCAGTACAGGAGGGATCATTTGACAAAAAATATCCTGCAAATAAAAGAGAACAGGTGCAGATAGGTTCTATACCAGCAGGTGATTATACTGCTATAAAATTTGCTGTCGGAGTAGATTCAAAATACAACGATAATTTAACCCTACGTGCTGGCGAATTATCCTCCTTAAATGGTATGGCTTTTGAAAATTGGATGTGGTTCACCAGTTATAAGTTTTTTGTGGTAAATGGAAAAATGACCTGGGTAAAAGCAGCTCCGGAAGCTCCTGCTTCACAAACATTCTTTTGGGACTTCGCTTCAAACAATCTCTATACGGAGAAAGAAATTAAACTAGATAAAGCGATCACTATTAATGCGCAGATGAAATCAAATATCAACTTAGAATTGGATGTCAAAAAAGTAATCGATATCGAAAACCCATGGTCCAACAGATTGATCAGCGCATCCAAAAAGGAGCTCATGACACAGTTAAAAGACAATCTGCTTACCAAGGCCATCACATTAAAAAGCACAAGTTCGACTGCTATAGCAAAATAGTATGATGATAGGCAAAGGACTAAAAGTAGGAGTTTTCACAAGCATCGTATTAAGCTTGTGCACGATCTCATGTCGTAAAGTACAAGTGGACACTCCGCTACCGGATCAAACTCCTACTCCTTTGATGCTAAAAGTCCCGGCCCATTTTCCGGCACCAACAAAGATGCTCGACAACCCCCTGACGGTTGAAGGAGTAAATCTAGGTCGTCATCTTTTTTATGACCCCTTGTTATCTGCAAATATGCAGGTAAGCTGTGCAAGCTGTCATCATCAAGAACGAGCATTTGCAGATGGAGTGGCACTTACGGCTGCAGGTGTATCAGGAAAAACACTTGAGCGGCATTCTCCGACATTGATTAATCTAGCATGGGCTGATCAAGGATTTTTCTGGGACGGTGGTGCAACAAATCTAGAATCACAGGCCTTTGGACCGCTTACGCATGCTGACGAAATGGGAATGTCCTTAGTCACTTTGGCCAACCGGCTGATAGCTAGTGAATTTTACGTCAACTTATTTCAGCAAGCTTTTGCTGAAAAACCATCAGCACAAGGTGCCGCAAAAGCATTGGCGCAATTCCAGCGAACCTTGATATCGAGCAATTCGCGTTATGACAGTTATCGAAGTGGGCAAGATTTGAAAGCCCTTTCCGAAGGGGAACTACGTGGAATGCATCTTGTAAAACAAAAATGTGGGACATGCCATAGTGGAGAACTGTTCACAGACAATGCTTTCCATAATAACGGTATTGATGATGACTTTACCGATGACTCCAACGAATGGATACATCGCGGACGTTATCGCATATCTTTTAATCCGATAGATCTGGGTGCCTTTAAAACACCAACTCTAAGAAACGTAACACGCTCTGCACCCTATATGCACGATGGAAGATTCAAATCACTTGATCAGGTGTTGCAGCGCTACAGATCTGGTATTAAGCATAGTCCGGTCACAGACCGACTTCTTTACGATCAAAATGAAAATCCTGGCATAGCCATGAGCGATAAAGAAATGACAGAAATAAAATCATTTCTAGAAGCATTGACAGACGATATATTTTTAAATGAAATAACTTTTTCTAATCCAAATAAGAAATGAAAAAAGACAAAACCAATGTAGGCAGTAGAACCGTTCTTACAGCGATGATAATCCTGCTATTAACAATAACAGGAGCATGCAGCAAAACTGAAGCACCTACCCCCGATGAAGAAAAAACTGGACAATTCTCTATCGAATTTGACAATATAATGGGCGAAGAAACTTTGAGTTTCGAACCCCGAGTTTATAAAAATGCAAAGGGAGAATCCTTTAGAATTAAATTGTTGCAATATTTCATCAGCAATATCAAGCTCTATAAAGCAGATGGCAGTAGTTATACAGTACCTCAGGATGACAGTTATTTTTTAGTAAACGCAGCCGATCGTACCACACGTTTCACCAAAGTAAAAGTGCCCGAAGGAAACTATGAAAAAGTTGAATTTGTCATCGGTGTAGACAGTGCAAGAAGTTCGATGCCTGTAGAAAAACGGACTGGCGTACTATCATTTAATCCAGAAGAAGGTCACGAAGGTGGAGGTATGTACTGGGGATGGAACAGCGGTTATATCTTCTTTAAAATGGAAGGTTACTGCGATTTGATCTCCGACAATCAACAGGGAGATCCCACCGGAAATAAACAGTTCAAATATCATATCGGTGGATTTGGAGGTTACAATGCCCCCACCTTGAACAATATCAAGACAATTACCGTAGATCTAAAAACTGCAGGAACAGCACAAGTGAGAGAAGGGTTACGCAGTAACGTCCACCTATTTGTCGATATCATGAAAATATTCAATGGTCCACACACATTCAGTATTGTGGAGCATCCCAATGTCATGTTCAGTGAATACAGTGTGAATATTGCTAACAATTTCCCGCATTTTTTCACACATGATCATACCGAAAATTTTGTGAAAAGTGAAGATGAATTATAACTGATGAAAAAAATATTTGTGCTAATTGGAATTGTTGCCCTCGTATGGGCATGCAAAAAAGGTGAAGACTCAATTCCTGACCTCTTCACAGGCTTCTTGAAACCAAGTAATTTTCCTGAGCCTACTTATAATTTTTCTAGAAACATGATTACAAAAGAAGGCTTTGAATTGGGCAAGCGTCTTTTTTACGAACCGCGCTTATCCCGTAACAATACCGTTGCCTGTGGCAGTTGCCACATCCAGTCTGCAGCATTTACCCATCATGGTCACGATGTGAGTCACGGTATTGACGATCGGCTAGGCATACGCAATCCTATGCCTATTATGAACATGGCCTGGCAAAAAGAATTCTTTTGGGACGGAGGCGTCTTTGATTTAGATCTTGCAGCAGTCAACGCGATCACAAATCCTGTTGAAATGGATGAAACAGTACCCAATGTGCTTAGAAAATTAAGAGCACATCCTGATTATCCTGCGCTATTTAAAAAAGCCTTTGGGACAGATGAAATAACCGATGCACGCTTTTTCAAAGCCCTATCGCAATATATGTTAATGGCTGTAAGCAACAATGCTAAATACGATCATGTGATGCGCAAAGAAGCAGGATACGCCTTTACTGAACAAGAACAAAAAGGCTATCTTTTTTACCAAAAAAACTGTTCATCCTGCCACAACGAGCCCCTGTTTACCGATAGAAGCTACCGTAATAATGGACTTTCTCCTAATCGGGCTAACGACACCGGTCGAGATTCTGTGACCTTAAATCCCGCCGATAGATATAAATTTAAAGTCCCTAGCCTTCGTAATATTTCCTATACCGCACCTTACATGCACGATGGGCGTTTCCTGACCTTAAATCGGGTTATTGAACATTACCGGACAGGAATGGTCGATTCCCCTACCCTTGACCCCGTTTTTAGACAAGCGGATGGATCGTTAGGTATAAAAATGAGCGATACTGAAAAAGATAATCTGATTGCATTTTTAAAAACTTTAGATGACCGGGATTTCTTGACCAATAAGCTATTGGCAGAACCCGAAATAAATTCGGGCTTTGTTGTCAATTGATCATCTGATTTTCAAGCAGCATTGGTGCTCTTCTTACGTTCCTATATCGGATTTTAACATGTAGATCAACAGTAAGCACAGATGACAAGCATATACAATTTTCGACATATTATCATAAAAACAGCGACAAATGAATACATACAAACACCTTAAAAAAAATACGATATACGGTCTATTGACCGTATTAGCATGCGGACTGATGATCCCTATCTCAAAAGCATGTGATATCTGTGGATGTGGTGTCGGCAGTTATTACATTGGTATTTTACCAGACTTCAACAAACGCTTTATTGGGCTTCGCTATCAACATAAATCGCTTCTCACACACTTAGGACCTACCGGCAATCGCACGCCTATTACCGCCGATGAAACTTATCAAAGCATGGAAATGTGGGGTGCATGGAATATCGGTCAGCGGTGGCGGGTAATGGCAATTTTGCCCTATAACTTCAACACGCGTACCATAAAAGGCAGCGGAGAGCAGGGGAAGAAAAATGGAATGGGTGATGTCGTAGCAATGGGCTATTTCAAAATATTTGAAGAAGCGAAAGGCACCGCATCCAACAAAATGCTCGTCCACTCGCTATGGATAGGCGCAGGTGTAAAAGCACCTACGGGCAAGTACGATGCAAGCGAACGCAGTAATGCGGCTCAGGACTCACCAAATAACTTTCAATTGGGTACCGCCAGTACAGACTTTATGTTCAATCTTGCCTATGATGTAAGGCTGATGGATCTAGGTCTGAATGTCAATACCACATACAAATTGAACACCGAAAACAAATACGATTACAGATACGCCAATAAATTCACTGCCAATGCACTCGCATATTATAAATTTAATATACGCGATCAGGTACGTATAGCACCTAATGCTGGTGTCACTTATGAGACACAGCCAAAAGATGTAGTCTTTGGAAAATATGATGTCGCACAGTCTGGCGGAAACTCCACCACAGGAATTATAGGTATAGAAGTCAATATCGGAAAAATATCATTCGGCGGTAACTATCAATCCCCTTTAAGCCAAAATCTTGCTGGCGGGCGTGTAGAAGCTGGCGATCGGTTTCTTACCCATTTGTCCTACAGCTTTTAAAAAAGCAAAAAGATTGTCTTAAACTCTAAAAAAATAACATACTATGAAATCTATTAGCTCCATATCCATACTCGTATCATGCTGTATATTCAGCATGGTTGCATGTAATGCTAACAACTCTGCAGACTCAGATGCAAAAAAAACCGAACCTGCTGTTGAAGAACCCACTCCAGTAACGCTTCAAGTAAATGATTTTCTAAAAGAAGGAAATAAAGGTGTAGGCGGCATCACGAGTTTTGAACACAAACCATTCGATCAAAAATTAGCCGATGAGGGCAATAAATTATTCATTGTCAAGTGTACGATGTGTCATGAAATCAAGGAAGATAAAATAGGTCCAGCACTTTATGGCGTCACAAAAAAAAGAACGCCAGAATGGATGATGAACATGATCTTGACCCCTGATAAGATGCTAGCAGAAGATGCAGATGCAATAGCACTCAGCAAAACTTACGATGGAGCAATGGCGGCTCTAGGGTTAAACCCTCAAGAAGCAATCGCAATTCTGGAATACCTGAGACAAGAAGATTCGAAATAGAAAGAAATTTCACATCCGACATCATTAAAAAAGCTGGCGGTAAGAATTGATAAAAACAAAAAAAGGGATGAAATATTGATCAATTTCATCCCTTTCTGTTCTGCAAAATGGTTACTGCTTTTTCCTAAATTCTTCAGGACTCACACCATATTTCTTTTTAAAGAAAGTAATAAAATAGGATACATTTTCAAAACCAAGTTCAAAAGAGATTTCCGAAATATTCTTATAGGTATGAATGAGGAGGCGTTCAGCCTCCATCAGTACGCGCTCCCTTATCAGTTGGCCAGCAGATATCCCTCTCCTTTCCTGACACAAACGATTGAGATAATTCGTGGAAATAAAAAGCTGATCAGCATAGAATGAAGGCAAGCGCTCATGCGCAAATTGCTCGCTGATCAAGCGTTCAAAAGAGATCACCTTCTCCTCTTTTTCATTTTTTGGTATTTCAGTTCCTTCAATATTGACATTGCGGCTGAGTGTTCCCAAAAAAATATTTAAGTAGGAACGCAGTATATTTTTAGCGTCAGGATGGCTAAATAAATATTCGCGATGCATTGTTTCTAAAATCATAGGCCAACCTAACTGCTGTTCAACAGCAACATTGTGGGCTTGCATCTTTTGCGTTTTTAAAAATGAAAAATGATGCAGTACATTATCGTTGTACCGTTGCGTAAAAAAATGCTCTTCAAATAAAATAACCCAACCGTCTTTTTGATCATTTTCTGTCAACAAACTCAATACTGTACTAGGACTGAAAAACATAACCTGTTGTTGCTGTAATTGACAGTTATACTTGTCAATATTCAACGTAATAAGTCCTGATGTTAAATAAATAACCGTATAAAATGTTCTTCGATTTGGTAGATGCAGATTTTGAAGACAACTATAGTCATCTTTTAGATTGTATACAATTAAGCCAATATGATCTGGATCAATATTGTTTAATGATATTGTGTTAATATTTTCTGTTTTTATAACCATAATTAATGTAATTGCAAAGTGAGATAATCGACTATACAAAAAACAAAATGGGTGGCTTGAAAATAAATCTATCCGTCCCCTCCAATACAAGATAGCGCTGAAAAAACAAATGTGCAGCACGTAAATCAGTAAAGTCTTCGTCAGACTTCAGTAAAAAACAGGTCAAAGGAAGATAAATATTCAGATCGATCTGCTTCGCTTTAGGAGCAGGATCTTGCTGGTCTCTTTCCTTTTCCAACTGCTTATCGATATAACAGAATCCACTGCAGGTCACTGCCGGCTCAAACCGATTAATGCATAATTGGGTTGTAATATAATCCTTATTGAGCTCAAAACCCATACAGATCCAGGTACAGCTCGTTGCTTGTATGAAAATGGCTAAGACAAGAAGTATCGATAATTTAGCGCGCATTAAAAACTTAATAAATAATAGCGTTCTACAGTCTTGAATATTAATTATCAAGCACGAGAAATTCAAAATAAATAAGGGTATAGCTATCGGTTTATTTCAAAATGAGATAGCGAAATAAATAGTCAGAAAGACTAGATGAGGATATTAGCAGCTAGGTGGTCGCAAAATACGATTAATACGATTAAAAGTATAATGAGAATGGCGCATATCAAAATTTGTATTTGTCGTATGATCGACAAAAATCGCAGGCATATTAAGCACGGTAGATGGTATTAAAACAAAGGCTTGCGCTTCCTTTATTTTATTTTCTATATTTTTCTTTTCATCTTCTCGCGCTTTTTTCATTTTCTTCATCAATACACATGTGCCCTTGCAATGCAACTGAGGAGCATCTCTATTTTCACAGAGATATTGCGCTATATAATCACGATTGATATAAAAAGCACTTACAACCACGACTCCCCAGCATGCCTGAAACAGCATGAGGACAGATAGGAAATATAAAAGTACTCTTTTCATAAAGTTCAAATATACGCTATTTTTAAGCAATTTAGAAACATCTTGACTTAAATCGCAGTACTTTTTTCATGTACTTCAGTAGATGTTTAAAATCTATATAGCCTACTTCTGAGGCTATATAGATCCTGATCTACGTTGTTAATTATCGGACAGAATTTGCATCACTAAATTAAAATCTGTACTAAGCATTACTCCTTCTGGAGATTTACTTTCAATAATCAACTTATATGTTCCCTCGTTTAAAGAACTGTTTTTCTTTACCTGAATGATTCCAGAAGTTTCATCAATAGAAAAAATAGCATTACTATCATTAAAACCATTATCATTTAGAGTGATGGCTTTAATGCTAAATTTGCCTTTAAACCGTCCAGGATTTACCACCGGGGCATCAGATTTAAAAGAATTACCCAAAGGGATAACAAAACGGTTGTAAATGATCGTTAAGTCAAAGTCCTGATAATAGATCCCATAAAACAGTTTAGGTTCTGGCAATATCGATAATTTAAGATCTCTTTCTGCCAATTTATAACCGTTTTTGAAAAGTATTGGTCTCAAAGTATATACCCATTCTTTCTTTTTATTCGGATCACCAGCTTTATCAGATACCACAATCTGATTATTGACGATATTGACATGCTGATCTTTATTGCCGTATGAAGGATCAAATTGAAAAATTGCACCTTCCATATTGAAGTTATCCACTACCAGATCAAATGTATTTTGGGGATCGTTGTACAGGCAATATGGAGTCAGTACCACTGTGGCATTTGGTTCATTTTTTAAATAAAGCTGAGCAGGGTTTACAACCAGATTAATTTTTTTTGAAAACCCCTTTAAACCATTTTCAGTTTTAGAAGTAATGATAATAGGGTAATTTTCTGGGATCGTATTCTGAAATTCGGATGAAAACGTATTGTTTGGATATAATTTACCAGAATAAATAAACATCCTTGAATGCTCACGATCAAATTTAATTGACTGCTTTACAAGATCCAACAAAGAGTGATCCTTATCGACCTGTTGACCAGGATGGTCGACAGTTATTTCCAAAGAAATATCATCGGCGCTATATTCTTCAGGAAGTTGATAAGAAAGGGTGTCACCATAGGTTACGGAAACGCCATCCGGTATAGGTAATGGAGGTAGATAACCATTGACTATCGTATCCTTAGTACAGGATATCGCGACTAAACAGAATAGCGTCATTACTCCTAATTTTAATAGCGATAACGTTTTAAGATTGCACATTTTTTTTCAATTAAAAAATAAAAAATAGTTGATTTACGTAAATCAGATTCAATCGCAAAATTAGACGCTTTTGGAGTATATAGATTTCGGTTTTCGTGCACATAGTTTTATTATTCAAATCGATGTATAGATTGATCAAAAACACATGGAAATAGTCTGTATAAATAGATCATTTAAATAAATAAAACGGCAATTTTCCAACGTATCGATGGTACTTGACAACCATATATCCAACCGATGATATATAGAAAGGAGCACATGATACATGTGCTCCTTCTAGCATGAATATACATGCTTATATCTAAAAAAACAATTTGTTACCGCTGCTTAAAGTACTATTTTTTGTACATCTGCCGGTATGATTACTTTATCGTCAATCCCCTTTTCTTCTACATAGTCAGCCAATGCTTTTAGAATTAAAATACAGTGATTAATCCCTTCCATGTAAATCGCAATAATTATAAAAAACACCAGCAAAAAGAGTCCATTTTATTGGACCCCTTTTTTGCGTTTTAATAAGCGGTACTGATACTATGTATTGACCGAACACCTATGCTGACAAATATTCTTCAGTATCCTGAATTTTAGCATAGAAAAATGACAATGCCGCTAGAAAAGCATGATGTACATCAGCAGCTTTTACATGCTGACCATTGATTTCTAGGTCACGAGTTGCACAGGCATCACTGATCACCGTACAATCAAACCCAAAATCAAATGCAGCGCGAGTACCAGCATCTACACACATATGGGTCATCATACCTGTAATCACAAGTTCAGTAACATTGTTCTCTTTCAGATATGCTAACAGATCAGTGTCACGAAAACTATTTGGATAATGCTTGGTAATTACTTTTTCGCCTTGCAATGGCTTTACATTATCGTGTATTTCAACACCACTGGTACCAGGTGCAAAAAATGGTGCACCTTCTGGAGATACATGCTGTACATGTACTACAGTCAAGTTCTCTTTTCTAAAGTGCTTAAGCAATTTTTTTGTATTTTCACTAGCAGGAATAGGGTTAACCAATTCCATAGCACCATTTTCAAAATAATCATTTTGAACGTCTATAATAATCAAAGCTTTACTCATAACTATTTTATTTATATTATTCTTCAAATTTAACGCTAAACTTAGGTCTAACTTATACCAGAATGAATTATTAAACTACCATTTTGATAAATAAACATTTAACCACAGCATCAGTTAGCAATTAAAGTATCGGTAATATTCCTGGTTCAATAAAAATAAACGGGCTGAAAAGTATTCTGTTTGGTTAACCAATTTTTATTTTAACAGTATAGCCTCTAAAGAAATATCAATCTTAAGAGCATTGCCGACCGGACACATTTCCTTGGCTTTCTGTGCAAAAACTTGGAACTGTTCTTCAGCTATTGCAGGAATTTTAGCTTGTAATGTCAAATTGGAATTGCTGATAACATTGTTGCTTATCACCAGCGAAATACTTGTCTCAATAGTGTCGGCAGAAAGTCCGTTTTCTCCGAGGATATAAGCCAATGTCATTGTATAACACGAAGCGTGAGCAGAAGCCAGCAATTCTTCCGGATTGCTAAAACTGCCATCATTTTTAGCGTAAGAAGGTTTAAATGCTATGCTATTCAATTTCGAATTTTCAATATCCAATTGTCCGTTTCCCTGTTTAAAACTTCCTTGCCAAACGGCTTTAACACTTGTTTTCATAAACTTAATTTTAATAAAATTTTATAGTACAAAGTTACCGGCTCTTAGAATTTCATACAATGGATATTGGGCACATTGTATAGGACATTTTGCCCATTCTTTAGTTTTTGCTTTGTATTTTTCTAAATTCAATAGGTGATTTTTCTGTTTGTATTTTAAAAAAACGGACAAAATAAGATTGGTCATCATATCCAAGCTGGACAGCAATCTCCTTTACCGTAAGATCTGTATTGGCAAGCAATCGCGGGGCACAAAATGCGCCCATCATATTTTCCATATAGATTGTAGATTCGATTTTAAATTATTTAAGATATCACTTACCAAAAAAATCATCATCCACAGACTGGTCATCTGAAAATGTCCAAACCTGAATTATTTTTCCGTCTTTTACTTCGAAAAGGTCAAGACCGCCCAAATCCATAACTTTAGTTTCCGTTTTTGCGGTAAACCAAACTGGAACTGCAATCAGATTTCCACTTTCCAACATCTTTCCGTTGGGTTTCACAACCATATTCCCCGATGTGTGACTCATTATGCCCTGAAACATTTGGATAATTTCACTGAGATTATTCTTCAATCCGGCAAACTTATTGTCTCCCGGCTGACACCATCTAGTTTCTGGCGTAAATGATGAAAGTGCTTTTTCTAATTCACCCTTGCCCAATGCCTCAAAGTATGATGCAACAACTTCTTTCGCTTCCATATATTGGAATTTAATAACTATTTAATGAAATAATTTTTATTATCATGAGCCCATTGCGCTAACGAAGTCATTTCCACTGGAAGTTTTTCCAAGATTTCATTCATTTTCGAATTAAACTTAGGTGGAAATTCAGTTGCGTTCTGAAGATTCTCGTAATATGCTGCAACACTAGCTGCACCTGCTTCTCCCACAAACGGTTTTAATATATCACCAAATTCATTAGGTTTTTGAGGATAATACACAATTTCTTCATCTACTCCCTTAGAAAACTGCGTCGCCAGATCATTCCCTTTTAGGTTTTCCATACCACTGATTTTGAAAGCATCTGCTTTTAAATCAACATTATAAATAGCTTCAACGACAAAAGCGCTCACATCTCTAGAAGCAATCCACCCAATTGGCATGGCCTCAGGAGTAGGATAAGCCAATTTTTTCTCATTTGTTATAAACGGTGCACAAAATGCACCCATCATATTTTCCATATAGATAGTAGGTTCGATGATAACATAGTCCACTCCACTATTTTTCAAATAATCTCGAACATCCAATTTCACGTCATCTACCGGAGAACCTACTTTTTGAGACTCTAACCAACCACTTGTATTCCAAACAATTTTACTAACTCCATTTGCTTTCGCTGCATCAATCACATTTTTTGAATATTGTAAACCATCAAATGGATTCGGCAATGAAACAGGAATCATAAAAGCAATAGCATCAATACCTTGCGTAATTTCTAGGATTTTGGCTGCGTCATTCAGGTTTGCCAATACCGGTGTTGCACCTGCTTGAGTTAATTTTTCAAAACTTTTTTCTGAACTGGTCGCAGCAAATACTTCTGCACCTTTTTTCTTCGCTTCGCCAATTACATTGAACTGTTGTGAGCCCGTAGCTCCAAATACTAAAATTCTCATTTGCTAATATTTTTTTTCTATATCTTGATCAAATCTAATAATTAACTTACTTTTGCACAAGTACTTACCAAATAGTTTGGTACTTACCAAATGGTTAGAATAGCTGAATATCAATGGAAAAAAAATTAAAATCAACTGCTCCTTGTGACGAGAGGTGCCCTGTAAGAGCGTCATTATCTCTGTTGGCTGGAAAATGGACACTGATGATCCTGTTTCAGATCAACGAAAATACAGTGCGGTATGGCGAACTAAAAAGAACAGTGACCGGCATCAGTGAAAAGATGCTCATTCAAGAATTAAATATGCTGGTTGAGAATAAATTGGTGATTAAAAAAGTATATCATCAAGTTCCTCCCAAAGTGGAATATACACTAACCGAATTAGGATTGAAAACCCTGCCCATAGTTGATCAACTGGCTCAATTTGGTCTGGAAAATTTAGTTTAAGAATAAATTTAGAGATCACGACTACCATAGACGGAGCAAAAGGAAGTAATTTAATTCCTTTTTACTAAAAAAAAGACCCCTATGCATGTTTACAATAACAAGTACAGGGATCTTCTCATTTATACATAGTTGATACTAGACTACAACTCATAAAATTGTCCATCATCTGGAACCAATACTTTCTCCGAGATATTTTCATCAGCAAGAAACTGCTTTAATTCTCTTCGAGATAATGTATTATGGTTTACACCCTCCATATGGCTTACCACCAAAGTTGCCTCAGGAACAGTCTCATGCACCTTTTTGATATCTTGTTTACCCATGATCAATGGGCCACCGCCAACGAACTGATTGTCACCTCCGTTTACAACTACAATGTCAGGAGTATGTCTTTCAAGTTCCTGCTGTACTCCTTCATACCAAACTGAATCTGTAATGAAGTACAATATTTTTTCTTCAATGTGCTTCATGACAAATCCATGTACATTTCCTGCTAATTTTAATGTTTCTCCAAATCCGTGCTGGGCCTGAGTCTGAAATAATTGAATTCCGTCTATCTCAGTTCCATCAGTAAGTACATCAACATTTGTGAAACCGGCAGATTCAACTTCCTTTTTATCAGCAGCATCCTGAACATAAATTTTTATATGTTTAGGTAGGATTTTTTTTGCAGCATCATCATAATGATCATAATGCAGGTGACTTAAAAATACGGCATCCAGATCTTCTAACAGCTCATCTATTGATACTGGCAGTTCTACTAAAGGGTTATCACGCTCATCACCACTTGCGGGATGTGGAAAAGCAGGTAATGTTCCTTTATCGGATAACATAGGGTCAATTAAAAATTTCTTACCACCATAATTAACAACCATTGTTGCATTTCTAATTTGTTGTAATTTCATATCAATTTATTTAAATGTGTCCTTCTAATTCTTTTCTACTTAAGTGAGTAAAGTCCAATCGTATTATTTTCACTATCTCTCAAGAGCGCTGAAAAGCCAAAGTGGGGAAGTTGCGTTTTTGAAGCGACAATCTCCACACCTTTTTCACGGGCTCTGGCCTCTTGGACCGCACAGTCATCGCAATTAAAGTAAATAACAGTTCCATTTGGTGAAGGTTTATTAAACTCCATTTTTACCAATGCACCTCCTGCTCCGGGATAGTGATCTTCCCATTCAAACATCTGCATCTGGCTCCCCCCCTTTGAAAGGTCAATAAAGTTTACATCATCAAAAACATACTGGTAAAAATCCATCGCCCGTTGCATATCTTCGACATATATCTCAAACCAGCCGCCAATATTTCTTCGTGTTTTCATTATGCTGTTTATAAAATAAAAGATTCTGTCTACTTCTTAGTTGATATATTGAAAAGCTTAAAATTTAATTCTAACTAATTTACGAACGAGTTTTAATAGTACGGCTTGACCTAAATCAATTTCTAATATTGATCTAGGTCAACATTCGATCTATTCGTCAAGGTTCTAGCTATTGAAAATCAAATGAAATCTGCAGCTCTTCTTCTTTATTTTCAGCCACATCATTAAAAGGTAATTCCTGGCGGATGTCAGCTAAATTTACAACAGACGCAAGACCATCTTTCATAAAGACTGAAACATTCTCCTTATCCACCTGTCTAATAATATTTTCCACCCATTCTTTTTTAACAGTAACCTTACCTTTTCTGTTTCCTGTTTCCGGACCTATAACAATCCATTTGATATCGTGCAGGTCAAGCTCTCCTAGATTATTAAGCAATGGCTCGAATGTGATAAAATAATTTACAGCATTAATATTGCTTCTCAGCGCATCAATTCTTCGTTTTTCATTCTTTGCCGTAATTGTTGCTCCGATCCATACATTTTTAAGGTCGGTCTGGAAATGAATACGTTCTGGAAATTTCGTAAGAAATATAAAAATGTGCTGTGGAAAATCTTTGATGTAATCAAAAACAATTGTTCTCCACTCTTCGTGCCAATCTGAGAAATCACTCATACTTGTCATGAAGTAGATTTGGGATTTCTTAGTTTGCTTGATCTGTTTTAAACGATGTGGACTGAATTCGGGGACTTCAAAATCAGGAGTAATTTTAAATCTGTTGTTAATTTTTCGTGCATAACAATATACACACCCTGCAGTACATCCATTTACTGGATTAAGGGTTTTTATCAACTTACTTATATTAACAATTTCCATAATAAAAATAAATTTACTTTATTATGCAAATTTACGGACAAGGTTGCTCACGCGACGTAGAACCAGATCAAGAAATACTATTGATCCGGATCAATTTCCCATTAAAGGATTTCTAGCCCTTCGGCTTCTTAAGCGACTTATAAATTCGGCTGAGACACCGAGATAAGATGCTATATGTACCTGCGGTATTCTATTGATGAGGTCGGGATAATTGGATAAAAAATTATAGTAACGGTCCTCAGCAGACAAACTGATATTCTCCAACAATCGATTTTGCAAGAGAACAAGGTTTTTCTCTGTGAGAATTCTAAAAATCCTATCAAATTTAGGTGCGCTAAGATACAACTTTACAATATCCGCTCGACTGATCTGGAGTAATTCTGCATTTTCCAAAACATCAATGTTCAGCAACGATTTTTTTTCTTCGTAATAACTATCCAAATCATTGATCCAAGAACCTTCGGTTGCAAAAAGTAAGATATGTGGATTGTTATTTTCATCATCTTTATACATCCGCAGACAGCCGGAGAGCACGAAATTGAGATACTGACAGACGTCTCCTTCCTGAAGAACATACATTCGCTTCTTATAGAAACGCAAATGGAAGTATTGCCGGATCAAATCCTTTTCTTCTTCCTTCAATGGAATGATTGAATTAAAAAAATCAATCATTGTTGTAAATTTATCTTGCGTTTCCTGATGCATATGCTAAAACTCCAACGGGTTAAACTACCATAAATGTACAAAATAATAGATAATTATTGTAAATCGTAATATTATGTTAGTGAGTTACCAAAAAAGTTACTAAAAAAAAACTGCCATTGTTAAAAGGCAGGCTCTTGATAAGTACGATAAAAGATTATTTCTTAACAGAAAAAATGCCGAACTGATTTCCAGAATTGTCTTTTAAACGTGCAAAAGTAATGTTGGAGGCATCTGTTACAGGTCCCCACACTAGTTCACCACCATTTTCTTGTGCTCGTTTTATTTCTTTCTCAGCATCTTCCACAAATACATAAAAAACTGCATATTCCGGCATCTTTCCATCTGTATGCATCATTCCTCCGGTAGGTATTTCATTTCCCGGTTCAAGAATACCATCATATTGATATCCTTGACTTTCCAGATCCGGATTTGTTTTAAAATCCCAGCCAAACATTTTTTTGTAAAACTCTTTTGCTTTTTCCGGTTGGTCTGAACCAAATTCAAACCATCCAACTTGATTGATTTTCATAATACTTATTTTTTAAAGTTATCATTATAATAATGCTCCGCGTTCTTCTCATATTCTCACAAATACAAAAAAGTATGTTGGCCATACTACAGTCTTAATGATTGTATGATGACCAAAATCACAATACAAATTTCTGGATTAATTACGTATTGGCATGAAAACCTTGATCAATAAAAAATCTTGATCTAAGTCAATATTCCAAATTAATTAGAAATACGATTTCGCATAATCTTCCTAATTATAGGTTAAGACAGTAAAAAAACATAGCACATAAGAAGGTTATAATTATAAAGCATTACTCAAAATACAAAATGATTCAATCGATTTAATTGATACCCAGGTAATGTTCTTTAGCATTAAAAGAGGATCTGATTATCTATATAGCAAGCACATAAACATCTTTATTTACACAAAATTGGAACCCTGAAAATGATCAATTTTATTCGGTTTAATTAGATAAAAAAAATGCTGCAAAAAGATTGGAGTTATCCAGTGCAGTTCCAATCAAATTACGGTTTATGCTGGTTATAAATACATGAATATGATCTCGATAGTAATCGTGTTGGAACAATATTTTGAACAAATGCGTACTATTTATCGGCATTTATCTACGAAACGGGAAGTCTTACATGTTAATTCTATTTTTTCTCTGATATGTATTTGACAGAGTAAATATACGATCGACAAAGAATAGGCTTATCCAACAATAGATAAGCCTATTCTTTTAGACTATTTGCGTCGCATTCTTCCCAAAAGCCTACTCGTCATATAGCTGACCACTGTACCTAATGACGCCATTATTACAGTTTGCATGACGTCACCAAGAGAAAAGCTCGCCCAGATGGAACATAGCGTACCCCCTAAAGTACCGATACGGATATCATTCATCTTCATCAAGCACCCCCTTTTCTTTATTCCGAAGTATCTGCTCTGGTGGTGGTGACTGCTCCTCTCCTTTTTTGTCTTTATCATCCAGTACCGTCTCCACCACACCAAGACCCAATGCAATGTATTTAATAATATTCAATGCCTTTCCCGGCAGTTTAATCGGCGCCAACAAGACCACTTGCAAAGCCGCACTTATTTTTTGAATTATTTTTTTCATTTATTTAATGTTAGAAGGTTAGAAAGTGGTTAGAAGGTTATGAAGTAAGATCGTTAGTAGGTTAGTAAGCAAGGCATTCCCCCTCGTCACTAGTTACTTCGTTATTCTGTCACTAAATTATAGCCGAAGGCTTATCCAAAAGGCCTAGTATTCCGACTGCGTAATTTCACCGATGAAAAGGCGTTAAAAATGAATTTCTGTCTGAGTGAAACGAGTTTAAATTCATTTAGCCTATTCAAGGTGAAATAGCATAAAGGAATGCAGTCTTGATTTTTGATTACTTTTTATCAAGAAAAAGTAATTCGCCCTGTGCCGGTGAAAGAGGCACAATATTAATCCACACCTCTCCGTTCACCATCATCTCCACCAGTTTCTCATAGAGCGCTACGTACGCCTTTTTAGACTGATAAACCTCATAATCACCATCCACTAAGGCCATCTTATTTCCAACGAGCACACAGCCGGAGCTATCCCCGATGTGATTACCAATATGGATATAGACGTACTTAAAATTCGGGATCTGCATGATCTCGATCATCCCACGGTGGATTTTTGGAAATTTTCTCTTATAGCGCGCGTTCATCGCGCCGTAGGTATTCAGGCCAAGCCGGTATTTACCAGCAGGAATTGCAGTGCTTCCTTTTATTTTAGTTTTACGGACAGCATCTTCGAGACCGTATCCGACAAACTGGTCATTAAGATATAGCTCAGACAAGGTACTTTCCTTCCCCTGTTTGACACGGACTAATTTTAAATTCATGGAATTTGATTTTTAGAGATTAGGGAGGCAAACCAAGGGTCCACCTCCCTAAAAACAGAGCTACATGCTATGCTAATACCAATTGACCCAGGTAATAACTCAATGAAGTTTTGACACCATCACGGTGCCCCGTGAAAATCCAGCCTTCCAAAGTATCACCAGAATAACTTGCCGGTAAAGGCAGCGATAAGGTCGCATCCAACCGCGTTCCCGACTCCATAATACTGAAGAAGTTCTTCGTCCTATTGTACATAAGAAGCACTACTGAATCGTCAGCGAACGCATTGAACTTGTTAATTTCCGGAGACCAGGAAAGCTCCAGCTCGCCAGCATTAATTTCCGCCCATGCTACGCCCATTAAATTGGAAAGAGCACCTTTGGAGATTACCACTTTCGAATAGTCAATTTCCAGACTTGGATAGACACCCGAGATACCGTTGCTAAGCACTGCCTGCAGCGCTTTGTTATATCCCGTCGCCTTGCCCTGCAGCTTATCCGAATAACCCAGGTTGAGTAGATCTTTGATCGGTGATAAAAAAGCTACTGCCAGAGCAAACTTTGTGCGCTGAGCAATTTGTCCATTTGTTGCTTTTTTCCCCGTAAATTTTGGTAGCGATTTGACATAATCTACGCTTCTCCATGAGCTTCCCACTACACTTCCCACTTTACCCGAATACGCTCCTACAATTCCTTTTAAAAATCTTGCCATTGTTCTAATTTTCAATTGTTTACACTATAACCTGCATGCCGGTTTTTACTGATATCGAGAGCTAAATTAGGGGCGAAAACACGAAAATACGAGTGATGACAGGGCATGATAGCACATGATAGGAACGACTTTCATTCCCTGTCATAAATAGAAAAGTAAAAGGTGTAAATATTAAAAATAGCGACACATAAGGCAAAAATATTCGACTGCTTTTCGACTAAAGTTTGACCTAGTCAGCAGGCTGATTCGAGGTTGCTTCGACCATTTATCGGCAAGTGTTCGACTGGGCTTCGGCAACTTGCCGAAGCCCAGTCGAACAGCAGTCGAAGCTCACCCGAGCAAGTCCCGAACCTGTCTCGAACACTTCTCGAACACCTCTCGAAGCGCTCCCGAACAGCAGTCGAAGAACTAGAGCCGACCTTTCAACTTGCATTTTGCAATTTGATCCTGCAAATCAAATAAATAATAATAGTGGCGCTTGCCTTTTTTCCTAGGTTGAAGCTCTCCATTCTCCACCCATCGGTAATAAGTTGACTCTGATATATTTAGTATTTTCATTACCTGTCCTATATCTAACAGTTTAATCTCGCGCTGGCGCTGATCAGTGTCAACTGTTTTTTCACGTTCTTCTGCGAGTTGATTGAAGTTTTCTATGAGTCGGATAATTGTTTGTAGATGAGCAGTGACTATTGTAAATTGATTATAGAGCGCTTTTATTTCTTTCAGAATTTGATAGATATCTTGAATACATTGAAGTATATTTAGTAACCATTTTTTCATTATTCAATATGTTTGCGGCTGTTCGATAAACAGCATAGTGATACCAGCCCCAGCGCAAAATGTCCGGAACTGGCAAGTTAAACCATCAAACTTGCAATCTATATTTTCGCCTAATCGGCCAAATCATCCATCCCGCGCATATACCAGGTTTTAAAAAATCTTGTTACTGTTTCACTTAAAGTCGTTTTTAAATGAAACGGTGGATCTAATTCCAGTTCAATATTATAGTTGCTCAATATTTTATAAGATTTAACAGACCTACGGTTAATAATAAGATGCCGGCTTGCCAAAAAAAATTGATCCGAAGGCAACACTTTACTTAATTCAGAGAGCGTCAACCCTTCAAACATGGTTTTACCCCGAACCTCACTTTGGATGTAGCGAATCTTTTGTTCACTATAGATATAATTGATATCGGTTAGATCAATGCCATCTAATTCCTCTATATATTGCTTTTCAGGAGCTGGACTATCCATTTCGAGTTTGCGGACAGCAACTTCTTGCAGTAATTTGATATATTCCGGTTCTAAGAGCACTGTAAGCTTTTCAGATCGATGCCGGCCTTGCACGCTACTAACAAAAAAGTAAATCAGGAACAGTACAATCTGAACAAATACAGTAGACAAAAGGACAAAATAAATGTCAACACTAAAGTAAGAGGTATTGCCCAACCATCTGCCGCTATTTGCATACACGATCACCGTTGCCGAGAAGATTGCAGTAAACAAACTTAAGCCCCCACTGATCAAGAACTGTAAAACAAAATACCATGAATAATGCGCCACTTTTGACTGATGATATGGAGCAAACTTCGATACTAACCTGCTGGATTGATAAGAGACTAGCAAAAAAAGTGCGACAGAGGCAATGCTGATACTTAGATTTTTAATCAGATATTGATCATCTAAAATTTCGAATAAGCTTTCGTGCTCATTGATGAGATACATCACAAGACCACCTGCAACACTGAGCAGAATAAATACGAGCCACATGGTTTTTTTTACAGTTCGCTTCATAACATGAGGTTAACTACATTTCAATGTTCTGTTATAATTTTGACTAAAAATAGTTGAAGATAAAATTGATAATACTATACATAAATATAGAATTAACTCAAAGATAATTAAATGAGCTTAGATAAGCAAAATACATTCGTAATTAAAAAATAGGAAACAATATATCCATTACGCAGGAAATTGCAGCAGTCACTTTGTTGTTTTTATCAATTTTATGTTTTCCCTTTTCGGTATTTATTCTTTCCCTATTCGGTAAAAAAACCATTTTAACTATTTGCAAACCAGTAATAGTAAACCGAAATTTAAGAATCTTAAAAAAACAAAACTAAAATGGAAAAGAAAGAATTTACACCCGAAGGTGTTCGAGTATGGTATCTCGAATTTTACGCACAAAATGATTTTCAAAAAAAACAACAGATTCAAGCACTTCAGCAGTCATTCAGGCTTACATTAAAATCCATGTTTTACTTTACAAGCGAGCAGGAAGAATGGTTAGATGCACTGGATGATGATTTTATTTTCGTTATAAGTAACCAGCTTACACTCACCTTAACACTTGAATTGCCGATAAGACTGGTCAAACCTGAAAAGCCTGATCCGGGTGTCAGTGTGTTAGGAGTAAAAAGAGGTGAGTCACACAATCCCATTAACAGCAGTGCTGCTACTGGTGAAGCACTTCAAGCTGAGGGAGAATTTGTCTTTGTAATCAGCTATTAATAAATGACCTTGCGATCGATGTTATTTCCATCCCGCCATACCAGGTAAATGTGTATTTGAACATCAAAATTTCAAGAAAAATAAAGCAACGGAACGATGTAAGCGTTCCGTTGCTTTATAAAAAAAGACCTAAACAATCTGACCAGATATAAATTAACAAAAGCCTATTATGAAAAGAACCATTACTTTAAACCTACCCTTCGGGGCAAAGGAAGTGATGCACCCAAAAGAAGAAATCAGCTATATCATGCGCAATGCAGAGACATATTATTGGGAGTTTGACGGCAACCTGGTTGCCGAACAGACTTTCGATGGACGATATGCCTATCTCCACTATTTCGAATTTTGGATCAACAAACCAACTACTGTCATTTTTCGATCCCATGCACCAGATCTCCACCTATGCTATCCGATTGAAATTGGTGAGCAGCCACTGATGATGCACGATGAGCTGCTTGATATCAAGTTAACCCTGAACCAAAATAGAGCATCTTATCTCTACCTAGCCGTTGCGGAATTTCAGGTAGACCTACCCATTGGTCATTACATCGTGAGAGGCATCACACTCGATGCCGGTCTGTTCCGTCCCAACATTGCGCGGAGCTTTGAATTTGTTATGCCTCTAGTGGAGGCAAAGCGTACCGGCAAAAGTATTTCGATGCAGAGCGTGGATTTCTTGATCGGCACATTAACGAAATACGAGCTCGATGCGATATTTCAGAATCTAAATCCCAAAGTGTTGGACAATGAGCATATTTTGATTCGGCACCAGATTTACTTGATCAAATTATCTCGGCTCAAAATCATGATGGGAGACGGATCCATCGATACACCGCTTACTATTATCAAACATGTCCGAGAAATATTGAGACTCACTATCGACCAGTACGGCAACAAAGCTCTTATCGGAGACCTTGCAGAAAGTGTACAGGTAGACCGCAGCCGGCTCTATAAACTTCATAAAGAATATTACCACTGTAGCCTGTCAACCTACCGCAATGAACTGCTGGTCGAAAGGATATTGCGAGAATACGAGCATTTCCACAATAACCTGTCTGGTCTTGCCTATGAATTGAATTTCGCAGGGCTAAGTGAACTCAACCGTTTTTTCAAAAAGATGAAAGGACAATCCCTTGCGCAATATCACAAACACTAAAACAATCTTCAACAGCAATAAAATCAACAAAAAGGTACTGACCTATCTCCTTCGCAATGGTCATTTTCCAGCAGAAAATCCAAACAAACAGTTCAACTATGTATATCTCTATCCAGAAACTTATTCGCTTCAGAACACACAAAGCCTCCCGATCACAGGAAGCTTTGTACTTTATTTCCAATTCACCACCACCCACCCCCTAACAACATATAGCTTACTCAAAGACAACATTCAGCCTAACGCTTACCTGCTTATGCGCTCTATCTTTGAAATAGATTCGATAAGAGTTAGAAAAGTGAGAAGGTTGGAGAAAATTGAGAAGGCTAGAAATCAAAATGGTTAGAGAGTTAAAAAATAAAGAGTAGGTTGGTAATATTAGATTTATAAAAAAATGATAAAATGTAATAAGATAGGTATCACACTATACCTTCGCAAATTTGCAACATTCCCCGCCTTAGCGGTAAGATCAAAAAAGACTTAAATCTTGACAAAGGAGTACCCGTCAAGAAGATAGCTTTACCAAAATGTAGAGTTATGGGGCCACATGTGCGAAAGCGATATGTGACAATTAACCCATTTATTAATTAAAACCATAAAATTATGAGTTGGCATCAATTAAAACCAAATGGAGATCCGACAAAAGCAGCAGATTACACTACCCCAAGTGGTACACCATGTAGTGGAACAGGTAAAATTTGTCAGATCAATGCTACTCCAGATGCTAGTGGTCGTCCCGTATTTACAAATGCGCTAAGAGATGAGATGATTAGATCACTACAAACTGGTATTGCAGAGCCAAATGTAGAATTGCGCAGCACTCCTTAAATTTATAGGAAGTTGCAAAGGGGGTACCGTTAAGTACCCCCTATTATTGTTTATTGCACTTCCTCAACAATCAGCATCTGCATCGTCCTCTTTCCTTCAACCAACTCCAATCCGTAAGATTGCAACTGTTCATTCAATTCAGCTATATTATTGTAACTTCCTATATCAATAGCATCTTTGTATCCTGACTCATCAACGATCGGTAAAAAATTACCTGAATAGTCCATGAAAAAAATCAAGACACTTAGACTTTCCATCTTTTGTGTGTTCTCTATTGTTGCTCGAGCGGCATTTGATGAAGCTTTCTTTTGAATAACTAAACAGTCACGTTCCAATTGATCCCAATACACTCTCAAACCTAAGAACCTATTCAGGTCATTCATCACTATTTTAACTTGCTCAGCCAGATCCTTAACCACATAACTCTTTCTTTCATAACAAATTCCATATTTGGTTAACCAAAACTGTTGTCCGCCACTTCCTTCGCGATAATAATACTTGTCAGGATCTTTCACCTTCCAGACTATTCGCTTATCTGTTAATAAAAATGTTGGTTTGTTGATCAATGCATCCAAAGCTTTATAGGCATTGAGAATACCCACATTATTGAAGTATGAACGATACAAGCCAGTAATACTATCTTTCACAATGGTCAATCCTGGCTTGTCACTGAGCCCCTCTTGATAGGTAGTCATTCGAACTGATCCAATAATTCCGTTTTCTGAATCATCAAGCTCAAATACCTTTTCGCTCTTAAAATCATCTTTTTGTGGAACATGAATTTGTCCATTATTGTATAATTCATCTACAAACTGTTTTTTTACATAGTCGGGATAGGTTATTGCTTGCACCTTTCCTTTATATAGGAAAACGGTATGCGGAACTCCTTTGTGCGGAAAATATTGACGCAATAAAGTATCGCCAACAATAGTGGGTAATTTCACATTCTTTTCTTTCAAAAATGCATTAGTACTATAAAACTTTTCGATCACTTCTTTGGATTGCCAAGTTACCAATAGCACAACCAACTTATCTCCCCTTTCTTGCTGTACTTTTGCTAGAGCAGGCATTCCTTCAATACAGGTAGCACAATACGTATCAAAAAACTCCAGTACAACCACCTTGTCGTTCCAATCTTGCAGATTTACCGACTTGGTATTGAAATTAAGAATAGGCATGGACCTAACTTTTGGTAAAAGTTTACCTACAAGAAGCGGCTTACTTATGCCCACTTTTTTTTGCTGTGCATAGCTAAATTGCCAAGCTACGGTCAACAATAATATATTTAAAATAATGTATTTCATGGCTAATTATCTTTTATTTGGCTTAATGTTCGAGTTTTGCTCCATGACGCTATAAGGGATTTGAATCGCATATTTTAAGCTCCCTATTGGTAAACTGTAAGTTTTATTGTCAATAATCCGTTCGATCGATATTGCCCTGTGTGGATCATCGCTTAAACGTTTAATATCGCTCCAGCGTCTTCCTCTAAAAACCAACTCCCTACTCCGCTCCTCTAGAATTGTATCTAATAATCGATTTGGTTCCTGCTCTGTAATAATCGGATAAGCATGATCAGACCATCGATATTTACGTAAAAGATTAACATCTTCTAGTGCTTCATTTGTTTTTTGCAATCGGGCTGCAGATTCTGCACGGATCAGCAATACCTCACTACTAGTAAACCCTATAAATGCCCCTCCAGGTCCTTCATCATAAGAACCTTTAAATCCAAAAGTTGCTAAGTCAACTTCATTGGGTTCAAAATAGGCGAGCTTACGGAGATCACCTATCTGATAACTAGCTATTAGATCCGGATTCATACGAACATAATAACTTCCAAATGCATTGGAATACGCAGTCATTGCTGAAAATAGAACTTCGCTATTATACTTAGGTATCGGATAACTCGCTTCTAAATTCAGTGCATTATAATCCAATAAATAAGGTTTAAGCTTCCACGCGGAGTCCGCATAGCGATAAGCGCTATCATAATCTTGCATATCCAAAAATAATCGGGCTAACCCCGCATACGCAGCAGATTTAGAAGTACCCGTCTGTATTGTGGTTTTTGCCTCCAACAATCTTAAAGCAGCTTGATAGTCGGATATTACCTGTTTGTAACTTTCCTGGAGTGATGCTCTTTTGGAGACCACATCCAGATCAGGTACTAATCTGATGGGAACTCCCAACTCTCTATCTGCTGTATTTACATTATATGGCAAAGTATAAATCGCGATCAATTCCTGGTACGCAAAAGCTCTAAGAAATTGAGCGTGGCCATATGCAGATTTAAAACGAAGAGACTGTTTTTCCACAGTAGACATTTTATCCAATATTTGCATAATCTGATTGCAGATATAGATCACGCGGTAGGATCCCTGCCAAGCCATGGACTTAAAACTAGGCTCGTCAGACCATATATAAGCATTCCGGTCATCAAACTCCTCAATGCTATTCCAATCAGCAGAATTCAGATAATAGGCCTCGCCCGCGATCACACCCAAGGACGGATAGGCCATATTCAGTGTCCCATAGTCATTGAGCAATAACTCACAATCTTCTAGCGTTTGCGGTACAGACATCTTTTTATCAGGCTTAACATCTAAAAAACTGCTACAGCCCGTACATAGCAATGTGAAAGTGAGTATATAGATTAATTTCTTCATGATCATCATCATTACAATTTAAAACTAACGCCAACAGAACAGGAAAATGGATCTGGCGTACTGATACCATATTCAGGGTCAATACCCATTTTATTAGCGCGCCATATGGTCGTGATATTCGCCAGGTACGCATAAAAGCGCAGGTTTTTCAGCTTAAGCCGATCACTTAGCTGTGGTGTATACCCAAGCTGAATATCCCGCAATTTGATTTGGTCTGCAGGCAATACTAAAGCCGAAGAATAGTTATAAAAGTAATCAGCATAATAATTTGACGGATAATTAAATACAGGCACATCGGTCTTCGTCTCATCACCAGGTTTTTGCCACCTACGTGCGAAATCATTATTCCCTACACGTTGATCAATCAAAAATGAATAATTGGTACTTTTACGCATGAATTTATGTCCTAATTGGTAGCTGATATTAAATGATAGGTCTATGTTTTTAAACCGGAATGAATTACGTAATGATCCAAAATACAGTGGTAATGCAGAGCCATGATTATCCATATCCTCTATTTTCGTATCATTATAGATCTGAGAATAAGCGGTTGATAATTCACCATTCATATAGCCGCGAGGCATTCCAGTTTGCGGATCAAGTCCACCCCATTTATAAGTTATTACACTATTCAAATCAGCCCCGTCAATAGGAGTAACTAAAGCACTATAAGCATTAGCACTAAAATTTTTACCTAACGGATCCTCCACATAAGACTTCGTAACTTTTGTACGGCTATACGCAAATACCAGATTATTAATCCATTCAAAAGAGCGACTTTTAACATTAACAGTATTTAGCGATAGATCTACCCCTTTGCCTAATAGATTGGCACTATTGATACTCATACTGCTAAATCCAGATGTCGGATCCACTAGTGTACTTGCTATAAGATCTTTTGGCTTCTTGATATAATATTCAAGTGCACCACTAATCCGATTGTTACTCAACTGAAAATCAATACCAAAATTCAACATGCCCACCGTTTCCCATCGAAGTGAAGGGTTTGGAGGTGACTGCATGGTCGCATAAGGAAGCCCGGTCAAATAATGGGGCTGTGAGGAGCGGTAGATAATCGGATATGCCGAGGTACTGTTATTCACATTCCCGTTATGTCCATAAGTTGTCCGTACCTTTAATAAAGAAAATACATCGTTGCCTATAAAAGTTTCATTAGAAAGTAGCCATGATGCACCTAGAGACCAAAAGGGCTTACCCCTATTATTAGTCTTGACACCAAAAAGATTGGAGGCATCTTTACGTGCACTGGCACTTACAATGTATTTATTATCTAAAGTATAAGAACCATTAATAAAGTAAGAAGTAAAACGATTGATCAAATTGCTGTAATCTAAATATGAACGAATTTTACGTTTTCCATATCTCCCATTCAGATAGGGATGACTGTTTACGTAATCCACAGGCATTGAAGACAATGTTTCAGGGTCATAACCCCATAATTCAGTATTATAGGACTCCTGATTCTGTTCTCTATACTCCGTTCCGGCTAACATAGAAATAGCATATCTACCCTGCCATACACGATTAAAGTCTATTTGAAAACGACCCTGCTGTGATTGATTAGCACTACTCGTTTTTTGTAAATAATCTCCGAGAGGAAGGTTCCATTTAACCGATTCATTATCCCAAACTGCATAATAATTGAGTATATCTCTTTGATAAACACTCCCCATCCCTCTCCAAGTTTGCAGATCAGTGTTAGCATAACGGTAATTATACAGAAAAGACATTCTGAGGGACGATGTAATTTTATAGCTGGCATCAAAATTCAACTGAACTTCACGTTGCTTGTTCTTAACCGATGTTTGATCCAATTCTGCTAAGGGTCTGTATTTCCAGTCCAGCAAACGTCCTCCAGCAACGGTATCCCGAAACTCAGGATGCAAAGCAATTGCATCCACGACCAATGGATTGCCATCTGCATCAGCCAACTCCATATAGGGAAAGTTTCCATATCCAGCACCAAATTCATAAAAACCAAGCCTAACATATGGTTCACTAGCATTAAGCTCATTATATTGTAAACTTAAACCAATATCCAAGTTATTAGTGGGCTTATATATTGTATAGCTTCTTGTGCTCAATCTGTTATTACCGGTATTTATAATATTTTTAGAATTTTTATCATAACCGATGGAAAAAATACTGTTTAATACTTTACTTCCTCCTTCTAGTTGAACATGATATTGTTGACTGATCTCTTTTCTATAGAAATATTTTAATAGGTCATCACGAAAATCAATTTTACGTAATCGATCCAATTCCTTATTCATATCTACCGATGACAGCTTACCCTCTTTGTTTTTCTTCAATAATTGCACAACTGGTGTAATATTATATTGGAAATTATTCATTCTAGAATCATAATATCCATTTTCAAAAAGCATCTGCTCTACATCGATATAATCTGATGTAGCCATTTGCGGATAGTAATATAAGTCTGGTTTATTGCGAATGGTCAGATTACTGTTGAAGGATACTTGGATAGGTTTTTCATAAGTTCCTTTCTTTGTGGTCACCACAATGACACCATTACCCGATTGTGCACCCCAGATCGACGATGCTGCTGCATCTTTTAAGATGGTCACATTTTCAATATCATTGGGATTGATCGTATTGAAATCTCCCTGATAAGGAACTCCGTCTAACACAATTAAGGGCCAAATATTCGAGTTGATACTACTTGTACCGCGGATATTCATAAATGGTAATTTTCCTCGGCTATCTTCGTAAAGCTTTATTCTAGATACACTGGGCACAACATCTTCCAATCGACTTAAAAAATCCATAGATACTTTTCGATTAAGAAGCTTGTTGTCAACAAATTCAAAAGAACCAGTTGCTCGTTCTTTCGGTATTTTCTGATAACCGGTAGATACCACCTCCACTTCTTCTAGTTTATGATCTTCAGGTATCAATCTCACAGTCATTAATACTCCTGCGGTATAATTGAATTCTTGGCTTTTAAAACCGATGGAAGAGAATCTGATCTTTCCACTTTTCTTATGGACCGTCAATTGAAACCTTCCATCTTTGGAGGTTTTAATCTGTAAGTTTTCGGCTTCGATTCGGACCGACACTCCTTGCAGTGGCGTACCATCGGTGGAAGAAAAAACAACACCTGTAAGCTCATTTTTTACCTGCCCATTCACCCCGCTGTCCTTGCGGGGTGTCTGAGCTGATAAACATAAACTATGAAATACTGCAATGATCATGATACAGGGTATCGCAATTACTTTAATAGCCTTTAATAAGCATATGAGTATATTAAAGGCATGGAGCATTGGAGAAAGCAAGATGCATAGCGCAAACTTCCAATGTATTTTTATATATGAAACCGTAGATTGATTATGCTCTTGTAAAGCGTAATCATGTCTAACGTTTTCAATTTGTAGTATAGAACTTTTCAATGTGTTTATTTTTTGGTTTGTTTTTGATGGAAGACCAAAATATAACTCAAGATTTAGGACAGTAAATTTCCTTTGGTACAGCACATAGCTATCCCTATTGCAAGTTTTTTGCATTTTTTAAAGATTTATACTGAGAGTGAATAAAGAGCTAAAAATTAGGCAATAAGCACCCTATTCAACTTTCAATAGTTAAAAAATAAAATGGAAAAAATGCAATTCTAAGTCGTCGTCAATTGGTTATATAATGGTCTACATTATTGCATTTTGAATAGATAGTCAGCATAGTGACTTTGCGCAACAAATCTAATCTGCCGGCTTGATGATGTTTTTGGTGGTTTGTTTTTTGTTCATAACTCGTTTTATAATTAACGAGTCCAGTAGCAGGTAGTATGATGAATATGGGACTACACGCCGTGACCACTTATCAGTTCTCAGGCCTTACGTAACACGGACTAACAGTAGGCCCATATCCATCTTATATACGCAAATATACGATTTGCAATATAAAGAAAAGACATGGGTATTTTAAACTACTGCCCTGCGTTACGGCCTGAGAAATTGTGATCGCAAGACTCTTATTTTAAATACCAGTATTTCAGATTAATTCGTTAATCCGAAATCTAACGCTAAAGTACAGAGTATATTTTACAAAAGCAAATTATTATATCAATACAATATACGCGAACAAAATTACTTCATTTATAAATAATGAACAAGGAATGGTATCTTACCCCGTATGAGTTATTAACAATAATTACAGTTCGCACAATTAGATTGAGCTTGGGTATTTCAGGTGAAGAATTATCACTTTATCTAGGGAAGAGTAAAAAATATATTGGACATATTGAAAGTAAGGCTAGTGCCCTAAAATATACCGAAGAAGCTCTTTATCACATTGCAATCTATTTCTCGTTAAAAGCAGAAGAGCGTAAAAATGAATGTGTAGAGAATGGTGAACCAATAGATTTTAAAACAAGCTATACCAACTTAGATTTACAACCTTCTGATATTCAAGAAAGAGATAAAGTATTAAAAGTGATACCTCCTATCCCACCAGGAGCAGGCTCTGCATCTACATTGAATGCGGTGATTGAAAACACAAAGTATTTCGACAAAGCCAGAACTTTAGAGGAAATAGTGAATCATTGTAATAAATTACAAAATCAGACTTGGACGAGTTCAGATTTCACTGATGCATTGAGTCGTGCTATTAAAGGCAAAAACAAAAGATTGGAAGTCGTAATTGTTGATGGCAGAAATACCTACATAAAATACAAACCTAAAAAAGAAAGTATTGATAAAAAGGTTGACTAGTATTTATAATGTCCAAAGATTTAATCGATCGCTCTCAACATTTCATTTCTACATATTTCTATAAGTCCTACTAAAGTTGGTGATTCATAAGATTCGTCATCGCTAGTGCTGGAGGCATCACCTAAACAGAACGTACCATTTGCCCAACGTAATGTATTTAAATCTCTTTGCCCTATCCAAAGCTCTTGATAAACACCCCACCATTCAAATATAGTTTCATCATCACAATTAATAAAGCCTATAACCATATGATTAACATATCCATCGGCAACCTTATATAATTCAATCAATTGCGTAATCACATTTTCAGGTACTTTTTTCGTAAAAGCACGTTCTTTAAAAACAGTGATTTGTAATGAAGTAGCTGGAACCAACTCAAAGTCTGATGAGTCAGGAAGTTCTTCCAATAATTTTAATATTTGCAATTGATTTTGATTCATCAGATCTATTCATTGTTAATTTATTGAATCTACAAATTTTTCCCATTACAATATATTTTTAAAGGAGATAGTATTAAAGATTCGTTTGATTATATTTGTTGTAAGTCGGTAATAGCCCATATAATGAAACGAAATCTAGATTTTGAGATCTTAAAAATAAGCAGTATGTCGGATATCGAGCTCATTAAGATGCTCAATATAATTAAATTACGTAATAACCGTGGTTTAAGTCAATTTGAGCTAGCATTTTTGTTGGGACAACGTGACCTTTATGTGCGAGATTTTGAACGACCAGATCATACTTTAATCTTAGGTCTTAGTGAAAATAATACCATCAAAATAATTTTCAAATGTGAACTTGAGGATTTTGTTCCATTAAGTAACGGCAGTACCAATCATAAAATTCAAATACTCTATCAAGTTGATGACCAAGGCAACAGAAATTATATAGCAGAGCAAAAAATTGGAAACGGCAAGTGGAAGGAATTTTTAAGATTTGGTGATGAAGAAAAGGACATCCTTCTAGAGTCGTCTAGTCTAATAACAGATACCCAGATTCAAAGTTGGATTGATAAAAAGTACCATAATGGATATTTTAATGTTGCTAAATCTGCACTGGAAATTTTCTTAGACTGTGAAGCTCATTTCGGTGAACCAGTTAGACCGTTATTCCTTGCCAATGCTATTCAACACTACACTAAGAAGAAGAAAGCCCCAAGGTTGGTTAAAAACAGAGACAAGATGAATGACTATGATGTTTTTATTGGAGAGGTGGATAGGAGATAAATGTCAAATAAATAATTCAGAAAACCCAAGCCTAATAGACTTAGAAAAACAACTATATTAAGTTAAAAAAAGATTTAATAGCTCTTCATAGATTCATTATTATGACTAAAATTTATCAGTTCCGTCCTAAACGTTTAAAAATTGGCGGTGATTTGGTATAGCAAAGTTGCTATATTTAAATCGCTAACTTTTCTTACACCGCCATGGTAAATTTAAACGTTTTAGTCAGATTTTATCCCTTATCGACCGGGAATTATTCAAAGATTTGGTTGCTAAACATAAGAGTGACAAACATTGCAAAGGGATCAACAGCTGGACTCATCTTGCAAGCATGTTATTCTGCCATTTTTCTTCTGCAGATTCAGTTCGGGATATCAGTAATGGCTTGCGTAGTACGACCGGTAATCTGAACCATTTAGGTGTGGGCAGAGCTCCCAGCAAGTCCAATATTTCCTATATCAATAAGCATCGCACCCATGAACTCTTTAAAGATCTGTATTTTTCGCTATTGGATAAGCTGTGGCAAAAAGATACCCATTTCCGTAAAGAGCTTAACCAATTAAAGCGCAAGGTTTATCTAATGGATGCCAGTGTTATCCCATTATGCTTATCGGTATTTGACTGGGCTAAGTTTAGAAGTACCAAAGGAGCTGTAAAGTTGCACACTGTTTTGGATTATGATGGCTGTCTGCCTGTTTTTATGCAGATTACGGACGGAAAGGTTCATGAGAGCCAGCGTGCGGGCAGCTACAGTTTTTCTAAAGGAAGCGTCATGGTGGTGGACCGAGGTTATGTAGATTACAGCTGGCTCGGGGATTTGGACAGCAACGGCTGTTATTTTGTTACCAGGAGTAAAACTAACATGAAGTACAACGTGATCAGGTCATATCAGAGTGAAGCACTCTTAGAAAAGGGAATCATTAAAGATCAGATCGTTGAGCTTTCTGGTCCATCAGCAGATAAATACAGTTCCAAATCGCTGCGCCTGATTCATTTTTGGGACAGCACCACAGACACCCAGTATCACTTTCTGACAAATAATACTGGGTGGAAGGCCTCACTGGTAGCAAACATTTACAAACAGCGATGGCAGATTGAGGTCTTCTTTAAGCATCTCAAACAGCGCTTAAAAGTATCGACATTTGTGGGCACATCCGAAAATGCGGTGATGATCCAGATATGGACTTCCTTGATCGGCATCTTGTTACTAAAATACCTTCAAAAGAAGGCTAAAATATGACTGGAATCTATCAAATCTGGTGGGATTTATCAGGATGAATATCTTCGTAAAAATAAATATATGGCAATGGATAGATGATCCTTTTATCAGGCCACCAGTTAAAGGGAAAAATGGCCAGTTACAAATGTTTTCAGACTAAAAAATAGGATCAAAATTGAAATGATCTAAAAATAGCTGTTTTAGAAATGGAAACAAGCGCCTAAAATTTATTTAGGACGGGACTGATTTTTAACAAATAGTTTAATCATGTCCATATCAAATTTTTCGCTTCTATTATAAAAGCTCTGATTGTTTAAAAAATTTAGATTTTTTTTTAAAAAACACATCAAGATTAAATTATGAGAAAAATGAAATATTGTAAAAAAAACAAATAATACACCAATTTCCGGTTTCCCGTAAAACTAGTTAAAAACAAAGCTATAATTTCGAGAAAACCGAAAAAAATTATGAAAATAGCAAAAATTTTTTTATCTAATTATTCTACCGTTATTATTTGGAATAAGTTCTTGTAATAAAAATGATAAAAATGACAAAAACAAACCTGATTTAGAATTAGATAACCATGGAATAATATGTGGTACTCCAACTCCTACAACAACTGAAATTGAGGCTAAAAATAGAGCTTCTGCCAATTATTCTATAATAGATCCGGATCAACCTGTATGTATTAATGTTTTCTTTCATATTGTACGTCAAGATAATGGAACAGGTGGATACCCTGAAACAAATCTAAATATAGTACTTGATTCTTTAAACCGTCATTACAATAAACACGGTATATACTTTAAGTCAACAGGTCATGATTTTATAAACAGTTCAAAATATTATTCTATAGATAATGATACTGAATCTAATCAATTAGGAAATGTTAATGTGAAACAGAATGCTATAGATTATTATATAGTTAATAATCTGTGGAGTAGCGGAGGTTCTAGTGTCTTGGGAATGGCCCTTGGAATTCCATCTAAAACGTTAATTATGAATCAGAATTATGTAACCACTCCTATTTCTGCTCATGAGATGGGACATTGCCTTGACTTATGGCATACTTTTCAGGGTACTAAACCAGGAACATCTGGCTGTGCGGAAAATATAAATGGGTCAAATTGTATTACATGTGGAGACAAGGTCTGTGATACTCCTGCTGACCGGGGGTTTGGAACGGAAAATGGATATACGCCAGATTTAAATAATATTATGTCATACTATACATCGACCAGCGCACGTTTTACTGAAGGACAAAAATCAAGAATGAAAACATCCATTTTTAATAATTCAGTCCTAACAAATGTAATCGGAAATAACTGTATAATTCCAACTTTATCAACAAATAAACAGAATTATTGCGCTGGAGAAAATATAGTGTATACACTTCTAAATGGAGGCTCTAATGTTGTTTGGAATGTTTCTTCTACAGTAGATATCATTTCACAGAACAGTAATTCAATAACGGTTAAACCTAAGTCAATTTATGAAAAAACAGCTTTTGTTGAGGCAAAACTTCCTTTTCAAACGCTTAAAAAAGAAGTTTGGATCGGTACTCCACTTGTAGCCCTTAATATGTATTGTAATGATGTTTTCATTACTACATGTGACATGAACTATGGAGGAGCAGCAAGTTCTTTACCTTTCGGTTCAAAAATAACTTTAAGTTTACAAGGGAAAGGTACAAATACTACTGGAATAAATGATTGGGAATGGGAAAAAGGATTTGGTAATTTTATATTTACAACTGGGGACTATTCAACTAATCCTGTCAATAATGGAAATGGTAATATAGGACAAACAGCGATTATACAGATTAATGGTTCTGGTACTATACAATTAAAGGCTAGAGCAAAAAATAGTTGTGGAACGGGTGACTGGAAGTATATTATGTACTCAGTAACGATGTAGCATTTTCTATAACAGATTCGTTATAATAGTAAGAAATTAAGTGAAAATAGTTCTCAAAATATATTAACAAAGGAAACCAATGAAAATTATACCTATTATAGCATTATTGCTGTTTACTGTAGTGAACCAAGGATGCAGTAAACAAACTGAAAATGTAAATTTAAATAAGATCGAAGGAAAGTGGAAATTGATTGCACAAAATGTAGGACTTCCTGACTCACATGTGTCGATTAAAGATGGAGCAGAAATATTTATAAATAGTGATGGAACATTCAAAAAGTTCGGTGGGAACTGTGATCAAGGAACATACAAAATTTCAGAGAATTATATAATCTTTGATTATACATGCGAGGGGAAAGAAAATATGTTAAGTAAAGGGATACAAAAGGAAATATTTAGTATCAAAGAGGGTATTTTGAGATTGACTCCTACTTATCTAAATTGTCCCGAAGGATGTTATTTTGATTACAAAAAAATTTCAGATAAATAATTATAATATTATTTATGTTTCTCAAGATGAAGCTGTCCGAAAAGGGCAGCTTTTTATATACTACGTAAACTGCACTGCATATTTTCTTAGACTGTGAAGCACATTTCGATGAAGCAGTTAGACCGCTATTAATTGCCAATGCTATTCAACACTATACAAAAAAGAAGAAAGCGCCTAGGTTAGTTAAAAACAGAGACAAAATGAATGACTATGATGTTTTTGTTGGGTAGATTTAATGTCGTTCATCAATTTTTAATGGAAAGAGTGGTATTGATACCCCTCCATTAAAAAATTTTAAAAACAACTTCCTTTTACTTGGTTTAGCTATTTTGTAAGATAATTGAAAACGGTTAGAGGTTATAGCTTTTTCTAACTTTCTTTAATTTTGAGATCTCTGCAAATTTTTTAGATGATCCAATTGAATTAACTGAAGTTCCTAACCTTAATCCAGAATTTTTTGATAGGATAAATCGATCGTGAAGTGGTTTCTCCGAATTATTCTGTAAGTGGTAAAAATAAAATCACAGTCTTCGAGATCTTCTTTCGTATACTTTGACCATTCTTCTAGCAGTTCATTCTCATCTAAATAATCACAATGTAAATAGCAAATTTACTTTGGTTCTTCGCCAATTTTGATGCACTTAACAACTTCCTTAAATTCACTCATAAACGCCCATAGGTCGTTTACTTTTGTCGGGACAAAATGCTGTATAACATCATCCACACTATTGTCAGACTTCAGGATATTATATCCCTTATGCTTTAAGTCCTTCAAGATCTCGATTGTCAATGGTACATTCATCGCAATTAGTATTTATCATTATCACCTCATTCCAACAGGTTGGCATTTCAATCGCAAGTCCCTTTACTATAATGTGAACTTACAGAACTCTCCCCTGCTTTAATTCAATATTGAATAGGACGAACACGCAAGAATGTTGAGCAACCAGTTATCTTGAAGCGTGTCCATCCTTATTCAATATCCAAAGATAAATAATAAAACTAAATATATTAGCTAATAATTGCTATAAATATTAGTTTTTCATGTATTTTTATTTGTACCATTTGAATACCAATGATTTATTATATTTATACTATATTAGTTATATAATACGTCCATATTATATCCCATTATGAGTTGGGATATTGTTTTATTTAATTCGAAACAGAAAATAACGGATTTTGAAGAAATTGAAGAGGATCTGTTGATCTTTAATGGCATTCAAATCATTGCCTATAATCAGTAATCACATTTATGTATATGAAATATCTTCTATTTTTCTGCACTCTTTTACTGTCATTAAATGTATTATCACAAAACAATACCGCTAAAAGGGAGTACAACGAATTCCTTGAAACAAGAATATTTTCCTCTGTAAAGAACAGCATTAAAGATGATAATATAACTCATATATATGTAGGATATTCAAATGAAAAAGCATACTTCATCAAATTATTTACAAAAAAGACAACAACATTTGATAGAAAAAATGGAGATACTTCGCAATCTTTTCTGCATAAAGAAAATAATTATTATTTTGATCTAAATTTTGAGGGCGATAAATATATCTTAAATCAAAATTATCCGTGGCTTCATTTACCATCTATCGAGGACATATATCCTAAAAATCTACCTAAAAATGATGAGATAAATTACTTAAGTAAAATCTCCATTTATAGAGATAGCACTATATATTACTTTACTACACATAAAGACTTCTACGGACAGATAATGCCATTATGGGGTTTTCCTGCAAAATATTTGGGCAGTATAGAGGCACGGGAACAGCAGATTGCCAAAGAATTAAGTTTAAACCAATCTGATGCTGTTAATGATTCTATTTGTGTGCTAGAAATAATCATTTTAAAAACTGGAAAGGTTACAGATGTAAAATCAATTGGAGGAAAAAACTCAGAGCTTAACGATATTGCTGAAAGGGCTATTTTTTTGGACAAGAATAAAGATTTTGGAAAGTATAAACCTAAGTGGAGAGCAGCAATAATGTACGACAGTGGAAGGCCGATGGACACGAAATTAAAAATGTTCCTTAAATTAAAAAAAGATGGCAGTGTAGAAATTTCACTTCCAAAAACTATGCGAAACTATACAGGAAACTAATTGATCTAAATCCGGGAGTGTACAAGCAACTGTGTTATTAGTCTCTTTTTAAAAGTTTCTATCTGGGAGTGTAACTCAAACTGTGTCATTGGATAATTAGCCTAATTCTAAAAGCCTCTATCCAGCTTGAGCCTATCTCCAAATTTAGTATATAGTTGTCATATGCTCAAGCCCCTATTGTGCATTGGCATCGTCCATTTCTTTGATACATCTTTTATGATCATGTACATCAATTTCTTCAGTGCCTGCTATAAACTGAATACACCTGGTTTATTCATTGGTATATATTTTATAGGAATTTATAAGCTCGTAAAGCTTAGGTTGGTAAGCTCTCGTATCTGGAGATGGATACCACCGTTTGGAGATAAACTTTTGTCTTCATAAAGACCCTGCATAACTTGGTTTTGAAGCGCTCGAAACGGATAAGTTCTACCTTAGCTATCTCGTAAATATAGGTTTTCTTGGAAACCAATCAGCTCCGTTGCCACCACATGTAAATAAAAAGTACAGCATGACTACAATGTACAAAACTATTGTTATACGCCATACAATGTGTAGCCTTCCAGAACCTTTATCTTTTTGCTCTTTATTTTTACTCCTTATAAAATTTCGATTTTTAGACATTATAGCAAGTTAATAACCTATATCCAGAATTTGGTAAAGTTGTTTTATCAACATCTAATTTGCAAAAAAAGCCAATGTGATTAAGATTGAACTTTCCTGACGACTTTATAGTTTTCAGAGATGTGCAAATAGGAATTGTCTATTTCCTGAAATTTGTATGCTACATATGCTTTCTCATGGTTTACATTTCCATATTAATTCACTTAAGATAAAGTGCATAGACATAAACCTCCATGAATTTGATTAATCAATTTCTTAATGTCGGGTGTCAATGTTGTCCATATGGAAAGCTGCTACAATTCGAAGAAAACACTCCTATTACGACAAATTAATCAACCAATCTCCTCTTAAATGGCTCCAACTCTCCTGCTGTAATATCTGGCCAACGAGCAAAATATATAAAGCTTGGAAAACCTTTCGCCATACTGTGCGAAAGGCTTAAACAAAGTTTAAATTTTAACGAAAACGGGTTAATAGATTTGCTAAGAAAATCGGTGTTTCAAAATCTTCCTCCTCGTCTTTAAATGGTCCTGAGGCTGAAGCATAATTAAATTCTTTCACTTCTAGGAACGCTTCATCTCTATGCAACCACTCGACCTCCACATGTGGTTTTATTACGAGTTGGTAAATTCTGTCAATTAGTTCCGATTCACCAGTTTCTATATAATTTTCAGGAGTATATGGCTCACCATCATACAATTTCCACACCAACAAATACTTGAAAATACTAATGCAAATAACAAAAGTACCTTCAGTGTTAGACTTTATTTCAAAACTTAAGCATCGGTCTTCGACAGGAAATGGACTGAATCCTAAAATTTCTGACTGTGGAAAATTTGATCTAAAGTCAGTTATGACCTTCTTAAAAAGATCTGGATGATTGGCAAGAAAACGTTCACCCCGTTCGTCCAACTTGCTCTGTTTTGAAGACTCAGATGGTCTCCAGAAAAAGTCCCAGTCAAAATATTCATCAATTACTTTTTTAAATCTATTCATATCTTCCTTAATTACAAGTACCAGTTGAAGGGGATATCATTGCGGGAACATCCCATGAAAATAATGAGACAGAAGAGCATCTGTAAAATTTTTGCTTTCATATTATATGGTTCTAGTTAAGAAAAATTGGTTAATTTAAAACTTAAAATACAAACTTTTCTTAAGATATCATTAATTTAAAAAAAATATTTAAATAAAATCTGACGCAAAGAATTAGAAGTATAATGAGTTATTATATTTAGCAAATTCGGCGTTAACTTCAATAACTGTTACACAATTTGATTTTTTCCAGCAAAATTCAAAATATACAAAATCATTTAAACCTCTTTAAGATAGATTTGCAATTAATTGAGTTACTATTTTTTTATACTTAACAGATTTACACTATTATGTACAACTACAAAGAAATTACAGCTGAGCTAATTACAACAAAAACAATTCACGCAACAGACATTTACGACTATAACGAAGATCCTATAGCAGATATCTTTGAGAGATATTTTCAGTATTGCCAAAAGGCACTTTCAGAATATAGTAATGAGATTTCCCACGATAGTTCGGTTCATTTAAATGGTTCCCAAGAATATAATAGGTGATTTTATAGTTAACCTAAATTAATATTCAATTTACTACTTGCAAGCTCATGAAAATTTTATACCAAAAATTATGAATACGAAAGAATGTTGAGCAACCGGTTGGTTATCCAATGGTGCGTCCATTCTCATTGTTAAAAAAAGAATTAAAATCAAACCATTTCTAGCTAAGTTTTTCGTTATTTGAATTGTCAAATTCATAGATGAGTTAAAATAAAAGGTGTGATAGATCAATACTTTCACATAGTAATATTGATCATTTTTGATAAAAAAATAAAAAAATACATTTTATAAATAATAAAGGTGTATTTTTGTTTATCAAATTTGATAAATCATGAACAACATCAATGAACTATATGATATATTAGGAATACAACATCAAAAAAATCTTGTGGATTTGATTGAGGAAAAAAAAGCGCTTCTGAATATAAAAACAAATATTCATCTTGCTGCAATACTAAATATTAATAAAGATACCCTATCTCGAATTATAAAAAATGAAGACTATAAAATTGATATTGTTAGCCTGATCAAATTAGCTAATTTCTTAGAATTGGATGTTGATAAAGTTGTTTCAGCTTATATAGCAAATACAACAAAAGAAATAATTGAAGAAATTGAACATAGTAAAAAAGCTTCTTTTATTGCAAACAACTTTGATCTTAATGGATTAGAAAAAATAAATTTTATAAAAGATAAAAGCAACATAATCGATATTGAACATAGAATTATAGATTTTTTCGGTCTTAAATCGATTTATGATTATAAAGAAAATTTTGCTTACTCTTTATTCAGTAAATCTAAATTAAAATCACAGGATTTCATGAATGAATTCTGGATCAAATGTGCATATAACCAATTTAACAGAATTCAAAACAATAATGATTTTTCTGTTGAAAGATTAGAAGATATGGTGACTAAAATTCGTCCATATACACTCAATATTGATACTGGTCTCCTAACAATTGTAAGAGCTTTATTCAATATCGGAATAACAGTCATTGTACAAGATTATATATCTAAAACTGCTGTTTTTGGTGCTAGTTTTTTCATTAACAACAAACCTTGTATTGTTTTGACAAATCATTATAAGAGATATGATTTATTATGGTTTACGCTATTTCATGAACTTGCACATATCATTTTTGATTTAGAAGAGTTAAAATCTCAAAAATTTCACCTAAGTGGAATGGCAGACTTACTATTATTAAATGAGGAAAGAGCAAATAGGTTTGCAGAAGAAATGCTGTTCAATGAAGATAAATTAAATTACATTTCTTCAAATATAAATAACTACAATTTAGTGAAAGCATATGCAGAACGAAACTATGTACATCCTTCGATAATTTATGGTTTCTATATAAAGAAGAATTCCAATAAAGAGGAACATTATAAGAGATATAGTAAATATTTAATTTCGTCTGAACAGGCAATTGCCCCACTAAAATCTAACATATGGGACTACGATAAAAATGTTCAATTAGAACTAGAAAAGATTCTTGATAAAATAAACGCATAATTATGGATAATAAAACAGACAAAGACAATGAGCTTTCTCTACTTAAAATCAGAGAATTAGCAAAAAAAGCAGATGAAAACAAAGCATTTGAATTAGGCTTTGAACAATCGGAGGAATTTAAAAACATTGAAATTGACTACGGTAATGATGTTCAAAATCCAGATAAATCTTACAAAATATTTTATGCGATACAGGGGATACTTAAAACCCATCTTCCTGAAGGCGACAGTAACAAAGAAATTAGAGATATTATAAGAGAAGAGAAATCAATTTTTCTAACAGGGGGAAAAAAGAAAAATGCTCAAGGAATAAGAGGTGCGGATAGTAGACAAGCATATATATCGACTCATTTAGAGGTAGCACTTAATGCTCTTTTCGAATGGCTGAACAGCGATAGAAATACACTAGATCTATTTTTAAAGTTTAGGGATTTAAATATTGAATATGGGTATTTTTCATCCGAAGAAAGAGGAACTATGGATCAAAGTCAATAAATTTGAAATTTTAATAAAAATATACTGGTAAAAAACACCCGTATATTTTTATTAAAGAGGGAATGTACCACAAAATATGTAATTAACCTTTTAAAGTTGCTATTTTGAGCAGATATTAAGTGAATTCTATACCTTAACAGAAATTATGTCACGAGAAAGAAAAACGTATCTAAAAAAGTTCGAACTTATGATTGTTGAAATTAGTAATAAACATACAGATGTGGCTTAGTAAACCAATGAACTAAACATTAAGTTCTCATTATTATACCGTTGGGGAAAACAGTTTTCTGAAAAGCAAACATCCAGCTAACCCAGTAACGGAAAAGTAAATTTTAGCGCAACGGAACAAGAATTGGCTCAATAAAAAAAGAACTTGAAGGAACGCAAATTGAAGGGATATTTTAAAATCGATATACAGCTTCTAGAGCTGTGAAATTGTCAATACAACCAAACGGGGTAAAATCCGTTAATTGTCTTAACTTTCAATGAGGCTATGACCTTAAATGGTATTCTGCAAGTCTTCCTTAAAATCTAGGCCGACTGCTGTAAGCTCATTGTTAATTTGGAAGCATGCGTTGCGGTCATTAATTTGAAAATTATCCATCAGAGTGCGACACGCATTATAATGTAAGATTACGGTTGACATTAATTAAACAAAGGAAATTAAAGGATTTGGCGTCTACACTAAAAATCATGTGGATGTCATTAGTTATTTCTATGGTATTAAACCTATAAAGCCATTCTTGACAGAATGGCTTTATAGGTTTAATTTAATGATCTATTTGATTCATTTCAGTTTTTCAAGCTCGTCGATGGTAAGACCTGTAACCTCAGCAATTTGTTCTACCTATAAACTCATCTCTTTTAGCTTTAAAGCTGTACTAAAAGCTTTTTGATCTCTTCCCTAACTCACTTTTCTTCGCTTGAAAAGTCAGTGGTTAGCGACCTACCATAAAATTAGCGTATTGCAACAGATAACCGACAATGCGGAGCTGTACAACTGTTTCATAGTCAAAAAACTGATACTGATGAACAAATAGATTTTAATCCCATTTTCTGTTTTTTGAAATGATCCAAATTAGCAAAGGAAAATAAATCAGCTTGATAATTATAGGTTTGAAATTCAATTATTTTTTATTTATCAGTGCTTTTTTAACAAACAACTTGAATGTTCGACCATATTGTAACTCACGAAAAAACAAAAGCTATGACCTTTATTAGTAAACTAAGGTATTAAATCCTTTGTCCTTCAATTCAAACATATAAACTAAGGCATTAGGGGTGATATGTATACGATTGTCTAATTTCAATTTGTCCACTTTGAGTAGATCTAAGGCATATTCACAAATAACCAATTTTGCCCCTACTTTCTCAGCCTTATCAATAGCTTGTTTTAGCGCTTCATTCTCAACAATTTCTTTAGCTAACTTACCAACAATCACAATTTCAAAAGCTAATCCATTTTTCTTCAGATCAAGTAATTCTATAGTTTCAATACTTACATTAAAATGTAGAACGTCTGAAACCATAACGGCAAGTTTTTTACTTGACCCTTTGTATTCCACTTTAGCTCCTAATGTTTGGGTTTGTGCTTGACTGTAATTTGAACTAAAGATTAAAACTGTTAGCAACAACAATGTGGATAAAAAATTTGCTCTCATTATAAAATATTTTAAAGTAATTTAAATATCTGTTCCTTTGTGGAAATCGATTATAGAAAAATAAAGAAAGCCTATCCTGTAGATATGGACAAAACTGAAAATTAATGGAAGTTTTGGCTCAAAATCTACTATAGGCGTGAAAACCATGATAGTCTTTCTCTGTGTAATCCAAAAAATGAAATTTGGTCATATTGTCATTCCTTGGCAATAGATGAAATCTATTTTATGAGATCTTACCTTCGGATTAAGCTCCGTAAGTAAATTCATAGTTTTTTATAATTGCAGGATTAAGACTGTTGCCAACGTGACATAGATTCTTTGCTGAATTTTCAATCAATTCCTTTTGTTCTGCTGTATACTCTTTATCAAAGAACAACCTCACGTTGATCATTCCTACTTGTCCTCCTTCTGCGGACATTTCATAAGATAACTCGCTTCTTGATCCCGTTACTTCGAAATCTTTTTTTCGTGTGTAAAAATCAACTGTAGCTAACATACAGCTTGCATATGATCCCATAAGCAGGTCAATTGGACCAAATTTCAGATCGACTTTAATCGGATCAGTATTCGATGTTGATTTTGTACTTGAGTTATATTTACCTTCGTAGGTAGTTGCTATTATTTGTGACATTTTATTTAATTTTTTATAGTGAATACGAAATGACTTATATGTTGAAATTAGATGCTACATCCATCAATTCCACACATGTTATCTCCAGATTCTTCTGACAGATCAATAATGCTTTCCTGGTAGGTCTGTGCAAGAGCCTTAGCAAAAAGTTCGACAGGCTGTGCTCCTGAAACGGCATATTTACCATCAAGAAGGTAATAAGGTACACCTGTTATTCCTAGATTTTGTGCTTCCATGATATCCTGTTTCACTTCATAGTTGTACTCATCTTCAGCTAATACTTTTCGGGCTTTTGACGGATCTAAGCCCAGCTCCTCCGCAAGGGAGACCAAAAATTCAACATCCGCAATATTTTTTCCGTCAACAAAGTGAGCTTTAAACAAAGCCTCCTCCATCTCATCGGCTTTACCATGTTCTTTTGCCAAATGCAATAACTTATGAGCTGGAAAAGTATCGGCAGCAATGACCTGATCGTAATTAAAAGTAACACCTGCATTTTTACCCATTTCTTTTAATTGATTTAAAAACTGATCAAGTTGAGCTTTAGAAAAACCTTTACGATTCATCATATACTCGCTGATACTCAAAGTTCCAGAGCTTTCTTTTAAAGTAGGATCCAACTGGAAACTTTTCCACTCTACTTCCACTTCATCTTTGAATGAAGAACCTGCTAACGCTTGCTCAAAATTTTTCTTAGCGATGTAGCAAAAAGGACACATGATGTCCGACCATACCTGTATTTTCATTGTCTTGTTATTTTTAAGTTTATTTAGAGATTCTCATTCACGATTTCAGTAAGCTGATGTACACCGAAATGTCTCCATTTCATCTTACCATTTTTGAATAGCATCGTTGTTGGTACTCTTTTAATCTTGTCATACCTTGAATTACATCACAGCATTTAAGCTCTTATTGATACTGATTTTTACGGGTTCTGCGATAGTTCTGTAACCCGGGGATACTTTACGTACATGTTCCGCAATAGCAGCATACTCCTCCTCGGTTCCGCTACCGGTAACTTCAAAATTGAATTGAAGTTCTTCAAATCCAACTGAAACATTCGGGTCAACTTCCAAAAATCCACGGAGATCAAGGTTACCTACAATAGTTAAGTTAACACTGTCAAGCTTGATCCCTTTACTGGTAGCTCCTGCCACAAAACCCACCATCATACAGCCGGCTAAACCGCCTAAAATATAATCCTGAGGATTCGGATTCAGGTTGTCTCCCAACAATTCTCTGGGCTCCCCGATCTGATATTTGAATTGTTTTTCTACGAAAGCGCTTCCTATCTTTTTACTATGAGTGGTAATTTCAGTATTTACACCACCTTTCCAGGTTGCGGTTACACCTAATGCTGCAATTGCTTCAGCAGGTTTGTTAGTAATTATTGCTACATAATTTCCTAATGCTTCTAAATTTACATTGTTTAACATAACCAATTGTTTTAAATTTTGTACTACAAAGGTACTGGCTAGACAGCTTCAAGAAAATGGACAAAACTGAAAACAAATAGCACTTATTGATTAAATTCCACCCTTTTATATAGTCAAATTTCCTTTCTAAAATATATTGGCAAAAAGATAGGTCAGACCATTCGAACCTACTTGATTGAAAAATCAAATCATTAGATACCTGGTACTTATAAAAAAAGGAAGTTCCCCAAATTATGGGAAACTTCCTTTTTATCAAGAGGCCTTTTGCTGTTTTGCACGACGTAATTTAGTTTCCGATAAGAACAGGATAAATAGCTCACTTGACTCCTTCACAGAAATCTTTTATAAGAGCTAAATTCTTCAAATCAAGCATAAATTAGCTATTGTGAAAAAAATTCATCAGCAATACGGCTAGCAGACTCCAAGGCATTAGAAAACTCCTTTTCAGTATCGGGATTCACTAGATTTCCTAAAAATTTAACGGAATGAACTTCAGTAATTCCAACAAGTCCTAACCACCAATTGAAATAAGTAGACTGGAAATCAAGCCCTAGCTCAATCGGTACACCCGCACCATACACACCTGAGGTATATATAACACAAGCCTTCTTATCTTTCAATAAGGGAAAGTAACCGTCCTCTCCAAAGCCAAAGGTCAAACCCGGCTGTGAGATGGTGTCGATATAGTGTTTCAATACCCATGGAATACCTCCATTCCACATCGGAACAGTGATCAGGTATTCATCTGCTGAGGAAAACCGTTCCGTTACCTCCACAACTTTATCCCAAGATGTTTTTAATTCCTCATTTAATATACCTTCACCGAAGAAAGTCATTTTGGCCGCAGCTTTGTCCCCGTCAAAAGTGGGAATGCTTAAGTCCCACAGATTCAGTTCATCTATAACAGCATCCGGATTCAACAGTTTATACTGTTGCAAAAATTCATGAGCGATGGCTCCGGATTTAGATTTTTCCTTTCTCGGTGAGCTGATGATGTGCAGTAGTCTTTTCATATTTATTTCAAGTATATAATGTTAAAGATTATCTTTTACCAACTGACCTAGTTCATGAGCAGGTACGATACCGGAATGTCTCCATTTCATTTCTCCATTTTTGAAAAGCATCGTAGTTGGTACACTTCTGATTTCAAATAGGGTTGCTAAATCTGGATATTTATCGATATCCACACGTTCATAATGAATAACATCATCAAATTCCGCAACTACTTCATCTAAATTTGGTTTCATGGCCACACATGGAGGACACCAAGTTGCATGAAAATTAACCATGGTCAATTGTTCCGATTCTATTTTATTTGCTAAATCCATTGTTTTATATTTTTAAATTATTAACAGTTGTATTGTATTGTATTGTATTGTATTAGGGCAATGCTGGATATTTTTTGCTTATAATGATCATGTGAGTCAAGAAAAAGGGATTTTTAACGATTTAAATCATCCATTACTTCTTTCATGATCATCATACTTTTTAATTTCTCCTGATGGTCATAGATAGGCGAATGGATCATCAATTCGTCCACACCTGTTTGCCCTATAAAATCCTTTAATTCGTCTCTAATTTTCTCTTTACTTCCCACAAAAGAACAGGCTGTCCTTTGCTTTACTTGTAACCGTACCTGCTCAGACATGCTATCTAATAGCTCCGGCAAGGACTTTACTGGCGGTTGTAAAAACTTTCCTGCATTTTGTGCTAAACTTTGAAACATCAGATGCAAACTTGTTGACAGCATCTCTGCTTTCTGATCCGTATCTGCAGCTGTAGCATTTACAGCGGCGATCGTATAAGGCTGTTTCAGTACTTCAGAAGGTTTAAAATTCTGATGGTACAGAGCAAATGCATCCAACATCTGTCTAGGAGCAAAATGACCGGCAAAAGCATAGGGTAATCCTTTGGATGCGGCTAAAGCTGCACTTTCTGTACTCGATCCTAAGATCCAGATCGGAACATGTGTATCTTCGGCTATAAAAGCACGCACCTTGGCGTATGGATTCTTATGGGAAAAATACATTTCAAGTGCTTCCACATTCTGAGGAAATCGCTGAGATTGCTCGAAAAAATCCTTCTGGATTGCCAAAGCAGTTTGAATATCACTTCCGGGTGCTCTGCCCAACCCCAGATCAATCCGATCGGGATAAAGTTGTGCTAAGGTTCCAAATTGCTCGGCGACAATCAGAGGTGAATGGTTTGGCAACATAATACCTCCCGATCCTACACGTATGTTTTGCGTATGACCAGCAAGATGTCCAATCAAAACTGATGTTGCAGTACTGGCAACATGAGCCATATTATGGTGCTCGGCTAACCAGAGACGTTTATATCCTAAAGTATCGACCAATCGGGCCAGTTCTTTTGTTTTTTCGAATGTAGAACGAGCATTGCTATCTTCTCCAATAAACGCTAACTCTAATAATGATATAGGGATCATAATTTTCCTCTTTTTAATAATTAATTACAGCTGCTGATGAGTTTAATATTCTTTCTTACTATTGAAATGCTATTATTTGTTCATAATCGAAAAATAATAAAGAACATGGATCTCAAAGATCAGTACTCATCTGTCTTAAAATTTAATACTACAAAGGTAATTGCTGGAAAGCATCAAGAAAATGGACAAAACTGAAAACAAGTGGTACTTATTAGCAAGATTATACGCGCAGATGATGGATCGACATCACCTGTATAGCATTCAAAACGAGACAACTACAATTAAGAGAATTTGAGGAATTATTTTAGAAAACGATATACAGCCCCATTAAAACGAATGCCCCAGCTTTTACTAAAGATGAATTTTTAAAATTTAAAGGCCTGTGTGGAAATGGTGATAGCTTTACCTTGATATTAGGATTTGGTAGTTTTCTATATGAACATTTCTAATTGCATATAAAAACCTAAAATGGCTATTGTGGACTTTTCCTTTGCTCAAAAGAAGAACTGACCAGTCACTCAATTAATCTATTGGGATGCTGGTCAATATGTTTTACAATATCCATGGTATATAAAATCTATTACTGAAAATACTATTGAAAGGATTTTCGAAAAGATGTCGGTGACTGATTGGTATATTTCTTAAAATATCTGATAAAGTAAGATGAGTCTTCGAAACCGATTTTATCTGCGATCTGATTCACATTTAGTTTTGAATGTAGTAATAATCTTTTTGCTTCCAGTACAATCCTTTCATGGATCATTTCAGATGGTTTTTTATTGAGCAGCTGCAAAGTAAGATTTGAGAGAGTTCTGAGGGAAACAAATAGCATTTCCGCATATTTAGATGCAGGAAGTCCTTTGGTGTAGTTCTCTTCAATCAGATTGACAAAGTGGATCAATTGGGTACGTTTTTCGTCCACAATAAACGGTGCATGGCCCTTATTTAGTTCTTCAAGTTGATATTTACGACGCTGAACCTGAATCAAAAATGCTTTTAGATAGAGCCTGAGCAATTCTTCCTGACCATATTTATCCTGTTCTTTAAGTTCAGTCTGCATTTGGACGATATACTCATCCAGTTTATATTCGTTTCCGCTGCCTACACAACAAGAAGGAATTTGATAGGCATTATTGAACATACTACACTTGAGAAAAAAATCAACATCATCTTCCTTTTGAACCAAGAAATCTTCTGCGAAATGAATAACAAATCCTTCGTAATCCGGATTGTTATCAAAAGCATGAACCTGGTTTTTAGCAATAAAGAATATCGTATTTTCTGATACATCGTATTCATTGAAATCAACAAAATGCTTCCCAGTACCTGACTTGAACCAGATAACCTGATAAAAACTGTGGATATGGGGTTTGACAATATCTTCCTGATGATCTTCTATCAAATCTTGTAAAGACTGGACCTCAAACTGCATTTTACCTGGAAAATCAGCATGTAAATGATATTCGTTGATCGCTTCCTTTTCCTGCTTTTCCATTTTGACTTCAGTTTATGCTTACTATATTGATTTTGCAAATATAGTAGTATTTCCATAGTCATTAAAAATTATGATAATCAAAAAGTATTTTCATAAAAATATTATTCATTTCACTATCAATACTTTAAATTTAAAATTGACAAGATATAGATAGAATTATGATCAATAAGTACCATTTTTTTTCAGTATTGTCCATGTTTTCGAAGTTGCCCATTGCTTAGCTTTGGGATATATAATTTATACCATTATCATTCAATGTCAGACTTATCCTATATATCTTCAAGAGGCAATCGTGCTTACCATACTGTTGTTAGACCAGATTTTGAACTTTATTTTGAAGCATCAAAAAATATATATCATGCTGTTGATAATCCAGACGGAACTTTTCCATTGAATGTCGCGGATAACAATCTAAATTGGCCTATCCTGAGTGAGCGCTTGCAAAAAATCGCTGCTACGCAGGAAATTCCAGACTGGGTTTCAGGCTATACTTCTGGCCTGGGGCACGAAACCTTCCGAGCAGCATTAGCAGATTTTCTGGGTGTTTTTTTAGCAAAACGCCCCTTAGATCCTGCAAATATAGGAGTGGCTGCTGGAGCTACCGCCGTGATCGAACTATCCGCAATAATTCTGGCAGATAAAGGGGATGTTGCTGTATTTCCAGCCCCTGCATATCCTGTATACAGCCGCGACATCATGAATAAGGCTGGCATAGAAAGATATGATTTAATCACGCATCATGATAGTGATGCTATCCATCATGGACCTATTCTGTCGATTGAACATCTGGAAAAAGCCAAACGAGATATCGAGCTCCAAGGTTCAAATTTCAAACTTCTGGTAGTTACTAATCCTGATAATCCCACCGGAGGATTATACACCGCAGAGCATTTGGAAGCTATTGCCGATTGGTGTATAGAAAGGAAAATTCATTTTATCGTCAATGAGATCTATGGACTTGTAACCATACATACAACAGATCCAGCTATAGCTGATGATTACCTCGATCATCGTCAGTTTTCTTCTTTCCTCTCAATAATCCATAATAAAAACAGTCCATATTTACACCAGTGGTACGCACTTTCTAAAGATCTGGGGATCTCAGGAATGAGAGTCGGTATGGTATACTCGCTTAATCAAGCCTTCTTAACTGCTTTTAATAATTTAAACCTGCCGCACATGGTTTCCAATCATACACAATGGTTAATGGAAAATGTGTTGGGAGATCACGAGTTTATGCGCAATTTCTTGGATGCACAGCATCAAGCCTTAACCAAGGGATACATTGTAGTGGTAGATATGTTAAAAATTTTAGATATACCATTTGTTCCTTCCTATGGAAGCTTATTTATATGGGCTGATTTTTCTAAATTTTTATTCGCGGAAACTTTGGCTGCGGAAATCGAATTTTGGGAGAATCTTTACAAAAACACAGGAGTCTTATTAACACCGGGAATCGGTTTCGGTCACACAAAAAAAGGCATGTTTAGAATAGTATATACTTGTTTTGATGATGAAGCCTTACGGATTGCTATGAAAAGGATACAGTACTACTTAGCAGGTTTAGCTACAACTGTAAAAAAATCTGTTGAATAATTTTGTTATACCTATAGGTTTTGGTAATAATTTTATCCTAAATCAAAGCTAATGACGACAATAAATCAGTTATAAAAAAATATTAAGAGAAACATATGACACAATATTTCAGAAACTTCACCATACTCGGACTGATTAAAATAGCTTTCGGTCTGCTTTTCATTGCCATAGGAATTATGGACAGCGAAATATACATCTCAGTTCTTGGAGCTATTTTACTTATAACTACCTTAATAAATAAAGGTACTTGCCCAGGAGATGTCTGTTCACCACATCTTAATAAAAGAAGAGTCAATAAATAATGGCCCAAAAAGTTTTCTGAAGCCTATCTTTCTTTTGATAAATAATCACAGGTGCACTGTACTCCATCCTTACTGGTTACCATATCTTGTCATGCAGATAGTCAGATATCGTAAATAACTGAGATATACTAAAGACAGACTCTCGGATGCCGGCAATCTGCCTAAAAGTTAACTGTGCTCTGCTTTTACCTGTTCTTACAGCTGTAGGATGATTGAGTATATATTCTTGGTGCATTTGCTTTAATTCATCTGTGTAGTTTTTAAAAATTAAAAGATCAATCAAAAAAACCTTAAGAATTTTCCTTCTAACACTTCCTCTGGTACATCAAGGATCTGCTCAATAATAACTGTCGCAGACTCTTCCTTAAATTCACTCATAAACGCCCATAGGTCGTTTACTTTTGTAGGGACAAAATGCTGTATAACATCACCCACACTATTATCGGACTTCAGGATATTGTATCCTTTATGTTTTAAGTCCTTCAAGATCTCGGTTGTCAATGGTACATTCATCGCAATTAGTATTTATCGTTTTTGCTTTCTTCCAACAGGATTGACATTTCGATTCTAAATTACTTTACTATAAAGCGAACTTACAAAACCCTACCCTGCTTTAATTTAATATTGAACAGGATGAACACGAAAGAATGTTGAGCAACCGGTTATCCTATAGTGCGTCCATCCTTATTATTAAAAAAAAGAATTAAAATCAAACCATTTCTAGCTAATTTTTTCATTATTTGAATTGTCAAATTTCAGAGATGAGTTAAAATAAAAGGTGTTGAATAAACGGAACCTTAAAGTGTAATTAAAGGGCTCAAAAGTGTAATTTTTATTGATCTACCCATAACTACATTTGTATCGGTGTAACGATAGCTTAGCCGGCATAAGATATAGCACCTATAACAAATAATTTTAACATAATTTTTTTTAAGATGAAATTCATAAAATTTTCTTTACTGACTCTTCCTCTTTTAGTGTGCTCTTTAAATAGTAATGCACAGGAAAT
>NZ_JBBGYV010000006.1:0-330781 GCF_037479535.1 Sphingobacterium sp. MYb388 | reverse complement strand
TTATGCTATACATACCCATGCTTATAACCCCATTAGTTTCAGAATCCATAATTACTTATTGATTGCTCCTCATAGTGGCATTAGATTCTCTTAATATGTTGATTGATTCTTCAACATATTACTAGGATTGTGTTCAGTTTGATAACACATTATTATTTCATAGTATATTTTAATAATTCATAAGATATGCTAACGAGCTCTTCAGATTGATGTTTATTAATCCAAAAGAAGGACTTCAGAAATGATTTTTATTTTAATAACAGATACATGTCTCTGCGTTTCATGATAAGAGAATTCAGGATGCTATAAATTATAATTCAGAAGTTTCTTCATTTAATTATGAACAAGATTATTAGATGTAACTAATTGGTTACTAGAATTTGATAAATATCTGAATGCTGGATGTCACTTTGCAAACGGTTGTTTATTTTAAGCAAACGATTGCTTTGTTTTTTTATTTTTAATTACCGATTTTCTAGTGTATTCTTGTTATAGAAAAGGTCTACGGCTGATTCTATAACTAATTATTGAACGACTGTTATCATTAAGTTTGATAATCATTTCAAAGACTGTTTAGTTTGTTTTAAAATAGGTGATTTTAGAGGGGCTTTCTATGGCCCCTTTAATTTTGTATGTAAATTAATCTATCAAAATATGAATTCTAATAGAAGAGATTTCTTAAAGAAAGCGGGTATCTTATCATCTGTAGCGGTGACATTACCAACTTTAAATTCCAATGTATTGGCTGCAACAAAATTCAACATGTCCGGTCATGCGGCCCCTAAGATTGATAAAGTGCGTGCAGCAGTTATTGGTTTAGGAATGCGTGGTCCTGGTGCTGTGGATCGTTTGTCTTACATTGATGGTGTTGAGATCGTTGCGTTATGTGATAAACATGCAGACCGTGTAGAACGGGCTCAAGGTATCCTGCGTAAGAAATCGCTGAAAGATGCAAAATCTTATTCTGGTGAAGACGGATGGAAAGACATGCTGAAAAATGAGAAATTGGATTTAGTTTATATCTGTTCTCCATGGGACTATCATACTCCCATGAGTATCGGCGCAATGAAAGCTGGTGCGCATGTTGCGTGTGAAGTGCCGATTGCCTTAACTCTTAAAGACTGTTGGGAAGTGGTTCGCGTATCAGAAGAAACGAAAAAACATTGTATGATGTTGGAGAACTGTTGCTATGATTTCTTTGAAATGCTAACATTAAACATGACGCGTCAAGGTCTATTTGGTGAGCTGTTACATGGCGAAGGAGCATATATTCACGATTTATTGGACTTAAATTTTGCGAAAAATGGTTACGATAATATGTGGAGATTGCGTGAAAATATTAAGTTAAATGGTAACTTATATCCAACACATGGTTTAGGTCCGGTTGCGCAATGTATGAATATAAACCGTGGTGATAAAATGAATCATTTAGTTGCTATGTCTACAAATGATTTCCAAATGGGCGCTAAAGCGAAAGAATTGGCAGCAAAAGATTCTTTTTATCAAGAATTTGTTGGTAAGAACTTCCGTGGTAATATGAATACAACTTTAATCCGTACAGAATTGGGTAAGACAATTATGTTGCAACATGATGTGACTTCGCCAAGACCATATTCTAGATTACATACATTAAGCGGTACAAAAGGTTATGCGCAGAAATATCCTGATGAAAATATTGCGTTTGGACATGAATTTATCTCCAAAGATAAAATGAAAGAACTGTATGCTAAATATACACCTGAACTAGTGAAATTTATTGGTGAGCAGGCAAAACAGGTAGGTGGTCATGGTGGAATGGATTTCATGATGGACTGGAGATTAATAGATTGTTTGCGCAATGGTTTACCATTGGATCAAGATGTTTATGATGCAGCTTCTTGGAGTTGTATCGTTCCTTTAAGTTTTGATTCTGTAAAAAACAACTCTAGAACGGTCAATATTCCTGATTTTACTAAAGGTGCATGGAAAACGAATAAGCCTGTAGATATCACTTTAAATGGTGGTGGTACAACGAAAATACGTTCAAAAGAAGGTAAAGTAAGCGGTGTTCAATTAGACGTATAATCTTTTTGTTAACTATTAGAAAGGGAGAGCGGTTATTGTTCTCCCTTTTTTATTGACGATCGTTTCACTTCTTGTTTAAAAATATCTAAATTGTAACTTTATTTGTTATCGACCGACCTATGTACAGGAATATATTCTTTTGTGTCCCATGTTTTGTCTTATTGACTTCATGCTTCAGTAACAGTAAGCCGAAAGGTAATACTGCCGATCTCTTTGTTTCGCAGGATTCTTCCCGCTGTTATATGGCAACAAATATTCCCTCTCGATTCTCGAATTTAGATACTGCGCATCATATTGTTGAAGGGGCTGGTATTGATCAAGTTAAAATGGTCAAGGTTACAGGTGGATATTTTATGATGGGTTCGGATCAGTTTGTTGATGCTAAACCAGTTCATGAAGTTAAAATCAATGATTTTTTAATTGATGAACATGAAGTAACAAATGGTCAATTTGAAGCATTTGTAAAAGCGACCGGTTATGTAACTGTGGCTGAAAGACCGTTAGATCCAAAGGAATTTCCAGGTGTAGATCCGGCGATGTTAAAGCCAGGTTCTGCTATTTTTTCACCACCAAAAGAGGTTCAAGGTTTAACCAATCATCTGCAGTGGTGGTCTTATGTCGTAGGGGCTAATTGGAAGCATCCTGAAGGTCCAAATACCAGTATTGAGGGTAAAGAGGACTTTCCTGTTGTACACATTGCTTATCAAGATGCTGAAGCCTATGCAAAGTGGGCAGGAAAACGTTTACCAACAGAAGCCGAATGGGAATACGCAGCACGTGCTCGTACATCAAATCCGATGACCTATTATTGGGGAAATGAATTGTTGGATAATGATCGTTATTTGGCTAATATTTTTCAAGGACAGTTTCCTGTTCTCAATACGAAGTTAGATGGTTACATCGGTACGTCGCCAGTTAAAGCTTTTCCTGCAAATTCAATCGGTCTGTATGATATGGAAGGGAATGTTTGGGAATGGTGCGCTGACTTTTATCGTCCTGATTATTATGCAAAAAGTAATGCCGATAATCCTAAAGGTCCAACTGATGCATATGATCCCGATGAACCGGGGGCTGTAAAACGAGTACAACGGGGTGGATCGTTTCTCTGCAATGATCAATATTGTGAGCGTTATAAAGCAGGTAGCCGGGGAAAGGGTGAGATTAATAGTCCGACAAACAATGTAGGATTTAGATGCGTTAAAGACATTTAACTCGTGAACAAATATGATCCTATAAAAAAAGCCTTCTTAAATAAATAAGAAGGCTTTTTTATGCAATAAGAGTTTAAGCTTATTTCGATAAGAACATCGATTTTTTAGCAACTAAATCTCTAAAGTAAGGGTCATTTAAATCTTTGATGAAACGGATAGCTTCACCTGTAGACTTCATTTCTGGACCTAACTGTTTATCAACTTCAGGGAATTTAGAGAACGAGAATACAGGTTCTTTGATTGCCCAACCTTGTAATTTGCGCTCGATTTTGAAATCTTTCAATTTGTTTACGCCTAACATGATTTTTGTTGCGATGTTGATGTAAGGTACATCGTATGCTTTAGCGATAAAAGGAACTGTACGAGATGCACGTGGGTTTGCTTCGATTACATAGACATTTTCACCTTTCACGGCGAATTGAATATTTAATAGCCCCCTTACATCTAATGCTTTCGCTAATTTGATCGAATACTCTGCCATTTTATCTTGTACAGCTTGTGATAAGCTAAATGGAGGTAGTACTGCGTAAGAGTCACCAGAGTGGATACCTGCAGGTTCGATGTGTTCCATCATACCAATGATGTGTACATCTTCACCATCACAGATGGAATCAGATTCTGCTTCTTCAGCACGATCCAAGAAGTGGTCAATTAGGACACGGTTTCCAGGAAGGTTTTTCAATAAGTTAACGACTGCTTTCTCTAAGTCATCATCGTTGATCACGATGCTCATTCCTTGACCACCTAGTACATATGATGGACGAACAAGAACTGGATATCCAACTTCGTTCGCAACTTTGATTGCTTCTTCTGCCGACTCAGCTACACCATACTTAGGATAAGGAATATCCAAAGATTTCAATAGATCTGAGAAACGACCGCGATCTTCAGCTAAATCCATATTTTGGAAATCTGTTCCGATGATCTTAACACCAAGTGCTTCTAATTGATCAGCCATTTTAAGAGCTGTCTGACCACCTAATTGAACGATAACACCTACTGGTTTCTCTAATTCAATAATTTCGCGAACATGTTCCCAGAATACTGGCTCAAAGTATAATTTATCAGCCATGTTGAAGTCCGTTGAAACTGTCTCTGGGTTACAGTTAACCATGATTGCTTCGAATCCTGCTTCTTTAGCGGCCAATAAACCGTGTACACAAGAGTAATCAAATTCGATACCTTGACCGATACGGTTAGGACCTGAGCCTAATACAACGATTTTTTTCTTATCAGAAGCTACTGATTCGTTTTCTTCTTCAAAAGTAGAGTAGTAGTATGGTGTTTGCGCAGGGAATTCCGCAGCACAAGTATCAACCATTTTGTAAACACGGCTAATACCTAATGCCTTACGGCGGTCGTATACTTCATCTTCCGTTACATTTCCTAATAACCAAGAGATTTGGATATCTGAATAACCTTTTTGTTTCAAGGTCATGAAGAAGTCTTTTGGAATATTGTTCAATTGGTAGCGGCGAAGTTCTGTTTCTAAGGCTACTAATTCTTGGATTTGTACTAAGTACCATTTATCGATACGGGTTGCTTTGCGGATAGATTCCAATGGTACCCCCAATTCAAACGCATCTTTGATATGAAACAGACGATCACCACTTGGATGCTCAAGGCTATGCATGATCTCTTCTAAATTGCGTAATTGACGACCATCAGCTCCTAAACCTGCGCGGTTTGTTTCTAATGATTGACATGCTTTTTGAAGTGCTTCGATAAAAGTACGGCCGATTGCCATTACTTCACCTACCGCTTTCATCTGCAAACCTAATTCTGTATTTGCTCCTTTGAATTTATCAAAGTTGAAACGAGGTACTTTTACGATTACATAATCTAAAGTTGGCTCGAAGTAAGCTGACGTAGTTTTTGTGATTTGGTTTTGTAATTCATCCAAATTGTAACCAATCGCTAATTTAGCAGCAATTTTTGCAATGGGGTAACCCGTTGCTTTAGATGCTAATGCTGAAGAGCGAGATACACGAGGGTTGATTTCGATTGCGATGATGTCTTCATCCTCCGGATTAACAGAGAACTGTACGTTACAACCTCCTGCAAAGTTACCAATAGAACGCATCATCAGGATTGCTTGATTACGCATGTCTTGGTAGCATTTGTCGGATAAAGTCATCCCTGGAGCAACCGTGATTGAGTCACCTGTATGGATTCCCATCGGATCAAAGTTCTCAATAGTACAGATGATAATTACGTTATCATTGGTATCACGTAATAACTCTAATTCGAATTCTTTCCAGCCTAATACTGCTTTTTCAACTAATACTTCGTGAGTAGGAGAAGCACTTAAACCTCTACTAAGAGCTGCGTCGAATTCATCTTTCGAGTGTACAAATCCGCCACCAGTACCAGCTAAGGTATAAGAAGGACGAATCACTAATGGATAACCAATTTCTTGCGCTGCTTCTTTACCTTCTAAGAAAGAGTTAGCGATTTTCGAAGGTGCTACACCTACACCGATATCAATCATTAATTGACGGAACTCTTCACGGTTTTCTGTTTTTTCAATTGCAGCAACATCAACACCGATAACTTTAACGTCGTATTTTTCCCATAGTCCGATGTTTGAAGCTTCGATACATAAGTTTAACGCTGTTTGGCCACCCATAGTAGGTAGAACGGCGTCAATCTTTTGTTCTTTAAGAATTTCTTCAATACTTTCTACAGTTAAAGGAAGTAAATAAACGTGGTCTGCAATGACTTTATCAGTCATAATCGTTGCAGGGTTCGAGTTGATGATGGAAACTTCAATGCCTTCTTCTTTTAGAGAAAGGGCTGCTTGAGATCCCGAATAATCAAATTCACAGGCTTGACCAATTACAATTGGACCTGATCCAATGATTAAAACCGATTTAATGGAGGTGTTTCTTGGCATTATATCTAGTTCAAAAAATAAAATTTCAAAGTATGAACAAAGACAATCAAAAATGCGCTTCGAGAAGAGTATATTCCGACCGCTTTGTCGGAGTGCAAAATTACATTATTTTATTTGATTTTCCGATATTTATTTTCAGATAAATCATTTATGTACGGGAGGATAGTCAAAAAGAGAGCAGCAGCACATTTTTTTAATACCGCTGCTCTCTGTAAAGAATGCATTATTTAATAGACAATCAGCTCATCCGCAAATAGAAATCCTTTTTTCGGATTTGTTGCTACGACACGTACAAAACGTGCTTGTTGAGGCTTCGCTAATTTCAATTCAAACCGTTTGAAAGTTAAGGTTGGGTCTTGATCAGAAACGTCGTTCTGTACGATACCGACCTCTCTGAAAGTTCGACCATTTTCGGATAATAAAACTTTAAATTCTCCAGGCATATATACGCCAGGACCTGTAATCTGCATGAAATTCATGGCAACACTATTGATCTCTTCACGTCGCTCGAAATCAACAACAACATCAAGATCTTTTAAAAATCCTTGCCATTGCCCATCTTGGTATGTTAACCCGCCTTTAACACCGTTTGTTAATGTCAGTTCTTTCTGTGCAGGATATCCATCGTCCCATTTATTTGTATAAGAAACAGCTTTTCCTATTGCTTTATGAACATCCAGTTGGATCGTTTCGATGGGTCCGACCTGAGTTGAATCTAAAAAGTAAGCTGCTTTAACAATCGTAGGAACAGAGAGATCAAATGAATTGTTATAAGGGGTTGCTTGATAAGTGGGTTTTGATCCATCTATCGTAAATCGGATATTATCTGCATGTAATTGTTCGGTCGTTAATGTTACCGTATTTGAGGCCTTCTTTGCATCAAAATCTACGGAAGCTTTTACATTGTACGATGGTCGATAATAATTGATATCGAAGTGCTGTAAAATTTTATAGTGTGATTGCAGTCTTTTATGGAAGTTCGGCCAATTTTTTAGATCAGCTTTTGTCCAGACAACTTCAGCTAAAGCTAATGTTCTTGGAAAAGCCATATATTCTAGTTGTTGATAATTAGGCATATATTCTGCCCATAAATTTGCCTGAGCACCTAAAACATGCTTAATTTTATCTTGCTGAATAGCAGCTGGAATAGGGTTGTATTCATAGACTTTACTGATAGGAAGGTATCCGCCAATTGTTTCAGGTTGCGTTCTAGGGTCCGTTTGGTATGAATCAAAATAAAGGTGGGATCCTGGGGTCATGATGACATCGTGTCCCGCATTGGCCGAATTGATACCTCCTGATTCGCCTCTCCAGCTCATCACAGTAGCACCTTTTGTCAATCCTCCTTCTAAGATTTCGTCCCAGCCGATAATTTTACGACCTTTAGATTGGACATATTCATCCATCTGTTTAATCAAGTAACTTTGAAGTTCTTCTTCAGATTTTAAACCTTCTTTTGCTTTTAAAGCTTGACATTTAGGACAGGTTTTCCAATGTTTCTTATCGGCCTCATCTCCTCCAATATGAATGTAAGGTGAAGGAAATATGGCAATAACTTCATCCAGTACATTTTTTAAAAACTCATAAGTTTTCTCATTACCGACACAGAATTCAGATTGTGTATACGGTTTACCGGAGCAGGATAATTCGGGGTAAATGGCTAAAACTTCTTCAGAGTGTCCAGGCATTTCAACTTCAGGAATGACATTAATCCCCCGTTGCGCGGCATAGGCTACGAGTTCTCGGGCTTGATCCTGTGTATAGAATCCACCACTTGCATTTGGAGTTCCTGCATCCACATATTGACGGCCATTGTTCCACCAGTCTTTCCATTTTACATGTGTGCGCCACGCCGCTTTATTGGTTAATTCTGGGTATTTCTTAATCTCTAATCTCCATCCCGCTCCATCAGTCAAATGCCAGTGCAGATTATTCAATTTGTAGAGAGCCATAACATCTACAAATTTCTTCATAATAGGGAAAGGAATAAAATGACGTGAAGGATCTAAATGTAATCCGCGATATAAAAAACTTGGTTGATCTTCGATATCCACAGCATTTATCTGAGCAGGATCGTCCTGTAAGTAGCCGAGTTGAACAAGTGTGTAAATGGCATTGATGACAGGGGCAACTTCATGAGCTAGGATAACAATTCCTTTATCAGTAATACCGATGCGATAGGCTGCTTTATCTAGTTTATCTGTTTCCTCAGCTTTTAAGATGCGAATTCCTTCTTTGGGTGCTTTCTTAATCTTTTTTACAATTTCGGTCGTAATAGATGTTATAGCCGGATGTTCCGTTAGTAACTGACTGGCATTTATGAATTCTTCTGAAACATAAACTTTTGGAAAAGCTGGAATTTGATAAGAACCAACTGCTAGTGTAAGACTGCTGGGTTTCGGTATTAAGTCAAAATTTTGCTGAGCAAATATTTTTAGGGGTAAAAGTCCCGCTAAAAGTACCAAAGTTACTGAATGGCTAAATCGCATGTGAATTGGTATTTAATATGATGTTTTACAAATATCATAAAAAAAACAATACGTTCAACTGTATGATATGTGGTGACAATGGTTATTATGATAGTATTCAAACAAAATGTCGATAAAAAATTACATTTATAATCATTAACTTTGCATCATGATTGAACTTCCAGTTATCCCTGCAACACAAACACAGCGTAAGCCAGATTGGTTGCGTGTAAAATTGCCAGTTGGTAAAGAATATAGACATGTAAGAGGACTAGTAGACGAGCATAAGCTACATACGATCTGTGAGAGTGGAAACTGTCCTAATATGGGTGAGTGTTGGGGTGCAGGAACTGCTACATTCATGATTTTAGGCAATATTTGTACACGTTCGTGTTCGTTTTGCGCTGTATCAACGGGGCGTCCCAAAGCTGTTGAACTGGATGAACCAGCGCGAGTTGCTAATTCGGTTAAACTGATGCAGGTGAAACATTGTGTCATTACTTCTGTCGATCGTGATGACTTGAAAGATGGGGGTTCTATCATTTGGGCAGAAACAATCAATGCTATTCGTCAAGAAAGTCCTACAACTACTTTAGAGACTTTGATTCCTGATTTTAAAGGACAATGGGAAAATCTTGATCGCGTGCTTGCTGTTCGTCCAGAGGTTGTATCTCATAATATTGAAACCGTAAGACGTTTGACTCGTGAAGTGCGTATTCAAGCAAAATATGATCGTTCATTAGAATGTCTTCGTCGTATTTCTGAAGCTGGTCTGCGTACCAAATCGGGTATAATGCTTGGTTTTGGAGAGACTGAGGAAGATGTTATTGAGACAATGCAAGATTTATTTAATGTAGGGGTTGATATTTTAACAATAGGTCAATACTTACAGCCGACTAAGGCTCATCACCCTGTAGTGGAGTGGGTTACACCTGCGCAGTTTGATAAATATAAAGAAATTGGTTTAAAAATGGGATTCAAATATGTTGAATCAGGTCCATTAGTGAGATCTTCTTATCATGCAGAAAAACATTTGTTTGATATGCAATAGAAGAAAAAATATATGTTAGAAAAGCCTTTACTATAAATAGTAAGGGCTTTTTTTGTGGTTTTTTGATTTAAAATTGGCATATTTAAGTTATGACTGCATTGGAACATTTCAAAACCTTATATCTTATTGATGACGACTTAATGTTGTTGTTTTCTCAGATTATTGAAACAAAGGAATTTTATAAAGGAGATATAATTTTTGAACCTGATAGCTACTTAAAATATATTTATTTTGTAGAATCTGGCTTAACACGGATCTTCTACTATAAGAATGGTAAGGATATTACACATTATTTCTTTGGACCCAATACATTTAGTACAGGTATAGAGAGTGTTTTCTATCAAAAACCTTCTTTATTTGGTTTTCAGGCCTTGACCACATGTAAAATTTCATTCATACCTTTTCAACATATTTTGGAATTAGCAAAGACTCACATTGTTGTGAATCAGATCATTCAAAAAGTTTTACTCGATTCGGTGATCAGTTTCTCCAATCGGTTTTATAATATGCAGTTTCAAACGGCTATGGAACGATACCAATTACTATTAACAGAAAATTCGGAACTTCTTAAAAATGCTTCTCTAGGACATATTGCCTCATATTTAGGGATGTCGCAACAGACTTTATCGGTAATAAGAGGACAACTTGATTAATTTTTTCCTTTTTAAGATATCTTAAAAATTAAATCGTAAAACATACGCATCTTTGTATTGTTACTTAATATACTAATCGACCCTTATGCGAGTTATGAATATGTTAGTTAAAAAGATTTCATGCTTTATGTTTTTAATGCCTTTTCTGTTTCAAAATACAACGTTTGGACAGCAAGGTATTAGTCCCCAGCTAAAAGAATTTATTCAAAAGGCAATACAGAATAATAGCGATATTAAGAATAGTTATTTAGAAAATCAGAAAACCCTTTTAGATAAGAATTCTGTGAGCGGAAAGTTATTACCCCACATATCTGCTATGGGTATGTATGGATATCTCAATGCTAGTGGAGAATTAGATCTTCCGACAAAAACCCTTCCGATCTTGGGACTGAATCTTTTTGAAGGTGCACAAAAATTTAATACCTCTTCTCAGGTTGGCTTTGCAGGTGTAAATGCGACACAGGTTATCTTTAGTGGTCTACAGATTACGAATGGGAAAAAAGCTTTGGATGAAAAGTATAAAGCACAGCAGCTGATGACCGAAGCCGGTTATGAGGGGCTTGCTCAGGAAGTGGTGCAGACTTTCGACCAGATCATGTTATTGAAAGAAGTTGATGCTTTGATTGCTGATTCGGAGAAAAGATTGAATAAGGAGCATCTTAAAGTAGTAAAAGCGATCGAGAATGGTTTGGCTATACCTTACGATCGTGATAAAATTAAATTGGCTATGCTGGAGTTAGAAAGTAAGAAAGCCGAATCGACCAATAGTCGTGAACTCTTATATTTTAAATTGGAGGAATTGACTAAAATGCCTCTAGATAGTCTTAAGACAGTGAGTTATCCATTGGAACTAGCGATTGTAGATCCGGTACAACCTGCTGTAGAGAACAGGAAGGAAATGCAAGCTTTGGCAAGTTCTCAACGTGCGTACGAGTATGTACTGAAAAAAGAAAAGGGAGCAAAATTACCACAGATTTTTGCTTTTGGTAGTGCTTTTTATTTCAACGCCTTTGACACAAAGTTCAAATTCAAAGATGTACCGCTTGCCGGTGATCTTAATTTAAGTGCTAATCATTTTCAGATGGCACCGGGTTTTGCTGTAGGGGTTGGTGTTAAGTGGGATGTATTTGATGGAAATCAACATCGAAATAATATCAAAAAAGCAAATCTGGATCTGGTTATGAATCAGAATAAATGGAATGATACGCGGGATAAATTAATGTTGCTGCAACGTAAGACAAATTCGGATTACCAGTTGTCGATGAAAAAAATGGCGGTGCATGAACAGCAGATAAAAATTGCAAATAATAATCTTTCATTGGCATCAAAGCAATTTGAAGCTGGATTAATAGATGTAACGGAAAGGTTAAGTGCAGAAAATGAGCTTTACAAGCAGTCACTTAGTTTTTATAATCAACTTTTATTACAGCGTACTGCTGTTTTAGAATTATTAAAATCACAAGGAAGTCTTTATCAATCATTAGTGAAATAATTATGAGAAAATATATATCTATACTTGGAATCGCGGCATTAATGCAAAGCTGTAGCAATGAAGCTCCTCTTAAAAAAACTTTTGAGGGAAAGATTGAGCGGGATCAGATTGCTGTAACGACCAAGATTCCTGGAAAAATACATCAGATTTTAGTGAGTGAGGGCGATGTTGTGCAGGCTGGCGACACCTTAATGATTTTGGAGTTTCCAGAGGTTGAAGCCAAATCTATTCAAGCTAAAGGGGCTCTTGAGTCTGCTGAAGCGCAATACAAAATGGCTGTAAAAGGAGCAACAGATAATCAGTTGAAGCAATTGCGAGCGAAGCGTGATGGGTTGCGTGAGCAATATGAATTTGCACAAAAATCACTGAATAGAATGCAAAACCTCATTAAGGACTCTTTGGTTGCTCAACAGCAGTACGATGAAGTTTATATGAAATTTCAAGGGGCAAAGAATCAATATTTAGCTGTTCAGGCCGAACTTGCGGATGCTGAAAACGGTGCACGAATAGAACAGCAGAAAATGGCTTTGGGGCAAAAGGAGAGAGCAATAGGGGCGGTATCCGAAGTGGATGTTGCAACGAAGGAACGTTTTATCATCGCGCCTCAAAATATGACAATTGAAACCATAAATTTAAAAGTCGGGGAACTTGCTTTGGCGGGATATAGCTTAATTTCTGGTTACTTGGTGGATGGTACCTATTTCCGGGTTACAATTCCTGAAAAGCAGTTACATAACCTGATAGTAGGAAGTAAGCAGCAGCTTTCATTTCCATATTTAGATAATAAAAAAATAGAAGCTGAGGTGGTTTCCATTAAAACATTGAGTTCTTATGCGAATATTGCTACGGCTTATCCCGATTTTGAACAGCAGGAATCTTTGTTTGAGGTAAAATTGAAACCTGTGCAAAAAGTTGGTTCGGATAAATTATTGACTAAGGCGACGTTTATTCTTCATCTTGATAACACAAAATAAGTATTATGCGCACATTCTTATCCTTATTAAAACGAGAATTTAGGCTCTTTTTTCAAAATAAAGTGTTATTGATGCTTTTTGTGGGCGCACCTATTTTATATGGGGTGTTAATTGGTGCAGTTTATCAAAAGGGTAAAGTGACTCATCTACCTATTATCGTTGTAGATCAAGACAGAAGTCCGCTAAGCAAGCAACTGATCACAATGTTTAATGAGAGTGAGGTGATTTATGTTGCAGCAGTTTTGCCAGATGCTTTTAATGCAAAACAAGAGGCATTGAAACATGAAGCAACCGTTGTGGTACAGATTCCAAAGAATTTTGATTCGGATGTGAACTATAACCGTTCTACGGAGTTGACGCTCTTTGTCAATGCAGCCAATACATTAACTTCTAATTATGCGAGCATGGCGGCGAATGTCTGTGCAGCAACATTAAAAGCCGGGATTCAGATTAAAGCACAGCAGAAGAAAGGTGTCCCGGGGTACGTAGCCAATCAGCAATATGAACCTTTTAAAACTACAATCATTAAACAGCATATTAAAAGCGGAAACTATTTATATTTCATGCTTCCGGGCGTGCTATTAACTGTATTACAACAAGTGATGATGTTAGCTTTGGCATTAAGTTTTGCATCAGAGTTTGAAAAGGGAACATTTAAGGAGTTAGTAACTAAATCGTCTAATGTGCTACTGCTGATTTTAGTGAAAATAGCTCCTTTTTTGATCATGTCCGTAGGTATTTATTTTCTTTATTATGGTTTTTCACTTTTTTATAGAATGCCTCTTGAAATACCAATTGGTCCGTTTTTATTAGGAACTGTATTCTTCTTACTCGCAGTTAGTTTTATCGGTATACTGGTGAGTATTATTATTCCGAGTCAACTTAAAGCAACCGAGATACTCATGGTTATCGCTACACCAAGCTTTATCTTGAGCGGCTTTACGTGGCCTTTGAGCCAGATGCCTGATTGGGTAGTCTATATCTCTAAATTGATTCCGCTGACACATTATTTAGAGATCTTCCGGGTGTTAGTGATAGAACAGGGGGCAGTTGCAAATGTGAAGTCCTCGATCTTAGCGCTGGCTTTGACAACTGTTGTTTGTTTTATTCTTTCATTTGTTCTATTGTATTTAAAAGTTCGAAAAATAAAGAAGGAGAATACACCAGTTGTTAAGGAGATTGAATGATGTGTATGAATATAAGGATATGTGCATGAAGTATGGAGGTTAAAACATACAGTTTTAATATTTTACAGATTTCTGTTTAAAAATAATTTCATTACCTGTAATCATAATTATTATAATACAATAATAAATGATTTTTGATTTTAATTTATTGTAAGTAAGTGTGTTAAATAATTTTGGGATTGTTTTGTGGCACTTGGTTTGAGCGATTCTTATCAAAATAAACTAACGCTATCTTCTATTATGAAAGCAATAAAATTTTCAGGAATAACTGCAGCTATCGTTGCCTTTTTATTGGTTTATGGAGCAGCCTCAGTATCTGCGCAACAGACGCATCCTGTGAAAAAATCGGAACCAAAGGTGAAGCCAGCAGCACCGGTTAAAGAAAATCCTGAGGCGGCAAAGGATTCAACTGCAGGAAAAAAGACTCCTGACAGAAAGGGTAATAAAATGATGCCTAAAGCTAAGCCACCAGGTAAATAAAGAACCAGATTAAAGGGTTTTATGACTGATCTCATAAAACCCTTTTTTTATTAACCATTAGTAACGTTAAATATCTGTTAACGTGCTTGTTGTTAAGGAGTTTTGGCATTTGTTTTGATTTTTAAAACTAGTTTTACACTTAAATATATTGGGTTATGAATACCTTAAATTATTTTAAAAAAATGGCAGCATTAGCTGCATTTGTTTCTGTGTTTGGTATTACCATGAGTACTGCACAAGAAACTACTCCAAACAAGGCTGTTAAAAAAACAGAGAAAGCGGTGAAGGATAATACCGTAAAAGCAAAAGAGACAGCTAAAAAGGAGAAGGTTTCCGCAATTAAAACGGTAAAAGCTTCGGAAAAAGTAAAGGAGAATGCTGCAAGTACAAAACAGGTCGCTGAAAAAGAAAGTAAGGTCGCTAAATCAGATGCCGTTAAAGCTACTAAAGCTGCCGGAAAAGCGAAGGATGAAGCAATAAAAGCGAAGGAAGTAAATAAGCAGTCAGTTAAGAACGAAAGCGCTTTATCAAAAGCGGAATCTGAAAAAGCGATTAAATCAACTGAGAAAGCTAAAAGTAATGTGACAGCTTCAACAAATAAGGTGAAAAAATCGACTGCAACTCCTACTAAAGCAACTGCAGGCAAGTTATCTTCAGAGAAGTATAATGGTCATGATGTATATATTGGCCCAGAAGGTGGCAAATACTATATCAATAGTAATGGTAATAAGACTTATATTCCAAGAAATTAATTTGAATCTGCAGGGCTCATTTGAGCAAAGCAAATGATTTGATAATATCAAAAAAGGCTATTCGAATAACTCGAACAGCCTTTTTCTTTTTCAAAAATCAAAATAAATGATTAACAGTACTCGTCAAATGCAGCTGCTAAATTATCAGCGATCATTTGGGCAGAGCGACCTTCAATCATATGTCTTTCTATCATATGAACTAATTTGCCATCTTTGAATAATGCCATAGCAGGGGAAGACGGAGGATAAGGCAACATATAGTTTCTAGCTTTATCAACAGCTTCTTTTTCCATACCAGCAAAAACAGTAACAAATTTAGTTGGATGTTTTTCATTTTTTACTGCCGCTTTAGCAGCAGGACGAGCATTTGCCGCTGCACAACCACATACTGAGTTTACAACCACAAATACAGTTCCTTCTGTAGCAATAGCCGCATCAACTTGCTCAGCAGTTTTTAATTCTTCGAAACCTACATCTGTAAGCTCTTTACGCATTGGTTCTACTAAATATTCTGGATACATAATCTTCTTTTTTAAATTTAATCATACAAATATAAGTGTTGTTAGGAGCTAAGTCAAGACGTTAGTCTCAAAACAATGTCAGAATTTTACAGCTTTCAAATTCAACGTTTTGATTTAAAGGTATTGAATGGTATTTTTGCTAATAAATTTAAAACTTAAAAAGAATAATATATGTCATCAGTAGAAAGTACGTACGTACCATACAAAGTTAAGGAAATCACCCTTGCTGAATGGGGCCGTAAAGAAATAGAATTAGCGGAAGCTGAAATGCCGGGTTTAATGAGCCTTCGTGCTGAGTTTGGTGCCGCAAAACCTTTAAAAGGTGCGCGTATTGCGGGTTGTCTTCACATGACTATTCAGACAGCTGTTTTAATTGAAACTTTGGTTGAACTGGGTGCTGATGTGACTTGGTCATCTTGTAATATCTTTTCTACACAAGACCACGCCGCTGCTGCCATTGCCGCTGCTGGGATTCCCGTATATGCTTGGAAAGGTATGAACGAAGAAGAATTCAATTGGTGTATTGAGCAAACATTATTCTTTGGTGAAGAGCGTCAACCGTTGAATATGATCTTAGACGATGGTGGTGATTTAACAAATATGGTGTTTGATAAATATCCAGAATTGATCGCTGAAATCAAAGGTTTGTCTGAAGAAACAACTACTGGTGTTCACCGTTTATACGAACGTATGAAGAACGGGACATTACATTTACCAGCTATCAATGTTAATGATTCTGTTACAAAATCTAAATTTGATAATAAATATGGTTGCCGCGAATCTTTAGTGGATGCTATCCGTCGTGCAACAGATTTGATGTTGGCAGGTAAAGTTGCTGTTGTAGCGGGTTACGGTGATGTAGGAAAAGGTTCTGCAGAGTCTTTACGTTCTGCTGGTGTTCGTGTTATCGTTACTGAAATCGATCCTATCTGTGCTTTACAGGCAGCTATGGAAGGATTTGAAGTGAAAAAATTTGCTGATGCTGTTAAAGAAGCTAATATCGTTGTTACGACTACAGGTAATAAAGATATTGTTCGTCCTGAGCATTTCAAATCAATGAAAGACAAAACGGTTGTTTGTAATATCGGTCACTTTGATAATGAAATTGATGTTGCTTGGTTAAATGAAAACTATGGTAATACAAAAATTGAAATTAAACCTCAGGTTGATAAATATACGATTGACGGTGTTGATATCATTTTATTAGCAGAAGGTAGATTAGTGAATTTAGGCTGTGCTACGGGACATCCTTCATTCGTAATGTCAAATTCGTTCACAAACCAAACGTTAGCGCAATTGGAATTATGGACGAATACGGCTGCTTATGAGAATAAAGTGTACACACTTCCAAAATATTTGGATGAGAAAGTTGCTCGTTTACATTTAGCGCATATCGGTGTTGAACTGGATGTGTTGACTGAAGAGCAGGCTTCTTATATTGGTGTTACAGTTGACGGTCCGTTTAAAGCGGAAGCTTACCGTTACTAGTATTCACTTTGTTAAAAATAAGAAAGGCGATCTTGATTAGAGATCGCCTTTCTTATTTTTATCTCATTTCTTTTTGCCATTCCAAAGCTTTTGTGACATGAGGATGGATAACTATTGATTTTTGTAGCTCTTCTCTAGCCTATTGTAGGTTACAATACGATTTATTTTGCGGTGCTACCAAGATAAAATCTTTTTTATGATCAATATTACTTTTGACATTTCTATAACCGGAGTCTATGAATTATAAACGAGCTTCGATATCAGTTTAATACAAATGGCAAAAAAGTTATTTGCTTTTAATCGCCTTAAGTGCATTTTCAAAACGTTCAGCTCCTAATCCGGAAATAATGGCATATCGCGCATTGAGTTGATTTAATTCCTGTTTCCACACTTCCATAAAGTGTTCACGTTGCTCCGGGAAATCGCGTAATGGATCTTCCTCCCATGGTAGGTCGATATCCATGAGTAAGAAAAGGTCATATGGTCGTTGTTGTATTTCGTTTTTTACTTCCGGAGGTGTATCACCAAAGAGATGATCACACCAGATTTTGACAGTCAATATCGTTGTATCACATAGCAACATATTATTATAGGCTAAAGGTATTAAAGTGTCTTCAAGCGCGATTTGTCCATAATACATATTAACTTCATCTTGCAGGGTGTATTCATTATGCAAGTTTTTACAATATTCACGTGCAAATTCAGGAACGCAAACCGTGTTGAAATGTCTTGCTATAGCCTGAGCAATCGTTGATTTACCTGTTGATTCAGGTCCAACGACAGCTATCTTCATTAATTCTGGATTTGATGTACTCATTTGTGCGCATAAAGTTAGGCATCTTGTTTGGACATTATTGCATAAAAGTACGATAAGTGGACTTCCAGTCTCTATAGCCTCCCCAAGCAATCACGGCAAATACAAAATATAGAATCGCCGTTAGCAATAAACCTTTATGTAAGTAAAGTGGAATATAACAGATATCTACAAAAACCCACAGTAGCCAGTTTTGCAGTACTTTTCGTGTCATTAAAAATTGTGCAACAAAGCTTACGGCAGTGCAAAAACCATCTGCATATGGAACGTCTGAATCAGTCAGCTTTTGTAGAAAAGTGCCAAGCAAAGCAGTCAGGATTCCGATAGTAATTATCGTGAACAGCATTTCACGTTTTGTAAAGGAGACAATAGGCTTATCGTTTTCTCTGATTTTCTTTGACCAATAATACCAGCCATAAATGGCTGTAACTAAAAAATAGAGTTGTAATACGGCGTCCCCATATAATTTACTATGATAGAAAATATAGCCATAGGTCACCACACTGATTACGCTGATGGGCCAATTAAGGATATGTTGTTTAGCGGCGAGATAGACACATAAAAAACCGGTGATGGTACCGATCCATTCAAGCATGGTCGTCTGGGCAAATTGTTGTATAATCTGCTGTATAATTGCTGGCATAGCTCTCATGTCTTTAGAAGTAAAGATACGAATTTAGCAAAACCGTTCATTTGTCCAAAAGTAATTTTAGGACATCAACACTTTAAGATGAATTGCGAACTATTAGAGCTATCGTATCGAACGATCTTTAAGGTGCTCAGTCACTATTTTCATTTATTGTACTTGCTTGTTTGCACAAGTCGTACTGGCAAATGATTCTGGTTTTGCCTTGAACACAAAACCCATTCCCATAATGTAACCCATGGCTTCTTTTAATGCGACATTAGATTGAAAATTAGGGTTGGTATTAATGTCTGCATGGACTTCCAAATCGACTTGGTATTGCTCTAGGAGTGGACAAAGTGCATAAGCAACGTCGATGGATTTTTGAACTTCGAGGAGCATCCGTTCTTTAATGCCCATCAGGTGATTTCTTTTATCTTTATGTACGAACATAAATCCGCCTCGGTGTTCTCGGAGGAAAACAATAACGGTTGCAAAATCAATAGTTCCTCTTTTAATCTGTGAATCTGTCCCGATATAGACTTTGAGCTTATTGCCTAGATCTATTTCTTTTAAGATGTTGGTTTCAACAGCATCCCATATGGATGTCTTGATGCTTTCGCCATTGTATTTTTGCCAAGTCATATAAAGATAAGTTAGTTTGTGTATGTGCGTATTTCATTTTGTTGTTTAAATTTACTGATATATAATGTGTTAAGAGCGATTCTCTGTATTAAGTTTTTACTACTAAATTATTAAAAGACTAATGCTTATTTCCAAAAGCAAGGTCTCCCGCATCGCCTAAACCGGGTACAATGTACGCTTTGCTTGTCAGTTCATTATCTACTGCTCCGACCCATATTGTCGCTTTGGGTAAGAATGCCTGCACATGTCTAATACCTTCTTCGGAAGCGATGGCAATAACAATATGTAATTCTCTAATTGCATAATCATTTAAAAGATCCTTACAGCATAGTACTGCGCTTTTTCCGGTGGCTAGCATCGGATCGGCAACAATGACAATTTTGTTATCCAGATTTGGGGTGTTTACATATTCTTTATGGATTTCAAATTCACCACTTTTCTTGGTGTGACGATAGGCCGCAATAAATGCACTGTCCGAGTGATCGAAAACATTCAACAAACCTTGATGTAAGGGTAATCCTGCTCGCAGAATAGTTGCCAAAACGGGTTGATCAAGGAGCATCTGCGTATTTGCAACACCCAATGGAGTTTCTACATCTACAGGTGCATAAGTCAGTGTTTTACTGATTTCATAGGCAAATATTTCCCCAAGGCGTTCTAGATTGCGCCGGAAGCGCATGCGGTCTTTCTGAATGTTGACATCACGTAGTTCGGCAATGTATTGATTTGCGATGCTGTTCTGTGTGCTGAGGATATTGAGCATATCGTGTAGATTTTAGTGATTATACCAATTTACACAAATATTATTACTTATTGTTTGTTTAAACGGAAAAATAGTTGTGAATAGCAGACTCATTGAATAATATAAATGCCTCATTTATTTTGATTAAATTTGTATTACTTGAATAAGATTTTATGAAGTTCCAACTTACGTCTGAATATAAGCCTACTGGAGATCAACCTACTGCAATCAAAGAATTGGTGCAGGGTTTAAACGAAGGAGAACAATACCAAACCCTCTTAGGGGTGACTGGATCTGGAAAAACGTTTACAGTGGCGAATGTGATTCAGCAAACACAGAAACCGACTTTAATACTCAGCCATAATAAAACATTAGCAGCTCAGCTTTACGGAGAGTTTAAGCAGTTTTTTCCTGACAATGCTGTCAATTATTTTGTCTCTTACTACGACTACTATCAGCCGGAAGCTTTTATCGCGTCATCGAATACGTATATTGAGAAAGATTTAGCGATCAATGAAGAGATTGAGAAATTACGTCTTGCTACTACAACGGCACTGATGTCGGGAAGGCGTGATGTTATTGTTGTATCTTCTGTTTCCTGTATTTATGGTATGGGTAATCCTGAAGATTTCTCCAAGTCGATTTTTCGATTTGCTGTTGGGACAGTGATTTCCCGTAACGCATTTTTGCATCGCTTGGTTGAGATCTTGTATGCGCGTACGACGACTGAATTTAAGAGAGGTACTTTTCGTGTAAAGGGAGATACAGTAGATATTTTCCCAGCCTATTTGGATTTTGCCATTCGCGTATCATTTTTTGGTGATGAGATTGATGAGTTGAGTGAAATCGATCCGGTAACAGGAAAGACCTTAAGTAGAATGGAAGATCTAGCTCTTTTTCCTGCAACACTCTTTGTAACACCAAAGGAAAAGTTTACTTCAACGATCTGGGCAATTCAAGAAGAGATGGTGCAACGTAGAACACAGTTGGAAGAGGAAGGTAAGATGCTGGAAGCGAAACGTCTGGAAGAACGTGTTAATTACGATCTGGAGATGATGCGAGAGCTTGGCTATTGTTCCGGAATTGAAAATTATTCGCGGTTTTTTGATGGTCGTGAGCCTGGGATGCGTCCTTTCTGTTTACTGGATTATTTTCCCGAAGATTATTTACTTGTTATAGACGAAAGTCATGTAACGATTCCGCAATTACGGGCCATGTATGGTGGAGACCGTTCCAGAAAAATTGCTTTGGTAGAACATGGTTTTAGGTTACCGGCAGCGCTTGACAATAGGCCTTTGAATTTCCCTGAATTTGAATCTTTGACGAATCAGACGATTTATGTTTCTGCAACACCGGGAGATTACGAGTTACAGCAGACGGAAGGTGTTTTTGTTGAGCAAGTTATACGGCCGACAGGGTTGTTAGATCCGATTATTGAAGTTCATCCTGCGATTAATCAGGTGGATGATTTCCTTGAGGAAGCAGATAAGGCCATTAAAGCCGGTGGACGTGTGTTAGCGACAACGTTGACGAAGCGTATGGCAGAAGAGTTAACCAAATATATGACTAAGCTGCATATAAAAGTTAGGTATATTCACTCTGAGGTAAAGACATTGGAACGGGTCGAAATTTTAAGAGGATTGCGTCTTGGTGAATTTGATGTTCTGGTAGGGGTCAACTTATTGAGGGAAGGTCTTGATTTACCTGAAGTAACATTAGTCGCGATATTGGATGCTGATAAGGAAGGTTTTTTGCGTTCTCAGAGATCATTGATTCAGACAATCGGTCGTGCTGCGCGTAATGACAAAGGGCGTGTGATCATGTATGCAGATCGGATGACAGATAGTATGGCTGCTACTATTGATGAGACTACCCGCCGTCGTGAGAAACAAATGAAATATAACGAAGAACATCATATTACGCCTCGAACTGTCGGAAAAACTAAAGAGGAGATTATGGAGCAAACCTCGGTCGCTGATTTCAATGGACTGGAGCCGAAGATATATGTTGAGCCAGATCCTTCGGTAGCCATTGCCGCAGATCCGGTGTTACAATACCTAGGTGAGAAAGAGCTTAAAAAAGCGATCGATACAGTTCGTAAGAAAATGGAAAAGGCAGCCAAAGAAATGGACTTCTTAGAAGCCGCTAAACTTAGAGATGAGATGTTCTCCCTAGAGAAAATATTTGATGAACGATTTAAATAAAAAAAGGGCTTAAGCCCTTTTTTTATTCTTTTTCTTTATATAAAGTTTTGTCGCCTTTAATTAATGTCCAGCAATGCTGATCCTGAATTAACTTGTAATCCTGATTTTCATATTCATATTCTTTGACGTGTTTTAAGACAATGCTTTCTGGGCTTTCTTTTAGAAAAACCTCTGCGGCATGTTTCTTATCATCAATAATCAGAAATGCCGCTGTTTCATAGCTATCTGAATTATTAACGATATCCAATTGTATCTGTTCAAAAGGCCTAACACAGCTATCTTTTAAAGTTGACCAAGTGTATCCTGCACTGGCGATACAGCCGTGCTTGTCTTTATCACCGCCCACTGTCGCTGTTTCTTTGGATTGGGCAGCCTCCTTGTTCTTTTGTTGGCATGAAACGAACAAAAGCGAAGCAACCATGATACTGTTAAGTAAACGATTCATATATGATGGTGTTTTGAATTGAGAGTATTCCTACACAAATTGTACCATATAAAATATACCTTTTTGGTAGATAATTTTTCATAAACCTTTCTTTTGTCAAAACGCTTCTTTATTTTTATAAGAATAAGTAATTACCTAAACAAAATAAACACAAAAAAATATATGAAAAAGCCAATTGTTGTTATCAAGTTTGGCTCAGCTTCTATTACGACAGCGGACGGGGAGGTAGATGAACGGATCGTATTGGAGATTGCAAGACAGGTTGCTCAAATACAACAGAAATATAATGTCGTTCTGGTTTCTTCAGGAGCAGTTGCGGCAGGAAAAAAGTTTTTGACACGGTATTCGGGGACTTTGTCAGAAAGAAAGGCTGCAGCAGCTATTGGTAATCCTTTGTTATTGCAAATTTATAGTACTTATTTTCGACCCTTTAAAATTGCTTTAGCTCAAAGTTTATGTGAGCGTCAGCATTTTGCAAATAGGAATCAATTTGTGCAATTGAAAAATACTTATGAAACTTTATGGAAAAATAACATTATTCCTATTGCCAATGAAAATGATGTGGTGAGTAATAAAGAATTGAAATTTTCTGATAATGATGAGTTGGCGACTTTGATTGCAGTTGGCTTTGGTGCTGAGCAAATTTTATTTACAACTTCGGTACCCGGAGTTATGGATTCGGAAGGAATAGTTATCCCCGAATTAAAAGTGATCGATAAGGCGGCACTTTCTTTAGCAAGAACAGATAAGTCTTCTGTCGGTCTTGGTGGTATGACGTCAAAATTAAATTTTGCACGGTTGGCTAATCAGATGGGGATACGGGCTGTTATTTTTAGCATGCAAACTGAAAATGCCTTGCTGAAAGCGATCGAAGGTCAAACGGGTACGATCTGCATGGCACAACCTAAAAAGGTTTCTTCCCGCAATAAATGGTTAGCAAGTGGAAGTTTAATTAAGGGTAAAGTAATTATTGATAGAGGTGCTGTAGAGGCACTTTTGCAACGAAAAAGTCTCTTACTTGTTGGTGTTAAAACCTGTGTTGAACAGTTTGAGGAAGGTGAAGTGTTCCATATTTTTGACGAAGATGATCAAATCATTGCTGTTGCTAAATCTAAGTGGGATATGGGCGATTTAATGAAGAATGTAAAACGTAAAGATATTATCTTAGCACATGCTGATGATATCGTATTGTTATAATATGGAAAATATCACAGAGCAATTAGAAGCAGCATTGGCTGCAACAAGGGATATAAATCAATTGGATTCAGATACAAAAGCACATATTTTAACTGATCTGGCAGAGATATTGCGAGCACGGGTTACTGCTATTCTATTTGAAAATGAAAAAGATCTGAAATTATTAGATGCAGATGATCCGAAAAGGGATCGGTTGGTTTTGAATGCCGAAAGGATAGAGGCTTTGGCAAAAAGTGTGTTGGATGTTGCTAAACTTCCTGATCCTTCCGGAAAGTTATTAAACCAGCAGGTTTTGGATAATGGTTTATTGTTGGAAAAGAAAGCAGTTCCTTTGGGGGTAGTCGCGGTTATATATGAGTCTAGACCGAATGTGACTATTGATGTGGCTGCATTATGTATTCGCTCGGGCAATGTTTGTCTGTTGCGGGGTGGCACGGATGCTTTTCATACAAATCAGATATTGGTTGAGATCATTCAAAAAGTTTTGATTCAGCATCATTTAAACCCAAATATTGTTCAATTACTGCCAACAGACCGGAAATTTGTACAAGAATTACTTACGGCAACAAAATTTGTGGATATTATTATCCCCCGAGGCTCGCAATCATTGATTGATTTTGTTCGTGCGCATGCTAAAGTTCCCGTTATTGAAACAGGTGCTGGGGTGTGTCATACCTATGTAGAGCAATCAGCAACAATCGATAAGGCTGTTGCTATTGTTGCTAACGCAAAAATATCCAGACCTTCTGTTTGCAATGCATTGGATACGATATTATTAGATGAAGAGATTGCTGATTCATTTTTAGATGGAATTATCGTTCCCTTTGAAAAGGAGCGGGTGGAAGTTTTTGCTGATGAACGGAGTTATGCTATTTTAGAGCGATTGGGATATCCTTATTTGCAACAAGCAAATGAAGTTGATTTTGGGCGTGAATTTTTAGATCTTAAATGTTCAATTAAAATATTAAAAGGACTGGAACAGGCTTTGACGCACATTGCTACTTATTCCTCCCGTCATTCAGAATGTATTGTCTCCAATGATTCGGAAAAATTGGAACGATTTATGAATGCTGTGGATGCCGCTGCAGTGTATGCCAATGCCTCCACGCGATTTACAGATGGTGGAGAATTTGGTTTAGGAGCTGAGATCGGTATTTCTACACAAAAGCTTCACGCTAGAGGACCTTTTGCCTTAGAAAAATTAGTGACTGAAAAATGGTATGTAACGGGTAATGGACAAATAAGATAGTATGGGAATTAGATTTGAAAGTAATTCATTGTTGAATTGGACAAATGAAATGGGTAAGTTTTTGAGATTACTTGTCGATGAACAGCATGTTTTTGATGAGCCTTCATCCATTGTATTTGATAAAGCTTACGATGAGTTTTTTAAAAAAAGCCGTCAATTTTTCTTGACGGTAACTGATGAAGCTTTATTAAGCTACGCGAAAGAAGATCTGGAAGTGGAGCAGATAAGACCATTAGCATTGGTACTGATGCACGATGGTTTGAAAAGTAAGGACGTTCAAGAACAGCAAATCTTACTTCTAAGATCTAAGTTGTTATTAAATTATGTAATGAAAGAAACCTCTAGCTTTGCATTTGAAGATTATGGCTATTTAGCAACAATAGATGGTAAGCTTGTTTAATGGCAGATAAAATTTGATCACTTTTTAATCTGCTATCCTTAAAATAGAGGAAAATAAAAAGATTCACAGGGCATGATCGGTTGCCCTGTGAATCTTTTTATTTTAGTATCTCTCTAGCGATGACTAATCGCTGTATCTCAGAAGTTCCTTCATAAATCTGTGTGATCTTTGCGTCACGCATCAATCTTTCTACATGGTACTCTTTTACATAGCCATATCCACCATGGATCTGAACGGCTTCAATACTTGTTTTCATCGCAACTTCGGAAGCATGTAGTTTGGCCATTGCCGCTTCTTTGCTGTAGGGCAACCCTTGATCTTTTGTCCATGCTGCTTTATATGTCAATAGTCTTGCGGCTTCTATTTCAACTTCCATATCTGCGAGTTTAAATTGAATAGCCTGATGCTCTGCAATTGGTTTTCCAAAGGTTTTTCGCTCTTTTGCATAAGCAAGAGCGAATTCATAAGCACCTGCGGCGATACCTAATGCTTGGGCCGCAATACCAATTCTACCTCCATCTAATGTTTTCATGGCAAATTTGAATCCAAATCCATCTTCACCTATGCGGTTTTCTTTAGGGACTTTAACATCAGTAAATAAGAGTGAGTGGGTATCTGAGCTTCTGATGCCAAGTTTATTCTCTTTTGGTCCGATTGTAAAACCAGGCATCCCTTTTTCTACAATCAGTACATTTATGCCACGATGTGCTTTTTCGGGATGCGTCTGTGCAATGATGAGGCAAATATCGGCATTACCGCCATTTGTGATCCAGTTTTTAGTGCCATTTAAAAGGTAATGATCTCCTTGATCTATTGCTGTTGTGTGCTGAGATGTTGCATCTGAACCCGCTTCAGGTTCGGATAGGGCAAAAGCACCTAGCTTTTCTCCAGAAGCTAAAGGTCTTAAATACTTTTCTTTTTGCTCTTCGGTGCCGAAAGCTTCTAAGCCGTAGCATACGAGAGAATTATTAACAGACATGATCACTGCAGCTGATGCGTCGATTTTAGCAATTTCTTCCAAGACCAAGGTATAAGCTAATGCATCAAGCCCTGCACCTCCATACTTACTGTCGACCATCATGCCCATAAATCCTAATTCACCCATTTTCTTCACCTGGTCGTAAGGGAATAGTGCTTTCTCATCCCGTTCTATGACACCCGGTTTTAAATCCTGTTGCGCGAAATCTCGAGCAGCTTCCTGAATCATGCTATATTCTTCGTTTAATTCAAAATTCATAATGTGTACATTGGTAATGGTTTGTAAGTAAATATACTTATTTTATTATTATGCTTGCATAATAAAGTTTAATAATTTTTAAAAGGTTTTTGTAAAAAACAAAGCTTAGATTTTGTTATGAATAAAAATCTACTATATTTGTAGAGTATATAGTGTATTACGAATTTAAAAAAGAAAGATATGAGTTTAAGATTAGGAGATGAAGCGCCAAATTTTAAAGCGCAGACGACAATAGGAGATATTGATTTCCATGAGTTTATTAAAGATAGCTGGGTTGTGTTTTTTTCGCACCCCTCTGATTATACACCTGTTTGTACAACTGAACTTGGACGGACAGCGAAATTAAAATCGGAGTTTGATAAAAGGGGTGTGAAAGCAATCGCTTTAAGTGTTGATCCTGTTCAAGATCATTTGGATTGGATACAGGATATCAACGAAACCCAGAATACTACTGTTAATTTTCCGATTATTGCTGACGAAGATCGTCATGTATCCGAATTGTATGATATGATTCACCCCAATGCTTCTGCAACGGTAACAGTACGTTCGGTATTTATTATAGGGCCAGATAAAAAAATTAAATTAACACTAACGTACCCTGCATCTACCGGTCGTAATTTTGATGAAATATTACGTGTTATTGATTCTTTACAATTGACTGCCGATTATTCTGTAGCTACACCTGCGGACTGGAAACATGGAGAGGATGTGATTGTGGTTCCTGCTATCAAAACAGAAGACATCCCTGCAAAGTTCCCGAAAGGCTTTAAAGAAATCAAACCTTACTTAAGAACAACTCCACAGCCTAATTTATAATTAGGAGTATATTATTCATAAAAAAAGGCATCAATTTGAATTGATGCCTTTTTTTATGGGTCTTAAATGATTAATATACTTTCACCATGTATATATAATCTTGCATTCTTTTTATTTGCTCTGTTCTTGAAAGACCAGAGAGCATATTTTTCTTATTTAATTTTACTTGCCCTTGCAATGAATCGGCAGGTATTTCATCTAATGCTTTCAATATCGATTTTGTTTTGATTGCAAAACCGGCACCATCAATCCCTCTTTGTTTACCGGAGATAATACCGATAACATTTCCTTTGGTGTCCATTACTGGACCACCGCTGTTACCTGGGTTAACAGGGATTGAAATTTGATAAGCGATTGTATCACCGGCATATCCTGTCGATGAACTCAAATATCCTTGCCCGTACACGGCCTCATCCCGTGGGAAACCTATCGTATAAATATCTTCTCCTAAATCTGATGCTGCGGTTTTAAAGGTGTATGGTAAAGTTTTGCCTCTTTTAAAGTTCGCATCTTCAATTAGTAGTATCGCTAAATCATTGCTGGCGTCCGAATGGATTACCTGTGCTTTGTATGATTCCCCTTTATTATTTTGCAGGTATATTGAATCTGCACCGCTTACAACATGGTAGTTGGTCACGACATAACCATTATTTGAAACCATAAACCCTGTAGCTCCATATTGACTGACAGAAGATTCACTTGCTTTGGTTGATTTATTATTAATACTTTTCAGCGCAGCATTATGTTCATTGACATCTTTCTTCACATTATTCATGTCACGCTTCAATGCACTGTAATCTGTATTAGCTTTATCAATATTCTTATAATATCCTGAAATCCATAATGTGGAAAATACGGCAACTACGGCTACCGAAGCAGCTACTAATGAACTTGCTTTCAATTTTTCCCATAAAGAGATTACTTTTGTTTGCTTCATCGGAATCACTTTCGCCTGCTGATGCGACTGGTGATAACTTTTAGCGGACTGTGCGAGTTGCTGTTTAAAATCAATACGTGACTGTGTATCTTTAAGATTGTCAAGAAATTGACGGTGTTGCGTTAGCTGTGCCGAGAAAGAAGGGTTTTCTGCACAGAAAGATTGGAAAGAAGCACGCTCTTCTTTTATCATTTCATCCCTGAGATAGCGATCTGCTAATTCAAAAAACTCTTGTTGACTCATCATACTCATTGTTCGTTATACTAATTTCTTTACTGCATGAAAAATAGTTTTTTCAATCTTTGCAGGCATTTGTATTTTTGAGTTTTGGCATTGTCAGTATTGGTATATCCAAACTTCTCGCAGATCTCCTGCATGGAATGGTTCTGGATATAGAAATCGTGGAGAATGGTTTTACAAGGTTCTCCTAAAAGAGACATTGCGTGTTCCATTTGGTCAAATTTTTTGTCAAGCTCCTGATGTCGCTCGATATCATCGTTATCCGGTAACGAATCTTCATAACCTCGGATATCTACTGATCCAAAACCTGCACGATTTAACTGCTTAAGCCAAAGTCTTCGGCAAATCGAATATAGATAGGTTTTAAGTTTACTGCTTAATTCAAAATTACCTTTAGAAACCTTGTCATAAAGAACAATCACGGCCTCTTGGAAGATATCTTTTGCCTCATCTTCGCTTCCGTTATTTTGAGAAATCATATGGGCAATAGATGGATAGTATAATTCATATATTGCATCCAATGCAATACTACTACCCGATTTAATACCGGCTATGATTTGCTCATCATTCTCGAGCTTATTTGATTTACTGATCTTACTCACCTATTAATACCTTAATATAACTAATAGTAACCCAACGAGTTTAATATTTGTGTTGTTTGGTAGAAAAACCCATTCTACGTAGGGCCAAACCTACTCTTTTTTTTTGATAAGCGTAAATTTTTTAAACGAAAAAAATAGCGGTTTCGTGTGCATCAAGTTTATTTTTGATTTTGGGCACTCAGCCGTTTATGAAGCTTTCCTAATTAACTTTTTGAACAGAATGGAACTTATCCATCTTTATATATATAAATTTTACGCAATCGAATGATTAATTGTAGCTACTTGTATTTCATTATATTGCTTATATTTTTGTGGACAACCTCTATTTAATAAATGAATATGATCAAATCATTATCTATGCGAATAAGCTGTGTCATGGCAGTTTTATTAGCATCGGCCTTTCAGGCGAATGCACAAATCGGTGATCCGATTGCAGGCTTTCGTTATGGGGTCGAAACGATTCCAACAGGTAAAGAGTGGGAGTCTCCCCAAGACCTCGCGCTCAATAAGGAGCAACCCCATGCTTATTTTTTCTCTTTTAAAGATGCTGATAAGGCTCGTAAAGTATTACCGGAAAATAGTGAGTATTGGAAGTCTTTAAACGGTACCTGGAAATTTAATTGGGTAAAAACTCCTGATGAAAGACCGAAGAATTTTTTTGATCCTCAAGCAGATGTAACAGCTTGGGATAATGTTGGTGTTCCAATGAGCTGGAATATAGCGGGCATTCAAAAAGATGGTACGCTAAAATATGGTGTGCCGATTTATGTTAACCAACCTGTTATTTTTCAACATCAGGTAAAAGTGGATGACTGGCGCGGAGGTGTTATGCGTACCCCACCAAAGCATTGGACAACGTATATCTACCGAAATGAAGTTGGATCTTATAGACGCTCATTCGAAGTGCCAACTAATTGGGACGGCCGTGATATCTATATTAATTTTGATGGGGTAGATTCATTTTTTTATCTATGGATCAATGGGAAGTATGTTGGTTTCTCAAAAAATTCACGTAATGTCGCTTCTTTTAATATCACTGATTATTTGAATAAAAAAGGTGAAAATGTTGTCGCCGTAGAAGTGTACAGGAATTCAGATGCTTCTTTTATTGAGGCTCAGGATATGTTCCGTCTTCCGGGGATATTTAGAACTGTCGCTTTAACAGCAAAGCCGAAGGTTCAGATTCGTGATGTTGTCGCCATTCCAGATCTGGATGAAAAGTATCAAAATGGAACTTTAAGTATTAAAGCTGAAATCTTAAATAAAGATAAAAAAGTTGCTAAAGGTCATCAGATTAAATATAGTCTTTATGCGAATGAACTTTATAGCGATGTTAATACAGCTGTAAAATCTATTTTGGTATCGAGTGATGTGGTAGATGTTAATCCGAATACCTCATCTATCGTGAAAGCTTCTCTTCAAGTTGAAAACCCCAATAAATGGTCAGCAGAGCGTCCATACCGGTACACACTTGTTGCTGAATTAAGAGATAGTAAAAACCGTACAATAGAAACATCTTCTCTTTACGTTGGTTTCCGTAAAGTGGAAATTAAAGATACAAAGGCTTCTGATGATGAGTTTGGTTTGGCAGGACGTTATTTCTTTGTAAATGGCAAAACTGTAAAATTGAAAGGGGTAAATCGCCATGAATCAAATCCTGAGAAAGGAAAAGTGGTGACACATGAGCAGATGGAGCAGGAAATCATCTTGATGAAGAAAGCGAATATCAATCATGTTCGTAATTCACATTATCCAGATGATCCATATTGGTATTACTTATGTGATAAATACGGAATCTATTTAGAAGATGAGGCTAATATTGAAAGTCATGAATATTACTATGGCGATGCTTCTCTTTCACACCCTCCGGAATGGAAGAATGCACACGTAGCACGTAACTTGGAGATGGTTCATGCAAATGTAAATCATCCTTCTATTGTTCTCTGGTCATTGGGTAATGAGGCCGGCCCTGGAAACAACTTTGTAGCGGCATATGATGCGATTAAAAAATTTGATACATCACGTCCTGTTCAGTACGAGCGTAATAATAATATCGTTGATATGGGGTCGAACCAATACCCTTCGATCGAATGGGTTCGTCAAGCTGTAAAAGGGCAGTTTAAGATGAAATACCCGTTCCATATTTCCGAATATGCACACTCTATGGGGAATGCATCAGGTAACCTGATTGATTATTGGGAAGCAATTGAATCGACAAATTTCTTTATGGGCGGAGCTACTTGGGATTGGATCGATCAGGCCATGTATTATTATGATAAACAGTCTGGTGAAAAGTTCTTTGCTTATGGAGGTGATTTTGGTGATAAACCTAATGATGGAACATTTGTCAATAATGGTTTGATTTTCGCAGATATGAAGCCAAAGCCACAATATTATGAGGTAAAGAAAGTTTACCAGAATGTGGGCGTTAAGGCTGTTGATATTGCACAGGGTAAAATAGAAATCTTTAATAAGAACTATTTTGTTTCTTTAGTAGATTACGATATCGTTTGGTCTTTATATGAAAATGGTGTGGAGATACAGAAGCCTGTCTCAGTAGTAAAGGGTGAAACAGTTGAAGCACGTGAGAAGAAAGTGGTTACATTACCTTTGGACTTTCAAAAATTAAATAAACAATCGGAATACTTTGTTAAAGTACAGTTCTTATTAGCTAAAGATCAATTATGGGCAGCTAAAGGATATTTACAGATGGAGGAACAGTTGTTTGTTAAAGCTGCAAGTGAAAAACCTACTATAGCTGCTGTTCAGACAAATGCTAAACTAAGCATCGTTGATGAACAAAAGTTAAAAGTAATTAAAGGTTCAGATTTCATTATTAAGTTTGATACGGAAAATGGTAGTATTTATAGCCTAAACTATGCTGGAAAACAGGTTATTCGTGACGGTGAGGGACCTAAATTAGATGCTTTCCGTGCACCAGTAGATAATGATAACTGGGCTTATCAGCAATGGTTTCAAAAGGGCTTACATAATCTGAAGCATAAAGCATTATCCAGCTCGATCTACAAGAGACAAGATGGAGCAATCATTTTATCATTTATGGTCGAATCGCAAGCGCCTAATGCAGCGACTATTCATGGTGGTACTTCTGGAACATATACGATTGAAGAACATAAAGACAAACCTTTTGGCGCTAATGACTTCAAGTTTACAACAAATCAGGTCTGGACAGTATATCAAGATGGTTCGCTCGAATTAGCCGCTAATGTAACATCCAATGATGAAACGTTAGCTTTAGCCCGATTAGGTTATGGTTTGCAGCTACCAGAACAATATAGCAACTATACGTATTACGGAAGAGGACCGATCAATAACTATGCAGACCGTAAAACTGCACAGAATATAGAGTTACATACGAGTACGGTTAAAGACCAATTTGTTCCATGGCCCAATCCTCAAAGTATGAGTAATAATGAAGAGGTGCGTTGGACAGCTTTAACGGATGAGTCGGGGTCTGGTGTGGTCTTTATTGCCAAAGATCATATGTCGACATCTGCACTACCGTGGAGCGAGATGGAAGTTACCTTAGCAAGTCATCCCTATAAATTACCAAAAAGCTCAGGTACACATTTACATGTGGATGCGGCAGTTACCGGTTTGGGTGGAAATAGCTGTGGGCAAGGACCTCCATTGGAACAAGATCGTGTGAAAGCAAAATCAACTTCGTTTGGCTTTATTATCCGTCCTGTTGCTAATCAGGATTATCGTCAGAAGTCTCAGGTATCTCTAGCGGGTGATGTGCCGATCTCGGTGTCAAGAAGCCGTAACGGTGACTTGCATATCGCAAGTGAGCAGGTAGGTGCGGAACTATATTATACCATTGGTAAAGGAAAACCACAAATATACAAAGCTCCTGTTAACTTACGTGAAGGTGGTATTGTGACAGCATGGGCAAAGGGCAATGAGAAATTGAAAGCTTCCTTCCAATTTCCTAAAATAGAAAGTATCCCGATGCAAGTTGTATTTGCTTCGAGTGAAGAAACAGGGGAAGGTGAAGCTTCTAATTTATTAGATGGTGATCCAAGTACAATTTGGCATTCGATGTATTCTGTTACTGTGGCACAATATCCGCATTGGGTAGATTTTGATGCGAATGCAATTAAAACCATTAAAGCTTTTACCTATACCCCACGTCAAGGTGGTGGTAATGGTACCATTAAAGGCTATAAATTGCAAGTGAGTACAGATGGTAAGAATTGGAGCGAGCCAGTTGCTGAAGGTAATTTCGAAAATAACGGAAAGCCGAAGACAGTAACTTTGGCTAAGTCAGTAAAAGGTCGTTTTATTCGTTTTACAGCATTAAGTTCGCAAAATGGACAAGACTTTGCTGCAGCTGCGGAATTCTCTGTGAGCGCAGAATAATAGCTTTATAATAAAACAAAATAGAAGCCTTCGTATTCCTTGCATATTAAGGCTTCTTTTTTTGTCAGTATCTATATATTGATAGGAATTTTAGATTGTACATTTAATTTGGACAGTTAGCCAATGATAAGCTTTTCTTGCGCTATTATGAGTCAAAAATGATATTTAGGGACGAGTTAACACAATAATCTGCTAGATCTATCTCTGAGTTTGAAAAATAGATTAAAAGCGTTAAAATAATAGGGTTTTAGATGTTCAAGATGTTGAACATGTTTTGCGTTATGCATATTTCGTATAGCTATACTAAAAGCTATCTATAGAAAATGTAATAAAAAAGAACAGGTGAATTAGGGAGAAGTCCTAATAAACAAAAAAAACTTTCAATTTGCATTGAAAGCTTTTTTATTCCAGCGGTCCGGACGGGACTCGAACCCGCGACCCCATGCGTGACAGGCATGTATTCTAACCAGCTGAACTACCGGACCGTTTTTACTTTTTTTGGCGGTCTGGACGGGACTCGAACCCGCGACCCCATGCGTGACAGGCATGTATTCTAACCAGCTGAACTACCAGACCGAAAAATGTAAAATGTTATTTAAAATTGGCGGTCCGGACGGGACTCGAACCCGCGACCCCATGCGTGACAGGCATGTATTCTAACCAGCTGAACTACCGGACCAAATTTTAAATGTTGTTAAAGAACTATTCGAGATTACTCTCTTATTTCTGGCGGTCTGGACGGGACTCGAACCCGCGACCCCATGCGTGACAGGCATGTATTCTAACCAGCTGAACTACCAGACCGTTTACCTTCTCTCTTGAAGGTGTGCAAATATAGCGTTTATTTCTTTATTTGCTAATATTATTTTAAAAAAAACTAGTCTACGGCTCCGTCTTTCATCTTTTCTGCATTCTCAGCGAACTGTAATGCGTCGATAATCGGCTGAATATCACCGTCCAAAATAGCTGGTAAATTGTATGTTGTCATTCCAATACGGTGCTCTGTAAATCTTCCCTGAGGGTAGTTATAAGTACGAATTTTTGCAGAACGGTCACCGGTTGAGACTAAAGTTTTTCTTTTTGCTGCAATATCGCCGTTCTTTTTGTTCAATTCGATCTCGTAAAGTTTAGTACGAAGCATTTCCATTGCCAATTCACGGTTCGCTAATTGAGAACGTTCTACTTGACATACCACTACAATACCAGAAGGTTTGTGAGTCAACTGTACTTTTGTTTCTACCTTATTGACGTTCTGACCACCGGCACCACCTGAACGTGACGTATGCATCTCAACATCTCCTGGGTTGATGTCAACATCCACTTCTTCAGCTTCTGGAAGAACAGCAACAGATGCCGCAGAAGTATGGACACGACCTTGCGTTTCTGTATCAGGAACACGTTGTACACGGTGTACACCTGATTCATATTTCAATTGCCCATAAGTATCTTCACCCATTACTTTCAAGATTACCTCTTTATAGCCACCAGAAGTTCCTTCCGTTACATCCATAACCTCAACTTTCCAGCCTTTGGTTTCAAAGAATCGGGTATACATACGGTATAAATCACCTGCAAATAATGCCGCTTCATCACCACCAGTACCACCACGAATCTCTAAAATTGCATTTTTGTCATCTTCCGGATCTTTCGGAATCAGCATCATGCGGATTTCATCTTCCTTCTCTTCTTTTGCAACTAATAATTCATCAAGTTCTTCTTTCGCCATATCGCGAAGTTCTTGATCTTTCTCATTGCTGATAATATCTTTATTGGTATCGATATTGCTTACCATATTTCTGTAAATATGGTACTGATCTACGATTTTGCCTAAATCTTTGTATTCTTTATTTAATTTGGCAAAACGCTTCATATCTTTGATGGTCTCTGGATTGCTTAATTCAGCCTCCACTTCTTCCCATCTTTCTTTTATCGCCTGTAATTTTTCTAACATAATTCACATTATTCAAACCCTGCGACATGCGCAAGAGCTTTTAAGCTTACAAAAGTAAAGAAATTTTGTCGATTTAATAATAGTTCTATTGCTTAATGTGAAGAAACTGCCTTCAAGCCTACAATAGATGCGATAAGAGTGAAAATGAAGAATATGCGCCAAAAATCTGCAGGTTCTTTAAAGAAGAAGATTCCGATTAAAACTGTTCCTACGGCACCAATTCCTGTCCAAACTGCATACGCAGTACCGAGCGGTAATGTTTGCGTTGCTTTGATTAGTAAACCCATGCTTAAAAACAGGGAAAGGACAAATCCGAAATACCAAAGATACATGGCAGAACCTTCGCTTTGTTTTGCCTTTCCTAAGCAGGTGGTAAACCCAATTTCAAATAACCCACCTAAAATTAATAATATCCAATTCATAGCCTTTTTTTTTGCAAAGATGGATACAATTAGCGTAATTATTTTTTACTAATGTTAAAAAATTACCGAATGTTGGCGCGGATACGGCTTAGGGTGACTTGGGAAATTCCTAAATAGGAGGCAATGTAACCTAATTTGATACGGTTGATATAAGTGGGGTATTTATCGAGCAGATCCATATATCTACTTTGTGCAGTATTGAAAAGTTTGGACATCGCTCTCTGTTCAATTTTAATAAATTCGTACTCTGCAATTTTTCTCCCTAAGTTAGCAATGCGAATATTTTCTTCATATAACCTGAAAAGGGCGGGAGAGTTTATTTTAAATAAAGTAGCATCTTCTACAATAGCAATGTTTTCATATCCAGGCTCATTTCGGGCGTAGGTATTGATCGACATCAGCATACAGCCTGCATCATTAAAATCAAGTGTGATTTCTCTATTAGGAACTTCATAATAGACGCGTGCTAATCCTGATGATAGTATGTAGATATCATGTTGCAGTTTGTCCTGTTGTATAATGATGGTATTCCGAGGGATGTGGACTTCGGTCGTAATAGCTTCTATAGCCTCAATGTCATCTGCTTCTAAGGGGTAGTAACTCAAAAGGCAATCGCGTAAACTTTTTTTTATTTCGACCATTTTTCAAGTTTTAGTTTATGACCATCCCAGACTGCATAGGTCTGGTAATTCATCCATTCACCTAAGTTTATCACTCGGCTCTGATCCGAAAGTTTGATGTCATAAGGTAAATGACGATGTCCGAAAATGTAGAAATCATGGTGCTGCTTGGCTTCCATTTCTTTTGCATAACCAATGAGCCATTCCTGATCTTCACCTAAAAAATGCTCATCTTCATTATTAGCAAGTCGACTGTGTTTTGACCAGCGTGTGGCAATGCCGATTCCTAAATTTGGGTGCAATCTTGCAAATAGCCATTGACAGGTCTTACTTCGGAAGAATTTTTTTAAGATTTTATATTTACGATCTCCCGCACCTAAGCCATCACCATGATGGAGATAAAAAGATTTTTGATCTCGGTTTATGAGTAGTTCGTTATCGACAATAGTTGCTTGCAGTTCGTTTTTAAAATAATCGAACATCCACATGTCATGATTTCCTTTAAAGATGGTTAATTTGACTCCTTTATCCACCAATTCTGCCAGTTTTCCGAGAAAACGAATATATCCTCTTGGTACAACGGTACTGTATTCAAACCAAAAGTCAAAAATATCACCTACTAAATATAATTCAGCAACATCATCTTTAATATGATCAAGCCAAGATATAATAAGACGTTCTCTTTCTTTGGATTTACTTTGTGGATAAGATCCCAAATGAAAATCCGAAGCGAAATAGATATTTTTTCCTGTTGACATGTGGTCAAAACTACCTAAATCACTTCGGATTTCAAACTTCAATAAATTTGTTTTTTACAATTCTAATTTTTAATGGAAATAACATCCATTAAAAATTACCATCAGCGTTTTTCTTTAAGTTGTTTGATAAATGGTGCTAAATATGCTTTTGCTTCGGAATCCAATGATTCAATTGATTTATTCAATTTTGAAGGAACGATTTTTTTTATGGCCAGCAATGATGCACTTAATACAGCATAGGATTGTTCTTTTAGACCTTTTTCAATAATAGGCAAGTATTTATGATTACCGCTATTTCCTAATGCGACCAATGCTGAAGCTCTTACTTTCGTTGTGGGATCCTGTTGCGCCATGGAGATAATTTTTGCTTCAACACTATTTTTAACGGATGGATCTGTTAAATCCAATCCTTGAATTGCAGCAGCTCTAAGATCTTCTTCTTTGTCGTTTAATGCTTCTATTAACAATTTTGTTGTTTCCGTATTTTTATTGTGTAAGGCATATCCAATTGCTTTAATACGGTTATAATAGGTCGGTACATTTTGATATTGATACGTATAGTCGGACATTGTTTTATTATCGATGACCTCACCAACCAATATTTTAGCAGGATCAAAATCGATAAAATCAGGCTTTTGTTCAAAAGGAAAACTAAATTCCTGTGATCGCTGATTAATAAGAATAGTTTTAGTCTCTTTTCCATTTGCCGTATAAAAATCGATGCTTAAAGGTAAAGTGAACGTTTGTACGCTGACATCCTGCATCTGCTTAATGGCTAATTTCTGCGTCCCATTTTCATAAGTATATTGGATATTTAAAATAGGATGACCGCCTTTATAATACCATTGATTGAAATATGGACTCCAATCTTTACCTGTTATTTCTTCCATAGCAAGTCGAAGCTGGTGCGTTTCTCCTGTTTTATGGGCATTGTCTGTTAAATATTTTTGTAACGATTTATAGAAAGCAGCATCTCCCATCTGATTTTTTAATGCATAGAGAATTACCGATCCTTTTGAATAGGAGATATTATCAAACATATCTTCTTTATCGTTATAATGAAAGCGTGCTAAGGTAGGGCTTATTCCATTTTTGGTCGATCTTAAATAACTTTGCAGTTTTTCAAACCGAGATTTATCTTCTTTATCTTGTCCGCCATCGTGACCGCGCCATATCACCTCTCCGAATGTTGCAAAAGATTCATTCATGGTCAGATTTGACCATGATTCGGCTGTTACTAAATCACCGAACCATTGATGAAATAGCTCATGGGCAATAGTTCCTTCCTCATTATCATCTAGTAATTCCCGTGTTGTCTTTTGTACCGGTTCACCATGTAAAGTTGCAGTTGTATTTTCCATAGCTCCCGATACATAGTCTCGCGCAACTACTTGGGCATATTTATTCCAGGGATATTCTACGCCTAAAATTTGACTGTAGTAAGCCATCATTGCTGGTGTTTTGCCGAATATATCTTTCGCATATGGAGCGTATTTTGGTTCGAGGTAATAATCCACCGGAATGGATTTGTAGTGATCATTTGTTATTTTGAAATCACCAACGGCCATCATAAATAAGTATGGAGCATGAGCTTGGGTCATTTCCCAAGTATCTGTTCGGGTACCATCCGTATTTTTATGCTGTGCTGTTAACGCTCCATTAGAAAGGGTTGTATAGTGGTCCTGCACCGTAATGGAGATTTCAGAAGTAGTTTTTTGATTTGGTTTATCTATGGTAGGAAACCAGGCCGAAGAGGCCTCCGTTTCACCCTGTGTCCATATCTGGATCGGTTTATTTGGAACTTTTCCATCCGGGTTGATAAAATACAATCCTTTTGCATCGGAAATTGCCGCACTGCCTTTGGCTTTTAATTCATCTGGTTTAGAAGTGTAGGCTATATAAATGGTGTATTTCTCGGTCCCTTGAAATGGTTTTCCTAAGTTAATGAATAGCGATTCGCCATCATAATCATATTTGAGCGGTGTTTTTTGATTACCTTCTTGTAATGCAATCTCTTTTATGTCCATCCCCTTGGCATCTAAGCGTAAAGAGTCGGTCGGATAGAAGTGAGGTTTTAGCGTCAACCATTCTTCTCCATATAGGTAGCGTTTTCCGTAATCAAATTTTACATTCAGTTTAGTATGGACCAAATCATTGATTTTAGTCTCTGTGGCCCGGTATTGATTGATCGGTAACGCTTGATTAGGTTGTGCAAATACTGTTGTTAAGCTGGCAGCAGTTAGTACACTTAGCGTTAAAAATATTTTATGAATCATTCGATGTTAATTTATACTTAGGCAATTTGCGATATTTTCTGTAGTAAACGAATTTTGTTGAAAAAATGTTTGCCTAATCTAATTATTTAAGCGACGCTGAAACACGTTATAATTTATTAAATTTGTTTATAACCTCATTTGAAAAAAACATGAATAAAAAACTGAGTTTAATTTTAACAGTAATAGCTATGTCGTCCGTACATCTTGGAAACGCACAAGAATTGAAATATCCAGAAACAAAAAAAGGTCAGGTAGTTGATCAGTTCTTTGGCGAATCAGTGCCAGATCCTTACCGTTGGTTGGAAAATGACTTAGCAGCGGATACAAAATCTTGGGTTGTTGCGCAAAATAAAGTGACGTATGATTATTTAGCTCAGATTCCATATCGCGATCAGCTGAAACAACAATTGACAGATATTTGGAATTATGAGAAAGTTGGAACTCCTTTTATAGAGGGTGCTTATACTTATTTTTATAAAAATGATGGTTTGCAGCAACACGCCGTTCTATATAGAAAATCAAATAAAGGTGGAAAGGAAGAGGTCTTTTTAGATCCAAATACATTTTCTAAAGATGGATCAACTTCTTTGTCAGATGTAAGTTTTTCAAAAGACGGTAGTTTGATGGCTTATTCTATTTCAGAAGGAGGCTCAGATTGGAGAAAAGTAATTATTTTGAATACTGCTGATAAAAAACAAATTGGTGAGACGTTAATTGATATCAAATTCTCAGGTATTGCCTGGAAGGGGAATACTGGATTTTATTACTCCAGCTATGATAAACCGAAAGGCTCAGAATTATCGGAGAAAACAGATCAGCATAAAGTTTATTTTCATCAACTAGGTACCGCTCAGGCAAAAGATAAAATGATTTTCGGTGGAGCTGCTGTTCAACGCCGTTATATCGGTGCCAACTTAACGGATGATGAGCGGTTTTTAATCATTTCTGCCGCAAATACAACGACCGGCAATGAATTGTATGTACAGGATTTATCTAAGCCTGGAAGTAAGATCATCAACATCTTAAGTGGATTTGACAGTAACACAAGTATCATTGATAATGATGGCGATACTTTTTATGTTCAAACAAATTTAAATGCACCAAATAATAAATTGGTGAAGATGAACATTCGTCAACCTGAATCGAAGAACTGGATTGATGTTATTCCTCAAACGGAAAATGTTCTTGAAGTTTCGACTGGTGGCGGTTATTTATTTGCTAATTATCTTAAAGACGCAATCTCAGTTATTGAGCAATACGATTATACAGGAAAAAAAATCCGTGAGATCAAATTACCGGGTGTAGGAACTGCTGCAGGTTTCTCCGGCAAGAAAAAGGAAAAAACAATCTATTACGGTTTTTCAAATTACATCACCCCATCTACAAGTTTTACATTTAATGTAGACAATGGACAATCTGAGGTTTATATTAAACCTAAAGTGAAGTTCAATTCAGATGAGTTTGAATCTAAACAGGTTTTCTACACATCAAAAGATGGAACAAAAGTTCCAATGATCATTACGCATAAAAAGGGATTGAAGCTGGATGGTAAAAATCCGACCATTGTTTACGGTTATGGTGGCTTTAATATCAGTTTGACTCCTGGTTTTAGTGTATCTACAGCCAATTGGATTCAAAATGGTGGCGTATATGCTGTTGCAAACTTACGAGGTGGAGGTGAATATGGTCAAAAATGGCATGATGGTGGCCGTCAGTTTAATAAGCTGAATGTGTTTAACGATTTTATTGCCGCAGCAAAGTATTTACAGAGCAATGGCTATACTTCTCCTGATTATACTGCACTATCTGGAGGTTCAAATGGAGGATTGCTCGTTGGGGCAACCATTACGTTAGATCCAACTATTGCAAAAGTAGCTTTACCAGCAGTAGGCGTGCTGGATATGTTACGTTATCATACATTTACAGCAGGAGCAGGTTGGGGATATGATTATGGTACTGCTAATGACAGCAAAGAGATGTTTGATTATCTGAAGGGATATTCACCTGTACATAATGTTAAAGAAGGTGTTTGTTATCCTGCGACTTTGGTTACCACCGGAGATCATGATGACCGTGTAGTGCCTGCACATTCTTATAAGTTTGTTTCAGAACTACAGGCAAAACAGAAGTGTGATCGTCCTGTTCTCATTCGGATTGAAACAAAAGCTGGGCATGGGGCAGGCCGTTCTACAGAAGTGGTGATTAATGAAACAGCTGATAAATATGCTTTTACCCTGTGGAATATGGGAATTAAAGCACTAAAATAAATATCATTTCAAAGTAAATCCACTCCTGACAAGAGTGGATTTTTTATTAAAAGAGCTACTTTTACTTAAAACAAACTAAGATGAGTACAAAAGCATATGCAGCCTTTTCGGAGGCCGAAGATTTAAAACCACATCAGATTCAACGCCGGGATTTGCAGGATAAGGATGTTTTTATTGATATTGAATATTGTGGTGTTTGCCATAGTGACATTCATACAGCAAGAGCAGAATGGGGACAGCCTCATTACCCCGTAGTTCCTGGTCATGAAATTATTGGACGTGTGTTGGCCGTAGGGCCAAATGTGACAAAATATGAGGTCGGTGACCTTGTTGGTGTAGGCTGTATGGTCGAATCATGCAAGCACTGTAATCCTTGTGATGAAGGGTTGGAGCAGTACTGCGAAAGTGGGATGATTGGCACTTATAACAGTGCTAAATCTAAATATGGTGGTATTACCTATGGTGGCTACTCGGAGAATATCGTTGTAGAGGAAGATTTTGTTCTGAGTATCCCGACAACAATTGATGTGAAAGCAGCTGCTCCTTTATTGTGCGCAGGTATTACAACATGGTCGCCTTTGCGTCACTGGAATGTGAAAAAAGGTGATAAAGTTGGTGTTATTGGTCTTGGAGGATTGGGGCATATGGGTGTTAAATTTGCGAAAGCGATGGGTGCACATGTTGTCATGATTACAACTTCTCCAGAAAAGGGTGAAGATGCAAAGAAATTAGGTGCTGATGAAGTTTTGATTTCTAAAGATGCGTCACAATTGCAGGCGCATGCAAATACGTTTGATTTTTTATTGAATACAATTCCAGTGGGGCATGACGTTAATCCATATTTAAGTCTTTTAAAATTGGATAAAACAATGTGTATTGTAGGAGCTGTAGAGCCATTGCCTGGAGTTCATGGTGGTTTGCTGATCGGTAAGCGTAGACACTTAGCAGGATCGTTGATCGGTGGCATCAAAGAGACGCAGGAAATGTTAGATTTCTGTGGTGAACACCAGATCGTTTCAGATGTTGAGGTTATCAATATTCAAGATATCAATAATGCATACGAACGTATGATTAAATCAGATGTGAAGTACCGTTTTGTAATCGATATGAAATCATTGAAAGACAGTTAATAATTTCTGCGGTATCGAAAAGGGTTGAAAATAAATAATTTTCAACCCTTTTTCTATTTAATAATTATGTTCAAGAGTATTATAAATTCCAGGTTGGGATATCACTTTTCATTTTAGCTAGTGTATCCTGATAGTTATCTTGTTCGCCTTCTGTCGCTAGAGATAATGCTTCTTCTTGCCATTTTATAGCATTTATCTTATCTCCTTTTTTATACAGTAGATTGGCATAGGTGTCTAAGTATGCGCTTTTTACATCTTGTTCTACAGCTCTTTTGCTCCATTTTAAAGCTGCGTCTAAACATGCCGCATCGGTACTGTTTTCAAAAATTTCCCAAGCATAACTATTCAATTGATTTGAATTTAGATCTTCTGATGTTAAATAGCTGTCAACAATATTTGTTAAAGAAGACCAATTACGCGATTGTACATAATACTGTGCCTTCATCAATTTGAAGATTGGGTCAAAATTGATATTTGCGTATTTGTCGGAAATTTCTGTTTTTAAAGCTTCCCAATTAGGTTCTGTATTGAAATCGATTTTAGTTCCTAATACTTCATTGATGGCCACAGTGGAAAGTACACGATTTGCCGCGCCGTTTTTTTCTAATAAAGCATCAATTTTTTCAGGATTATCCCGTAGTAGCTCGAAAGCTTTAGATCGGGATGTGCGTGTGTTTGCCACGAGATAGGCAGCACATTCTTTCGTTAAATTTTCAGGTTTGGTATGGGAGATAATGATATCTTCAGCTTGTGTCACAGTAGCTTCATCATAAGCTGTGTTCGCAGCTCTAACCATTCGGTGCGCTAAGGCTAAATCTGTTGGATTCTCGTTAAACGCTTTTAACAAAGCATAATACTGTGTTTCAGGTTTTAAAGCATCTTTACTCCGCTCAATGAATTCATCAGCATCGCCACCTCCGACCATACGGTGCACAAGTTCACCTTGAGGATTGAAAATTAAGAAGGTAGGATATGCGGCAATTTTGTAGTCTTTACCGAACCGTTCGGCTTCTTCATACCATGCTTTCACTTCTTCACTGTCCTTGTCCGTTTTATCCATTTGGATTTTGGTATTAACAAATTTAGAATTGAAGAAATCTCCCACTTTTGTTTGTGGAAATACACTAGCACTCATGTATTTACAAGGACCACACCAGGTAGTAAACAAATCCACAAAGATAAATTTGTTTTCTTTTTTTGCTTTTTCTTTAATTTGGCTCCAGTTCAATCCGTGCTCAAATGTTATTCCTTTTTCTTGACCTATAACGGCAAAGGGTAAAATAAGGAGGAATAATAATATCTTTTTCATAACCAGTCTCTAAGAAGTTGCTCACTTAATCATTTCTTGAAATTAAAGTTATGTAATAAAATTGTAAAAAAAATAGGTTACAGAAATTTATTTCTGTAACCTATTTGTAGAATAGTGCTTTTTATAAGCCTAGATCTTCATTTTGGACTTTAAACCTTTTTGAATTCCGTCTTTATGAACTAAAAGTGATGTTGTTTTGTAACGAACAAACTCTTTTGTTACATACAAGTAACCTTTATAATCGTTTGTCACACCCCAAGAGTTTTTAACGATATAATACTCTTTACCTGTTTGATCTTTGGCTAATCCAACGATGTGCATACCGTGATCATCAGTTGTTTGGTAGTTGTCGAAAGCAGTCTGTCTTTGTTCAGCTGTAATTTTAGCCTCAGGTTTTGGTCCAACAAACATTTCTTGTTGTTCTTGTGGGGTCATTTGCTCGAATGGTTTTGCAGGGACATAAGCCACACCATTTTTCCAGCTAAAGCTTTTCTCAGAAACATCTGTTGCCCAAGCTACTGTATAACCATTATTCAATGCATTATCAATGATATCAGTTAGGTCATTGATTTGAACATTATAAAAATTATCAAATGACCAGTTATCAGGAATCAATAATACAAATTTATTGTAGTAAGGTTGATCTGTAACAGAAGCAATACCGACATATTCATCAGGGTTAATACCAATTACTTGATCAGCAAATGTACGTGGTGTATAGCTTTTGCCTTTGTATTGGAAGTTTTTAGGGACTTCACCTAGGTACGAATCCATTGCAGCAGTGTACGCTTTTTCCCAGTTTGGAGTTAACGTTTTGCTTTTTACAAAAGTAGCTAACATGGCATCCAACATATTGGTCATTTCACCAAAGTTGTTTTTATCAGATCCATAGTGTAGGCCTGTGTACTCTGTTTGTGGCAAAGCACCATAGTGGCGGAACGCATTTAAAACATCATGAAATTGTCCACCTTCGCCTAAAGATAATCCGCCGTGTAAACGCACGTAGTTTTTTGCTTTTCCTAAATAAGTATTACGAGCAGAGAAAATCTGTGAAATTTCTACAGGTTCTTTTCCCATACGGATCATTTCAGACTCGAGGAATGAATTCCCAGAATATGACCAACAGGTGCCGGAAGAACCTTGGTTTTTGATCGAAGTATTTTTTAGATTAATGATTTCGGTAAAAGTGAAGCCAGCCTTACTGTTATCATTTTGATTTGTTTTTAAGGCATTGATTAAATTATCCTGAGCCTGTACTACTTGTAATGAAGCTGCAAATAGTGATGCTGCCAATACGAGTGATTTATTCCAATTCATTTTTTAAAAGTTAATGATTTTATGATGCTAAATTAAAAATAAATTCATTTACCATCATGACATTCTTACAATTTGATTGTAATAAAATTGTGCTTAACAAAAAAACGGGGCTTTTAAAGCCCCGTTTTTTATTAATTTTCTATTTTGAGATCTGGTTTTTTAGGAAATACCAATGACGCGACGACACTGATCACCAAAATACTGACGATAATAATCAATGAATGTGATGTTGAAAAACCAATTTGTACCAACCAGTGATGCAGTAACATTTTTAATCCAATGAAAATTAGTAAAAATGCTAATCCTACCTTCAAGTAATGGAATTTGTGAATGATATTAACCAGTAAGAAGAACATAGAACGCAATCCTAATACCGCGAAGATATTAGAGAAAAATACAACGTATGCATCTTTTGTTACCGAGAAGATCGCTGGAATAGAATCTACAGCAAAAATCAAATCGGTAAATTCAATTACCAGCAGAACCAAGAATAAAGGTGTCATATATTTGACACCATTTTCAATATGGAAAAAGTGACCACCATCTAATTTAGGCGTTACCTTAAAATATTTAGATGCAAATTTTACCACAGGATGGTTTTGTGGATCCACTTCTTCCTCTTGATTTCTATTTAAGAACATCTTAATACCGGTAATCAATAAGAATCCTCCGAAGATGTATAAGATCCACCCGAATTTTGTAATCAATGCTGCTCCTAAGAAGATGAATATGAAACGCATTAATACGGCTCCAATTACGCCCCATACCAATACTTTATGGTAGTAACGTTCTGGAATACCAAAAGATGAAAATAAGAGCACCATAACGAAGATATTATCGACAGATAGGGCATATTCTACTACATAGCCTGTTATAAATTCTAGGGCTAGGTTATTATTGTATAACGCAATGCTTCCTTCCAGATCTCCAGGTATGATTTTAACGTCATGCAGATGAGCTTTGATGACTTGTTGCAGATGATCTAGATCTTGAATGTTGTGTAATTCATGGCCATAGTGACGTAAAACCCAGTAGAAGCCTAATGCTAATAATACCCAGATTATACTCATGATGGCGGCACTTTTTAGGGATACAGTTTTGTCTCCTTTTGAAAACACTCCTAAATCGATCGCTAACATTAAAATAATGAAGATTAAAAATCCTCCAAAAAACATGATCTCGTGACTCATTTTCTATTTTTTTCTTTCAGTTGTAAATTTGACAAGTTGTAGTAACCCTGTTTTATATTCATTATCAGGAAATTCATCTAATATTTTAAAAGCATCTTTTTGGTAATCCAACATTTTTTCTGTTGCATATTCCAATCCACCACTTTGTCTTACAAACGCGATGACTTCTGCTACTTTTTTATTGTCATCATTATGGTTTTTTACCAGATTGATGATTCTTCTTTTTTCTGATTTGTCCGCTTGACTCAATGCATATATCAGTGGTAGGGTCATTTTTTTTTCTTTGATATCATTTCCGAGTGGCTTGCCCACATCGTCGACTCCAAAATCAAATAAATCATCTTTTATCTGAAAAGCGATACCGATTTTTTCGCCAAATGCATGTAGTTTTTGAACGGTCGCCGCATCGGCTCCCGAAGATGATGCTCCACAAGCACAACAGGAAGCAATCAATGAAGCTGTCTTCTGACGGATGACTTCAAAATAGATTGATTCTTCGATATCCAGTTTCCGCGCTTTTTCAATCTGTAATAATTCACCTTCACTCATTTGTTCAACGGCCTCTGAAACAATTTTCAGTAAGTCATATTCATGATGCTTTACTGAGAGAAGCAATCCTTTGGAAAGTAAAAAATCACCGACTAGAACGGATACTTTATTTTTCCAGAGTGCGTTCACAGAAAAGAAACCTCTTCGTTCATTTGCATTGTCTACAACATCATCATGAACCAATGACGCTGTATGAAGCAACTCAACTAAGGAAGCGCCACGATAGGTGGATTCTTTTATACCGTTGCACAGACCTGCCGAAAAGAAAACAAACATTGGACGCATCTGTTTTCCTTTGGTTTTCACAATATATCCTGTAATACGATCTAATAGAGGGATTGAACTTTTCATTGAAGCTTTAAATTCAGTTTCAAAAGTTGCCAATTCCTTGAGGATGGGACGTTGTATTTCTTTTAATTTCAGCATGCAAGATGGTTAAAAACCACTATAATCTCCTTAAATGTCTATAAATATAAGCAATAGATTATAATGAATCTACCGCATTCTCTAATTTTTGGTACCATTCGTCACCATATTCCCGAATTAACGGGTCTTTTAGGAACTTGTATACAGGAACCTGTAGTTCTTTTCCAAAAGTACATGCATCTTTGCAGATGTGCCATCTGTCGTAATGAAGCACATCAAATTCAGGATAAGTTGTCGTACGAATAGGGTATAGGTGACAGGAAATTGGCTTTTTCCAGTTGATATCTCCAAGCTCATATGCTTTCTCAATGGCACATTTTGTGATACCATTTTCCCAAGTAACATATGCACATTCTTTATTACCATCGACACATGGGGTTGTTAAATCTCCGTCCATATCAATCACATGTGTGCCTTGATCTTCTATGGCTTCTATACCTTTAGCTGTCATGTAAGGTTTTACTTTTGGATATATCTCCGCAAGTATGGCCAGCTCATTTTGTTTTAATGGAGCGCCGGAATCTCCTTCTATACAGCAAATGCCTTTGCATTTGGAAAGATTGCATACGAAATCATTGTTAATCAAATCTTCGTGCACTAATACATTTCCTACTTCTATCATGATATTTTTTATTTTGAATAACTCGCACGTTGTCCGAGTTTATGTTTCAAGCCTTCGGCTTTTAAGAGTTCTAATGTGACAGAACCAATTAAAATGTCTACGTTAGCTTTTACAGGGATACGATTCCCATCATTGGTTACCCAAAGATATAACTTACTGTTTTTCTTGAAAATTCTTCCTGGCTTTATTTCAGGACTGAATTTAAGACATTCTAACGATCCTAAATCTGTTTTTATGGTTTCTACACCAATATATTTAATTCCTAATGTGGCGATCTCGTCGTTTAAGAAATAAGTCAATTTAAATGACTCTCCTGGCTTGACAGACGAAAGGTCTAAATTGCGCGCAAAATAGTATGCTGATAGTAAATCAAATGTTTGAGATACTACACTTTTGAAGTCTCCTTTATTTCCGCTTACTGATCTTGTCTTTTGATCGAAAGTAACCTTATCATTCCGTCTGTAGCCTCCTTCTCTGATGTTTTCAGTATAATAATAAGGCAGGTAAGTCTTACCATCTATATAGGAGTTGTATTCGTTCTTAACTGTATATAAAGCAAATGCTCCGGCAGTTTTCCCAGTTGCATATAACCGGAATGCCGGTGCCCCGCTACCTGATTTAGTATCTGTTACCGTCAATAGGCCAGTTGCCGCAGATAGAAAACCATACTTTAATTTGTACTCTAATTTTTCTCCGCCTTTAAAAGCGGATTCTTTCAAATGAGGAAGTTCTTGAGCAAATATCTGACCGCAGAAACTGAGCACTAAGAGTATTAACGAGACTAGCTTTTTCATATACGTAAGAATACAAAAATATTTTGAAATTACGAATACCGCTATTTACGTTTAAATACAGGAACGGTAGAACAAGGTTCTCCATACATGATACTTTTCGCAACTTTTGCCAAGGCAGTAGAGAACTGAACGAAAGCCGATTCCGGAATTTTGATATCTCCACATCCTTTTACAACAACGCGTTGATCAGTATATTCAGACATATCAATTTCGGCTATAGTTTGGGCGTATAGAATACGTTCGAGTTCAGCAAGATCTCCAAATACAACAGTCTTTGCAAACGGCTCTAATTTGGTCGCTAACAGCATATATGCCCATGTCTGGACAATAGCATCAGTCGAACATGTAATTGCGACATGTTTGCCTGCATAAGCTGACCAGTCATGTGTTTTTATAAAATCTCTAAAGTCTTTCTCTTTTAAGATCAGGCCATGAAATAGATTGTCTTTAATATCATATTCAACAAGTTCACCTGTTGGCTTGAACTTCGCAAGATCTACAGTGATAATACCACTCTGAGCAACTTTATTTACAATGTCGGTTTGAATATCCATATCAAATAATAAAAAAGCCGGACGATATACTCGGCCGGCTACAAAGTTAATTAAAATTATCTTAAAAGAATTTCACGCGATTGTCAGTGATTTCTGATTTATCTTGTAAAGCTTTGAAAATTGAAGCCCAAGAACGCTGCAGTTTTCCGGCTAAAATTTGTTTTTTCTGAGCATTTAAATCAGGAATCGCAGCAGGGTTAACAAAGCCATTCACTTGAACAGCGTATACACCTTGTGCACCTTCAATTGCTTTAGATGGTTTGTTCGGTTGTAAACCAAATACAGTACCCACCACTTTGTTTTCTAAAGAAACTCCAGGGATAACTGGATTTGCCAATACGATATTTTCAACTGCTACTGGAGTTTTACCTAATTTCTGTCCTACCTGATCAAGAGAGCTAGCACCGCTTAAGGCAGCATTCATTTTCTCTGTCAATAGTTTTGCTTTAACTGCATTTTTTACAGCAGGCTCAATATCTTTTTTTACAGTTGCTAAAGGCAAGATACCTTTAGGTTGTACATCTACAAGGCGTGCTAATATATACGATTGTTCTGTTTCAAAAACACGATCAGAAATATCATCTTTTTTAGCTTCGAATGCCCATTTGATCAATTCTCTTGGAGCTTCATTGCCGTCTAATGTATTATCCATTGCTAAAACACGAGTTGCAGTAGTTGCTTTCAATCCTAATTTTTGAGCTTCTTGAGCAAAGTTTTGTGCTGTAGCTGCAGTCAAGAAAGCATTTGCTTTGCTATGTGCCGTGTTTAATGTTTCTTTACCGCTGATAATCGCTTTATCTACGATCGCAGCTTTAACATATTTTGCAGAACCAATTTGATTCTCGATTTTGATGATATGTACACCAAATTGTGATTCCACAACTTTAATATCACCTGTTTTTCCATTGAATACAGCGTTATCAAAAACAGGAACCATTTGTCCACGAGGGAATGTTCCAAGTTCGCCGCCATTTACTTTACTACCTTGGTCAGTACTGAATTGGACAGCTAGTGAAGAGAAGCTTTCTCCTTTCGCTAATAAACCTTTGATTGAGTCTGCTTTTGCTAATGCTTTCTGAACACCACCTTCAGCAGTTGCGTTCAATAAAATGTGACTAGCTTTTACGGAGTCAGGTCCAACAGTCGTTTGTGCTACTTTAGCAATTTCAAATAAACCGTTAGATTCGTAAGGACCAACAATAGTTCCAGCCGGAACATTGAAAAGTACTGAATCCAATGCTGGACTTAATTGACCTTTTTTAACAAAAGTATAAGGATATTTATTGTCTGAGTTGATCGATGCAAATAAAGAATCGTTTGTTGAAGCTGCTAATTCAGTTTTCAATCTATTGATAGTCTCTTTTGCATAATCGATATCTTTTGCAGTAGGACGTGCATCTACAACAACATACTCGATAGAGCGAGTTTCTTCTTGATTTTTAAATGAGTTTTTATGCTCATCGTAATATGCTTGATAGTCAGCATCCGTGATTTTGATTTCACTATCCTTAACGCCAGCATAATCCAATAATACATATTTGAAATTTGCTAATTTATTGCGTTGTTGATATTCATCATTAGCTTCTAAAGATGTAACATAAACACTGTTGTTTAATAAGCTTGAGTATTTATTGTTCAAACGTTCTTCCTTTACAGCTGCTAATAACATTTCCCACTGTTGTGCTGCCTGAGGATTACCCGCGGTGTTTAATTGTGAAATGAATGTTAACAATTGGTTACGATTAAATTGACCTGTTTGTGGATCAGTAAAAGCTTGAACAATTTGATTCGAAGGGCGATTACCTGTAACTAAATCATTTAATTCATTTTTGCCAACCTCTAAGCCGATTTTTTCAATTTCGCTTTTTAGGATTTCTTTTTGCAACAATTGATTCCATACCTGTTGTACAGCATATGATTTCATTTGAGTAGTCAAGTTACCACCCATTTGTTGCTTAAACATTTCTGCTGTTTGATCAACTTGTTGATTGAATTCTTGGAAATCGATTTTCTCTCCATTTATTTCTGCTACGCGATTTTGGTTTTTAGCCCAAAACGGAGTTCCAGATTTGACAACATCTCCTAATAAAAATGCTAGAATTGCCACAGCCATAGCTCCAGTTAAAATGAAACCAGCTCGGTTGCGCAAAAAGCTCATTAATCCCATAGTCTGTTTATTGTGTTTATTATTGTTTAAATACTTAAAATACCATTATTTAGGAAATAGTATGCCTAAATGCGGTGCAAGATACAATTTTTATAAAAAAAAGAGTAATTATTTCTGATTAAGGGAAACTTATTTCATCCAAATTTGTTTTGAGCAAATTTTATTGGCCAAATGAAGGGAACATACTATTGTCTTTTACCAGCATGACACCCGTTGAATTTTGGATATTTATTTTTTTAAAATCCTTATCAGAAGTAAAGGAAGATCCCTGCAGGTTACCTCTATTATCTTTGAAATAGGCCGTTATAGGCATATTATTATAGAAAGATTCTTTGCCTTCATCGTAGATGATTTCATCTGTTTTAATGATTGACCCGTCTGCCATCGTTACGACAACGTTCTTTTTGAATGTTGTTGTTTTTGCCGCTTCATGCTGAATGGCATAATCCGAGATAATACGTTGTGTTTCTTTAACATCTTTATCATAGAATATGATCTGGATACCTTTAGGAAATTCATACACTTGCGTACTATCATGTTTAATGCGCATTTCAGGAGCTGACATCCGTGCTTTTACGATCGTTGAATCGCTATAGATGACGTCCACGTGACGAGAGATATCAACGGCTTCTTCTTTTTTAAGATTAGCGATCCGATCTACTTCTTTTAAATCGGGTTCACAAGCTGTAAAGAAGATTGCCCCTACTGCAATGAGGAGCAGTAGAGGCAATGTATAATGCTTTTTTGAGGCAATTGTATGTCTTGCCATATCAGTCTCTTGATTAATCAATGGAGTTTCTTCTAAACCAACGGTCATTTAAAGTAAAACCAACATTCAAGTTGACGTATCTCTCTCTGATCAGGCTATTGTTCATGGTTCCCATTTGTCCCAGTTCTGCAGAGATATTGATTTTAGAAAATGCACCTGAATAAGGATTTCTTGCTAATGGAAGGCCAACCCCAAAGGTAATAGCCATATCATTGATATCCTGTTTGTTGATGAAGTATTGCGTTCTGTTATAACGGAAGCCGATACGGTAATCCATTAAACTTGTGTATTTAAATGAAGTTGGATCTGGTGTGATTTGTCCACCGATTGCAAAACCATAATTTGTTTTTAAGTTTTCTTCGTTTTTTCTTACCTGAAATTTAGACCAGTCTGCATATTTGAATTCTGCACCTACTAACCAACGGTTTGTTCTGGCAAAAGTAATACCGACATTATGTTTTAATGGAAGGTTTAAATCTCTTCTCGTTCGCTCAGTTTGACTCACTGTATCCAAAGCGATATTTGTGTCGTCACTATTGTTTGAGGGTAGCGTACGCGTCACAAATGATGTTGTGCGGTCATGGATTGCATTATTCAATGATCCCGAATAACCAACTGTTATCGAATATTCTTTATTGATCGTTTTGTAATACTGAGCCCCGTAGTCAAAGCTTACACCTTGGATTTCACGTTTATCTTGTTGTTGTACGTTCAGACCGTAGTTAAAGGGTAATTCAAGTCGGCTAAAATCATTTAAGGTACCAAATAAGTAAGAAATATTAGCTCCGACACTGAAATTCTTTGTGATATTGACACCGTATCCGAAATAAGCTTTTGTTAACCCACCTTCTCCAGTAAATGTTTTTCTGTAATTAACGGTATCTATTTTTTGTATACTGTTTGAGTTGTAACCTAAATCTGAGTATGGTAAAAGACCGATACTGATACCGCCCGCTTTTTTCATTGGGAAGGTCATTGTGATATGACTGAAAGCAAAATCTGCCGTATTATCTGACTTATTTTTCGAACTCAATTGGGTGAAATTTCCATATAGACCGGCATCAAAAGTACTGAATTGGGCAGCAGAGTATGAAGCTGGATTACTAGGATTCGTATTATAAACTGAACCGAAGTAACGGACACCCGTGGATAAGCCACCCATCGCACGATGTTGAGGTAGTAGATCTTCACGCATTTGACCTAAGCCAAATTGTGAATAAGGTGATGCAGACGTCGACTTCTGCGCAAATGCTGCTGACGAGCTGTATAATAAGCCTAAAGTCAATAACACTTGAGGTACTTTACTTGTAATGGAGCTTAAAAAGCGTTTCTGCATGATTATAGATTAAAGTTGCGAAACTTTTATTTTATATAAATAATATATTAAAGTTTTGTGTTTCAAAGATTCTAAAAATATGCGAAAAGATCGGTATAACGGGTTAAAAATCTGTTCAAATTTATATTTTACGATGATCCTATCAGCATACAAAACTATTTAATTTTTGCGACCTTGTAGAGTTGATTTTGTTAAAAAAGGTTAAACTCCTGATAGCTAAAATTTTAGAAAAACTGAAAATACAGTATTGTTAAAATAATGATTGCGTATACACTCTCAAAAAGCCATTTTTTCTTTGCATGTGTGAAATAATAAGCCATATAAATTGCTAATGGAGGTGCACATAGTAGAAAGTGTGTTTCGGTTATTTGCTTGTTCCAATAAAAGGAACCAACTGCTAATAACAACATGAAAAATAAGAGCTGAAATGATTTTCGAATATGTACTACGCTCTTAAAAAAATTATCTTTTAGAATGATGAGAAAAAGTATCAAATTAAATACGATGGGTATAAGTACAAAGTAATCATGAATTTCCATCGTTACTGTTGTTGGAAATGTTTTCGTCAGCGGTAGCCAGATGCTATAGAAATCCTTAAATCTCCCTAACCAGAGGTAGATTACCGCAAGGATAAAATAGATGGTTGCAAAACCCAACAACGGTGAAATCCATTCTCTCCAGTTGAATGGTCTGAAGATGATGAGACTGATCCAAAGTAAAAGAAACATGATGATGAAAGGGAAATAGATCAAGCTACCGATAGCTACGATCATGCCCAGGTCAAACATCAGTGCTTTGATATCTTGTTGCCGGTATAAACTTAATAATTTGCTCAGCATCCATACCGATATGAAATTACAGATCAGGGTAGGTGATATAACCAGAAATGGTAAAAACAAACTGGCTAAAGTCAAATACATCAATGCAACAAGAAAACTTGGTTTACCCAATAAGTTGAAATGACCGATGATTCGATTTAGGATGGTCGCTTGAATAATGGTTAATCCTAATGTCACCAGCACATTCATTTGCGGTGATAAGGTATTGATACCGTCCTTTCCGAGTAAATTGCCCAGTGCGGGCTCAAATAGGATAGGAGTCAGGCTTTCGGGCAGATGAATGAATACACCAAAACATAAGAAAAATCCTATAAGTATAAGAAGAACGATATTAATGGGCGTGAATTTCCTAAATTGACTGATAATCATGTATGCCTTGTTACAAGTTGTTCTCTACAATATTACTATTTAATTCCGAATAAGGTTGATTAAAACCAACAATGCCATCATATTCTTGATATGATAGCATTGCCTTTTATAAGATGATATTGTAAAATTATTTTTGATTTTGTTTCTTTTCTAATCTTGTTATTTTCCTATCCAGGATAAACAAATAACCAGCTATTCCTAAGAACAAAACGAGCATAACCAAAACAACCACGTATATTTTACCTGAACTTCTTAGTCCGGTCGCCATATCAATTTCGCTTTGTGCAAAGATGTTTAATGTTGTCATGAAGACTAAAGCGATTGATAGTGATAACTTTTTCATATCAATTGTAATAAGATTTTTCAAAAAATTAATTAATTTCATTTTGCTTCTGTTCGATGATACGTAAACGGTAGCGTAAGGTAAACATCCAAGTACCGATCAAAATCCACCCTATGACGGCTGTATAAAATACCGGTCTTAACTGATTGTTCATGTCCAGGTTACTGAAAGCGCTATTTCCTCCGCTTCCTGGGTGCAGTGAATCAGTCAGTTTTGGTAAGATATAAAGCAAAACAATCATGATAGGAAAAGCAAAAATATTATATACGGCAGATATTTTAGCTCTTTTCTGCTCCTCTTCAAGCGCATTTCTTAAGACCAAGTAGGCCAAATACATCAATGTCGCAATGGCAGATCCATTCAATTTAGGATCATTGGGCCATGCTTCTCCCCAGGTAATATTTGCCCATAGCATACCTGTGGCTAATCCCATAAAACAAAATGTAATCCCGGTATTTACAGCTTCTACCGCCATTAAATCATACTCTTGCTTACCCGTATTCAAGTACTTGATGCTGTAGATAACAGATATTGTATAAAGGAATAGCATTGCAAACCACATCGGGACATGGAAATAAATATTTCGGATGGTTTCATGAAGAAGGAATAAAGCAGGTACTGGACCTAGTAGCCCTGCAATGATGACCAATGAAATTAAGACTACTGCCAAAATTTTCCACCAACTTTTTCTCATTTTTATGAATATTTAAAAACTGTAATTGTGCAATTAATCACGCCAAAGGTAAGGAAATAACAATAAAGAAACAGTGATTGTGATGATATTAATTGCAATTAAAACGACGATTTCATTCAAACTTTCTGCTCTATCCATACCCTGCATTGCATTCTGTGACAGCTTAATCAGTACGATAAGCAACGGAATAATAACAGGAAAACTCAGGATAGCCATTAAGGTGCTGTTATTTCCAGCTTTTGAAGTAATTCCCGAAACCATAGTGAAAACAGAAGCAAAGCTGACACTGCCCAAGATGACTGCAAAAAAGTATAAAGCGGGATCGCCTAATGGATTTTTGAAAATTACGGAGTAGGTTAAATATGCAACAACGGCCAAGAATGCCATTAAACACATATTATAAAAAATCTTAGCGAGTATAACTGCTTTCGGGTTTACAATAGAGTAGTAATAAAGTTGGCGTTGTTGGTTTTCTTGTGTGAAACTCTTATTGATGGCATTCACCGATGCGAAGAGCATGATAATCCAAAATAGAGCGTTCCATATAGTAGCATCTACAGATTTGAATGCTTGATAGCAAACAAATACTGTAGATATTACATATAGTAAAATGCTATTGATGGCATATTTGGATCGCCACTCTAGAATAGCATCTTTATAGACTAAAGTTTTTACTTGTTGTAGTAAATTCATACAGCGCAAAGATACAAATGAAATGTAATAAGCTGAATGAATAGTGCAACGAGGAAGTAAATTTTAAAAGGTTTTAGGCTTTATCAACTTTGCTTTTTGCTGTATCGACAGCATCGTCAACATGATCTGCTAATTTATGAGCAGCGCTATTGGTATTATTCAATGCTTCTCTGCCTACTTCTTTTGCTTTATTTTTTAAAGCATCTACTTCATCAGAAGCTTTATCTTTCAATGATCCAAATCCTTCAGCAGCTTTATTTTTTAATGCATGTAGTTCTTCGGAAGCCTGGTTTGCTAATTTCCGAGCTCTTTTTGCTTCTCTTTTTGATACATCTTTTAGAGAACGAGTCAGATCTTTAATTCCGTCATTAGCACGACTTAATTGTTTCTTGCCATCATCAGTACCTAATAAATACCATGCTGCAGCACCTGCTGCTAAACCTATTAACGCAAATGCAACTAATCCATTTTTATTTTTCATATCGCTCATATTTTAATATACTTCTTTCAACTATGATACCAATTAAACAGCTGATACAGAGAAAAGTTTTAAAAGGGCTTATGAATTAACATTTTTTTACACTTGAATCTTATGTTTGGATTGCAATGAGTACAGGTGATGGTATAGTCCACTACCTTTGCTCATTAATTCGATATGATTTCCTGATTCGGACACCACGCCGTTTTCGATGACCATAATTTGATCCGAGTCTACAATAGTAGACAATCGATGTGCGATGATAATGGAAGTTCTTCCTTTCATTAATTCTTCAAGTGCTAATTGTACTTGTCTTTCTGATTCGGAATCCAATGATGATGTTGCTTCATCCAAGATAAGGATCGCAGGATCTTTCAATAAAGCGCGCGCAATTGCGATACGTTGACGTTGACCTCCGGATAATTTAACCCCTCTTTCACCTACCAGTGTATCATAGCCCTCCGGGAAATTCATAATAAAATCATGTGCATTTGCACGTTTTGAAGCTGTAATGATATGATCAGCATCAGCGTCTAAGCGCCCATAAGCAATATTTTCACGAATAGTACCGCCAAAAAGTAAGACGTCTTGTGGAACAATGGCGACTTGATTACGGATGTCGGACAGTAAATAATCAGCACTGCTCATTCCATCATATAGAATTTCTCCGCTGTCAGGCTTGTAAAATTGCAATACCAAAGAAGCGATGGTTGATTTACCGATACCACTCGGGCCGACGATCGCAATTTTTTGTCCAGCTTTCGCATGAAAGGTAATATCTTTTAATATTTTAATATCAGGTCTGCTTGGATAAGAGAAAGATACATGATTGAAAGTCAGATCACCATGAAAATGTTTACGGATCTCTTTAGAAGATTCATCGATTGTGATACTTTCCTGTTCTTCCTGCAGGATTTCAAGTACGCGTTCGCTTGCTCCCAGAGCTTTCTGAATATTGGCATAGAGTTCTGGAAAACTACCCATAGATCCAGCAACGAACATCGAATATAGAATGTAAGTGGTCAAATCTCCAACAGACATTTCTCCTAAAAACACTAGCGTAGAACCGTACCAGATCACTGCAATGACAGCACCAAAGATGCAGAAGATGATAAAGGAAGCAAATGCACCACGATATGTAGCACCTTTTACCGCTAAGCCTACAACAGCATCTAGTTTATTGGAATATCTGTTTGATTCATAATATTCATTGACAAAAGCTTTAACATTACTGATTCCCTGTAATGTCTCTTGAACGATGGTGTTCGATTCTGCCAATTTATCTTGAGCCTGACGGGATAGGTTTCTGATGAATTTACCAAATACAATAGCTGTTACAACGAGTACTGGCAAAATGCATAAGTTCATTAAAGCTAGCTTTGGTGATACAAAAACTAATAATGCAACACCAAATGCTAAGCTGATACACTGTCTCAAGATCTCAGCTAAAGTAGTTGTCATAGTGTCTTGTATCTGAGCTAAATCTGCAGATAACCTACTGTTGAGTTCACCAACGCGACGATTGGCAAAATACTCCATGGGAAGTGATATCAATTTCTGGTATGAATCCCGGCGAATTGATGCGAGAGATTTTTCTGCAATCTCCACAAATAAGCGAATTCTAAAAAAAGAGACAATGGAAGTAAAAGTGAGGATAACAAAAGCGATGGATCCTATTTCAAAAACATCGGCTGGGAGCCATGTGTACGTTTGTTTTCCTTCGGAAGCATCAATCATTGCACCTAAAAGTGCTGGGAAAGTCAGCATCGCCAAACTTGAAAGTATCAAGAAAAGCATTCCTAACAAAAACTTGGTTCTAAATGGTTTTAGATATGATAGTATTTGTGCCGCTCTTTTTAATAATTCCTTATTAAGTTTCGGTTTTGGTAGTTCTTCTTCTTGCTTATTTCCGCTGTTAAATCCTCTTGCCATAGCACCAATCAATTTAATATTGAGACCTGCAAAAGTAACTACTCTTCATTAATCACTTATCATCCTTTAGTAATTTTTTGATTTCGGTATATTAAATAACTCAGAACAGCTATGATTACGAGGGCGATATAAAGTAAAATATTTGAACTATTATCACTTCCTTCTAGATTTTCTACGTCTTTTTTGAGTTTCTCATTCTCTTTTTGCAGCTTATTGATGGTGCCCATGTAAGCAGAAACCTGTTTGTCATATTCCGAAGCTAGATTCTGGAACTTCTGTTTTTCATCATCTTTGATGCTGATGAGTCTACGTGTTTCCAAAAAAATATTGTTGTCAGTGATGACGATATTTTTTAAAATATCTATGGTGCGCTGCATATCATCTTTCGATTTAAAAAGCCCAAATATGGCTGATTTCTTTTCCAGACTTAGATCGTATTCTCCAAATTTTACTTTACGATCTTCAATAAGTTTATTGACACGCATACGTTGTGCCTCAAAGGAAGTTGAGTCAGCATTTTGTGCGCTAACAGCAAAACCTGTCAGAAAGAATAGAAGAAAAGAAAGACTTTTTATAAACTGCATATTCAAATGATATTTTTTTAAAATCTTGGATAAGACAAAAAAAAGGAATAAAAGTTTAATCGCTCGTTTTGTTATTAATTGTGGAATTCGATTCTGATGATATGAGATTCATCATCAAATAATCCTAAGAGCTGACTTGCGTTTGCTTTATTCATAGCGATCTCCAGATAATTACTGATTCCGAACAAACATAGTTTTTCTCCCTCCGTTACCTCATTGTAGTTCCATGATAAATTAGTGATGGTTTCACTTCTTTTAAAATAGAGTGTGAAGCTTCGACCTTTTTGTACACGGTTAAATAATTCCTTGGAGATATTGGTAATCGCATTTCCAAAAGCATCAACATAGACGACATTACCGCGGATGGTATCATTGTCATATATAGGTTGTAACGTGACTTTTTCAACTGTTTGATCAATGGTATTACCAATGTCCGTTAATTTACCTCCTTTAGCAATGTGACAGGCTGATTTGGTCAAAATATCAGCAAGTGGGAAATGTAAGTAACGAAGGTCCTGAATCAAATTAAGTTCAACAAGTTCTTGAGGTTTGTCACCATTTAAGAGTAAGCTAAAGATGCCGTTGTCTGCGCCAACAAAGAAGTGATCATTATACATCATTGCCACGTAACGTGATCCTTCATGAAATAAAGTGTTGATCCCAATGATATGGACTGTTTTTTTTGGGAAATAATGATACGCATTGGCTAATACAAAGGCTGCTCTCGGAATATTGAAGGCCGGTATTTCGTGTGTAATATCAACAATTCGGACATCAGGAAGTTCCGATATCAAACTGCCTTTGAGCGCTGCTTGATAGAAATCTTTATGTCCTAAATCTGTTGTTAATGTAATAACTCCCATTCTTCTTAATTACCCTTTATGATATACCCTAGAATTCTTTTTGTTAAGGTTTTAATATATGAACTTAATCCTCAAAATTAAAGTAAAATTAACTCAAAAAAAAGAAAAGGTACGCAAAAGTACGTAATGTCTTCTGATAAAAATAAATAGAATGTACATATTCGATCCGATCGATTTGAGTTGGATGTTTTTAATCTTGATATCCACCAATATAAAAATAAAAAATGAACTCTTTTTTTTATTTTTGTTGCATATTCTGATGCTAAAATTGATATTAATACTGTATTTTTGGATATTGGTTGATGTTTGTAGGTAACAGGCCAATATGGAAATAATTCACCTTAAATTGAATGATTTGAACGAATTACAAATTACATTGGATGCTATCAATTTAGCGATACTTTGGGGCGCTCAGAATGAGCACTTTGACTACATAAAAAAACAGTATCCAAAATTGAGAATTGTAGCTAGGGGTAATGAGATGAAGGTATTGGGTGATGAAAAGCAACTTGAATCTTTCAAAAATTCCTTTGACGATGTTATCAACCATTTGGAAAAGTATAATAAACTTTCCTTAATGGATTTGGAAAACCTGATGCAGACAACTTCGGGATCTGCTGTACTGGAAGAAAAAATGCTTGCTGATAAAGCTGCAAGTGTCGGCTCCGAGCCTATCGTCTTTGGGCCTAATGGCATTATTGTGCGTGCACGTACACCCAATCAAAGAAAGATGGTGGATAGCATCACGAACAACGACATCCTTTTCGCTATAGGTCCTGCAGGTACAGGTAAAACCTACACCGCTGTTGCCTTAGCGGTCCGTGCATTACGTAATAAAGAAATCAAACGTATCATCTTAACAAGACCGGCTGTTGAAGCTGGAGAAAATTTGGGTTTTCTTCCAGGAGATCTAAAAGAAAAAGTTGATCCTTATTTACGTCCTTTATACGATGCGCTTGATGATATGATTCCGGCAGAAAAACTTAAAGGATATCTCGAGAATAGAACCATTGAGGTCGCTCCGTTAGCTTTTATGCGTGGACGTACTCTAGATAATTGTTTCGTGATTTTGGATGAAGCACAGAATGCAACCGATATGCAATTGAAAATGTTCTTAACCCGTATGGGCCCGACAGCAAAATTCATTGTTACGGGTGACGTGACACAGATCGATTTACCGAGAAAGAATCAGTCAGGACTAGCTACTGCTGTACGGTTGCTGGATAATATTGAGGGTATCGATATTATACATTTAAATGGTTCAGATGTTGTGAGGCACAAACTAGTGAAACGCATTTTAGAGGCTTACGGAGATATTTAATAGTCAATAATAAATTTGAGATAGAGAGATACTATCCATTCATCAATATATGAACGCAATACAAGAAACAAATTTCAATTTCGAAAATCAAACCTCTTTTTACAGAGGTAAAGTACGTGATGTATATACCATTGCTCATGAATATTTAGCTATGGTGGCTTCAGATCGTATTTCGGCATTCGATGTGGTTTTACCAAGACCTATCCCGTATAAGGGACAGGTGTTGAATCAGATCGCTGCAAAATTTTTGAAAGCAACGGAAGATATTCTGCCAAACTGGGTAGTTTCTGTTCCGGACCCAAGTGTTACCATTGGTAAAATGTGTGAGCCTTTTAAAGTAGAAATGGTGATCCGTGGCTATTTATCTGGTCACGCTTGGAGAGAGTATAGTGCAGGAAAACGTTCGGTATGTGGCGAAGCGCTGCCAGAGGGATTGAAAGAAAATGATAAATTACCAGAACCTATTATTACTCCCACGACAAAAGCAGCAGTAGGTCACGATGAGGATATTTCAAGAGATGCTATTTTAGCAAGAGGGATCGTGAGTGAAGAAGATTATATCCAGTTGGAGAAATATACAAAAGCATTATTTCAACGAGGTACTGAAATCGCAGCCGAAAGAGGATTGATCTTGGTGGATACCAAATATGAATTTGGCAAAAAAGATGGTCAGATTATTTTGATTGATGAAATTCATACACCAGATTCTTCCCGTTATTTTTATGCGGAGGGTTATGCTGAACGTCAGGCTAGTGGTGAAGCACAAAAGCAATTGTCGAAAGAGTTTGTACGCAAATGGTTAATTGAAAACGGATTTCAAGGTAAAGATGGACAGCAGGTTCCGGAAATGACAGATGAAATAATAAAATCAATTTCTGAGCGATATATCGAACTTTATGAGCATATTGTAGGCGAGAAGTTTGTTTATCCAAATCAAGAAGATGTTTTGGAACGTGTAGAACGGAATGTGACTCAAGCTTTAAAACAACTAAAATATTAAGAGAAAGGATCTAAATTATGAAATATACGATTGATAAGCATGACCGCTATATTGTAATAGAACCGCTTTGTGATAGCTTAGATGCGGAAAAAGCGATTAAATTAAAAGGTGAGTTTTTGTTGAGAAACACGGTTGGTCAACGTAATATTATTTTAGATTTATCTAATGTGCGTAAAATAGACGAAAGCAGTATTCGCTTGGCACTATTGGCAAATCGTCTTTGTGATTCAAGTGGTGGGCTATTCATTCTAGCAAACTTGGACTCTGAAGTCCTTGAGGTATTGGAAATGTCTCACCTACAGACCAACTTTACGATCGTAAACTCTGTTAAAGATGCTGAAGACCGTGTTTTTGCACACGAAATTGAATTAGATTATAGAGGAGAGAAAGAAAAATAATATGCGATTTGAAGTTTTGATTTTAGGGAATAGTTCCGCAACGCCTATGTATGATAGGCATCCAACTAGTCAAGTCGTAAACTTCAATGAGCAATTGTTCTTAATTGATTGTGGAGAAGGTACACAAATGCAGCTTAGCCGTTATGGCATTAAAAGCAATAAAATAAATCATATTTTTATCAGTCATCTGCATGGAGATCATTACCTCGGTTTAGTTGGGTTATTGTCCTCCATGCACCTGATTGGGCGTAAAAGTGATTTACACCTTTATGGACCAAAGGGACTTGATGAAATATTGGCTGTTCAGTTTAAATATTCAGAGACATTACTTCGCTACGATCTTATTTTCCATGAAACTTCTGCCGAAGAACCACAGGTTATTTTTGAAAATAGAACCATTAAAGTAAGTACATTCCCTTTGACTCACCGAATTCCCTGTACGGGCTTTCGCTTTGACGAGGGACAGCGTTCACGCCACCTACTTGTAGAAGATATTGAGGAGGCCGGTATTCCTGTTGCTTATTATCAATTATTGAAAAACGGGGTGGACTATGTTCGTGAAGATGGGCAGGTATTCAGCGCATCAGATTATACGTTGCCTGCACCATTATCCCGCAGTTATGTGTATTGTTCAGATACCATTCGTACAGCAAACTACTTACCCTATATTCAACATGCGACATTAATCTACCATGAATCTACTTTTCTCCATGAGATGGTCGATCGTGCAAAGGAAACATTTCATACGACAGCCTTGGAGGCCGCAGAGATAGCAAAGGAAACGCATGCAGATAAATTATTATTAGGTCATTATTCTGCACGATATAAAGATTTACAGCCTTTATTACTTGAGGCGCAGTTTGTTTTCCCGAAAACGATGCTATCGCAAGAGGGAAAATGGTTTTCGGTATAATGTTATTTGTAAAATCTCCCTGTTATATTAAATTACGCCAAAAATTCTTATAAGGGATCAATAAAGTTATATTTGAGCGACATGCGTCAATACCTATGAACTAAAAATAAATAAGGCTAAATTTCTATTGATCTGTAATTATATTGTGGATGTAAGCAAATTTATCTAAGTTTACGATTTAAAATTTAATAATTTAATGGACACTCCATTCAACTTAACGAAACTTTTACGGGAAAACATTAAAAATCTCGTACCTTATTCTTCTGCTAGAGATGAATTCAAGGGGGAAGCATCTATCTTAATTGATGCCAATGAAAACGCTTTTGGTTCTCCTTTAGCGCATAACTATAACCGTTATCCAGATCCTCTGCAACATCAACTCAAGCATAAGCTAGCACATATTAAAGGAGTGCCTGCAGAGAATATGTTCTTAGGTAATGGAAGTGACGAAGCTATCGATATCTTATTTCGTGCATTTTGTCGTCCAGGTGTTGATAATGTGATTTTAGTCCCTCCTACATACGGCATGTATGAGGTTTCGGCCAACATCAACGATGTCGCTTTTCGGAAGGTAAATTTAACAAAGGAGTATCAGTTGGACTTAGAAGGCATTGAAAATGCTGTCGATGAGTACACTAAATTGATCTTCATTTGCTCACCGAATAATCCAACCGGTAATACGATAAATCGTCATGATATCGAAACCATTTTGAACAACTTTGATGGTCTGGTTGTGGTGGATGAAGCTTATATTAATTTTTCACAAACTAAATCCTTTACTCAGGAATTGGCCGAATACCAAAATCTAGTTGTTTTACAGACGCTTTCAAAAGCATGGGGCTTAGCAGCTTTACGTTTAGGGATGGCCTTTGCAAGTACCGAAATTATTTCGGTGTTCAATAAGATAAAACCACCGTATAACATTAACCAAGCGACACAGGATATTGTTCTGGAAGCATTAGATCAAGTTGATCAGGTTAATGGCTGGATCAAACAAACTGTGGTGGAACGTGAAAAGTTAGTGCAGGGATTGTACAAACTGGATATGGTCCAACACATTACTCCTTCTGACGCCAACTTTATTTTGGTAAAAATGAATGATCCAAGAGCAGTATATGCCTATTTGGTATCACATGGCATCATTGTACGTGACCGCTCGAAGGTGGAACTTTGTGAAGGCTGTCTTCGAATTACAATCGGTACACCAGAAGAGAATAGTATATTATTGGAAAAATTAACCACAATCAACATATAAAATAATGCCTAATCAGCTAAAACGTGTATTGTTTATCGACCGTGATGGTACTTTAATTTTGGAACCTGAGGATCAACAAATTGATTCTTTTGCTAAACTTAAATTTTACCCAGGTGCATTGCAATACCTTCCACGCATCGCGAAAGAATTAGATTTCGACTTAGTATTAGTTTCTAACCAAGATGGTCTGGGTACAGATGTTCATCCAGAAGAAAACTTTTGGCCTGTCCATCAATTTATACTGGATACATTTGCGGCTGAAGGTGTAGTTTTTTCTAAAGAACATATCGACCGTACGTTTCCTCATGAAAATGCGGCTACACGCAAGCCAGGTATCGGTATGCTATTGGATTATTTCGATCCTTCACAATATAATCTAGCACAGTCTTTTGTTATCGGAGATCGTGTCAATGATGTAAAGCTGGCACAAAATCTAGGTGCTAAAGCTATTTGGCTACGTAATAATGATGACTTAGGGGCTTTGGAAAATGTACAGATTGATGCAGAAACAATTGGTCTTGAAACAACCGACTGGAAGTCTATTTATGAATACCTGAAGTTAGGAACACGCACCGGTGAACATCATCGTAAAACGAATGAAACGGATATCTATATCAAATTGAATTTAGATGGTTCAGGAAAAGGTGATATTGAAACAGGTTTGCCATTTTTTGACCATATGCTGGATCAGATTGCCCGTCATGGTGCAATCGATTTGACAGTAAAAGCAAAGGGTGATTTACATATTGATGAACATCATACGATAGAAGATACTGGTATTGCGCTGGGAGAAGTATTCTTAAAGGTTTTGGGTGATAAACGTGGTATTGAACGTTATTCATATACATTACCTATGGATGATTGCTTAGCGCAGGTTGCTTTGGATTTTGGTGGCCGTAATTGGATTGTTTGGGAAGCTGATTTTAAGCGTGAGAAAATTGGTGATATGCCTACAGAGATGTTTTTCCACTTTTTCAAATCATTTTCGGATGCATCTAAGTCTAATTTAAATATCAAAGCTGAAGGTGACAATGAGCACCATAAGATCGAAGCAATATTTAAGGCTTTTGCCAAATCAATAAAGAAAGCTGTACGTCGTGATGCTGATAATATGGAGCTACCAAGTACGAAAGGAGTTTTGTAGGTATCTCCAATCTCATGTCTGATAGCTATTATCTGACATCTAAAAAGACAAAAATGATAGGAATTATAAATTACGGAGCCGGTAATATATTTTCATTGACAGCAGCTTTAGATCGTGTTGGACTAGCCTATGGCATGGTCAACAAGGAAGAAGAGCTGGAACAATATGATCGTATTATCATTCCTGGAGTAGGGCATGCAGGTGCAGCGATGCAAAAATTGCGTGACTCAGGTTTAGCTTCATGTATCCATAACATTGATAAGCCTGTTCTGGGTATTTGTGTAGGCATGCAGTTGCTAACGGATTTCTCAGAAGAAGGAAATGCCTCTTTATTATCCATTATACCTTTGAAGACTTTACACTTTGATAAAAAAATCAAGGAGAAAGTTCCGCATATGGGTTGGAATAGTGTATCGATCAGAAATGACAATCCATTATTCAGCAATATAGAAGATAATGCTTATTTTTACTTTGTACATTCGTATTTCATTGAGTATGATGCGAAATACACGGCAGCAATGTGTGCCTATGGATTGCCATTTTCGGCCGCTATAGCAAAAGGTAATTTTTATGGTGTGCAGTTTCATCCTGAAAAATCAGGAAAGGCTGGCGAGCAATTATTAGTGAATTTTTCAAAATTAAGTTAGAAAATAAAAAACAGTTTACAATGTATATTATACCCGCAATTGATGTATTAGATAAGAAAGTTGTTCGTCTAAGAGAAGGAAATTATGACGATGTTACTACTTATGAAATCAGTTTAGAAGAGCAGATTGAGAAGTATCATGCAAATGGTACAGAATTGGTACATATCATTGATTTAAATGGTGCAAAAGGTGATTTTAGTAATCAAGAATATTTATTTGATATCATTCAAAAAACAGAAATGAAAATTCAATACGGTGGCGGTGTTCGCAGTATTGAAAAAGTTAAAGAATTGGTTGATGCTGGTATTTACCGTGTTATTGTTGGTACACAGGCAATCACTAATCCATCATTTTTGGAAGAATTAAGTACCTTGAATGAGGGTAAAGTTAAATATGCCGATCATATCGTTATTGCAATTGATGTATTGGACGAGGTGATTAAATATTCAGGTTGGTTGGAATCTTCTCCAATCAAGTTAATTGCATATATCGACAAGTGTTTAGCTTTAGGTTTTTACCGTTTCTTATGTACTGATATCAGCAAAGATGGTAAATTAGGCGGTGCTGGTGTTGAATTATATAAAAAACTATTAGATCATTCTCCTATAATTAAATTAATCGGATCTGGTGGTATCAGTTCAATGGAAGACATCAGCAACTTAAAATCATTGGGAAGAATGGAGTCTGTTGTTGTTGGTAAAGCGATCTATGAGAATAGAATTTCAATTGAAGAGATTAAAGATTGGAATTTGAAATCGTTAATTAACTTCTAAGGATGTTAGCAAAACGTATAATTCCTTGTCTTGATGTTAAAGATGGCCGCACAGTAAAGGGAGTTAATTTTGTTGATTTACGTGATGCTGGTGACCCAGTTGAATTGGCATGGCAGTATTCTGAACAGGGAGCTGATGAATTGGTCTTTTTAGATATTGCAGCCACGCATGAAGGGCGTAAAACAACTATTGACCTGGTTAAGGCTGTTGCGCGTCAGGTCAATATTCCATTTACAATCGGAGGTGGAATTAACGAAATGAAAGATGCTGAGATTTTGTTGAATGCTGGAGCAGATAAGATTTCGATCAACTCTGCTGCTGTTCGTAATCCACAATTGATCAATGATCTTGCCGCAGCGTTTGGTGCACAATTTGTTGTTGTTGCGATTGATACGCGTTTTCTAGATGGTCAAAACTTTGTCCACTTAAGTGGAGGCCGTATCAAGACTGATATCAAAACAGAGGATTGGGTACACGAGGCACAGGAAAGAGGGGCTGGCGAGATTTTACTGACATCTATGGACCATGATGGAACGAAGAATGGATTTGATAATGGATTATTGAAAAAAATCAATGATGCTATTACTATTCCGTTAATTGCATCCGGTGGTGCGGGTAATCAGCAACATTTTGTCGATGTATTTCAACAGGCAAATGTAGATGCCGCTTTGGCAGCATCAGTGTTTCACTACGGTGAAATCCTTATCCCAGAATTAAAGAATACTTTAAGGAGTAATGGCATTGTAGTACGTTAAATTTGCTTACTAAAGCAACTCTAATGACTTCATACCATGTACTCGATACTAATTAAAAGAAATGTTAGATTTTTCAAAAAGTGACGGACTTGTCCCTGTAATTGTACAAGACGACCAAACATTGGAAGTGTTAATGCTCGGTTATATGAACGAAGAAGCATGGCAAAAAACAGAAGCCGAGAAGCGTGTTACTTTTTTTTCAAGAAGTAAAAACCGCTTATGGACTAAGGGTGAAGAAAGTGGGAACTTTTTAGAGGTTGTTGGCTTACATATTGACTGCGATAAAGATACGGTATTAATTAAAGCGAGACCTGCAGGCCCTACTTGCCATACAGGTAGCCGCAGTTGTTTTAATACTGATTTTAATCAAAACTTCTTGCTGGAGCTAGAGCGAATCATCAAGCATCGCTATGAATTTCCTTCCGATGAATCATATGTTAATCGTTTGCGTTCAAAAGGAATCAATAAGATTGCTCAAAAAGTAGGTGAAGAAGCCGTAGAAACTGTTATCGCTGCATTGACAGAAACAGAGCATGATTTTATTAATGAAACTTCTGATCTATTGTTTCACCTTCTCGTATTATTACGCGAAAAAGGAATTTCATTAGAGACAATTGCTAAGAATCTCGAAGGTAGACATCAATAGTATTGTTCTACGTTATTAAGATGTATAAAATTTGTAAAAAAGGCACCTATGGGTGCCTTTTAAGATTTGTAATACGCTGTAAATTTACTGATATAGCTTCTAGTTGATGTAAATTTAGCTAAGTTTGTATAGGGTAATATGATTATGGATACATTAGAAATGGAATTAGCAGCAACATTAACAGGACATCAAAATCCTATCTTCGCTTTAGAGAGAGGATATTTTACCAATACTTTCTTTTCTGGAGGAAATGATAAAGGTGTAGTGGAATGGGATTTGCAAACGAAGTCATTCAAGCGCATTCTTTGTGCGGTAAGTTCTTCAATTTATGCCTTACATCTTATCCCTAATACCTCTTTTTTGGCGATTGCACTTCGTGAGGGTAAGGTTATGATTGTTGATGTTGAAAATCAAAAATTAATAGCGAGCATTCAAGTTTCTAAGAAAGCAATTTTTGCCCTTCAGAGTATTCCGACCAAGAATGAGCTTGTTGTAGTAGGGGAGGACGGTATTGCTAGTGTATGGTGTTTGACAGATTACAAGAAGATATATGAATTTGCTATTTCCTCAAACACAATCCGTACGATTGCGCTTTCTCATGATCAAAAGAAAATCGCATTTGGAGATAAGAACGGGGATATATTTTTGTTCTCTGCAGAAGATTTTCATTTTTTATTAGCGAACCAGAAACATACCATGCCGATTACGAGTCTGATCTTCTCTCGTAGCGGACTTGAGCTCTTGAGTGGAGCTAGAGATGCTGCATTGAAAATATCTGACGTAGCAACGTTAAAAGAGCAGCATGGGTTTGTTCCGCATATGTTTACCGTATATGGCATTTATCCACATCCCAGTTATCCTGTATTTGCTACGGTTAGCCGGGACAAATCTTTCAAAATTTGGGATGAGGAAACCTATGCTTTACGCAAAACAGTCAGTCGTGATAAATTCTATGACTCGCATACTTTATCGATCAACACCGGACTTTGGACTACTTCTGGAAAATACTTTCTCACTGCAGGTGATGATAAATTAATCAAAGTCTGGGAGATGAAATTGTCTTAGGTAGTCTTAAGAAAGCAAAGCTACTATTTCAGTTAAATATTGCTCATCTACAGCATCAAAATCGTTGAGTTCGCTACTGTCTACATCTAGAATACCGATGATGCTGTTGCCCTTGTAAACAGGGATAACAATTTCTGATTTTGAAAGTGAGCTGCAAGCGATATGCCCAGGGAATTCATCCACATTGGGTACGATAATGGTTTTATTTTCTTTCCAAGAAGTTCCGCAAACTCCACGACCATACTGGATACGCGTACATGCTACTGGTCCCTGAAAAGGTGCAAGTACAAGTTGTTCACCCTCAATTAAATAAAAACCTACCCAAAAAAAATTGAACTGTTCTTTCAATGCTGCAGCAATATTTGCCAGGTTAGCGATTTGATTCGTTTCACCGGTGATCAAGCCTTTTATTTGAGGAAGAAGAGCAATATATTGTTCTTCCTTTGTTCCTTTTTTAATTGTTAAATCTTCTGCCATAAAAAAAGCGCTATTATGCTGTTCAAAGTTAACAGAATAATAGCGCTTGTTAAAAATAAATAATCTTTCTTTACAACTTTTTCAAAGCTAATTTGATCATTCCTTCGACGGTCAGATTTGGATCCGTTTGGATGACAGTATTTAAAACTTTTTCTGAGGTAGCTTTATTGAATCCTAACATGACTAAAGCGGATAATGCTTCGTCTGGTACAGATTGTGCCATTGGAATCGTTGACAAGGATTCTACGCCCTGTTTTTTTAGCTTATCCTGCAATTCTAAAATCAAACGTTGTGCTGTTTTAGGACCAATACCTTTTATTTGCTGAATCAGTGTAACCTGACCATTAACAATAGCAGATTGTATTTCTTCCGGTGTATTGGATGAAAGGATCATACGGCCTGTATTTGGACCAATACCTGATACTGAAATCAGATTTTCAAATAGTTTTTTTTCACCTTCTGTTGCAAATCCGTATAAGGTATGCGCATCCTCCCTAACCTGAAAAGAAATGAATAGCTTACACTGCTCCTGGTCTTTAATCAAGGAAAAAGTATTGAGGGAAATATGGATATAATAGCCAATCCCACCCACGTCGAGAACAACATGGGTAGGTGCTTTATGTGCTAATTTCCCGTTAAAATATGCATACATAGCGATACGGAATTAATTACCTTGTTTTTCGTGAGATTGTACATCGACAACAGCGATCGTTACCATATTCACGATTTCGCGAACTGAACTATCCAATTGTAATACGTGAACTGGTTTGTTCATACCCAATAAGATTGGACCAACTGCCTCGGCGTTGCCTACTTCCTGTAATAATTTGTATGCAATATTTCCAGATTCCAAATTCGGGAATACCAACGTATTTGCTGGTTGTCCTTTCAATGTACTGAATGGAAAGTTTGCTTCTAATAGCTCACTGTTTAATGCGAAGTTTGCCTGTAAATCACCGTCTGCAACAATTTCAGGATGCTCCTTGTGTACGATTTTAATTGCCTCACGTACTTTTGTAGGTGTGTTACCTTCGTTAGAACCGAAATTAGAATAAGAAAGTAATGCAATACGAGGGCTTACATTCATTTTTCTAACTGCTTTATCTAACAATACGGTGATGTCTGCCAACTCTTTTGCTGAAGGCTCTTTGTTAACAGTGGTATCTCCTAAGAAGATAGGACCTTTTTTTGTTAACATCATATACATACCTGCAATACGGCTACCTTCTTTTGCTCCAATAACATGGATTGCTGGTTTGATCGTATTTGCATAGTTTTTTGTTAATCCAGAGATTAGCGTATCGGCATCGCCAAACTGTACCATGCTAGCTCCGAAGTAGTTGCGGTCGATTAAAAGTTTTTTAGCATCTAATTTCGAAAGACCACGACGTTGTCTCTTCACAAATAAATGTTCAACATATTGGTTGACACGTTCTGTTTCCATTTCTTCAAATGGATCAATGATCTGTACGCCTGCTAATTCAAAACCGTACTCATTAATTAAAGCATTGATTTTTCCTTTTTTGCCTAACAAAATAGGAACTGCAATACCTTCTTCTTTTACGATCTGTGCCGCACGAAGTGTTTTGTAGTTATCTGCCTCAGCAAAGACAACACGTTTAGGATTACGTTTTGCTGCCATTGTCAAGTTACGCATAATAGCATCATCTTGACCTAATCTTTTACGAAGAGTTTCTCTGTATTTATCCCAATCTTCGATTGTATGTTTGGCAACACCTGATTCAATCGCTGCTTTTGCAACTGCTACTGAAACTTCAGTGATCAAACGTGGATCATTAGGTTTTGGGATGATATAATCTGCTGAGAATTTTAGATTATTGGTATTATATGCTAAGTTTACTTCTTCTGGAACTGGTTGTTTAGCGAGGTCAGCAATTGCTTTTGTAGCTGCCACTTTCATCTCTTCGTTGATCGCTGTTGCACGTACGTCTAACGCACCACGGAAGATGTAAGGAAAACCTAACACATTGTTAACTTGGTTCGGATAATCTGAACGTCCTGTGCCCATAATGACATCATTACGTGTTGCAATTGCTAAGTCGTAAGCGATCTCCGGGTTAGGATTTGCCATTGCTAATACAATCGGCTGGTTAGCCATTGTCAATAACATTTCTGGAGTCAACACATCTGCTGCAGAAAGTCCGATGAAAACATCAGATCCGTTTACTGCATCAGCAAGCGTATGGATATCACGGTCAGTAGCGTAGGTAGCTTTCATCGCATCTAACGTTTCACGGTCACGACGGATTACACCTTTACTGTCTAACATAACAATATTTTCTTTTCTCGCACCAGCAGATACATACATACCTGTACAAGAAATAGCGGCAGCACCTGCGCCGTTTACGACGATTTTAACATCCTCGATATTTTTTCCGATCAGTTCGCACGCATTGATCAAGGCTGCACAAGAAATAATTGCTGTACCATGCTGATCATCATGCATAACCGGAATATTCATTTCCGCTTTTAGGCGTCTTTCGATTTCAAAACATTCTGGAGCTTTAATATCTTCCAGGTTGATACCGCCAAAGGTAGGTTCCATTGCTTTTACGATATTGACAAACTCATCTACATTTTTAGTGTCAAGTTCAATGTCAAAAACATCGATATCAGCGAAGATTTTAAATAATAGACCTTTTCCCTCCATAACTGGTTTGCCGGCTACAGCGCCAATATCTCCAAGACCTAGAACAGCCGTACCATTACTAATAACTGCAACTAAATTACCTTTTGCAGTATATTTGTAAGCATCTTCATTATTTGCAGCGATAGCTAAACAAGGCTCAGCAACCCCTGGCGAATAAGCTAGCGATAAGTCTCTTTGAGAATTTGTTGGCTTGGTTGGCACAACAGCTATTTTACCAGGTCTACCCATTGAGTGGTAGTCTAATGCCGCTTGTTTACGATTTACATTACTCATTTTAATTCTTTTATATAGTGCTAGTTTGTTAAACTAAGGTTACAAATGTATCATTCTTTTTTTGAGAAAGAAATGATAAATAGTCAAAAATTTATTCTGAAGTGTCAATTTATTTTAAGGCATCAAGAAGTGTGAACATTCGTTTGCGCATTGCACTAGTCGATCCTGAGTAATTATTCACTAACAAGGTGAAGGTGAATTTCTCTCCTGTGCTATTATTTTGGATACCTGTATAGCCCAGTGCACCTCCAATTGTACCGCTTTTCATCTTCATATTATTGTATTCGGGCAGACTTTTATAGAATTCCGGGAACCAGGATTGTGATTGAGCATATTGCATAATTTTGTTCATTGCAGCAGTCGTTACCCTATTTTGTGGAGAGAGACCGGACCCATCCTGATTGTTGAGTTCACTGCTATTGATCTGCAATTTATTCTCCCAATATTTTTGAATAAAGGATGCTCCCTCACTCGTTTCAGTCTTTTGTGCCGTTTGGTATGCAATTGCTTTCAATAATGCTTCACCGTATAAGTTGATGCTTTTTTGGTTGAACCAGTAGATAATCGCAGCAAGATCGGGTGATTTATGGGTGTCCAGAAGATGTCTTGAGATTTCTGTTGTTGAAATCGCTTTGCTGTTACTTGGTGATTCAGCAGTTTTAATGCCGACATTCTTAAGTGCTTTTGTTAATTGAAAGGCAACATCATAAGCGGGATCCGGTACGGAGATTTCAATTGTTTTTTTGAGATCTGAACCATACGTGCCCCGGATGTAAATGTTTGTAGCATATGGACCTGAATAGGCGTATACATTGTCTCCTGAGCCATTTTTTCCCGTAGTAACTTCATTCGTGATTTTTATATAGGAAAGATCCGCAGTAAGCTTTTGTATTGTTGCTGGTTTTCCAAACGCATCGTTAGGTGTGAAAACTACCCCTACGGCATTTTCCCGCCAATTCAGCGACGATACGCCCGCACCATAATAATTTCCAATGTCGGACCAGATCCAGCCTCCAGGAACTTTATATCCTTGGTAGCGACTGTCATCCCCGATGATACGGCCTTTTATTTCCTTAATACCAGCATTCTGGATTGCATAGATCCATTTGTTGAGTATCTGTTCTTCACTGGTTTCGGGGTAACGGTTACTTCCCAACGTGGGATCTCCACTACCTTCAATAATAATATCTCCATGGAGCACGCCGTCGGCCTGAATAGTTCCGGTATATGATAGATTGGTTTTAAATTTAAAATCCTTGCCTAGAATATCAAATGCTGTGCTGGCGGTGATAATCTTCATCGTAGAAGCCGTTGCTAATCCTATCTCTTGATTATGCTGAAAAATGGGTGTTCCTGTGCTTGCATCAAATACGGATAGCGATGCTGTACCATTTTTTAACGAAGGGTCTTTTTCAAATTGACGGTAAGCTTCTTCAATTTTGGTTTTTGTTGCTGACTGTGAAAAAGTAGGGATACTGTATAACGGGGATAAGCAGATACTGAGAAGGGTAAGGGATATACTGGTTTTCATTAATATTAATCTTTCTGTTTTCATAAAGATACTATTGTTTGATCAAAAGTGTTTAATATGAAAGTCAAAAGTTACCCTTGAAAAGGTGTTTACTTCTTGAAATTTTATAACTTGCATGATCAAATTAAAGAAACAATGACGCATTCAGAAAAATTGACGGCAATTAGAAGTCTGATGAAAGAGCAAGGTGTTGATGGTTATATCATTCCTTCTTCTGATCCGCATATAAGTGAATATTTACCAGACCGTTATAAGTGTATCGCTTGGACATCAGGGTTTACAGGTTCAGCAGGTACTTTAGTTATTACACAGGGTTTCGCAGGTCTGTGGACAGACACCCGTTATTTTGTTCAGGCAAATGAACAGCTGGCAGGGAGCGGTTTCGAACTTGTAAAATTAAAAGTTCAAGGGAATGCGGAGTACGCAGATTGGTTAGGTGAGCATTTAACAAAAGGTGCCAAAGTTGCTTTTGATGGTAATTTAGCTTCTTTGTTAGTTGCACAATCTGTTCAGCAAATCTTGAAACCTCTTGATATTGTAGTTGACGGTCATGTGGATCTATTGTCTCCATTGTGGGAGGGTAGGCCGGCTTTGCCTTTAGCAAAAGCATATTTATTGGCCGATACGACAACAGGTCAATCTACAAAATCTAAATTGGCGGCTGTGCGCACTGTATTGGCCAAAAATAGAGCACAGGCACATCTGGTTTCTTCTTTAGATGATCTGGCTTGGTTGCTTAATATCCGCGGACGTGACGTACCATGTAATCCTGTTGTTTTAGGATTCGTTTATGTAACAGCAGATGAAGCTATTTTATATATTGAAACAGCTAAATTGGATTCGGAAACGGTTATCAGTTTAGAAGCTTCCGGTGTAACTGTTAAGCCTTATGAGGAAGTGTATGCACAAGTGAGCAATCTAGCTGTAGAATCTATTTTGATTGATCCAAAAAGAACTTGTTTTGCTATTTATGATTCTATTCCCTCTGGCGTAAAAATCATTGAGAAAATCAATCCTTCAGCTTCTCTGAAAGCAATTAAAAATGAAGTAGAGATTGGACATACGCGCGAAACAATGATCAATGATGGTGTTGCGATGACTAAATTCTTTAAATGGCTGGAATCGGCAGTACCTGCCGGTGGTCAGTCTGAAATCTCAATAGCAGCACGACTGCAAGAGTTTAGAGAGGAGCAACCTGGTTTTAATGATATTAGTTTTGGTACCATTGCCGGCTATTTAGACCACGGTGCATTGCCACATTATTCCGCTAGTAAAGAAAGCAATTACGATTTAAAAACGTCAGGGCTGTTATTGGTCGATTCGGGAGGTCAATATCAGACAGGAACAACAGATATTACGCGTGTGGTTTCGTTGGGAAATATTACGCAGGAAGAGAAGGAAGATTACACAATTGTATTGAAAGGTACGATAGAAGGTAGCCAGGCTATTTATCCGCAAGGATCTAAAGGTTATCAGATTGATGCGATTACACGTCGTCCGATTTGGGCTACATTACGTAATTATGGCCATGGTACTGGTCATGGTGTTGGTTTCTTTTTGAATGTGCACGAAGGTCCGCAGACGTTTAATGCCGCAAATATTGATGTTGCAATTGAAGCGGGAATGATCAGTTCGATTGAACCGGGGTTATACCGTGAGGGAAAACATGGTATCCGTATTGAAAATCTTGTCTTATCAAAACATGCTGATTCTTCCATATTCGGAGAGTTTATGGATTTTGAAACATTGACAATCTGCTATATTGCAACAGATCTAGTTGATAAAACGTTACTGGATCAGCAACATATAAACTGGTTGAATCAGTATAACCAATGGGTTTATGATAAACTGGAAGGCAGATTGAATGATGATGAAAAGGCTTGGTTGAAAATCAAAACGCAAGCAATTTAAGATTATTTAAAATGTAATATAATAGGAAAAGGAGATCATATGATCTCCTTTTTTAGTTTAATGTAACGGGCATGCTATAACGTTTTAATTTTTTAAAATTAATGCTACTTTTGTTGAAAGACCAAATCACTATCATGCGTAAAATCCTATTTTTAAGTTTTATTTTTTTCTATTCTTCTGTCTTATTCGCACAGAAGAACCTGATACCGATGCCTCAGCATTTGGAGATATCAAAGCAAGGTTCCTTTCCTTTAAAAGGAAATCTAACCGTTGGAGCAGGGGCATTTGAGACCCAAGCAAAATATTTGGCTAATCAATTAGAAAGCTTATTACAGACGAAAGTTACTCTTAAAAAATCGGGACCAATCCGATTTCAGAAAATCAACAATACTGTCTCGGAAAAGCATGATTATTATGAATTAAAGATAGGTCCTAGTGGTGTCTTCATAGCTGCTTCTACAGAAAGTGCCGCTTTTTATGCTGTTCAAACTTTGTTGCAGCTTGTGGAGGAGAACCAAGCTAGTGGAAGTATTCCTGCTTTGGAAATTAAAGATTATGCGAAGTTCACTTATCGTGGTGCACATCTTGACGTCAGCAGACATTTTTTTACTGCCGATGAAGTGAAATTATTTTTAGATTATTTATCGCGTTATAAAATGAATAAGTTTCACTGGCATCTTACAGATGACCAAGGATGGCGTATTGAAATCAAAAGTCATCCGAAGCTTACTGCTATCGGAGCATACCGTGCAGTAACAGATGATGTGAAAGATTCTAAATTAACAAAAGATGGTCGTTACGGTGGGTTTTATACACAGGAGCAAATTAAAGATGTTGTTGCCTATGCAAATAAACTACATATTGAAATAATCCCTGAAATTGAAATGCCAGGTCATGCTCAAGCTGCATTGGCTGCATATCCTGAACTTTCTTGCACTGGAGGTCCTTTTCAGGTAGGAACAACCTGGGGTGTTATGGATGATATCTATTGTCCTAAGGAGGAAACTTTTGCGTTATTGGAAGATGTGATCGATGAAGTTGTTACACTTTTTCCAAGTCATTATATTCATATCGGTGGCGACGAGGCACCTAAAACAAGATGGAAAACCTGTGCACATTGCCAGGAAATGATTAAAAAAGAAGGATTAAAAGATGAGTTCGAGTTGCAATCTTATTTCATCAAACGGATGGAAAAATACATCAATGCAAAGGGTAAAGATATTATCGGCTGGGATGAAATTTTAGAAGGCGGTCTGGCTCCAAATGCCACAGTTATGAGTTGGACAGGTATTGAAGGTGGTATTCATGCCGCAAAGACAGGACACGATGCCATCATGACTCCCGTCAGTCATATGTATCTGGATTATTATCAGGGGAATCCGCAATCTGAACCGTTGGCTTTTAATGCTGAACTTCGCTTGGATAAAGTGTATAGCTTCAACCCGATACCCAAGGAGTTGAATGCGCAAGAAGCAAAGCATATCTTGGGACCACAGGCCAATATGTGGACGGAGTATATTACAAATTTTAAACATGTTGAATATATGTTGTTTCCTCGATTGTTGGCTTTGTCTGAAGTGGCATGGGGAACATCAAAACCGGAAGCGTATAAATCTTTCGAAAACAGGGTGATTCATGAGTTTACTTATCTGGACAGAAAAAAAATCAATTATAGTAAAGCTATTTTTGAATTGAATGGTAATATCGTTTCCAGAGACGGAAAGATGTATTATGAATTGTCAACAATCAAAAATGATAATACGATTCGCTATACTACAGATGGAACAGCACCGACTGTTCAAAGTGCCGTTTATAAGGAGCCTGTTGTAGTGGATAGAACAATGACCATCAATGCTGCAAATTTTAGTGCTGCACGTATGGTCGGTTCGGTCCTGAAGCAGGACTTTGTAATCAGTAAATCTACTGGGAAATCTGTTCAACTATTGCATGAGCCAAATGAAGCATATCAAGCTAACGGTACAGCAACATTGGTGGATGGAGTTTATGGAAATAAGCAGTATTTTAAGAAAAACTGGTTAGGATTTAATGGTAAAGATTTAGTGGCTACGATTGATATGTCTGAGCCAGTTTCATTTTCAAATGTGGAACTGAATGTCGTTGATCAAAATGCGAGTTGGATATACTATCCGCAAGCTGTTAAAGTTTATATTTCTCAGGATAATCAAAATTTTACTTTAGTAAAAGAGGTGGGAAAAGAAGTGATCGCCGTATCTAAAGGGACCATCAAATTGTCGTTTGAAAAGCAGACTGCTAAATTTGTTAAAGTTGAAGTGCAACATCTGAATAAGATTCCTGCAGGATCTGGTGGTGCGGGTTCGCCGGCTTGGTTATTTGTTGACGAGCTGTCGGTGTATTAGTATTTATCATACTTAATAAGCCCTGCAAAAGAGTTGCTTTAGGACCTGTTTACAGTTTCATAAAGCAACTCTTTTCCTTTATTTGATGCAAGATTAAATGTGCATCATCGTATTATGCTCCATTATTTAGTTTGCGGATCAATTCAAACAATTTAAGTTTATCTATGGGTTTCAAAATGTATCCATCAATGAATGGATAGTCTTGAATTTGTTCCCTATCGGTCCTGCTTGTTGATGAACTTATGATGTAAATGTTCATAAGATTTAAAAAGTCATGACCAAACTCTTCTAATTTATCCATCATTTCCCAACCTGTCATAAAGGGCATGTTAATATCGACAAATATTATTTCTGAAGAAGGATCGAGATTTTCCTTTTTATTTTCAAAATACTCTAATGCATCTAGCGCATTTTCAAATAAGTTGATCTGTAGCGGAAAGTCTGGAAAACTCTTGATCATGTTACTGAAAATAACGCGTAAAATAGCATTATCATCGACAAGGGTGACAGTTCTTATTTTTATAGTATTGGTTGATCCCATTTAGTTGTTTTCTAAAAAATTTACTAAAAAAGTAGTGCCGTTATTTGGCTTGCTAATAACATCGATCTTACCTCCTAAAGATTCAATCTGATAGCGTGTGATGAATAAACCTAGGCCTTTGCTATCAAAGCCACGATGAAAAACTTTTCTAAACATAAAGATTTGCGATTTGAATTTGGGTAGGTCAATGCCTATTCCATTATCTTGGATGCTCAATAAGGTTGAATTATTCTGTTGATATGTTCTGATATGAATTTGTGGCTGAACACGGGGAACGGTGTATTTTAGTGCATTGCTAAGCAGATTATAAATAATACTTTCGAGATATATTCTAGAGTATTGCAAATACTCAATCTCAAAATCTGTTGTCAGGATCACTTTTTTACTATATATCTCTGCTAAAAATTGATCATATACCTTTTTAAAAATTGTAGGCAAATGACAGTTCACCTTTTCTATGTTTCTATTTTGACTAATTTCTAATATCTCTGATAGCTCTTGCAACGTATCTGTTAGACTGTTGTTACTACTTTTCAGTAGTCTAAAATATTCTTTGTTAACTTCTTTTCTGTTTTCATCTTTCAGTTCATCGATGAGCATATGGATATTGCTTACGGGCTCTCTTAAATTATGGGCTACAATATGATTAAACTCTTCCAACTGGCGCACTTTAGTTTCCAGATCTATCTTGACAATTTCGATTTCCTTTTTTTGCCTTTCTAAAATTTCAAGATTCTTTTTACATTCCGATATGTCCTGTAGCTGAACAATAAAAAAAGATACTTCATTACACTGATTATGTACTGCCGAGGTGGTCACTGAACACCATACATAGTGGCCGAGTTGATGGCGATACCGTTTTTCTAATGTGAAACTGTCCATTTCTCCCTTTAACAATCGTTGACGTTGTAGATAATCATTATTGATATCGTCAGGGTGTATATAATCAAAGAAGTTTGTGCAGTATAATTCTTCTTGCGAAAAGCCTAAAATTTTACTGAGGATATTATTTGCATCCAGGCAGTAACCTTGTGTGTCGGTCAAGGATATCCCTAATCCGGAGAAATGAAAAGCTTGATTGAATTTATGTTGATTATATCTAATTTTTTCAAGCGATTTAATTTTTTGGGAAATATCGGAGACAACAACTGCTACACGATCTTTTGTAGTGCGTATGGGTTTAATTTTTAATTTGAACCATCTACCTTTATGCGTATCAAAAGGAGAAGGAAATTCCATATGATAAACCTTGTTATAGGTTAACGCCTTATTGATCAATGGTAATGTTTTTTCGGCCATTTCCGAAGGAAATAGATCTGCAATATTTTTGTTCAAAAATTGCTCTGGTTCATAAAATAATAAATCCGGTTCGCTGGTCCAATAGTTTTTGAAAACTCCTTCTTTGGTTACTTCAAATACAATATCATCGAGCGATGTTATTAGAAGTTGTAGTTCTTGTTTGCTATCTAGTAATTTTTTGTTTTCATTGACGAGTGGGGAAACATCCTGAATGCTGATGAGCATGTGGATATCAGGTCTATCTGGTATTAATTTAGAGCTAAAAGAAAGCCAGATCAACGTGTTATCTTCTGTTGTGATACCATAGATTATATCACGCTGTACCGCACCAGTCTCCAATGTCTTATTAAATGATAATTCATTGGGATGTATTGGATGTTGACCTTCTTTGCTGTAGAAGGTCAACGCCTCATGCAATTTTTTATGTGCTATTTTGTCAAAAGGTAATAGGGATTTAGCCTGATTATTTAATGCCAAAATATGCCCTTCATAATCAAGCGCAACTAATCCTTCAAAACCTAAAGTTTCTAGAAATATGTTTTGTTTGTCCAATGCTTGATTGTGAAATTCCATTCGCAATTCTAGTTGAGAAAACCTGTTTTTCTAATGTTAATGCATGCAAATGTGCACATTTTCTTGAAATTTAATGGCAACACTACCTATTCACATGTATATTAATCGTCTGATATGCTATACATAACCCATATTTATTTAATTTTTTCTAACCAAATACTGTTTAACCAAAGTTGTTGATTTCCACCTGTCTGGAACGTGATCTTTTGTTTACCTGTTTGACGAATATGAAATGTACCTATGGAAGTGTTCACAAACTCATCGGTGTAATTATTCTCGTTCGGTTCTACTACCATTTTTCCATTTGGTGTTAGTTTTCCTGAAGCTGTTTGATTGCTTGTTTGAACCTTAATTTCTACCGGATCTGTATTAGGATTATGTGCAGATACATCTATTTTATAAGTTCCTACTTCAGGAAAATCTATCTCCCAGACAATGTTTTCTCCAGCTGTTTGAATATGGTTAGGTTTTTTTCCGTCATAACGAATTACTTTTAATTGTTCTCTGTTTTGTGCATTAGTACTATTTAAAGCAAAACCACCAAAAGTGGACTCAGCAACGATATCTTTATCCAGTTGCAATGGTTCATTGTAATGGATTACTATGGTAGATACATAGTTGTCTGTTTGCTTATTGGGAAGATTTACATGCAGGATGCCACCAATTTGTTCAAATTTTAAGTTCTGATGATCTGTCGTACCTTGAATGGATATCTGTTCCGGTTTAGTTTTAATTCCTGATATCCGCAACACGCGATCCAGTGGCCAATTAAACACCTGAGCATATACATTTGTTTGTTTTCCTGTAGTTTTGGTTGTTAAATACCCCCAATCATGCTGGTTGGCTCTTAGATCTAGACCAGTTGCCCCATAGATACTTTCTCCATGTTTATTGAGCCATTTACCGATATCTTCCAGTCTTGATACACTTTCATAAGGTACAGTACCATCTGCACGAGGTCCAATATTTAAGGTAAATCCACCGTTTAGGCTAACATTTGAAATCAGCGAATTGAAGATTTGACTGGTTGATTTCCATTCATTTTCTTGACCGTTGTAGCCCCACGAATGTGCAATGGTACCTGGTGTTTCCCACGGATGTTGAATGTATGAGGTTCCAAATTGATTATCGCCGAAGGTTTCAAAATCAATATTTTTCTCATCCGTAGGTAAACCTAGTCTTGAATTAATCAGGCAGTTGGGCTGTAAGGTATGAATAAGCTCCACAACCTGTTCAAGCTGTTCTTTTTTAATTATTGATTTTTGATATGGAATCCACATATCAAACCACATAAGTGCGATATCGCCATAGTTTGTTAAAAGTTCACGTAATTGTGGTATTACTTTTTCCTGCCAATACTGATTGTACTGGGTGTCGGTGACATGTCCTGTGAGTTCCTGATTATGATCCCAGGCATATGGGTGTTCCCAGTCAATCCAATGTGAATAATAAAAACCTAGCTTCATGTTATGTTTTTTACATGCCGCAGCTAATTCTTTGATGATATCCCGATTGCTCTCACTTAATTTGCTAAGACTATAATTCCCAATTTTGGTATCCCAGATGGCTACACCGTCATGGTGTTTAGTCGTCATGATGATATATTTCATGCCTGCTTTTTTAGCAAGCAGTACCCATTCTTCAGGATTGATCTGATCCCATACGAAGCGCTTCGCTAACTCACCATATTCATCTTTAGAAACCCGGTTTCGATAGCGGAGCCATTCCGCATAATTGTTGATATAGCGTAGTTTTTCGCCTTTCCACAATCCTTCTGCACCACTGTATAGTCCCCAGTGTATAAACATCCCGAAGCGATCATGACTAAACCATTTGGTTTTAGGATTTTCCTGAGCAAAAAGTGTACATGTTAACGTTAAGAATAAAGAAATAGTAATTGAAATTCTTTTCAGATTTTGTAGCATAAAGGTTTCAGTTCTTATGTCTTACTAATATAGTGAAAAAAATCTTACGTAGGGCTAGTGATAGATGATTTTGGCTACTGTTTTATCGGCATTTAGGAGTATAGATTTGCTTTTTTTGTTCCTTACTTCTTGTTTAATAGGATAATAACTATATGTAAATTATACCTGAGGACCTCATATATAAATTGAAAACGCACCGTTACACAAACGTAGGTTCCTCTCTTTTAATTTTTAGGGAGCAAACGAAGATCAGATGATTACCAGATTATGTCTTTTAACATTACTTGTTCAGTGTTTGTTCAGTGCTTGCTCAGTGATCACTCAGTGTAGACTGTATCAATAATGACTCATTACTGTCTAAAAATTGGTTAAAAATTGGTATTAGTTATCATATGGTATTAGGATGTTCCCGTTCTAACTTGATTATCTATAAAACTAATCAGGTAATTCAGACAATCTTTTGTCATCCTAGATTGCTTTTAGCACATCAAATTCGTGGAACCGTATGGTGAGTTGTTCATCTTTATCCAAGAAGAGCTCCGGATCAAGTTATAAGTAGTCTTCCAAATGATTTTTTTCATTGAATTGAAATCCAACTAACCGTTTGAGAATTGCGCGTTCCATAGACATATTTCCGGACAATTGATCGGGATTTGATTGGAGTGCCCGATACACTTGCTTATTTAGCCTGTTGATCATCTGTGAGTCGTAAAGATTCTGGTGAATCTCTGTAAAGCCAAAGTTGAACTATGTAGCTGTAAAGTATAGATGTTATTGTGATTCATACCTTTTGTATAGATTTAATATACAAATAATTTTATATTACAATATTTAATATATATTTGTATATTAAATCTATACTAATTATTTATTATTAAATCTCTAATTATGCAACTTAACACCCAATTATTGGTCGATCGATTGGTTCAGCGGATTGATTTAGATCGTATTTTTTTGTTTAATTTTCTCAATGATAGCGTCGAAAGTCCACATCTTTTATTAGTTGTTAATCCTATAAAGGGTATCTCTGTTCAAAGTATTGAACCTATTATCCGCCTCTGTATGGCCGATATGCCCGATATTCCATTCCATGTGATCTGGACAGGGGAGTGGAGTAATCAGTTGAAAAAAGGAAGCCTTTATTTTACGTATGCTTCTTTGCCTGCACACCTGCTTTATCAGGCAGACAGCAAAAAGAGCCCCATTTTAGGGGGTAAGCTCGTGATCAGTTTAATGGAAATGTCTCATGTAGACTATGCTAAAGGCAAAAATTTAGCCGATGAATTTATGTTCGCATGTTACAATTTTCATTCTAAAACGGATTATTTTCAAGCAACTGCCATGTTGCATCAGTTTATTGTGTTGCGGTTAAAAGGATTTCAAACCATGGCGGGTGTAACGATTGGTAAAGCACAAAATCTGGAGCATATTCTTAAACTGATGCGGGGCACTTTACCTGGACTTTTTAAGATTTTTACTTATGATGCCCATAGTACACCTTTGTTGCGGTTATTGGATACTTGTCATAGTTATTTGAAGAAAAAGGATCGTCTCGATATTTTAGAAGAGGAATTTGAGTTTTTACTGGCGCATTGTCAGGCATTTGGTCAGGCTTTGGATAGTATGGTTGATTATATTTGGAATGGCGTAGCGGTATATATTAAGGAGAAGAGTGATCGTGCTGCTGCTGTATCGGTAGCTAAAGATACTGTTGCTATTATGGCTAAAAAATCTCATCCAATAGTTTCAGGGCCTGCTACATTGGAAAATTTTTCAGGTTTTCCATGGCCACAAAAATATAAGGATGATGCTAATTTACTTCTTGATAAGTTGTATTCAGGCTGTCATCCAGAACAGATCTTATTGGTCAACTATCAAACTGACGGCTTTTCACATGGTAATCCTTTTCAAGAGCGTGTTGCTCAAGAGGAGAATGGTGTCAAAGTTGAACTTTTTCTGGTGGTGCTTACTAAACGGAACTCACCCTATACATTTCAGATTAGGAAAGTGGGTGATGTTCGAGCATCAGTTGTATTTCTTGATTTGCCTTATGTGGAAAAGCAGTTGACTCTTGGAAGCCGGTTTGTGAGTGTTGTCTGGCAGAAGTCTTGGATTTTGCGGCAAAAGTCTACTTTCAATTCTAAATTGGTACCTGTAGTAGTAGATTGGTCTGCAAAATTTGAGAAAATTAAAATCATATCAGAAAATGCTGTTGTTGTGATGCGTAATATATTGATGACGATAACAGACTCTCCACTATTGATGGCAGATACGGCTTTGTTGCTATTGCGCGAATTGTACACTATTGGTATACAGACCTATCTGCGATGTGCTGTGGGATATATCCCTAAAAATACTGATTTATTGGATCTCATGGAGTGGTCTGCTATTGCCAGTGCCGATGTAATACAGGGTATTCTGAATGATAATGAACTCGATATGTTGATTCTTTCCATCATTTTGAAACCACAGGAGATCTGGTGGAAAAGTGCGGCAATGGATATGGATGATCAGCATAAAAATTTAATCATAACGCGTGCTCGTGCTGTGGTTGAATTGTATGAGCGACTGTTAAAATCCGTCGTTCAATCTATAGAACAGCGTATTGAGCAAGTTAGCTAAGGAATAAACAACAAACAATAAATTTATGGGAATTAATAAAGTACAGGATAGCCAAGAGCTCTCCTTAGCCACTGCTTTGCCTAAACGGAAGTCATCAGAACCTTTTCAGATTCCTTGGGAGGATGGAGATCCTTTTAAAATGGGAAGGGAATATCTTTTACAGTTTTGTAAAAGGAAGTCTTTTGGGATCGATTATTCCGGGCGGATAACAGTTCATGTAAATGGTATACCTCCACATTTTGAGATTCGTAAATCTGGTGTGGAGGAGGTTGTTCAGATTAAAGTAAGTCGTGATTATCTTGAAGTTAATTGTAGTTGTGGGAAAAAGGCAGAGGGACTTTGTTCACATGAAGCCCGTTTTCTTTACGACAAAATACCAGATAGTAGGGATCTTTACTTTAAAGGGCTTTATCCCAAAGTTCTGGACGAACTCTTACCGTGGCAACTCAAGATGCTACATTTTGAAATAGAAGATTTTTACGGTAGTATCAATTTAAAGATAGGCAACCATACTACATATGGTAGGATGTTTAAAGTAATGGGGCAGTCGTCGAATGATGAACAAAGAATCCAGATTCCAGATAGTCATATTATCGCGGACATGCCAGCGGAGAAGAGTGATAACGTTAAGTTTTTTGTTCCGCTCAATTTTTTGGCTTTTGGAATCCCTGTTGTTTTTCCATTTAAATCCAGGAGTCCGAATTCCGATTCTTTTACAAAGAGTTATTTGTTTGATGAATTACAGACCGTACTTTTCTTGAGCCCAAAAGATGGATACCTAGAGCGTTTCTGCAAAAGAATTGTCTCTCTTATTCTGGCTGATAAGGCTTTTAAAGAAAAGAATCTAGGTAGTTTAGATTTTTATAGTCATTATCGTAAGAACCAACAACAGATACTGCAGGTCTGGCGCGATCTATTATCGGATCCAATATTTAATATTAACCTTAATTTCGTCAGTACAAATCGATCATATCAATATGCTTATCAGATCAATTTAAGTAGAACTTACGGCCTACATAGTGCTCAGGTTTTGCTGGCAGCAGATCGATTAACAATAAAAGCACATCTTTATGATGAAGACGTTTATCAAAAGCTCGTAGTGGAGGTATATGTAGATGGTATTCTTCTCGAAGAACCTACTTTTCTTGATTTTAAAAATTGTTACTTCTTAAAAATCAGGGATGCTCAGGTGCTTTTTATCGATAATCTTGAAATGGAATATCTGTTGCGCCGCTTTCGGGCTTTTGACTTTATTGTCACGGCTCTGCCGGAGCAGTACGCTGATTTTTTGACGGATTTGGTTGTTCCGTTGAGTAAATCTTGTTCTCTTGAGATTCACTCTCATCAGGAGATAAAGAGGAGACATGTTCTATACGATCCTGCGTTTAAGCGGATGCTGACGATTCGTGAGATAGATAACTTTCTTCATCTGGAGGCACAAGTTGTATATGAAAATATAGGAACTTTTCCACTGAAATGGGATGCTAATTTGGTAATTGCACCGAAACAGGAAGACTTTACTTATTTTATGCGCGACAAGATAAAAGAGGAGGAATTTCGAACTTTTATTTTGCAACAGCATCCCTCTTTGGCATCATCTATGGCTGATAGTAACTGGTTTATCCCGATTGATTTACTTCAGCATCGTAGTTGGTTACATGATTTTATTGATAAGTGTAAGTCGGAGGATATCTTGATTGTACTTGAGGATCTTCAAGTTGGTACTTCCTATTATCAACATCAGCTCAATTGTACGGTACGGAATATTCATTTTGAAAATAATCAATGTGCAATTCTGTTGGCTCTTAAATTTGGCAATCAGGCTATGACAATCTCTGATTTTGAAGATCTGATTATGGAGGGACAGCAAGTATTCCGATTGCCCGATTCTTCTTATGGAATTATAACGAAAGAGGTTCGACATCTCTATAAGCCTTTATTTTTAAGTTCGGTTCGGGATGAAGACAGCTTGTTGCTCAATACGGTACAGCTTATTTCGTTGCAACCTAATTTGGAAAAGATAGATCCTAAAATTATTCAAGGGAGCATCCGAGAACGCCGGGAGAAATTGATGAATATGGATGAGATTCCTTTATTGGATGTTCCTGATACTGTGTTGGCAACTTTGCGTCCTTATCAACAGGTTGGATTTAGCTGGATGGCTTTTTTGAATGAGTTTGGTTGGGGTGGTCTTTTAGCGGATGATATGGGATTGGGTAAGACCCTGCAGGTAATTACTTTGCTAGAGTATTATTATCATGCAAATCCTCAAGGTGCTCCTTCTCTTATTGTATTGCCCAATACGTTGTTGTTTAACTGGGAGCAGGAATATCAAAAATTTGCGCCGAACCGTCTGGTTCGAGTTTATCATGGGAAGTTACGAGCGCCTGTTGCGGAGTTAGAAGCGGGGACTGTCTTGTTGACGACATACGGTACGTTGATGACGGATGTGGAAGAGTTTGAAATGACGACATTTAGCTATCTGGTTATGGATGAGTCGCAGGCTGTGAAGAATCGGAATTCAAAGCGTTTTGAATGTTTGTCTGAGATAAAAGCATCTTATCGGACCGCGATGACGGGTACGCCTATTGAAAATGGGATTCAGGATATCTATTCACAAATGATGCTGGTCAATCCTGGTTTTTTTGGTAATTATCGAAATTTTAATAAAACGTATAAAGGTGTTAAGGATGAAAATCTTGTACAGGAAACTGTGGGAAGCCTTCAAAAGGTGATCGCACCTTTTATACTTCGCCGCACTAAAAAACAAGTGGCTCTTGATCTTCCTGAAAAAACAGAAACTGTCCTTTATATGGATATGCTTCCTGACCAAAGGAAGGTTTATGATCGATATCGAAAACTTTTTAAGGGGGAATTGAAAGAGAATCTAAAAGGAAAAGATGCATCGAAGTCTAAGTTTTTGGCTATTGAGGCGCTCAGTAAATTGCGGCAGATCTGTAATTCTCCGAGCTTGATTAAAGGGGAGGTGTTAACGAGTTCTTCAGTGAAATTGGATTATATCGATGAAATTTTGGATGAGGTTGTGCCAGGGCATAAGGTTTTATTGTTTTCTTTTTATACGTCTATGTTGCAATTGGTGGGAAAACGAATCGCTGAAAGGGGTATAGATTATGCGTATTTGGATGGTAAATTGAACCAGGTGGATCGGCAGAAGGCGGTGGAAAGGTTTCACAATGAGGATGATTGCCGGATCTTTTTGATCAGCTTAAAAGCTGGTGGTACGGGGTTGAACCTGACGGCGGCGGACTATGTCTATATTTTGGATCCTTGGTGGAATCCTGCCGCAGAGGCGCAAGCGATAGACCGTTGTTACCGCATCGGTCAGGATAAACATGTGATGGCTTACAAAATCGTGTGTAAGGATACGGTGGAAGAAAGGATCTTTGAGATGCAGGCGAGTAAAAGGAGTGTGGCTGACGGATTGATTTTGGATGAAGCGAATCTGATGAAATCGTTGAGTAAAGATGACCTGCTGAAATTATTTGAATAACTATTATAAACTTAAACTATGAAAAGTGATATGATGATTAAGAGTTCCTATTCAGGAATGATGTATTCGCACGATTTTCAATTGTGGTATACATACTTTAATCGGAGACTAAAGTTAGGGTGGAGTCCTCAGGATCTTTCTTTTTTATTAGGTAAGCCTGATCATGCTTATCTGGATTTTGAAAAATTATTTGAGGTTTCTAAATTTTTATTATCTCAATCTATTTTACTGGATCGCATTTATGCTTGTTCGGAAGTTGTGCCGATGGAATTTTTTAGGGAACCGTACGAAGGTTCTACAGAGCGTATTGTTCGTGTTAAAGTAGTCGAAGATGAGATTAAATGGTATTATAAAATCGAATTAGGCTGGACGTTTCAGCGGGGTAAAGATAAACCTGCTACTCCTTTGCTTTCTCTAGAAGAATGGAAGCCGGAAATTAATCTTCTACTGGAGTCTGATGCCATGATTCATGTGCGCTCTAGATTGGAAGGATTGTTCTCGAGAGGGGAATTTGAAGAAGGGAAATCGTCATGGGAATTATTTCAAAATGTGCGGCATACGGGTTTGTCGAAATTGATCATTTACCCGAGACACTTGAAAAACTGCTTATATCAAATGATTCAGCAGGGAAAAATAGTGGTGCGCATTGTAGATGATCGTTATTGTTTTAGTTCTGTGAAATAAGAGTGATTTAATATGATAGAATTATTTAAAAGTGACAAGGAGAAGCATCGTTTTTCTTCAACGATGAAGTATGCAAGTTCGATCTATTTTTTGCTGTTGCATCGAATAAGTTGCGATTACAGTCCTGAAGAGCTTTCATTTTTATTAGGACAGGATGATGACTTTGTATATCAATTAGAGCGGTTTAAGATATCTATGAGTAATCTAGAATTGATGACTCACCTAACTTGGGTTTTTGAAAAAAAGGAGCTAAGTTTTGAATCTTATGATGACAAAACCAGTTATGAGTTTGAACTTGGGGTCTGGGTGGAGAATGGGGTGAGATACTACCAAATGGATTATTTTATTAATGCAGTTGAAAGCATTTCTTTTTTTAGATTAATGGAAAATCTAAATATCAAAAGAATTGAAGATGCTGAAAGTCCAAGTTCATTTGAACGGGGTGTATGCCAAACATTTTTTGAAGCGATATTGTCCACCGATTATTTTAAAAGACCTAGGACAGCTAGACAAATCAAGGATTGCCTTGACGGCCATTTGGAGGATTATAAGATTCCTGTTATTTATTTTAAGAGAGAGTTGGATTTGCTCTGGGGTAGGAAGGGAACTGCTCCTCTAAAAAGAAGCAAAGCAAATAGCTATAGTTATCGGTATAGCCTGCATAAATAAACGGAAGTTATTATTTTTTAAACTAAAAATCTATGAAAAATATGGATTCAGAGGCTATTGCTATACCACAAAGTTTTCAACTCGCTTGTCAGCTTTTTGGTATTAAAGTGGCTGACTTTTTACAGCTTTATGTAAATCATTTTTCTTACATAGACCTGCATTTTGATGACAAATCTGTGTATTCTTTGGTAACTAAATCTTTCGATTATGTGATTCCAAAACAAGAAGAGGATAAACATAAATTGAATATTGAATTAACTGCAATAGAGCGCGATAAGGGGGTGAAATTAGTTCAGAGGCAAATTAAACTGGCCATGAACAGAAACTACAGTTATTCGCAAAGGAGAATGAAGGGTAAGCTGTTGACGAATCAACTTTATGATCTTTTTTCAAAAGATTGTGAGATAAAGAATGTCATTTATCTGGATGAAGAAACCAAGATAACACTAAATAAAGATTTGATGTTTAGATCACTTGTTTCGGGTATTTCGGCAACGCAGTTTTTGAATGGTATCATGCAATGTGTGGCGATCCCAGATTATCTAGCGAGAATACATTTAAATAAATCCATCTATAACCCAGTTTTAGGTGTATTTATTAGGGTATTTGATGGTTACGGTAGTATACGTGATAAGGAATTTCAAGATTCGGTACCATGCAGAGAAATGATGATGGAAATTCAAGAATTGAATAAGCGTTATTTCTTTTGTAGAGATGTGGACGAGAGAAAAGCGCATTATCAGGGATGGTTAAATAACTATTTAGAAAATAACAGTTTAAGTTAATGATATGAAGAATTTAGAGAATATTAAGCTCACTGATGAGTTTAAACAATTTTGTGATATTTTTAATTTCACACCTGAAAATGTTATTCAGGCTTTTGTTGATAAAGTTGATATAGCGGCGTACATGTGCTTTCCATTGGATCCTGATCGATGGGCCAATTTGTTTATGATAGAGTATTTAATTAAATATACGGATTCGGAAGGAGCATTGCAGGCTTACTTTGAATTTGGGGAAAAGTGGGCTATGATTATGAGAGCAGGGGAAAAGGATGCTCTTGAGAAAACTAAAAAACTGCTGGAGGATTGGCATAAATCTGTATTGGAAGACCGTATTAATCAGATTATGATGGGGGATGACGATAAGTTACAAAAATAAAAGTTTGAGACCTAACAGTTGAATTATCATGTTATGTTTACGTAAAGCTGTAGCACTCCTTCACTTATTTGCGTTATCTTTATACTAACGATATATAAACTATGACAAAAAAAATTTTTTATGGTGTTGCTGTTCTGGCTTTAATTAGTAGCTGTGCAAAAGATAGTGGTACTCCAGATCCTGACTTTTCGAAAGATATTCAAGTTCGATTGGGGGCATATGTGTGGCATCCTGTTATAGGGAACGCGAAGGAAACCGATTATAATCTAGATGACTGCGAAATGGATAACAGTTACCGCTTTATCTTTCAGGAAAAGTCAAATCAATTGAATCTGGATAAAGGGGTGAAAGTCTGTGAGGCGAATAAAGGAGCTTTTGAGGAGTTTATTTTCAAAGATAAGAATAATACAGGCTTTACTTTTAATAAAGAAAAGGGTACGATTAAATTTGCAAATCAAGATCAGTATTCTTCCTATACCGTAGTGGTTAATGGGGATAAACTGGTGTTAACGAGTCAGAATAATAATCCTGCGGCTTTTGTTAGGCCCGTGAAATATTATTTTAAAGGGGTGAAGGCTCAATAATTTGATATTCGCGTGAATGCATCCAATTAGTGAAGGCGTTCTGCTGGAGTTGAAAAAAACAAAATTTTCTCTGAGCCTAATATTGAGTTATAAAGAGAAGGATTGAGTTATTCGTTATATGGAAAGATTTGAAATGACTACTCGTCTTTATAAAATTTAAGAGACCTTGAGAAAAGCTCATATTTTTTATAATCCATTCTAAAGAGAAGGATATTTTTGGTCAAGTTATTATCAGATTACGGTAGGAAGAGGATCGTTTATAACGCGTTTACATTAGTCATAAAAAAGGACGATCAAAATCGTCCTTTTTTATGTTTGTTACTTTTAGTAATATTATTATGATGTATTACTGATTTCTAATGCTAAAACGTTAATTTAGGGGTTTACAAACCGACCGATGGTCTCTTTTATACAATCTTAAATGAAACTTAGCAGTATATTTTTTAGTGGAATGTTATTTCTAGCGATTCCAAACTTACAGGCGCAGCAGCCAGCTTATAAAAACAGTAAACTTCCGACAGAGAAAAGAGTTCAGGACCTATTGGGGAGAATGACTAAGGAGGAGAAAGTTGGTCAATTGTCGAAATTGTTGGGTTGGGAGATGTATGAGAAGAGGGCTAAGGGTATCGGTGTAAGTGCAAAACTGAAAAAAGCAGTTCAGCAGCAGCATATTGGTCTGCTCTGGGCAACCTTGCGTGCTGATCCGTGGACTCAAAAAACGCTGTTAAATGGTTTGAGCCCTGTGGAAGCGGCACGAGCTACAAATGCGATTCAACGTTATATGTTGGATAGTACACGTTTAGGTATTCCTTTGTTGTTATCTGAAGAAGCTCCGCATGGTCATATGGCTATCGGTGCTACTGTTTTTCCTACAGCAATTGGTCAAGCAAGTACTTGGAATCCAGTTTTAATTGAACAGATGGCGGCTACGATTGCAAAGGAAACTTACGCTGTAGGTGGAAAAAATGGTTATGGTCCTGTATTGGATCTAGCACGTGATCCACGGTGGTCACGAACAGAAGAGACTTATGGTGAAGATGCGTACTTAATCGGGCAGATGGGAAGGGCGATGGTGAAGGGCTTCCAGGGTGATGTAATTGGGAAAGAAGATAAAATAATTGGTACACTTAAACACTTTGTTGCCTACGCTGTTCCTGAAGGTGGTCATAATGGTGAAGGTGTTTCTGTCGGTGAAAGAGCAATGCGTCACCATTATCTGTATCCTTTTGAACAAGCTGTTCGCGCAGGAGCAGGTTCTGTGATGACGGCTTATAACAGTATTGATGGTATTCCTTGCTCTGCAAATCCCTGGCTACTGAAAGATGTATTGCGTAAAGATTGGGGATTTAACGGTTTTGTCGTATCCGATTTATTAAGTATTTCTGGATTAAACGGAGGGCACGCCACAGCTTCTACTGCAGCAGAGGGAGCCTCACAAAGTATATATGCCGGTCTTGATGTAGATTTGAGCGGTACAGGATATGGTGCTAATTTATTGGAGGCGGTCAATAGCGGTCTTGTAGAAACTTCAGTTCTTGATACTGCTGTGGCACGTGTACTGCGTATGAAATTTAATCTGGGTTTATTTGACCGTCCTTTTGTGGATGAAAAACTGGTTGCAAAAAAGGTAGCTACTGTTGAAAATGTGACTATAGCACGTAAAGTAGCTCAGGAGTCTATCGTATTGCTTAAAAATGAAGGAGACTTATTGCCTCTGAAGAAAACGGTTAAACGTATTGCAGTTGTTGGTCCTAATGCGGATAATGCCTATAATCAATTGGGAGACTATACTGCTCCGCAGGCTGATGGTAAAGTGAAAACAGTATTGGCTGGTATCCGTGCTGCGGTAGGTAAGGGGACACAGATTGATTACGTGAAGGGCTGTGCTATCCGTGATACGCTTAATAGTAATATACAAGATGCGGTTGCGGCGGCGAAGCTGTCGGATGTGGTTGTTGTGGTATTGGGTGGTTCTAGTGCCCGTGATTTTAAAACAACTTATCAAGCTACAGGTGCCGCAAATGTCGATATCAATGCAGTTAGTGATATGGAAAGTGGTGAAGGTTTTGACCGCGTCTCTTTGGATATGATGGGGCATCAGTTGCAGTTATTGCAGGCTTTGGAGAAAACAGGTAAACCTATTGTGCTTGTGACCATCATGGGAAGACCTTTGAATTTGAATTGGGCAGCTGCACATATCCCCGCTATTGTGAATGCCTGGTACCCTGGGCAGGAGGGTGGACTTGCGATAGCTGATGTGCTGTTTGGAGATTATAATCCTGCTGGACGCATGCCGATTTCAGTACCTCGTTCTGTAGGACAGTTGCCAGTACATTATAATCATAATAAACCTAAACATCATGATTATGTGGAGATGTCGGCTAAGCCTTTATATGCTTTTGGCCATGGTTTGAGCTACAGTAAATTTGAATATGCTAATCTTGTTGTTGATGTGAAGGAAAGTGCAGACGATTTTGCTTGTACGGTTGCTTTTGATGTGGAAAACAAAGGACTGTTAAACGGTGATGAGGTGGCTCAGCTTTATGTTGTGGATGAGGTTAGTTCAGTAGTTACAGCTATCAAACAATTGAAACGATTTGAACGTAAGTCTATTGGGGCTGGTAAGCGTGAAAGGGTCACTTTTCAATTGACTAAAGAGGATCTGAAGCTTTGGGCTGTGGATAACCGGTGGAAAACTGAGAAGGGAAAATTTAAATTACTGATTGGTGCAGGATCTGATGATGTGCGACTGGAAGGTACATTGGAATTGAAGAAGGACTATTTGTAGGAAAAATAATACACTCGGAAAGTATACTATACTTGCATCTTTAATGATCCTACTCGTTTAGGATGTAAAATAAAATTGGGGCTGTCTATTATTGACAGCCCCAATTTTATTTTAATACAATGTGTTTAATATTCTTTCTATTCCAGGTATAGGTAATATGTATCAAACCATCATCATCTTGTATTATTGTCGGGTAGGAGTATTCATCCCCCTTTTTACCATCTTCTAAGATCAATGCATCTTTCCAATTCAGACCGTCTTTAGATAATGCCACGCGTAGTTTCGTACGTCCTTCCCACCAATCTTTTCCGGCAAGATCGGGATTATAAACGATCATAAATTTTCCATTGTTTAGACGTATTGCGTCTGTTGCCGCATTTGGATTAAGCAGATTTGTAGCTTGCCAAGGTTGCCAAGTCTTTCCGTTATCGTTGGAAAAGGAGCTCATGACTTTATTCTCTTTACTGCGACACAGGACTTGAATTTTTCCATCTGCATGTTGTACAACACTCGGTTGGATCACCTGAATGGGGCTATCATGGTTAATGTTAACAATTGACCACGTTTTACCTCTATCTGCGCTGATCTCTAAATGAGCTTTCCAAATTTCGTCTTTTGACTCGGTGCTTGAAGGGGAAAGGATAGTACTATTTTTTAGGGTGATGGGTTTGTTTTTGATGGGACCTAAAATGTTTTGGGGTAATGCTTTCGCTGTTGACCAGGTATTGCCCTTATCTAGCGAATATTTGTAATAACCTTTCCATTCTCGAGGATTAGGTCCTATTTTATAATAAAGATATAGGCTGTCCGATGCTGGATGTTGATAAAATACAGGGTTCCATGTTGGATAGCGTTTGTCTCCAAGGACTCCATCGGCAACTTGCACAGGGGTCTGCCATTTGCCATTAATATAATGTGAAGTCCAGATCACAACATCGGGATTGGATTCATGTGTACCTCCAAACCAGGCGGCAATTAGGCTATCTTTTCCAATTTGTTCGATGGTAGAGGCGTGGCACTGTTTGAAAGGTACCTGACCTTCGTTAAAAATCTGAGTTGATGTTAATAGTGCTGGTCTATAATTATTGCAAGAAGAAAGGATAGTTAGTATGATTATAGAAAAGAAGAATAGTTTGTTCATATAAGTTTATTTGGTCCTGCACTTTTTCATATGTTAAACGAAGTACAGGAGTCTTTTTGGTTTTATTTTTTAGTTCGTTAATGTTTTAATATCTGATATATTGATTCCGGTAAAGCAATCGTCCTGACAATTTCCTATGACATAACCGCATGATGAGATCATCCCATTATTTTTCGTTTCAAAAAATATCTTTTTCTTTTCTTGTGCTACAAGCCATTCACCTTTTGCCTTGGTATAAACGTCATCGAGTGTCATAATTTCAGTTGCTCCTAATCCATTATATTTTCCTAATTCTTTTTCAGATTCTGACCAGCTGAGGCATTCTTTTAATGTAATCTTCTTATCCGTTAGGTATGTTTTAAATGCATCCGTTATTTTTGCTTCAATTGCTGCAATTTTCTCATCTGTCCAGCCCGTAGCCGGCGAGATAAATTGATTACCAAACCGCTGAATGAGATGCTCTCGTTTTGTTACTTTTCCATTGATGACTGATATTGTTGTTGTGGCACTTTGTGTCATTAATGAGGTGTTTGTTTGGTATTGATAGGAGTTATAGCTTTCTTTTTTGAATTCTTTAAACTTATCAAAGCTGTCTTCAAATTGATTTGAATATTCAAGGTCGCTATTTTTACAGGAAAATACAGACAGACTCAATAATAAAGATAAGGTGTAAATGATCTTTTTCATATATAAGTATATTGATTGGTTGAAAAGATAACGAGGTTTGACGAAATATTGCTACAAAACAAAGGAAGCCACTTGCGTGGCTTCCTTTGTTAAGATTATTTAATTTTAATTAACGTCCCAGAAAAGTTTGGTATTCGGGTTGTCTTGTGCTTTTACAGCATTATAGTTATCTGCATTAAATGTCGCTTCATTTTGTGGTAGAGTCAATTTAACAGGAATTGTCTTTTGTAAATCTGATGCTAAGGTTGGAATAGTAAACTTAGGAAAATCTAATCGTCGCTGTTCAGACCAATTTTCCACAGCTTGAAATAGGTTAAAATGTAACCATTTTTGCATGGCAATTAATTGGATTTTATTAGTTGCTCCGTCCCAATTTACTTTCGTGACAAAATTATCTATGCTTGCTTGTTGAGGTTTTGCTGGTGTGGCAACTGTTATATCATCACTTTTTGTGGAGATGTTGTAATACAAATCTACTGATTCTCTCAAACCTTTTTCAAAAGCATTCTTTGCGGCACTGTTATTTCCTATTTTATCGTAATACTCCGCTAGTAAAAAATTAATTTGTGAAGCACTGATTAGGATGCCAGGAATAAATTTGTTGCGAGACAAGGTGTGTCGGTTGTAAAAACTTATAGTTTCTCCTCTAGCTAAGTCAGATTGATCTGCTTCTCCAAGTTGTTGATCGAAACCGATATATTTATCTCCGGATTTTTGACCTTTCTCGAATAAGATAGGTAATCTAGGATCAGATTTATTTACCATTTCATCAATCATAGGTTTGCTGCCAAAATTTGCAAACCAACCATCTGCCTCAAACGCACCTTTGATATCTTCGGATTTGATATCGGTACTCGTGTTAAAGATATCTAATTGAGCATTGTCTGCATTGTTTAAAATCAAAGGATATTTATCTTGATTATTGATGATTTCAGCTATCTCATTTTTTGCAGTAGCGCTGAACTGACTACTAGCCGATACGCGGGTTAGCATTCTAAGTCGCAAAGAATTGCAATATTTTTTCCACAAAATAACATCACCATTGTTGATCAGATCTTGTGTTCTAAAAGCACCAGCAAAAGTTGAAGGTATTTTTAAATCACTTAATTCTACACTGATTGTTTTTAGATCAGTCAGCATATTAGTGTAAATATCAGTTGCTTTGTCGTATTTCGGATAAGAGACTTTGTAATCACCATTATTGGTATTTAACAATCCGGCTTCAGACCACGGTATATCGCCCACTAAATCGACCATTTGTTGTGTCTGGTCATAGAAAATAATTTTAGCAGCTAAGAGGGCAATTCTTTTTTCTTCTTTTTCTTTATCTGTCTGTATTTGAAACAAACGTATAAATTCTTTGTATTGTGCTAAGCCAGCATAATATTTGTTCCATCTTTCTTCAGTTGCAGCAGAGCCTGGTACTAATTGATTAGCCTGGTTAATAGAACCTAAATTCTGTATATAAAGATTAATTGTTGGTCTTAAAGTCACAAAATAATTACCATATGAGGGTATTATAAGTGCCCTAAAGTCGTAGATCATTCCTGTGAATTGTTTTTCTACAGTTGTTTCTTTACTTTTAGAAGGGTTATTGTAGTAATCTCCAAAAGAATCTTTTTTACAAGATGTTATCGTTGATAGAGCAGTCATTGTTAGCCCTAAGAATAAAATTGACTTTTTCATTTTTTAAAAATTAGAAGCTAGCACGTAGCATTAAACCATATGTTCTTGTTGCTGGACTTGTTCCAGCATTCGAAACGCCATTAATCCAGTTGGATCCACCTGTCATTTGCTCTGGATCTAAATCTTTAATTGATCTATAAATGAAGAATAAATTACGTCCAAAAGCAGAAAGTTGAATGTTTTTGGCTTTTAATTTATTGGCAATAGATGTCGGTAAGCGATATCCTAGTGAGATTTCTCTCATTTTAACATAATTGTTCTTTTTAACATATAATTCATATCGAGATTGTGAATATTGAGGTCCTCCCCAGTTATAAGTGCTGTTATAATAAGTTGCTTGAGAAATGATGTTACTATTTTGAGAACCATCCGCTAATACCCCATCCATTAACATACCGTCATGAAAAACTGTTTCTCCATTTGGACCGCTAGCATTGTTTGTTGCAATACCCACAATTCTTCCAGAAGCATCCTTAGCTTGATAATAACTTAAACCACCATGCTCTTTATCCATAGCATTTAAACTTTCTTCCAACAATCCTCTACTTGTCATCCAATTAACTCCTGTAGGCATGACACTTCCTCCTAATCTAAAGTCCATAAGAACATCTAGTGAAAAGTTTTTGTAGGAGAAATTATTTATCAAGCCACCAACTGCTTTTGGCATCGAGTTTCCAGCCTTAACCCATTTATCTCCATCAATTTGATAAAGACCGTTGGAAGAAACTGTCTTATTCCCCTTTTCATCTAATTTTACTGGGCGTACCATTATATCCCCCATTGTCTCTCCGACTTTAGCGATAAGCTGAGCTGCTTGTCCATCGTAGTCTCTTAATAATAACGTTTCAGCATTTCCTGGTAAAGAAATTACTTTGTTCTTATTCATAGAAAAATTTAAAACAGTATTCCATTTGAAATTCTCGTTCTGTATTGGTGCACCAGTGATCGCAAATTCCCAACCGGTGTTTCGGAGTGAACCTACGTTTGCAAGAATGGAGCTCGAGCCTGCTGAAATAGGTAAGGTATAATTTAATATTTGATCTTTAACTAGACCATTATAATATGTTATATCAAGTCCTAATCGGCCATTTAGCATTTTTGTCTCAATACCAAATTCGATTTCATTTTTGGTTTCAGGTTTGATACCAGGATTACCAAATTCTGATGTGGGTAGGGTTGAATAAATAACAGACGAACCATTAGCCATTTGTGGCCCTAAAGTTCTGATATTATAATAGAGCGCACTTTTATAAATATCGGGATAATTACCTACTATACCCCAAGAACCTCTTAATTTCGTATAGCTAAAGAAATCTGGTAATTTAACGGCATCTGAGAGGATAAAACTTGTATTTACAGATGGATAATATAAAACATTATTATCAGGATGCATTGTAGAGATTCTTTCGCGTCTTAAAGTTCCTTCCACATTCCAAAACTGTTTTAAATTAAAATTCACAGTCCCAAATACTGCGTCACGCAACATATTTTTGCGATAATTGTAACGCTCATTTGGTCTTGCCGGATTTAAAGACGCATTTGTATCGAACCAATCTCTTATTACAAGTCCCCCATCTGTTTCATTTTGAACATAAGTATCTTGTGTGCGGGTCGCAGTATATCCTGCTACAACACCAAATTTGATATCTTCATTGAGTTGTTTGTTGTAGGTCGCCATTAAATCTGTATAATAGATGTTTGCATTTTGATTGCCAAGGGAATAACCACCTGAATTACCAAATGCCAATGGAACTTCGTTAGGCTGTTTTGACTCAGTTCTTAGCGCTGTTACATCTGCAGATACACGACTGCGAAGAGATAGATCATCTGTTATACTCCAAGTTGCAGTATAGGATCCAATTAATCTATTTGAATTTTCATCATATTGTTTTGCTCTCGAATCCCACATGTATGATAAAACATCTCCACGATATCCAAAATATCGTATATCTTCATCAGGAGTCAATGATTGTGTATTCGGATCTTTAATCACATATTTATAACCTAGACTTGTTTGGTATTTATTTAGGTACCAATCTGGATTATCAAAAGTTGATATCATCCCTGTGAAATTGTTTATAAGACGATCTGTCAACAAAGGTCTATTGTGTGTATGTTGATTGATGAAATTGACGACTACATCATTTTTGAATTTCTTCCATAATGTAAAACTAGCGTTCAGATTCGCAATATTTTTTTTATTGTACGAATCCATTGCAGTCATTTCATTATCCTGTCTTGTCAATGAAAAGCGGATATTTGAATTTTCAGAAGTATTACCAATTGCTAAATTAAATATACTGTTGTTAGGATTATTAAAGAATTTGTGATATGAATTTTGAGCACTGTAAGGTCTGACTTGACCATCCCATGAGATGATATCTTTTCCATCGAATTTAGGACCAAAATTTACGTTAGTATTCATAACTCCTCTATTGACACCATTAACAGCATCTCCAGCGCCATAATAATAAAATAAATCATCGGACTGATTTACATTATTATAGGCTTTGTTATATCCAGGTCCTCTTACGTCTTGAAATCTAGGTAAATAAGCAATTTGGTCGTGAGTATAAGTTGCATTAAAGTCTACAGAAAAACCTTTTCCGGCTTTTCCTGATTTTGTAGTGACTAAAACAACTCCGTTCATAGCTTCAGATCCATATAACGCTGCTGCAGAAGCACCCTTCAAAATACTGATGTTTTCAATATCCTCCGGATTCAGATCTTCTAAACCGTTACCGCGAGCACGTTGGTCACCCCAGTAATCGGAGTTATTAAAAGTTGTTTGGCGCATTGGAACTCCATCAATAATGACTAAGGGCTGTGAGTTTCCTGTAATAGAGTTTGTTCCCCGAATATTGATGTTGATCCCTGAAGTTGCTCCACCTGGCGCCGCTGAAATACGGACACCTGGTGCTTTACCGTATAATGCTCCGGCAAAGTTAGGACTTCCTGTTTTGGTAAGCTCTTCAGCTCCAACTGTACTCATGGCATATCCCAGCTCTTTAGGGGCTCTTTTTATACCCATTGCGGTTACAACAACTTCATCCAGTGCTGAAGCATCTTCTGTTAAAGTAGCATTAACCGTTTTAGTTGAACCAACTACAATTTCTGTTGACTTGTAGCCAATATTGGAAAAACGCAAAGTTTCACCTTGTGAGGCTTGAATTGTAAAACTACCATTTGCATCTGTCTGTGTACCGCGAGCTGTTCCTTTTACGGAAACGGTTACACCGGCGACTGGTCCTTTTGCATCTGTTACTCTCCCGGTAATAGATTGCTGTGCGAAGAGGGAGGATGCACTAAATAAGGTGCATAATGCCAATCCCGCACTTTTTTTGTAAAAATAACTCATAACGAATGGTTTATAAGTGTAATTAGTTTGTGTGAAAAAGTGTCTGTATAAAGTTGTCTATAATAAAGGCTGAAGTTCCTAGACTTTGTGCCTGTTTATTGGTATCAGATATTTTTAGTTGTGTGGCCTGTGCTAATCGTGGAATACAAAATTCGTTGATTGCGGTTTGGATCTGAGGCATTAAAATGGTTCCTGCTCGAGCTCCTCTGCCACTAATGATAATAGCTTCAGGATTGAGGATATGAATTAATGTCGCTATTCCTTTTCCTAGCATATAACCTATTTTTCCGAGATTGGCGACAGCTAATTGATCGCCATTTAGCGCACTTTCTAATAATGCATCACCCTGAGCTAACAGATTATTGTGCTGATCACCTTCTAAGCTTGATTTTTCTCCAGCATTAATTGCTGTCTGCACGTTTTTTACTGCCGCGGTAAGAGACGCTTCTACTTCAAGACAGCCTTTTTTTCCGCAGGAGCATAATTCGTTACTGTCACTGAGTGGAATATGACTGAACTCGCCGGCGTAACCGCTTGATCCTTTGAATATTTGGTCGTTCACGATCATACCCAAACCCACACCCCAGTTGAGATTAATGACTAAAGAACTTTTTATATTTTTAGCAGCACCAAATTTTTGTTCTGAAAAAGCAATACAGGTGGAGTCATTTTCAATGATGGTTGGTATGTTAAAATGATCAGATATGTGCTTTTTAATATGATATAGCTTCGATTGTTTATCATACGAATCATTAATACCTTTCTCTGTATCAACGAAGCCAGGCATACTAATGCCCATACCTAAGAAATCGGTAACAGGAATTTTTGATTCAACAATGATGGCTTCTGTTAGCCTGATAATTGTCTCTAAAGCTTTAGTGCTATTTTTTAAGGGATTATAGTTATCGACATTTTCTGCAATCACGTTATTTTCCAGATCAAATATGTAAATGGAAGTGTAGAATTGGTCTAATGCTATAACTAAAGTATAAGTGTTTAAATTGTTATTTATTTTAAATTGAATAGCTCTTCTTCCACCAGTAGATGCTGCAAGGTCATTACCTTCAATTAAATTCATTTCAAGTAATGAATTTACTGACTTTGTAATGAGTGGAATACTCTTATTAAATGTCTTACTCAACTGCGCAATCGATTGCAGTTTTTGAAAGTATATTGCTTTTATAATCTGGTTATTCATAATTGGATTGGTTTTCCGTAATGGTAAAGTTACAGTTATATTATTAAGATGCAAATACTTTTTACTTTTTTTTAATAAGTAAATTTTCTTAATAACGGGAATTAATATCATTTTAATCTAGTTAAGATATTTTGATTAAGATTTCAATATTTTGTAGGGAATAAATTGGGGAATTTAAAATTTTTGGGAGATTTTATTATTTTAAAACTATTTTTTGAGAAGAGATATATGTTTCGAAAAATTGTAACAGGATTCGGAAAGATGGGCAAAAAAAAACCTACTGCAGGATCAGATGCAGTAGGTTTTATGTAGTTATTTATTGTTAAACCTTATTTCGATTTTAATTGAATAACGGTAGCATAGTTTAATTTTGTGCTTGGATTCTTAACAATAATTTTATTTTCCTTTTGTGTCCATTTCAATTTTCCTTTGTGGCCTAAGATACTCATGTCTTTAATTTTGAAATTATCTGGAACATTGAATGTAAACTCAGTTGGTTGTTGATAGCTGTCGCCTTCTACAATATGGAAAACATTGACGGTCTTGCTATCCTTACTTCTGGTATAGTAATAATCTCCTTCGTGATAGGGAGCGACTGGACGGGTAGCATATATTGCGCCTTGGTTGATCTGTATCCACGAAGCTAATTCTTTTAATCTGTCATACGCAGCTTGGTCGTAGTCCCCATTTGGTCCAGGCGCGATGTTCATTAAATAATTGCCTCCTCGTGCGATAATTTTGATCAAAGTTTCTACAATTTTTTTAGTGGGCTTGTACTGATCATTAGGAACATAACTAAAAGAGTTACCCATGGTGATGCAACTCTCCCACGGGATGTCTAATGTATGTTCTGGGATGGCCTGTTCCGGTGTGACATAATTTTCCCACTTACCCGGTACAGTACGGTCGACGACAATGATGCCGGGTTGGTTCTTACGTGCCATATTACCGATACGGTCCATATCAATATCTTGTTCTACCTTAATGGTTCGTTGCCAGTCAACAGATTGGTCAATGGTTTTGAACGGTCTTACCCAACCGCCGTCTAGCCATAAAATATCCACTTTTCCATATTCAGACGTCAACTCGTTCAATTGGTTGTAGGTATAGTTTTTAAACTTCTCCCATCTTTCAGGATGTTTTTGCGGATCGTAATTCACGTTACGGTCTTTAGGCGGGAAATAGTTCCACCAATAAAAATCGGTATGCCAATCAGGTTTCGAAAAATAAGCACCTATTTTAAAACCATCGTTACGGAAGGAGTTGAAAATTTCTTTAGTGATATTTGCTTTCGGATTCTTTGAAAATGGTGTATTGGGCGAGGTAACTTTGTAGTCAGACTCTTTCGTGTCAAACATGGCAAATCCATCATGGTGTTTTGTTGTAAATACCACATATTTCATACCAGCAGCTTTTGTCGCATCTGCCCATTTTTTAGGATCGAAATGTGTTGGGTTGAATGATTTTTGTAAGTTTTCGTAATTTTTCACATAATCAAAATAGTTTTTTCCATGCTCTGGTTTACGTTGTGTCCAACCTTCATCTTCCGGACATAAGCTCCAGCTTTCGACGATACCCCATTGACTGTACGTGCCCCAGTGCATAAAAAGTCCGAATTTCATGTCCTGCCACTGTTCTAGGTTTTCAATAACTAATGGGTCTGTTGGTTTTTGGTAACCAGAAGATACATTATGGGCCTGACCAAATGCTACTGTAGCTGTTGTTGCTATTAGCACAGTTGATATAATTATTTTTAATGTTAGCATGTATAAATATAGTTAAAATGATAAAAAGAAAGCCGCCATTTGGCGGCTTTCAATCGGTATATTGTGGATTTAATTAATTTACATCCCAAAAGATTTTGGTATCACGCGTGTCTTTTGAACGAACAGCTTCGTAATTCTCGGAGTTAACAGAGATCTCTCCGGTAGGATATAAAAATCTTAATGGAAGAGTCGAATAATTCGCTGCTCCGGCTGTTAATATCGTAATTTTTGGATAGCCAGTTCTTCTGTATTCAGACCATGCATGTTGTGCTTGTAAGAATCCGTAATGCAGCCATTTTTGAGTTAAAATCAATTCTAATTTTTGCGTTGAGTTTCCACTATATTTAGCTGTTGAATTGTCAACGAAATTAGTTATTACGGCATCGGTAGGCTTTGTTTCTGTTTTTAAGCCAGATGTATTTAAATTATTAAGATAATAATAGAAAGTAACGGATTGCTTAAGGGCTAGATCATAAGCGGCTTTCGCATCTGTGTCATTTCCCCATCTTAAAAAAGCCTCAGCTTTAGCAAAGTTTGTCTCAGATGCTGTTGCAACTATACCTGGAAGTTTTGCGTTATCAAAGAATGTTGCTGAATCCAATACTGCATATTTTTGGTAATTTGTTAATATGTCATTTTCAGTGAAGGTTATAGGCATGGCATTATATTCCTTATTTGGGGTAAATATACCATCTTTTCTCACACCGAATTTATCATAAAATACAGGGATACGTGGGTCATCAGCAGGTTTCATTGTTTTATTTAGCATGTAATCTGTAGCATATTGATTATTGCCCTCTGTTAATGCATCACGTAATGTTCCTGTGTATGTTGTTAATGGTTGAAGCAAAATATCTGTACTACCAGGAACGTAGTTTGCATTAGCAGAACCGTCAACTAGCGGGTATGTGCCTGGATCATTCAACATTTCTAAAACTTCTGTTTTAGCTTTACTTTCGTCTACATTTGAAATTCGCATTAATAAGCGTAAACGTAAAGAGTTGGTATACCGTCTCCATTTGTTAAGACTACCGGCATTTAAAATATCAAACTTAGAAAAATCACCGGTCGTTGCCGCTTTGCTAAAATAAGTGTTAATTTCTTTCAGATCGTCTATGAAAGAATAATACAGTTCTTTTTGATCATCGAATTTTGCTTTTTTTGCAATACTTGTTAAAGGTAGACTCCCAGCTTCTGAAAATGGAATATCACCATAATTGTCAATGAGTTTTGATGCTTCATCGTACATGACAACTTTACCTGCTTGAAGGAAAATTTCTTCTTTCGCTTGATTTTCTTGGCTTAATTCTGCATACGCCGCTTCCATCTTCCGATAGACACCCAATACGCCCGGAGCATAGAAATCTGTCCAATAGCCATAGGAATAACTGTCATTTGGCTGGTACATCGTATTGTTCGGTATAAAAGACGATGTTTGGCTGTATATTGTTTGATTGGATAAAATAAATGTTCTGTAATGCCAATAAGATGGGCGAACTCTATCGTTGTTTAACAAATCTGCAAAAAAGCCAGGTATACTAGCATCAGTGGTTTGATCGGGATTGTTAAACGCATCTTCCAATTGTGATTTACATCCTGTAAACCCAAGGGTAGATAGCGTTAAAAATAATAGTATATAAAATGATTTATTCATGATTAATTACGATTAAAAATTAGCATTTAATGAAAACCCGAAACTTCTAGTTGCAGCATTAGAACCTACATCTACACCTTGGGACCACCATTGATTTCCAACAGGTGATTCTGGATCAAGATTTTTGAGTGTTCTGTAGAAATAAAATAGATTTCTACCCATTAAGGATACTCTTACGTTGTTTAATTTGAGTTTTTGTGTGACAGAAGATGGAATTCGGTAACCAACTGAGAGTTCCCGCATTTTGACAAACGAATTATCATATACAGCTCCTTTCTCAGTCCATGAATCCGCTCCCCAAGCGAAGGTATTCATGTAATAGTCAGCAGCGCTTAGGTGTACATCATTTTTCTCACCAGTATTCTGATTTACACCACCTAAAGTAACACCAGTTTCTCTGTATTCCAAAGTGTTTTCATAAGCACCGGTTCCCATGGCATATTTCTGATTTTCAGAAACCATTTTACCACCTAATCTATAATCCACAGTGAAATCTAATGACCAATTTTTATAGTTGAATGTATTGGTCATACCACCTATTGCCTTTGGTAATATATTTCCTACATATTTATACTTTGTTTTATCAATAACATAGTAACCTTCATCAGAAATTAGATTATTACCCTGATCATCTTTAGCAATATCGTACGCATAAATATTACCTAATTTTTTACCGACTTCGGCAACGACTTTTAAGGAGTTCTCATCTGCGCTGTAGAACGTTAGCATATCTCCGCCACTATTTAATTTATCCACCATAGTTCTATTGAAGGAATAGTTTAAACGGGTATTCCAACTGAAATTTTCACGCTGTATAGGTGTTGCTGTTAATGAAACTTCTAGACCATTATTTGAGATACGACCTACATTCGTCCATTGAGAGGTTGCTCCTGATGATGCTTCTGTTGTTAGATTTAAAATTTGATCGTCGATGTAATTATCATAATAACTGATATCTAAACCTAATCTGTTTTTTAAAAATTTAAGTTCTAATCCATACTCCCATTCGTATTTCATTTCAGGCATAAGTCCCAAATTTCCATAACTACCATTATATGTCAAAGAAGGTACAGATCCATTAATTGTAGCTATTGCATTTTGACTGTTTGCGACATTTGCGACATAAATTCCGGCATCATTTCCGACAATACCGTAGGAAACACGCAATTTTCCAAAATTGAAATTCTGAGACTTCCAGCCCAGAGCGTCACTAAATATAAAACTTCCACTTACAGAACCATATTTGTAGTTGTTGTTGCCGGGAGGCATGGTGGAAGAATACTCGGAGCGATAAGTACCGTCTAAATAAGCAAATCCTTTATAACCAATATTGGCCATTCCGAAATATGCATATTTTATTTTTTTCTTACGCTCATTACCTGTTGTCGCTGGTGCATAGCTATTGCTGATACTAAACCAATTTTCTTTCACAAGCCCACTTTGTGTAGTAGACGATTGGTCATCATAATTTTCTTCTCTAGATTGAAAACCTGCACTTACACTGTAATCCCAATCACTATTTATTTTGTTAGCATAAGTCGCTAATACATCGCCATACAATATTGAGTACAATCCTTTTGAAGTGCTGAATCCACCGGAACTATTCGTTGTTGAATTATAGCGTGTTGCATGCTCGTTATATTGTTTATTTGTGATGGCTGCCGAAGTAAAATCATTACCGATACGACCTCTTAATTTGAGGTGATTCACAACATCCCAATTTAAGGTGGCACTTGTTAACAAGCGATTTTCTGTTTCGTCGTAGCTATTTTTATATTGAGACCAGAAATAATCCAACAAATTATATGGTCGAATGGCATATTTGAAATCCTCATCACGACCAGTAGTCGCTGCTGAATATTTATAGCCGTCCGAAGTTTGATATTTTTCTTTTAGAACAGACATGTCTTCTGTACGACTAAAGAAACCTCCAAAAGATCCGAGGACTTGTCCTAGTAATTGCGATCGATTATGAGTTTCTGTATTTGTATAGTTTGCAACGAGATCTAATGACAATTTTTCGTGCATTTTTACTGTACTATTTAGATTGAAGGTATTTCTACTTTGTTTTGAACCTGGACTTGTACTTTTATAATCCATACGTGTACCGCTCAAACGATAGTTCACTTTGTCTGTTTGATTTGAAATTGCAAAGTTAATGTTTGAATTATAACCATTGTCAAAGATGTCCTTAAAGTTATTTTCACGTGCTTCGTATTTCTTGGTTGTTCCATCCCACCAATTTACTTCTTCACCAGTAAATTTAGGGCCAAAATTTCCGTATGAGCGGAAGTATGGGCGTCTTCCCGAGGGTGAGTCTGTATCTGCGATCCAACCTTCCGCATCAGCACCGTTCGCTAGATTGGTCGCAGCGTCATAACCAGGGCCATAGATATTTTGGAATTTCGGTAAGAATGCGGCACGTTCGATAGAACCATTGTAGTTAAAATCAATACCTAAACCTCTTCCTTTAATCCCTTTTTTTGTAGTAATCACAATAACCCCACTTGCCGCATCAGATCCGTATAGCGCACTCGCTGCAGATCCCTTTAAAATAGTCATACTTTCAATATCGGCAGGATTAATATCTAACATCCCATTACCACGGACACGTTGGTCATCCCAATAGTTATTGTTATTGGCGCCTTTGGTTCCATATTGTTCATCATTACGAATAATTACACCGTCTACAACATAAAGGGGTTGACGTTGGTAATTTAAGGAGTTAATACCACGAATTTGAACATTTACAGCACTTGATGCACCGCCAGGTGCTGTGGTAATTTTTACGCCAGAAACTTTACCATATAAGGCTGATCCTATGTTCGTATTTCCCGCTTTAGTAAGTTCCTCTGCTTTGATCGTGCTAACAGCGTATCCTAAAGCTTTTGCATCGCGTTTAATACCCATTGCTGTCACAACCACCTCATCTAAAGCAGAAGCATCTTGTGTCAAGGTTACATTAATCGATTTAGTTGAACCAACCAAAATTTCTGTTGTTTTGTATCCAATCGTTGTAAATCGTAAAGTTTCTCCCTGTGAAGCCTGGATGGTAAAACTGCCGTTCGCAGTGGTTTGTGTAGCCCTTGAGGTTCCTTTTACAGTCACCGTTACACCAGATACTAGTCCCGAAGCATCTTTTACTGTTCCGGTAATGGATTGCTGTGCGAATAAGGATGATGCACTGACTAAAGTGCATAACGCTAATCCCGCACTCTTTTTTTGAAAATAATTCATGAGTAATGATTTATAAGCTAATTAGTTTGTAGTTATAAGGGTTTGTAATGTGTTTTCTATAATAAAGGCAGCAGTCCCAATACTTTGTGCCTGTTTGTTGGTTTCTGATATTTTTAATTGTGTTGTGCTGGCCAAGCGGGGTATGCAAAATTCATTCACTGCGGTCTGAATCTGAGGCATGAGTATGGCACCGGCTTTGGCTCCCCGGCCACTGATGATGATGACTTCAGGGTTGAGGATATGGATTAAGGTAGCAATGCCTTTTCCTAACATATAGCCAATTTTTCCAAGACTGGCAATAGCAAGCTGATCGCCCTGTAATGCATTCTCCAGTAAAGCATCTCCTTGTGCTAATAGGTTATTATACTGCTCGGCTTCTAAACTCGATTTTTCTCCGGCCTTTAAAGCATTCTGTACATCTTTTACTGCAGCGCTGAGCGATGCCTCTACTTCTAAACATCCTTTTTTTCCACAGGAACAAAGGGTGTTGCTATGGCTTAGTGGTATATGGCTAAATTCTCCTGCATAACCACTCGATCCTTTAAATATTTGACCGTTTACGATCATGCCTAATCCGACCCCCCAATTTAAATTGATGACTAACGCATTTGTTGTCTTTTGTGCCGCGCCAAATTTTTGTTCGGCAAAAGCAATGCAGGTGGAGTCGTTTTCAATAATCGTCGGAATTTTAAAATGATCAGTGATGTGTTTTTTAATGTGGTGTAGGTTACATTTTTTCTCGTACGAATCATTAACGCCTTTTTGTGTGTTTACAAATCCGGGCATACTGACACCAGCCGCAATAAAATTGGCTAGTGGAATCTGTGACTTAGTAATAAGCTGATCAGCATAACTGATGATGTTTTGGAGTGCTTCCGATTCGCAAGCAAGGGGATTATACTGATCAGTAATCTGTTCAATTATTTTGTTTTCGAGATTATAAATATAAATCGATGTATAATATTGATCAAGCGCGATCACTAACATATAATGAGAAAGGCTATTGTTTAGCTTGAATTGAATAGCGCGTCGTCCTCCAGTTGATGTTGCAAAACCATTACCCTCAATGAGTTTCATTTCCAGTAAGGAATTTATTGATTTGGTAATAACCGGAATACTTTTATTAAAAGTTTTACTTAGCTGTGCAATTGATTGTGATTCCTGAAAGTAAAGTGCTTTTAAGATTTGGCTGTTCATCATTAATAATCTTCGTATTGAAGGGGTAAAGAAAGCAAATTTCTTTGTAAAATCCATGACTTTATAATATTTATTAATAAGTATAGTGCTCTTTGTTTTATTTTATCAATAATTAGCAGTTTAATTTGATTTAATTTTCAAAAGTTTTTTCAATTGTAACAACATTAAAAAAGCTTACGGATCTTGTTGAAGTTGTTATGCATACTTTATTGGTTATGCCTAATTGTGTTTTTGTTTGATGTAATGATGGATAATATTGGTATTATTTAGATATAATTTTAAAAAATAAAAGTCCGTGTTTGTGCCATTTTAAATTAAATTAGGCGTAAAAGTGAATAGTAAAATTGTTATTTTTATGCCATAAACAAACTATTTTATGAAACAGCGTTATTATTCACTTGACGTATTCCGAGGAGCTACAGTTGCTCTGATGATTATGGTCAATAACCCCGGAACATGGGCTCATATGTTCGCACCATTAAAACATGCCGGTTGGCATGGCTGTTCCCCAACAGATCTTGTTTTTCCTTTTTTTCTATTTGCAGTTGGTAATGCTATGTCTTTTGTTATTCCTCGACTTCAGGAAGCTGGAGATGCTGTATTCTGGAAGAAAGTGATCAAAAGAACGGTTTTGATTTTTGCTATTGGTTTATTCCTTAACTGGGCTCCGTTTGTGCAGTGGGACGGTGATGCACTTGGATTGAAACATTGGGTAAATCCAAATAATCCTGAAAAGGGTATCCGGATATTAGGTGTACTTCAACGCATTGCCTTGGCGTACTGTTTTGCTTCTATTCTGGCTTATTACTTTAAAGAGAAGGCGTTGATCTGGATTTCTGCTGTTATGTTATTGGCTTATTGGGCTATTTGTGCTTTTGTTGGACAGGCAGAAGATCCTTATAGCCTTGCAGGTTGGTTTGGAACTCCGATTGATATACAGCTATTGGGAGTAGCTCATATTTATAAAGGAGAAGGGGTACCTTTTGATCCTGAAGGCCTGATGAGTACATTACCGACTATTGTGCAAGTCGTTTTCGGTTATCTTGCCGGTACTTATATCAAGAAGCAAGGGCAGGTAGATTGGTTATGGTCTAAGGTTCCTGAAAGTAAAGAGCCTCATTTCAAATTACTTTCAGGGTTATTTGTAACGGGGTTTATTCTGGTAGTTTTAGCATGGATCTGGTCATTAGGTTTTCCGATCAACAAAAAAATATGGACAAGTTCTTATGTACTGTACACAACGGGATTAGGAATTATGACCATCGGTGGAATGATCTGGTTTGTTGAAGTACAAGGTGTGAAAAATGGTTTGACTAAATTTTTTGATGTGTTTGGCAAAAACCCACTTTTTATCTTTGTGCTAAGTGGTGTTTTACCGCGATTGGTAGGGCTGATCCGTATTCCGGATGGGGTAGGAGATGATGGAACTGTTTTATACACCAACGCATTTACCTGGTTTTATACAACAATCTGCAAACCTTTACCAGGTCCACCAGAGGTCGGTTCTTTCTTTTACTCGTTATGCTTTTTGGCCTTGATGTGGGGTATATGCTATTACTTGGATAAAAAGAAAATCTATGTGAAAGTTTAAGGCATTCCTTATTAATGCAGAGCGAATTTTAAGTTTATTGTTGTCAGGTATTTTGTCCCTCAATTGATTTAAACTTTATGTAAATTACTAGGTACCCATTAAGGTGGTACTTTAATACTACAGCGTTACTACTTAAACTTTAATCTTCATTTTCTTTGCAGATTAAAGTTTAAGTGCTACCTTTGCAGTCAATTAACAAAAATTTTTAACGCTTTAATATTATTTCAGAGATGTATTTAAGTAAAGAGTACAAAGCAGATATCTTCGCGGAATTTGCAGGTTCGGCAACGAACACAGGTTCTACAGAAGGACAAGTAGCTTTATTCACTAAGAGAATTGCTCACTTAACTGAGCATTTGAAAAAAAACAGAAAAGATTTTAACACACAACGTGCCCTACAAATGTTAGTAGGTAAACGTCGTTCATTATTAGCTTACCTGTACAAAACTGACATCAACCGTTACCGTGCGATCATTAAAGGTCTTGGTTTACGTGATATCATCAAATAAGCTTTTAGTTATAAAAACTTTAGAAAGCCGTCTCTTTAGAGATGGCTTTTTTTTTGTCGCTAAATTTTGAAATGATGATTTTATGCTACTTATTATTATAAAACCACCTTCAATGGTTAAGGGGCACATAATAATTACTGTCATAAATGCAACTTACGTCAGTTTGATTATAAATATTTTACCTTATCTTTGCGATGAAATTAAAATATTTTTAATATAGGTATGCTGCCAAAAGATGAAAAGCATATCGCAAATAACAACGAATGAGTTATAACGAAATCAAAACAGTAATTGATATGGGCAATGGCTCCCAGATCGAACTTTCTACTGGTAAATTGGCTAAACAGGCTGATGGTGCAGTAGTTTTAAAACAAGGTGATACGATGCTTCTAGCAACAGTCGTTTCTGCTAAAGAAGCGAAATCTGGAGTTGACTTTTTACCTTTGTCAGTAGATTACCAAGAGAAATACGCGGCTACAGGCCGTATTCCTGGCGGTTTCTTACGCCGTGAGGCACGTTTGTCAGATTATGAGATCTTAATCTCTCGTTTGGTAGATAGAGCTTTACGTCCTTTATTCCCTGAAAACTATCATGCAGATACGCAAGTAATGATCTCTTTGATCTCTGCAGATAAAGATATTATGCCTGATGCATTGGCTGGTTTAGCAGCTTCTGCTGCTATTGCGGTTTCTGATATCCCTTTCAATGGACCTATTTCTGAGGTTCGCGTTGCTAAGATAGATGGCCAATTGGTGATTAATCCAAAAATGTCTGAATTAGAAAGAGCAACTTTAGAATTTATCGTAGCTGGTTCTGCTCAAGATATCGGTATGGTTGAAGGTGAGTGTAGTGAAATTTCTGAGACTGAAATGGTAGAAGCGATTGCTTTTGCGCATGAGGCGATCAAAAAACAAGTTGCTGCTCAAGTTGAATTAGCAAATTTAGTAGGTAAAAATGTAAAACGTGAGTATAACCATGAGCCAACTAATGAGACGTTGAGAGCTGAAATTTTCAGTGCGACTTATGATAAAGTTTATGCTGTAGCAGCTTCTGCTTCTGCAAAACATGACCGTTCTGAAGCTTTCGCAAAAATTGCTGAAGAATTCAGAGCAACACTTCCAGAAGAATTGGATGAGGATACGAAGTTCTTATTCAAAAAATATTTCCATGATGTGCAGTATGATGCTGTTCGTAATCTAGTATTGGATGAAGGAAAGCGTCTTGACGGTCGTGATGTACGTACTGTACGTCCTATCTGGTCGGAAGTAAATTATTTACCTGCAGCTCACGGTTCAGCTGTATTTACACGTGGTGAAACGCAATCATTAACTTCTGTTACTTTAGGTGCTAAAGATGCAGAGCAAATGATCGATGGTGCTTTCATCAACGGTTATAACAAATTTATCCTTCACTACAATTTCCCTGCATTCTCTACAGGTGAGGCTAGACCAAATAGAGGTCCAGGTCGTCGTGAAGTAGGTCACGGTAATTTAGCATTACGCTCATTGAGACAAGTATTGCCTCCAGTAGCTGAAAATCCTTATACAATCCGTGTTGTTTCTGATATCTTAGAATCTAACGGTTCTTCTTCAATGGCAACTGTTTGTGCTGGTACATTAGCATTATTAGATGCGGGTATTAAATTGAAGGCTCCAGTTTCTGGTATCGCTATGGGTTTAATCTCGGATGAGAAAACAGGTAAGTATGCAATTCTTTCAGATATTTTAGGTGATGAAGATCATTTAGGTGATATGGATTTTAAAGTAACGGGTACTGAAAAAGGTATTGTTGCTTGTCAAATGGACTTAAAGATCAATGGATTGAAATGGGAAGTTTTGACACAAGCTTTGGATCAAGCTAAAGAGGCTCGTCTTCATATCTTAGGTGAAATGAAGAAAACAATTTCTGAGCCACGTGAAGATTACAAACCTCATGCTCCTCGTATTGTTCAGATCATTATCGATAAAGAATTTATTGGTGCTATCATCGGTCCAGGTGGTAAAATTATCCAAGAAATGCAACGTGAAACAGGTGCTACTATTTCTATTGAAGAAGTAGACGGTAAAGGTATCGTTCAGATCTTTGCAGACAATAAAGCTGCTATTGATGATGCAAGTACACGTATTAAAAATATCGCGGCTAAACCTGAGGTAGGTGCTACTTACGAAGGTAAAGTGAAGTCTATTATGCCTTTTGGTGCTTTCGTTGAAATCATGCCAGGAAAAGATGGTTTATTACACATCTCTGAGATTGATTGGAAACGTTTTGAAACGATGGATGGAATCTTTACTGAAGGTGATAAAGTAACGGTTAAATTATTGGATATCGACAAACAAGGTAAATTGAAACTTTCTCGTAAAGCTTTATTGCCTCGTCCTCCTCGTGAAGATAAACCTGCTGTTGACGCAGCTCCACAAGCGTAAGTTTTAAAAACTTAATCATATAAAAAGCTCACTGAAAAGTGAGCTTTTTTTTGCTAAAAAAAACAGGCTGTCTATTTGACAGCCTGTTTTCATTTGTTATAACATGATAACGGATTCTATTTTAGATACTTCTTTGTAATAATCAATTACTTCATCGGCATTATTGACAAAAGTCTCTACGGTGATGGACTTGTATTTACCACCTGATGATTCTTTTTCCGCGTATTTGGTACTTGCATGCGTAAATACTTGTTTTACTTGCTCTATTTTCTCCAAATCGGCTTTTACAATGAATTTGAATTTGTACAAGGATGGAAATTGTTCTACAGCAATCAATTTTTCTTTGAAATTTGTATAGAAATCTTGCTGATTATTTCCGTCTTCAATATCTTGGATATTGATGTTATTGTTTAATTCTGACATTTTTAATCTCCTTTTGTTGATTATTATCAAAAGCTATTCCATAAATAGTGGCCTGACAGACTTGCAGATTAATTGTCGACTGCAATAGGTCTATCCTGTGGCGCTTTACCCCAATTTTTGTTTGGTGTACTGCTCATTTCAATTTCGATTGTACCACCTTTTAGAACTTCTTCATAAGTGATAAATGATTTGGAATAAGATGCACCGTTGCGTTTGATACTTTTGATGTAGCTGTTTTTCTTCGCTTGGTTTTTAACCTGTATCGTTAACTGTCTATCATTTGGAAGGGTAATCGTAGCTTTTTCCATCATCGGTGATCCGAAAACATAGACACCGCTGATTGGATTTAATGGATACATACCCATTGCTGAAAACACATACCAAGCACTCATCTGTCCAGCATCGTCATTACCACACAAACCATTAGGTTTGCTTGTATAAAATTCCATCATGGCTTTACGGGCAAGTGCAGAACCTTTCCAAGCTTCTCCTGCATATGCATACAGGTAAGGGACATGGTGATTGGGTTCATTGCCTTGAGCATATTGACCGATAAGACCAGTAATATCATTTGAAGCTTCTCCGCCCAGATCGGAAGACATTGTTGTGAACTCGTCAAGTTTCTTCAAGAAGTTTTTATCGCCTCCAAAAAGATTGATTAAGCCTTTTACATCTTGAGGAACTAACCAGGTGTATTGCCATGCATTACCCTCACAGTAATCGTTTTCACGGTGCTTAGCCATCAATGCGTTGAATGGTCTTCTAAACTCACCGTTAGCTTTTCTTCCCACAAAATGTCCTACTTCTTTATCAAAATATTGCTCATAAAGCTTATATCTCTTCTCAAAATATGCAGCATCTTCTGTTTTGCCTAATTTCACCGCCATTTTGTAAGCACTATAATCTGCAATAGCATATTCTAATGCCCAAGCTACAGATTCATGATCCATGCTGTCAATTGGAATATAAGTCAAGTCACGTACGAATTTTAAGCCGTTTTCATAACCCATTGCGGTGGTTTTTACTGCTTCCCAAGCCAATTCGTAATCTTTCTCATCTAAAATCCCTTTGATAACTGCATCAGCTACTACTGGTATTGCCGGTAATCCAACCATAGTATTGGTCTCATTACCTTGTAAATGCCATACCGGTAATTTTCCCTGTTGCTGATAAATCGCCAGCATGGTTTTAATAAAATCCTGATTGATCTTACGATCCTCCAGTAAATTCATTAAAGGGTGAAGTCCACGGTAAGTATCCCATAAAGAGAATACGGTATGGTTGGTAAAATCCTGTTTTTCGTACACTTGTTTGTCTGTACCTAGATAATCACCATTTGCATCATTAAAGATGGTCGGTGCAAAATAGGTATGATACAATGCGGTATAAAAAATGGTTTTGGTATCTGCATCTCCTTCAAATTGAATTTTATTTAAAGTGCTGTTCCATTTGTCATTTGCCTGTTTCTTCGCATCTGCAAAATTCCAGTTCGGCATTTCCACCTGTATGTTTTCTAAAGCATTTGTCGTACTTACAGATGAAAGACCAACCTTCACTTCAATGGTTTTATTTTTTACAGCATCAAAAAATAAAGCAGCTTTAATAGCTTGACCTTTTACGGTAGAAGAACCTAATTTTTGACTGTTCTCCTCATAGAACTGCACTTTTTGGATAGGAACAGATGTTTTTAAAGCAAAATATACTTTTTGGTCACTTGCCCATCCTGAAGAAAAGCGGTATCCGACAAATGTGCTGTCATTGATTTGCTTAATGTACGAGTCTGTTGTTTTATCCCAGTTCATCTTAAAAGAAAGGTCGATGAATAAGTGGGCATTGTCCGATTTATTATAGACATACTGATGATAGCCAACACGCTCAGTTGCTGTTAGATTTGCCTGAACTTGGTAATCGTCTAATAGAACACTGTAAAATCCAGGTTGGGCTATTTCATTTTCTTTTTTAAAGCTAGATCCATAGCCGGTACCCATCTTGTTAAACTCTGCAGGTTTTAACTGTACTTTACCGTTTGCAGGTACAATCATAATATCATTAAGATCGCCAATACCGGTACCACTAAGATGTGTATGGGTAAAACCCAGAATTTCTTTGCTTTTATAATTGTAACCACTGCACCAGTCCCAGCCATTAAACTGATCCCAGGTCTGTGCAATCTGAGATGGACCTAATTGTACAGCTCCTAATGGCACATTGGCACCGACAAATACGTGTCCATGATCTTCGGAACCGATAAAAGGGTTCACATATTGAGTCAAATTTTGTTGAGCCATTGAACTTAATGGCGATAATGCAAGAATACTTAATAAAATTTTATTGTAATTCAATTGAATCATAATTAATTAGTTTGATCTTATTTAGGGGTGAAATATAGCATTTTTTTTGCTTAATAAATCCTTTTAGCTTAAATATTTTTACAATATATGGCGTTATTACTTTATTTTTTTTTAGATTAGTAACTCATATTATAAACACACTATACTTAATGAAGAAGAGAATTTTGATCAGTGATATAGCAAAGGCTTTAGGGGTTTCGGTTACTACGGTATCTTTTATATTGAATGACAAAGCCAAGGAGAAGCGTATAAGTGAGTCATTGACAAAGCGAGTTCTTGATTATGTTAAAAAAGTCGGCTATAAACCTAATGAACTTGCTAAAAGTTTACGTACAGGTAAAACGAAAATTATCGGTCTCATCATTGAAGATATTTCAAATCCATTCTTTGGTAATATCGCGCGTTTGATTGAAACTAAAGTTTATGAGCAAGGGTATCGGATTATCTATTGTAGCACCAATAATGATAGCGAGAAGACCAAAGAACTGATCGGTATGTTCAATGATCGACAGGTTGATGGTTTCATCATTACACCTTCCGAAGGAATTGAGGAGACAATTTCTAATTTGATTCAATCTAATGTACCTGTTGTTTTATTTGACCGCTATTTGCCGGATGTGGAAACAGATTATGTTATTGCTGATAATTTTCAAGGCGCCTTTGATGCTACCGTTCATTTTAATGAGCAGGGCTATAAACGCATCGGTCTAGTCTCGTTATACTCTGATCAGACCCAAATGCGGGATCGCCTAGATGGCTACATGAAAGGTATGGATCAATTTAAGAAGCAGGTATACATCAAGAAAATACAACTGGACGCATCAGAAGCAGAGGCAATAGATGACTTACATGAGTTTGTTGTAGATAACCGCCTGGATGCTGTTTTATTTGCAACTAATTATTTGGCAATTACAGGACTTAAATCTGGGAAGAAACATAATTATAAATTACCGGCACTCATTGCATTTGATGATCATACGGTATTTAAATTGCACGAACCTGCCATCACTGTTGTTTCGCAACCTATTGAAGAAATTGCGGATCACATTATCAATATTTTATTGCTAAAATTGCAGGGTAAAGCCAAATCAATTAAACATCTGACACTACCCTGCGAATTGAAAATACGTGAATCTTCTATTTTGAAGCAATAGTATCTGCTACAAATACCATAGAAATGGAGTTGACACAATGACGTGTGTTTTTATCGGTCAATCTTTCGCCGATGAAAACATGCCCGAGGTGTGCTCCGCATGCGTTACACAGAATTTCTGTTCTTCTTCCATCTGCATCTGTTTCTTTTCGTATGGCCCCTTTGATTTCATCATCAAAACTAGGCCAGCCACAATGCGAATCAAATTTATCTTCCGAACGATAAAGTGCCTCGTTGCATCTTTTGCAAACGTAAGTTCCTTTTGTTTTATTATCAAGTAGGGTGCCCGTGTAGGGACGCTCCGTTCCTTTGTGAACAATAACATGTTCCTCTTCTGGCGTTAATTTGTTATATTTTGTTGAATCTTCCATTGTCTTAAAGATTGATGTTTGTTTTGGAGCTTGATGCGTCTGTGCATTACAGGAGGTTATTAAAAAAATCAAGCCATATAAAAATACTAATTTTTTCATGATAACTGCATATCCGTAAAGTTACAATTCTCTAATCAATTCTTTGTCAGCATACTGTTATCAAGAATCACTTTCGGGCAGTTTTGAATTTTTTTATGTCCTATTGATGTCTTAAATTTGAGGCTTATCAATTTCCGCCTTGAAGTATAAGAGGTGGTTTAAATCTGCATTAAATAGTCATTTTAAAATAATTTAGAACGATTATAAATTGATAAATAACGTCACAAAATTGTCAGGGATTTATTAATAAGTTATACTTTTGTGGCATTACTAGGCAGAGTGTGCTCTGTTTAGAATGGTGTTTAAATTTTTATATTCACAAATAAATAGTATAAAGTGTTAAATATGAGAAATATCTCATCCGTTTTGGGAAAACTTGCGAGGATAGCGTCAATGAGTTTGGTGCTGTTATTTGCCGTTACGACGCTGCATGCGCAAGATGTCAAGGAAGGTGAAAAAATCTTCAAAGCAAAGTGTACGAGCTGTCACAAAGTTGATAGAAAAGTTGTTGGTCCTGCCTTAAAAGGTATTACCGAAACTAAGTCTGAAGAGTGGTTGATTAAATGGATTAAAAACTCTCAAGCTTTAATTGCTTCCGGTGATGCCGATGCAATTGCAATTTTTGAGGAGTACAATAAATCTGTGATGACTTCTTTTACAGATTTATCAGATGATAATATTAAGTCAGTATTGGCTTATATTAAAGCTGAGTCTGTTGAAAAACCTAAAGAAGCTGGTGCTACAGGTGGTGGAGCTGCGAAAGATGACAATGCTAACTTGTTTATGATCTTCGGATTAATAGGGGTAGTTGTTTTGGCAATTGTTGTTATCGTTGTTTTAAACCGTGTCATCCGTACTTTAGAGAAGGTTATCGCAACAAATCAAGCTGCTGTTGAAGCAGAAGAGGAGCCTCAAACGAGTTCTAAATTCCTTGCTTTTGCTAAAGCTTTTGTTAAGAACAAGAAATTAGTCGGGTTTGCTGTATTAATGCTTGTTGCTTTATTAGCTGTTGGTGGTTGGAAAACCATGTGGAACGTAGGTGTTCACACAGGTTATCAGCCGGTTCAACCGATTAAATTCTCGCACCAATTACACGCAGGTGTAAACAAAATTGAGTGTCAATATTGTCACGGTGGTGCTTTTAAATCTAAAAATGCATCTATTCCTTCTGCAAATGTTTGTATGAACTGTCACAATACGATTACTGGTTCTGAGCATTATGATGGTGAAATTTCACCTGAGATTGCAAAAATCTACCGCGCATTGGATTTTAATCCAGAGACTCGTACTTACGGAAACAATCCTAAGCCGATTCAGTGGGTTCGTATTCACAACTTGCCAGATTTTGCTTATTTTAACCACTCACAACACGTTACAGTAGCAGGAGTAGAGTGTCAGACTTGTCACGGACCTATTGAAACAATGGAAGAAGTATACCAATACTCGCCATTAACAATGAAATGGTGTGTGGATTGTCATAAGGCAACAGATGTGAAATCAGATAACAAATACTACGAAGACTTAATCAAAGCGCATGAAAGCATCAAAAAGGGTGAAAAAATGACAGCGGCGATGATCGGTGGTCTTGAGTGTGGTAAATGTCACTATTAATAATTATTCAGAAATACGCAATCTTATATACAGCTTAAATGGATAGCAATAAAAAATATTGGAAAGGTTTGGAAGAATTGAAACAAACACCTGCTTTTGTAGAAAAAAGCAAGGGTGAGTTTGCCGAATCTATTCCTGTAGAAGATGTCTTAAATGAAGCAGGGTTGAGTACAAAAACTCCTCGCCGTGACTTCTTAAAAGCATTAGGTTTTGGTGTTGGGGCTGTTACTTTAGCAGCTTGTAACAGCACTCCTGTGCATAAAGCAGTTCCTTATTTAATTAAACCAGAGGAAATTACTCCAGGTATTCCTAACTTTTATACTTCGACTTTTAACGGTCAGAGTATCTTAGTAAGAACGCGTGAAGGTCGTCCTATTAACGTAGAGGCAAACCCGAACGCAATTGGTTTAAATCAAGGTACAGATTCGGGAACTGCAGCATCAGTTTTAGACTTATATGATGAGTCTAAATTAAAAACAGCCCAAATAAAAGGGCAGGATGTTGAATGGTCTAAATTAGATAGTACTGTTATCGCTGCTTTAAATGCAGCAGCTACTGCTGGAAAACAAATTACTATTGTTGCAAGCACAGTAAATAGTCCTACTACATTGGCTGCAATCGCTAAATTAACGGCGAAGTACCCAACGACTAATTTGGTTCAAGTAGACGCTGTTTCTTATAGCGCTATTATTGAAGCGAATAAAAACTCCTTTGGTAAAGCAGTTGTTCCTTCATACAATTTTGAAAAAGCAAATGTTGTTGTTTCAGTAGCAGCTGATTTCTTAGGAACTTGGTTAGCGGGCGAGGAGCATACACAGCAATATATTAAAAACCGTGATTACAAATCATTGAAAAATGGTAAGATGTCACGTCACATTCAGTTTGAGTCGGGTCTAAGTATGACCGGTTCAAATGCCGATGTGCGTATCGCAATTAAACCTTCGGAAGAAGCTGCTGTTTTAATTTCATTATATAATGCAATTACAGGTTCTTCTTTAGCGGGTGGTATTGCTGCAAAAAGAGCACAAACTGCGGTTACTTTAGCGGCAAAAGAATTGTTAGCAAACAAAGGTGCTGCTGTTGTTGTTGCTGGTTCGAATGATATTAACATTCAAACATTAGCAAATGCGATCAACAGTGCATTAGCTTCATACGGATCGACAATTGATTTAGATAATTTCTCTAAACAACATCAAGGTTCAGACGTTGCATTTTCACAATTCTTGACAAACGCAAATGCTGGTCAGGTAGGTGTTGCTTTATTCTTAAACAGTAACCCTGTTTATGATTATTTCAAAGCTGAAGACGTGAAAGCCGCATTGAAGAAAGTTGATTTTACATTATCTTTCTCTCAACGTGCTGATGAAACAGCTTCAGAATTGACTGCTATTGCTCCAACAAATACATTCTTGGAGTCTTGGGGTGATGCTTCTCCAAAAGAAGGTTTATTCTCAATCGTTCAACCGACAATTAATCCTGTATTTAACACACGTCAAGCGGATCAATCTTTATTGGTTTGGGCGGGTGATACAACAGATATCTATTCATTCGTTAAAAACCTTTGGACTTCAACTATTTTAGCTGGAAGTACAAAGAACTGGAATAGCGTTTTGCAAACTGGATTTGAATATAAAGGTGCAAAAACTGCAGCTTCTTATTCATTCGCTGGTAATGTAGAAGCTGCTGCTAGTGCTGCTATCGCGGCTGCTAAAACAGTAGTTGGTGAGTTCGAATTGAAATTGTATGAATCAAGTGCTTTACGTGACGGTAGATATGCAAATAATGCCTACTTACAAGAAGTTCCTGATCCGGTTTCAAAAGTAACTTGGGACAACTATGCTGCTATTAACCCTAAAGATGCTGAGAAATTAGGATTGGGTGAAGATGCAACAGTTACTGTTGAAGCTAACGGTTACAAAGTTGAGTTACCAGTTGTTCAACAACCGGGACAAGCTTTGGGTACTGTTTCAGTAGCTATTGGTTACGGACGTACTAAAGTTGGTAAGGCTGGTAATAATGTAGGTAAAAATGCTTACCCTTTTGCAAGCTTAGTTAATGGTACAATTCAGTTTGTAGCTAAAGCAACTATCGCTAAAGCGAATACGATCTATCAATTAGCGCAAACACAAACACATCACACAATCGAAGGTCGTAACATCATTCGTGAAACTACTTTCGCTAAATATTTAAAAGATCCTAACTCAGAGTCAGGCCGCTTTACAGATAAACACAAAACGTATGATTTGTGGAACAAGTATGAGCAACCAGGTCACAAATGGGTGATGGCAATCGATTTAAATGCATGTACAGGTTGTGGTTCTTGTATCGTTGCTTGTAACGTAGAAAACAATATTCCTGTTGTAGGTCGTGATGAGGTTCGCCGTCGTCGTGAGATGCACTGGTTACGTATTGACCGTTACTACACTATCGAAGAGGATGGTAAAGAATATACAAAAGAAGCGGATATTGAAAAATTGAATAGTTTCGAAAATGTAACCGTTGTTCACCAACCGATGTTATGTCAACATTGTGCACATGCACCATGTGAGACGGTATGTCCAGTATTAGCTACTGTTCACTCATCAGAAGGTTTGAACCATATGGCTTACAACAGATGTTTCGGAACACGTTACTGTGCGAATAACTGTCCATATAAAGTACGTCGTTTTAACTGGTTTAACTACTGGAATGATTCACGTTTTGACAACTACTTGAATAATGAGTTTACACAATTGGTATTAAATCCAGATGTAACGACACGTTCACGTGGGGTTATGGAGAAATGTTCGATGTGTATCCAACGTATCCAAGCGGGTAAATTACATGCGAAAATGGAGAACCGTAAAGTAAAAGACGGCGATATCCAAATGGCGTGTCAACAAGCATGTTCTGCAAATGCGATTATCTTTGGTGATGCTAATGATCCAGAATCAGAAGTGTCTAAAGCATTACGCAATGAGCGTGTTTATTACGTACTTGAGGAAATCAATGTACAGCCGGGTATCGGTTATATGACAAAAGTTAGAAACACTTTTGAGGCGTAATCTTGTTCATTATTTGAAATAAAAATACTATGTCATCGCATAACGAATCAATATTAAGAGAACCATTAATGACCGGTAAGGACATTACGTATGCTAAAATTACGGATGATATCTTACTACCGGTTGAAAATAAACCGAATAAAGCATGGTGGATCGGATTCACTGTAGCCGTATTAGGTGCTTTATTATGGGTAGTCAGCGTTAGTTATACCTTTTGGACAGGTATCGGCGCTTGGGGTCTGAACAAAACTGTAGGCTGGGCTTGGGATATCACCGACTTTGTATGGTGGGTAGGTATCGGTCACGCAGGTACGTTAATTTCGGCCGTATTATTAATTTTCCGCCAGAACTGGCGTAACTCCATCAACCGTTCGGCAGAGGCGATGACGATCTTCGCCGTTATCTGTGCCGCAACGTATGTTGTAGCTCACATGGGGCGTCCTTGGTTAGCATACTGGATTTTCCCTTTGCCAAACCAGTTCGGATCTTTATGGGTTAACTTTAACTCACCATTAGTATGGGATGCATTTGCGATCTCTACATACTTCACGGTATCCTTAGTATTCTGGTACTGTGGTTTATTACCGGATATCGCGACTATTCGTGACCGTGCTACTGGTTTAAGACAAAAGATTTATTCTGTATTGTCTTTCGGTTGGAACGGATCAGTAAAAACTTGGCAACGTTTTGAGATTGTGTCAATTATATTGGCAGGTATCTCAACTCCATTGGTACTTTCGGTACACACGATTGTATCTTTTGACTTTGCAACTTCTGTTATCCCAGGATGGCATACAACAATTTTCCCTCCATACTTCGTTGCTGGTGCGATCTTCTCAGGTTTTGCGATGGTGCAGACTTTATTGTTGATCTTACGTAAAGTAATGAATTTTGAGAATTATATCACGATGTTCCACATTGAAGCCATGAATAAAATTATCATGACGACAGGTTCTATCGTTGGTATTGCATATTTAACAGAGTTATTCATCGCGATGTATTCACAATCGGAGTACGAAATGTACGCTTTCCAAAACCGTATGTTTGGTCCTTATGCTTGGGCTTACTGGTCAATGATGACTTGTAACGTAATTTCTCCACAATTATTCTGGTTTAAGAAAATCCGTACGAGTATTCCTATTTCATGGATCTTATCAATCGTGGTAAATATCGGTATGTGGTTTGAACGTTTCGTAATTATCGTGACTTCATTACACCGTGATTATTTACCTTCATCTTGGGCTATGTTTTACCCAACTTGGACAGATGTTGGTATTTTCGTTGGATCAATCGGCTTATTCTTTACATTGTTCTTATTGTTCTTACGTTTCTTACCAGGTATCGCGATTGCAGAGGTTAAATTATTGCTGAAAAGCTCTAGTTTACAACAAAAAACGAAATTGGTTAAAGAAGGCGCATTCCCAGCTGAACAAGTGGAATACTTTAGAGATTCTTTAGGTAAATATGATTCGGTAACAGAACAAGAAATTAAAGAGTTAAAATAATAGCAATGGGCAATACAAAATATATATTAGGTAGTTTTGCTGATCCGGATGAAATGATGCATGGGATCGACAAATTGCAGAAAAATAATGTAAGCATCTATGATTGCTTTACTCCAATGCCAATTCACGGTATTGAAGATAAATTGGGCGTTAAACCTTCGCGTTTGCCTATTGCAGCATTTTGCTTTGGAGCACTAGGAACAACATTAGGATTCAGTTTATTGTACTATACAATGGTACACGACTGGCCAATGAATATCGGCGGTAAACCATCATTCGCTATCCCGAACTTTGTTCCAGTAACATTTGAGGTTACTATTTTAATCTGTGCCTTGGGTATGGTTGCAACTTTCTTTTATCGCAATCATTTATTCCCGGGACGTACACCTCGCGTAATGGATTTAAGAGCTACAGATGATCGTTTCGTTATCGCTATAGATGCTCGTGAGAACACAGACCATGCTTTGATCGATTCTTTATTGAAAGAGGCCGGTGCTGTAGAAGTTAAGTACAATGATAGAAAATATGTTAGTTATGAATAAGAAGAATTTACTAGTTACAGTATGTGCAGCTCTGTCGTTGACAGCAGTCGTTTCTTCTTGTGGTGACAAGACTACTCGTAGTACAGGTTGGGAGTTTTCTCGCAACATGTACGATCCGATTGCTTTCAATCCAGATCAACCAAACGAGAATTTTAAAAACAAGCAAACTGCACAAATACCTCCAAAAGGTACAGATCCGATCGGTTTTACCAGATTTGAATATGCCAACACTATGGAAGATTACGAACGCGCAGGACGTGAAGTTACTAACCCTTTTGAGTTAACACAAGCTAGACTTGAAAAAGGCCAGGCTTTGTTTACTACTTACTGTGCTGTTTGTCACGGACCAGAAGGTAAAGGTGATGGTTCTATTACAAAAGACCGTGAAATTACAGATTCTAGAGGCACACGTAAGCTTGAGAATTTCCCTAATCCACCGTCTTATCATAAAACGGATGCTGCAAATTCTTCTCGTGGCGGTATGATGGCTGATTTGACAGATGGTAAGATTTACCATACGATTTATTACGGTCACAACTCAATGGGATCGCATGCATCGCAGTTGTCTCCTGAAGAACGTTGGGAAGTTGTTATGTACGTTCATGAATTACAAAAGAAATAATCTAACATCAGATAAATAAATGGGAACTCACAATCATCATCACGATTATAATTTCAACGAGCGATTCGAGTTTGCTGGTAAAGCAAAAACATTCAGTATCATCGCAATCGTTGTTGGTATAGCTGCAGTAGCCTACGGAATGCTTATGGGCGATCATATTCTAGTAGAGCGTACTTATGCTAACTTATTATTGATGGGTTATTATTTTACATGTGTATGTGCTGCTGGAGCTTTTTTCCTGGCATTACAATATGTAACACAATCTGCTTGGTCAGCTGGTATCATCCGTATACCTCAGGCTATGGCAGGTATTTTGCCTATTGCGTCAATCATTTTATTAGTGATTGTTGCATTGGGATTAAGCACTCACAATCTATACCATCACTGGTATGCAGAAGGTCTTACAGATCCGAATAGCCCTGCTTATGATAGTATCATCGCTGGAAAGTCATGGTATTTGAATTTTTCAGGTTTTTTAAGTCGCCAGGTAATTTTTATGGGACTTTATAGTATTTTTGCCATTATCTTAGCGAAATTGTCTTATAAAGAAGATTTAGAAGGTGGTTTAAATTCTTATAAAAAGAGCTTTAAATTATCAGCTATATTTTTAGTTATTTTTGGTTTTACAACTCCAATTTGGTCATTTGATACCATCATGTCATTAGAAGCACATTGGTTTTCTACGATGTTTGGCTGGTATAACTTTGCAGCAATGTGGGTTAGTGGTCTTTGTGTGATTACAATTATTCTAATTGTATTACAAAAAGCAGGTTACATGAACTGGGTAAATGAAAATCATTTGCATGATCTAGGTAAATTGATCTTTGGTTTTTCTATCTTCTGGACTTACGTTTGGTTTGCACAGTTTATCTTAATCTGGTATGCTAACATGCCTGAGGAAACTGTATATTTTTACAAACGTTGGGAGCCAGAATATAAACCATGGTTCTGGTTAAACATTGTTATTAACTTTTTAGCTCCTTTATTGCTTTTAGTTGATCGTGATGCAAAACGTAAGAAAAATGCCATGTTATTCGTTGCGATTTTATTACTTGCAGGTCACTGGTTAGATTACTATATCATGATTATGCCTGGTACAGTTGAATCTCACCGTGGATTTGGTATTGTAGAAATTGGTACAGCACTTGGATTTGTAGGTTTATTTACATTCTTAGTAATGAGTAAATTGAGTAAACAAAGCTTAGTCGCTAAAAATCATCCTTTCTTGGATGAGAGTTTACATCACCAAATATAGTTTCGCTTTTAAAGGGATATTACGTAAAATCGTTATAAAGAAATGAGCTTTAAATTAAATAATAGATTCAAATCCATCTCAGGTTTGGTCCTTGCAATCGGGTTGTTATTCACAGTCCCATCTTTTGCAAGCCAAGATTCTGTAGTGGTAGATACGACTAAAGCTACGGAAGCTGTTGCATTAGTTGCAACAGCTGCTGGAGCAAATGTTGTCGATTCGGCTACAACTGCAAAAGCAGAAGTTGCTGCGTCAGCAGGTACGTCTACAACAAAAGTTGACGCCAAAGCTGCAGAGGTAGAGAAGAAGATAGACCCTCAAGTCTATAAAAACTTCATTTATTATGTTTTATTATTCTTAGTTATCTGTACAGTTGTTGCAGTTATCGGTAAAGTTATCTCAATCTATGAGTTAACAAATAAGATGAATAAAAAACATAATCCTTTAGCATCAAATAGTTTCCAGGCATGGTTATTATTCATCTTCTTATTTGTTTTCTTAGGGGGTGTTTATTATTCATTCTCTCACCATGGCGGTATGGCATGGAGAGATGCTGTAACAGAGCATGGTGCGAAGATTGATACGATGTTTATCATTACGACAGTTATTACAACATTTGTATTGGTTATTACACACATTTTATTACTGACGTTTACGTTCGTTTATAGAATGAAGAAAAATGGTAAAGCTTACTATTTACCACATAACAATACGATTGAAAAAATCTGGACAATCGTTCCAGCTGTTGTTTTAACAGTATTGGTATTATTTGGTTTCTTTACTTGGAGATCAATTACAAATGTGCCAGAAGATTTACAGAAATCTGCTCTTCAGATTGAAGTATTAGGTGAGCAATTTGCTTGGCATGTGCGTTACCCAGGTTTAGATGGTCAGATAGGAAAACGCAATTATAAATTAACGACTCCGACTAATCCTTACGGTATCGATTTCAATGATAAAACTTCATGGGATGATATTCAAGGTGCTGATATCGTGATTCCGGTTAATAAGTCTGTACGTTTCCACATCATTTCCAAAGATATTATTCACTCATTCTACATTCCTGATTTCCGCGTTCAGATCAATGCTGTACCGGGTATGACGAATTACTTCCAGTTTACACCTACTGTGACTACTGAAGAAATGCGTGAGCGTATGAATGATCCTAAATATGATTTCGTTATGTTATGTAATAAAATCTGTGGTATGGGTCACTTTAACATGTCTAAAAAAGTAGTTGTAGTTACTGAAGCGGAATATAAAGCGTGGTTAGCTACGCAAAATAAATATTTTACTGAGGATTTACAGAAAGAGTTTGCCGCTAAGGATGCTAAAGCTCCTCAGTTAAAAGATAGCGTAAACCTTACTGCTTCAATAAATTAATTAGAATAATTGAATTTTAAAAACGAATATGTCAAGTACAGTTATTTCGCATAGCGCTGAGCATCACGATTCGCACGGACATCATCAAGAGTCATTCATCTCGAAGTATATCTTCAGTGGTGACCACAAGATGATTGCTAAGCAATTTTTGATCACGGGTATTTTCATGGCGGTATTTGCTATGATCTTATCCATCTTATTCCGTATCCAACTCGCGTGGCCGGATAAAGAATTTCCAATTTTGGAAGTATTCCTAGGTAAATGGGCTGCAGGTGGCCGTATTGCACCCGAATTTTTCCTTTCTTTGGTAACCATACACGGTACCATTATGGTATTCTTCGTTTTAACAGCGGGTCTATCGGGTACTTTTAGTAATTTACTGATCCCTTATCAAATTGGTGCACGCGATATGGCGTCTCCTTTGATGAATATGTTGTCCTACTGGATGTTCTTTGTAGCTTCAGTTATCATGATTGCTTCTTTCTTTGTTGAAAGTGGACCTGCGTCAGCTGGTTGGACAATTTATCCACCACTGTCTGCGGTACCTACAGCAATTGCAGGTTCTGCTACAGGTATGACTTTATGGTTAGTAAGTATGGTACTTTTCGTAGCTTCACAGTTGATCGGTGGTATTAACTACGTAAGTACAATTTTGAATATGCGTACTAAAGGTATGGATCTTTGGAAAATGCCTTTAACAATCTGGGCTTTCTTCTTAACTGCCATCGTAGGTATGTTATCTTTCCCGGTATTAGTATCAGCAGTTGTTTTATTGATTTTTGACCGTTCATTCGGTACTTCTTTCTACTTATCAGATTTAGTTGTTCAAGGTCAGATTTTACCTAATGAAGGTGGATCTCCAATTTTGTTTCAACACTTATTCTGGTTCTTAGGTCACCCGGAAGTTTATATCGTTGTAATGCCTGCATTGGGTCTTACTTCGGAGGTTATCTCAACAAACTCTCGTAAACCGATCTTTGGTTACCATGCCATGGTTTACTCGTTAATTGGTATTACAGTTTTATCATTTATCGTTTGGGGTCACCATATGTTTGTGACAGGTATGAATCCTTTCTTAGGAGGTGTATTTATGATCACAACATTAATCATTGCAGTTCCTTCTGCGGTAAAAGCATTTAACTACATGGCGACATTATGGAGAGGTAACATCCGTTTCACTCCAGCGATGATGTTTGCTATTGGTTTAGTATCTTTCTTCATCTCAGGTGGTCTTACAGGATTATTCTTAGGTAATGCAGCATTAGATATCAACTTACACGATACTTACTTCGTTGTAGCCCACTTCCACTTGGTAATGGGATCTGCTTCGATCTTCGGTATGCTATGTGGTGTTTACCACTGGTTCCCTAAAATGTTTGGTCGTATGATGAACACTAAATTGGGTTACTTACACTTCTGGATGACATTTATCGGTGCTTACTTGGTATTCTTCCCGATGCACTTTATGGGTATAGATGGGGTTCCACGTCGTTATTATGCATTTACAGAGTTTGCCTTCATGGAGAAATGGGTTTCTGTTAATATGTTAATTACTTGGGCTGCTATCGTTGCAGGTTTAGGTCAAGTAGCTTTCTTGTTCAATTTCTTCTACTCCATTTTCTTTGGAGAAAGAGCTCCTCAGAATCCTTGGAAGTCCAATACATTAGAGTGGACTACTCCAGTAGAACATATCCATGGTAACTGGCCAGGAGAGATCCCAACAGTACACCGTTGGCCGTATGATTACAGTAAGCCAGGACATGATGAAGATTTTATTCCTCAGACTGTACCTTTCTCAGAAACAATGAGCTCTAATTTCCTTCATGATTTCGAAGGTAATGAAGAAGCTGAGCGTATCCAGACAGAATGGGATGCTCAAAATAAAAAATAATTAAAAAGGATATTTAGAGTAAGTTGTGCGAAATGACTTACTTTAAATATTATTGATAACCAAAAAGGTAAAAGATATGTTTCCAGCTGCTGAAAAGCGTTTTATTCGATCCAATTTCATTACAATAGTTGTTTTGTTTTTAGTGATTGTAGCTGGAGGTGTTGTACGTAGTACGGGGTCCGGAATGGGATGTCCCGATTGGCCTAAATGCTTTAATCGGATTATTCCTCCTACGGATGTATCACAGTTGCCGCTTGGTTATGAAGAACATTATATAACAGGTAGAGCTAAGAAAAATGAGCGATTTGCCAAGATGATTGAATTCTTTGGCTATCGTGATTTGGCAACTAAAATTCGTCATGACAAAAGTATTCTTGCACATGAAGAGTTTAATGTAGCAAAAACATGGACAGAATATGCCAATCGTTTAGTTGGTGTTGTTGCTGGCTTTTGTTTATTGTTTACAGCCATCTATTCTTTTACCTATATTAAATCGAAACGATCAATTTTTATTTGGTCGGTGGTTAATGTTTTTGTTGTTGTCGTTCAAGCTTGGTTGGGTTCGATAGTTGTTTCAACTAATTTAACTCCTTGGGTGATTACAGTACACATGCTTCTTGCATTGGTTATTGTAGCAATCTCCATCTATACCTACTTTAAAGCAACAACATTACGGGATAAGTCCATCCTGATTAACCGAGATTCCAGTGGATTAAAAGTGCTTGCCATCATCTCTTTAGTGTTGATGTTAGTGCAGGTTGTCTTCGGAACAGAAGTGCGGGAAATTGTTGATATGTTGACAGCTTCCGGTATGCCTAGAGAAGATTTTATACAAAATATTGGCCAACATTTTGAAATACATCGTTGGCTAGCATATAGTTCTTTGATTTTAGTAATTGTATTGTTCTTTTTAGTGCGTACAAAATTTAGTAGTAGTACAGTTCAAGCAAGATTTGGTACGCTACTCTTTATTTTAGTAGGTATTCAGATGTTATCGGGTATTATCCTGGCAAGATTTGCTGTTCCTGCATTCGCACAGACAACTCATTTGGTCATTGGCAGTCTTTTATTTGGATGTCAATATTATTTGATGTTGTTGTTAGGAAAATCGCAACGTTAATTGAATGAATGAAATGGATGTATAAGGTAATTTAGTTTTTACTTTGTACAAACAATTAAAAAGAGGACATTTGTCGCTATGAAAGAATTTATTTCTGATTTCAAGAAATTAGTTAAGTTAAGACTGACATTAACGGTTGTTTTTTCGGCATCCATCTCTTTTTTGATCGGAGCAAAGCAACTTGGAGGGGATATTTTGTGGATCAATTGGTTGCTATTGACATTAGGAGGCTTCCTAGTGACAGGTGCAGCGAATGGTTTCAATGAGATTATCGAAAAAGATCTAGACAAGTTAATGACCCGTACTGCTGATCGTCCCCTTCCTTCAGGAAGAATGACAACTGGTCAGGCCTTGATTCTAAGTTTATTTATGGGAATCTTGGGAACTTTGGTTTTGGTACGTTTGAATTTTGTTGCGGGATTACTATCGGTATTTTCCATATTGTTATATGCATTTGTGTATACGCCATTAAAAAGGAAATCACCGATTGCTGTATTTGTAGGGGCCTTTCCTGGTGCATTGCCACCATTGATTGGTTATTTTGCTGCATTTAGTCAAGATGATTTAGCAATCTACAGTCAAACGAATGAAAGTGCAATCATTATGATTCCATTTATTTTGTTTGGAATTCAGTTTTTTTGGCAATTCCCACATTTCTGGTCTCTAGCATGGGTGATTGATGATGATTATAAACAGGCGGGTTTTAGGTTATTGCCAACGACCAAGCGTGATAAGATTTCTGCTTTTATGGTCTTTCTTTCAGCATTGATCATGATACCAGCAGCATTTCTTCCCATGTATTATGGTTTCGGAGGCTGGATCTTTACAGCTGTTTCTGCGATAGGGGGTGTGTTCTTTGCTTATTATGGCTTTCAGCTTTTTAAGAATCAGGATATTGCTTCGGCGAGAAAAGTGATGTTTACCTCATTTTTTTATCTTCCTATTACGCAATTAGTGTTATTATTTGACTTTATACCTTTGAAATAATGTTAAATCAAGGAGTACAACAAACTGACGAGAAGTTAGTATCGCGTAAGGCTCAAAAATTTACCCTATGGTTGGGTATGCTGGGTATGTTTATGATGTTCGCAGCATTGTCCAGCGGTTTTATTGTCTATACGGCAAGTGGTGTTGATAAAGGACTTAAAACATTATTACCAGATACTTTTATCTATAGTACGATGGCAATTGTTTTAAGTAGTGTTACCATGCATTTTGCTTATAAGGCAGCGCTGGTGGGTAATTTGGCTAGACAGAAAGCGTTGCTTTTTGCTACCTTAATTTTGGGAATTATATTTTTTGCGCTACAGGTTTATTCGTGGGAAATATTAACAGAAAGAGGCGTTTATTTTGTGAATAACAATGCGTCACAGTCTTTTGTTTATGTTTTTACAGGAATGCACTTAGCACATATTATTGCGGGAGTGATCGTATTGATTACCGCTTTAGTGGGAGTATTTAAACCACTTCCTCCAGACGGCAATCAATTCCGCATGAATCTAGCCACTATTTTTTGGCATTTTCTCGATCTTTTGTGGATTTATATATATGTTTTCTTACTTTTGAATCAATAATAGTAAACAATGAGTACAACTGTATCACAATTGGATAAGGTAAAAACCGGTCCATGGAATGGTGGAAAATCACCTTGGAATTTGGAATACGGAAAAATCATGATGTGGTTTTTCTTAGTTGGGGATGCCTTTACATTTTCTGCGTTTTTGGTTTATTACGGAACGCAACGATTTGCACATAGTACATGGCCAGATGCGGATAAGATTTTCCAATCTATACCAGGTATTGCAGAACACGGACAACCTTTAGTGTTCGTTGGTATTATGACTTTTATTTTGATTATGTCTTCTGTGACTATGGTTTTAGCTGTAGAAGCAGGGCATCGTAACTCAAAAAATGAAGTAGTAAAATGGATGTTATGGACAATACTTGGTGGTATTGCTTTCGTAGGCTGTCAAGCGATCGAGTGGACTCACTTACACCATGCTGGTTTCTGGTTTGGTCAAAACCCGGCAACAGGTTTAGAGGGTGATGCTATTAAAGATGCTTTGCAACCGTATTTTACACATGATATCTCCTATACTTCAGCGTTGCAGTTTGCCAATCTGTTCTTTACGATCACAGGTTTTCACGGTTTTCACGTTACTGTAGGTATTATCTTAAATATTATCGTCCTGTGCATGACTTTGAATAACACATTCGAGAATCGCGGTTCGTATTTAATGATTGAAAAAGTAGGTTTATACTGGCACTTTGTGGATTTAGTTTGGGTGTTTGTATTTACATTCTTCTATTTAGTATAATTGTAAGTTTTTAATTTTAGAAAAGCTATGTCACAACATCACGATAATATTGCTCATGAGGAGCACGGACACGGAGAAGGAATGGATAAAAAAGGCATTTGGAGAATTTTCTTCGTCCTTTTAGCATTAACTGCTGTCGAATTCTTAATTGCATTGGGATTTGTTCATCATTGGCAAATCTTAGCAAAAGGTGCTTTAGTTAATACCATCTATATTGTATTAACATTAGTAAAAGCTTACTATATTGTCGCTTACTTTATGCACTTGAAATTTGAGAAATCTAGTTTCATCGTTACTGTAAGTATTGTATTTATCTTCATTATTTATTTTATCATTTTAATGCTAACTGAAGGTAACTTCTTATTGAATGATTTGCATCCTCACCAGTTGTGGGAAAATAAATAAAATAAATGGGTAAAAATACTGGTAAAAATAAAGGTATTCAAACTATCATGATCCTGGCAATAATATTATTATTGCCAGGATTTTTGTATGTAGTGCTGAATAGAACTGGAATGGCGAATTCGTATTCTACTTTGCCAATATTCGGTCAAAAAGAAGTTCCAGGTACTACTCATCGTAAATGGGGACGAGATATCATGGATACAATCTATCATGAGGTTCCAAATATGTCTTTTATCAACTACGATGGCAAACCCGTTGATCTGTTTGGTAAGGATAGCGCTATTACTGTTGTACATCTTTTTTATTCGAGAGATAAGTCGTTTTCGACAACAATGATTAATAGCCTGAATAAGATATCTGGTGAGTTTAGACATAATAAGATGATTAAGTTCTATTCTGTTTCTGTCGACACGACTTATGATACACCCGATGTATTAAAAAATTACATTAAGAATATCGATCCCTCAGATAAAAGATGGTACTTTGTAAGTAAACCGAGTTCGGATATCTTTAAATTTGCAAAAGATGGTTTACTGCAAGATGCTTTAGCTACAGCAGATAAAAATAATCCTTTTGTTGTGGGGTCATCTTATGTTTTGATAGATACGAAACGTAGAATCAGAGGATTTTATGATATCACGATGAAAAAAGAAGCGGAACGCTTAAGTGATGAGGTTAAATTATTGGTTGTGGAGGAAATAAGAAATCATCCTCCAAAGATTGAAACTAAATAAAATGGGACAAACAGCAGAAGAGAAGAAATATAACAAGTGGATCATCGTTTTATCGGTTGTTATTCCACTTGTAGTGGCGGCTTTGTTTGGCGTTAATTTACGCAAATTAGGGTATGATGTAGAACCTTTGGGATTTTTGCCCCCTATATATGCAACGATCAATGGTATCACTGCGATATTATTGTTCTGGGCAGTCTTAGCGATTAAAAAAGGTAATCGTAAATTACATGAAAGATTAATTAAACTTTGTGTATGTTGTTCTGTTGCGTTCCTAGGGATGTATGTTGCTTATCATATGACCGCTAACTCTACGCCATACGGTGGAGAGGGCATATTACGTCCGATATACTATTTTATATTAATAACACATATAGTATTGTCTGTTATTATTATCCCTTTTGTACTGATTACTTATGTAAGAGGTATTGCCGGGTCGTATGAAAGACATAAAAAAATAGCACGTATTACGTACCCGATGTGGTTATATGTAGCGGTAACGGGTGTTATTGTATATTTGATGATTTCACCATATTATGTTCACTAATTAATTCAAAAGTTATGACAAGTGCGTGGGTATATCAATCAAATCGTTTCTTTACTGATGATGAAGCGTTATTGATTCAAAACAGGTTGGCAGATTTTGCCGCAGGCTGGAAAGTGCATGGAGAACCTTTATCTGCTCAGGCGGAGGTTAGGTATAACTTGTTTATTGTGCTATCCGTGGATGAGCAGATTGCTGCAGCATCTGGTTGTTCAATTGACAGTTCCGTCCGCTTTTTGAAGACACTAGAAGCAGATTTTGATATTCAGCTTTTTGATCGTATGAACGTTGCTTTTAAAAAGGAAGGTCAGTTGCATGCTGCATCCAGATCTGAATTTGAAAATTTAGTAAAAGATGGTCAGATTGACGACACAACTGTTGTCTTTGATAATACGATCACATCTTTAGCGTCTTTAACTGATAAATGGCAGATTCCTTTTGGAGAAAGTTGGCATAAACGAGTGTTTGGCTAGATAATAAAAGAAGCGATGATTGATCAATCATCGCTTCTTTTATTATAACCTCATCATATTTTTGCTATTCTGGTATTTGGTAATGATCCATGTAACGAACAATACTATTTGCTCTACGATTCACATAGGCTGATGGATTTCGGGCATCCCACTGTCTTGGATTGGGCAGGATTGCAATGATCAGTGCGGCTTGTTTCTTTGATAAGGTAGATCCTGATTTTTTGAAGTAATACTGGGATGCAGCTTCTGCTCCATAAACACCTTGCCCCATTTCAATAACATTGAGATAGACTTCCAGAATTCTTCTTTTGCTCCAGAATGTTTCGATTAAAACAGTAAAGTAAGTTTCTAAACCTTTTCTAAGCCAAGAACGCTTTGGCCACAGGAATACATTTTTTGCTACCTGCTGACTGATTGTACTTCCCCCACGTAATTTTTTTCCATCTTTATTTTTCTCTATAGCCTTTTGAATAGCATCAGTGTCAAAACCCCAATGCGTCATGAAATGAGCATCTTCACCTGCTATCGCAGCACGTTTTAGGTTGTCCGAGAGCTCATCGTAATTTAACCAATCTTTTTCCAGTTTAAATCCTTTATCAGCTGCCTGTAACTCAAACCCACGTTGGATCATGAGCAAGGTAATAGGTGGATTGATGAGTTTAAGTGCGAGTACCCAAAATAGAGTTATTGCAAAGAAACCTCCAACAATACGTATTGACCAAGTTTTAACTTTTTTTTGCCAACCTGTTTGAACCTTTTTTTTCTTTACTTGATTCGTTCTTTTAATTGCCATATCTTTTGAAAAACAATGCAAAGGAACGAAATATTTTGCCCAATTGTTATGTTCAGTATTGTTTATGATATGCTTTTTTTTAGATGTTCTTTTTTACAAGCCTGAGATCGAGGTAATGGATATTCTTCGGTATGTATGTATATTGAAAAATGATTTAAGGCGAAAAGAGAATTAAGTTTTTCATATTCTACGAGATCGTTTGTCTAATCAGGTAGATTATGTTATTTTTACGGCTTATTATCAATAAACGAAATCCAATTGGCAAAGGCAGAAAAAAAGGTAACTCCATTAATGCAGCAGTACAATGCGATCAAGGTGAAATATCCAGGTGCATTATTGTTGTTCCGTGTAGGTGATTTTTATGAAACATTTGGTGAAGATGCCATTAAGGCGGCCAGTATTTTAGGGATCGTACAAACTAAGAGAGGAAATGGAACCGAATCGGAAACTGCTCTGGCAGGTTTTCCGCATCATTCTCTGGAGACTTATTTGCCAAAACTTGTCCGTGCAGGTCAGCGTGTAGCTATCTGTGACCAATTGGAAGATCCTAAGCAAACCAAAACCATCGTTAAACGTGGAGTAACAGAATTGGTGACTCCTGGCGTTTCTTATAATGATAATATTGTCCAACAGAAGTCCAATAATTATTTAGCCTCAATTTATATTGAGAAAACGCAGATCGGAATTTCTTTCTTAGATATTTCTACTGGTGAGTTTTTAGTCGCACAAGGTACGCAGTCTTATATTGACAAACTTTTGCAGGGATTTAAACCAACTGAAGTCATCATGTCGCGTAAGCAATCCAAAGAATTTTTGGAGCTATTCGGGAGTCAGTATTATACCTATACGCTAGACGAATGGCCTTATACTGGAGATTACGCAACAGAGCACTTATTGAAACATTTTGAAGTTAATTCAATGAAGGGTTTTGGTATCGACCGGATGCCTATTGGGATGGTTGCCGCCGGTGTTGCCTTACATTATCTGAATGAAACAGAACACCGCAATCTGCAGCATATTTCTAATATTTCGCGTATTGAAGAAGATCGTTACATGTGGTTAGATCGTTTTACAGTTCGTAATCTCGAACTGATCGGATCTGCAAATGAAAATGCGACGACTTTATCGGATGTTTTGGACCAAACTGCTTCTCCCATGGGGGCGCGTTTATTAAAACGTTGGATTGTAATGCCATTGAAAGATCGTAAATCAATTCAAGAACGCCTTGATGTGGTTGCTTACTTTTCTGAGCATAAAGATTTACGCGATGCCTTGATTCAAGAGATTAAGTATGTAGGCGATCTTGAGCGGCTTATTTCTAAAATTGGTCTTCAGAAAGCTTCACCCCGCGAAATTGTACAGTTGAAACGTGCCTTATATGCTGTTGAAAAATTAAAGGAGCTAACAAATCAGGAAAATTCTGAAGCCCTTCGAGCCATTGCTGATCAGCTGAATGTCTGTCGTATCATTCGTGATAAGATTGAAAAAGAAGTTTTCGCAGAACCTCCTGTTGCCTTGAATAAAGGAAATGTAATTGCTGATGGTGTGGACGATGAATTGGACCGTTTACGTAAGATCGCTTTCGGAGGAAAAGATTATTTAATTGAAATCCAAAAGAGAGAAGCAGAGGCAACTGGTATCCCTTCCCTTAAGATTGCTTTTAATAATGTTTTTGGCTATTACTTAGAAGTTACCAATACACACCGTGATAAGGTACCTACAGAATGGATTAGAAAGCAGACTTTGGTGAATGCCGAACGCTACATCACCGAGGAGCTAAAAGAATATGAAGATCAGATTTTAGGTGCTGAGGAAAAAATTCAGGTCATTGAGAATCGTCTTTATGCCGAATTGTTAATTGCTATTGCGGCTTTCATTAAACCGATTCAATTGAATGCCCAGTTACTGGCGAAATTAGATGTGCTTTTGAACTTTGCTGTTATCGCAGAAAAGAATTATTATGTTCAGCCCGAGATATCAGAAAGTAAAGTATTAGATATTAAAGGTGGTCGTCACCCCGTTATCGAAAAGAAAATGGCCATTGGTGAAGATTATATCACGAATGATGTTTACTTGGATAATACCACGCAGCAGATTATCATCATCACTGGTCCCAACATGGCCGGTAAGTCGGCGCTCTTGCGCCAAACGGCATTAATCGTACTCATGGCTCAGATCGGTTCTTTTGTTCCTGTAAAGGAAGCAAAGATAGGTCTTGTGGATAAAATCTTTACCCGGGTAGGAGCATCTGATAATTTATCGTCCGGTGAATCAACATTTATGGTTGAAATGAATGAAACGGCCAGTATCATGAATAACCTCTCTGACCGGAGTTTAATTTTATTGGATGAAATTGGTCGAGGAACAAGCACTTATGATGGTATCTCTATCGCTTGGGCTATCGCTGAATTTCTTCACAACCATCCTGCAGCTAAGGCCAAAACATTGTTTGCTACTCATTATCATGAATTGAATGAATTGACCAATTCCATGCCCCGCATCAAGAATTATAATGTGACGGTTAAGGAGATGAACAATAAGGTTATATTCTTACGTAAGTTAGTTCCAGGAGGCTCAGAACATAGCTTTGGTATCCACGTAGCTAAATTAGCAGGTATGCCACCAAAATTACTATCCCGTGCAAATGAAATCTTAAAAAGATTAGAGCAGGAGCGGACTGGTGGCGAACAGATTAAAGATAGTATGCGCAAAATCCAAAAGCAAGCCTATCAATTACAGATGTTTTCGATTGATGATCCCGTCCTTGAGAAAATCCGTGATATGCTGAATAATTTGGATGTGAATACGCTGACCCCTGTGGAAGCGCTTATGAAATTGGATGAGATCCAGCGGTTATTGAAAAATTAGAATCTGAAAAATAATTCGATACTTCCGTAGTGGTTGTAGATGTTGCTGAGAAGATTATGATCCCACTGGTATGGGGTATAATGATATCCAGCTTCTATTCCTATATAATTTTTTCCTTTAATCTGACGCATTCCTGCCATACTAAGTCCCAAGTGCATAGTATTCACAGTATGTAATTTTGTGGAATTTCCGCCGGATATATAATCGCCATAGCCATCGTAATAACCATCTGTATAGATGTCTTCAGATATTCCTGTGTCGACCATATCTATTCCGATATTAAGTTTAGGAATGACAATATACTTGGTGTTATCATAGATTTTGTAACCGACAGCTCCGCCAAAAAATAAACCGAAATTGGAATTCACAGATTCGCTCTGATCATAATAGTTGTAGTCAAAATTTTTATCGTTGCTATTGATACGGACCTTAAATCCCCCTTCAAATATAAATGACTTTTGGAGCGAGCTCATAATAGTAAAACCAAGAGAAAGATTAGGTCCAAATGTGGTGTTTTTTCCACCTAAAGGACCATATACACCTATATACGGAAGAAAACCTATCTTAGACTTATTGTAATAATCTGCTAAAGCTAATGTCTCCTCCTGTTCCTCTTTTACTGCATGCTCTTGTTTTTCAGGTACCGTTTGTTTTACAGATGATGCCTGGTTACGCAATAACTCTTCGTTCGAAAAAAGATTTAAGATGTCAATTTCTGCATCGGAAAGCGTATAGGATTGAGACTGCAATAAAGCTTTTGCACGTGTTTTAATGAGCTGGTCGATCGGATGTCTCAGTGGAACATAATTATATTGTTGTTTATTAGATTCATACTGATAGGCAAAATCCTCTCTTGCAGCATCAGCAAAGCGGTTCAATAATTGTTCATCAAAACCATTGTCTAAATAACGCTCGATGGCATTGCCACTACTTTGTTTAGCGATGATCAAATGTACTATTTTGATTCGCTGAACAAGTTCTATAGTCCCACAGCTTTGTTCTATCTGAGCTAAGATCGGTGCTAATTTATCGTACTGGTTTGCATTTAATATCTTAGTCAAGGGGTCAAGCGAGCTGTTGATCGTTAGTTCGCATTTATCTTGTGCAAAGGATGAAGGAATAATCGTGAATAGGGTGATAATACTGAAGAGAATAACAGAAATATATCGATTCATATGTATTTGTTTTTATTGACCTAAAGTAATAAAAATTTATTCAAATATTGTAAAGATCAAATAGTGCAACAATTTAAAAGAATTATCTTTGTGACAATGGCTTCTATATTTCAGTTTAAAGAGTTTGCCGTTGATCAATCTGATTGTGCGATGAAAATTAATACCGATGCTGTGTTATTAGCTTCACTCGTTCATGTTGAATCCTCGGAACGTATATTAGATATTGGTACAGGTACAGGTGTGATTGCGCTTATGTTAGCACAGCGCTGTGCGGATAGCGAGGTGATCGCTGTGGAAATTGACCCTGCAGCCGCGAAGCGGGCAGCAATAAATTTTAGAAACTCCAATTTTGGAGACCGAATGGTGATGCACGCTTGTTCATTTCAAGATTTTACTGATACAGGCTCTTTTGATTTTATTATTTCTAACCCGCCATTTTATACCGATTCGTTGCATAATCCCGATGCAAGGAAGAAGTTGGCCAGACATACCGATCTTCAGTTTTTTAACGAGCTGTTGACCTTCGCCGCAGACAAACTACAGGTAGATGGGCAATTGGCTTTGATCGTTCCAAAACTATTGGCCTATGAACTGAAGGAGATTGCGGAAACCTTGGATTTATGTTTAAAAGAGCAGATTCAGATCCGATCTTTCGAAGGTGATGCCATCATCCGTAAGATTATTGTTTTTCAGAAAGCTTATCGTGGAGTTTCAACAGTTTCTGATTTTATAATTTATGAAGCGAAAGGTGTTTATTCAGAAATGTATAAGACCGCTTTGCGACCTTATTTTTTAGCTTTTTAGTATGACAAGAATTGGATTGATATCAGATACACATGCTTATCTGGACGAGTCGGTGTTTAAGCACTTTGAAAACTGTGACGAAATCTGGCATATTGGTGATTTTGGAAATGCCGCTGTTGCAGACCAACTGGAAGGTTTTAAACCTTTACGAGGTGTTTATGGAAATATCGATGATCAAGGACTACGTCATCGTTTTCCCGAAGATCTGAGGTTCACCTGTGAAGGCGTAGATGTTTGGTTGACACATATCGGCGGGTATCCCGGTAGGTATGCACCACGGATAAAAAAGCAGATAACGGCTCATCCTCCCCAGCTTTTTATTACGGGGCATTCGCATATCTTGAAGGTGATGTATGATCAGAAGTTAAAATGCCTACATCTAAATCCAGGAGCTGCGGGAAAACAGGGCTGGCACAAAGTGAGAACACTTATGCGGTTTGAAATTAATGGCAGTAAAATTGAAAATTTAGAGATTATTGAACTTGCGGGAAGGTAGGCAACTCATTATAAGCTGTCGCGTACTTCCAATAAAAAGCTCTTTAATTTTTCTAAAGAATCGACGACACGCTGATTTTCTTTAGCTTCAGATTTATTTGTACGCAGATATTCACGTGCACCTTGAAGGGTATAACCTTTATCTTTAACAAGATTGAAGATGATTTTTAAATTAGCAATATCATCTTGGGTAAATAGACGATTTCCTTTTTTATTCTTTTTTGGTTGAATAATATCAAATTCACGCTCGTAGAAACGAATTTGGGAGGCGTTGACATCAAACATGGTTGTCACTTCACCCATCGTGTAATACAATTTATTAATTTCGCGCTCTTTGTAAGGCATACTAATCTGTTAATTTTTATATAACAAACTTAGATAAATTTGTTGAATATCGTTGCACCTAATATAAAACAAATTTATCGTTCTTTCCTCTACCATCAAGAATTATTTTATAGAGGAAATATACAATGTAAGATAGATAATAAAAATTATCTATCTTGATTCGTAGTAATTTATAGAATTGGATTTAATTTGAAAAGATATGATTTTGGTTAGTCGGTTTTGGACAAAAGTATTTTCATGGGGAAAGGCTGATGCCATTACTATTTATCCTTTTATTTTTCTAAAGAAGCGTATATTTAAAGATAACCGTCAATTGATCAATCACGAGCAGATACATATGAGGCAGGCGGTGGAATTGCTCATCATATTCTTTTATATCAGTTATCTTATTGAATTTTTATTTCGTTATCTGCAGTATAGAAATTTCCATCAGGCTTACCTGAATATATCTTACGAGCGGGAGGCTTATGCGAATGAGGCTGATTTTGATTATTTGTCCAAGCGGAGATTTTGGGCTTTTTTTAAGTATCTAAAAAAATAAGAGCTCCAATAGTAGGAGCTCTTATTTTTTTTCGGTGGAACACCGAAGATATTTTAAGGACCGATTATTATTTAATCAATCTCAAGTATGTTGATACTTTTTCTTTTAATTGTCTTCTGTCTACGATAAAATCCAGGAAGCCGTGCTCTAAAATAAATTCTGAAGTCTGGAATCCTTTAGGAAGATCCTTTTTGATTGTTTCTTTGATAACGCGTGGACCTGCAAAACCGATTAAAGCTCCTGGTTCAGCAATATTGATATCTCCTAACATGGCGTAAGAAGCGGTAACACCTCCTGTCGTTGGATCTGTAAGCAAACACACATAAGGCAATTTTGCTTTAGCTAATAGGGCTAATTTTGCTGCTGTTTTTGCCATTTGCATCAATGAGAATGCAGCCTCCATCATACGGGCTCCACCTGATTTGGAAATCAACATAAAAGGAATATTATGTTCGATACAGTAATCGATGGAACGTGCAATTTTCTCACCTACTACAGAACCCATAGAACCTCCGATGAAGTTAAAGTCCATACAAGCGATAACCAGTTCCTGTCCATCGATTTTACCATGACCAGAACGAATAGCATCAACCAGACCTGTTTTAGCCTGACTTTCTTTTAAACGCTCTGTATAAGGTTTTGAATCGAAGAAATTGATCGGGTCACCTGAGCTTAATGTCGGGAATAATTCAGTAAACTCGTTATTATCAAAAATGATTGAAAAATAAGCTGCAGAACCAATTCTAAGGTGGTATCCACAGTATTGACAAACGTAATTGTTTTCGATTTGTTCAAGGTTCAACAACGGTTTTTTACATGATGGACATTTGTTCCACAATCCGTCTGGCGCCTCTTTTTTATTTTCTGTTGCCGTGTTAATTCCGGCTTTATCTCTTTTAAACCAACTCATACGATAGTTCTAATTCAGTTACAAATAAACAAAATTATTTTGTTTAGTAGAAGTATTCCTTAAAATTGCTGTGTATTTACGATTTGTGAAAGGAAGCTGACCCGAAATTTTGGGCATAAAAAATGGGTAAGCTCCTTTTATCGCACCGCTCAACCAAATACCCTTGCTTTGTTCCCAACCTGGGGGAGTCAATGGGAGCTGGTCGTAAAAGACTTACCCGTCACAAAAGTAGAAAAAAAATCCTTCTAAAGAAAGATATTTTGCTATTAGTGCTTACTTCGCTGATAGTCAATAAGAATAATTTTAAGTCTTGTCTTTTCCATACTCGCCACAGAGCGAATAATACCCAAAAAGACCTAGACCAAGTGAGATAATTGGTGTTAAAATGAACATAATAATGATTCCGAATACTAAATCTTCTTGATGTCCGATCATTATTTTAGGAATTGCGAGTTCAAAAAGACAAAAGTATGCAGTGAATAGGGCTAGTGCAATCCAAAGAATCCCTAATATTTTTTTTAGCTTATCCATTGTTGAGGTGATTAGGTTTATTTTTAATATACAACGATCCGATTATGAAACATACAGCCGCAATAATGATCGGATACCAGAGTCCTGCCAAATAAAATTCAGGATCCTGAGCAATCTGTGCATTTGTTGTCAGGTAAGTCGAAATTGCGGGCAATAAGCCTCCGAAAATACCATTACCGACATGGTAAGGTAGGGACATAGATGTGTAACGAATTTTAACCGGAAACATTTCCACCAGAAATGCTGCGATTGGCCCATACACCATGGTGATGTATATGATCTGAATAAATATCAATGCTGTCAAACCTATGCGGTTACTACCATGCACAGTTACCGTTTTTTTAATGAGCGCATCTTGTTCGGTCGATTGATCGTGGCTTATTTCTTGAGAACGTGTTCCATCAGTATACTGGATGATCGTTTGAAGCTTGTTATCGGCCAATTTTAATGTATTGGTCGAGCTCACTTCTTTTGTGCTGGTATCCGCTAGTTGATACATCGCTTTGTATATAGGTCTATAGGTACAAAGTGCCAATAACATGCCCAAAAGCATAATCCATTTACGGCCGACTTTGTCACTTAACCAGCCAAAAAGAATAAAAAATGGTGTTCCGATCAGCAATGCCGTTCCTAAGATCATATCAGCTTCGTCCGAATTGAGGTGCATCACAGTTTTCATGTAACTCATGGAATAGAATTGTCCCGTATACCATACGACTCCTTGTCCCATAGCTGCGCCAAATAAAGCAAGCAACACAAATTTTAAGTTATACCGGTTTCCAAAGCTTTCTTTTAAAGGATTTTTGCTTGTTGTACCCTCTTCTTTCGCTTTGGCAAACTCGGGCGATTCACTCATGTTTTTACGGATGAGGTAAGACACATACACCATCAATATGGATAGAATAAATGGAACACGCCATCCCCAGGCGTCAAATTGTTCTTCGGTCAAGATGTATTTTGTTACGAGTATAACAACCAAAGAGATAAATAAACCGAAAGTTGCTGTCGTCTGTATCCAGGATGTCCAATAGCCACGTTGACCTTCAGGGGCATGTTCTGCTACATAAGTTGCCGCTCCACCATATTCACCACCAAGTGCCAGCCCTTGCAATAAACGTAAGATCAGTACCAGTAAGGGGGCAAGAAAGCCAATGCTCTCATAGCTGGGTATACAACCGATCAAGAAAGTGGCACCTCCCATGAGCAACAGTGTAACCATAAATGTGTATTTTCTTCCGATAAGGTCTCCTAATCTACCGAAAAAAAGTGCACCGAAGGGTCTGACAACAAAACCAGCAGCAAACGTGGCTAAGGTAGAAAGGAAAGCCGCAGTCGGATTGTCCGCAGGGAAAAATTTGGTTGAAATGACGATGGATAAACTTCCGAAGATAAAAAAGTCATACCATTCAATCAGTGTTCCCATGGAGGACGCACCGATTACTTTCCAAATAGTTTTGGTATTTGTATTTTCTTTCATTTAGATTTATAGGGTTGTTTAGGTTTAAATTTTATACATTTTTCCAGGTAAAGAGGTGATATGACCATTCATCTCCATTTCGAGTAAAATCATCGCAAGTTTACTTTGTGGCCAGTTACAGTAACGCGTGATGTCGTCAATACCCACTTGCTGTTTACCCTGGAGAAAGAGATAGAGGTGCAACTGATCTTTATTTAACTCAGGAGGTAGGAGTGGGAGCTGTATACCTGTTTGTTTTTCTGAAGTTTCCCAATTCATTAGGTAGCAAAGATCTTTCGCATCCCGGATCAGATGTGCGCGGTTGGTTTTAATTAAATAATTACAACCTGCCGAATAAAGCTGATCTATTGCTCCCGGGAATGCGCATACATCGCGGTTATAGCTATTTGCTATTTCTGCAGTAATGAGCGCGCCTCCCTTTGTGGCCGCCTCTATGACAATCGTTACATCAGACATGCCTGCTATAATGCGATTTCGCATCGGGAAATTTTGGCGGTCAAGATTGCTATCTGAAGGAAATTCGGTGAGTAATCCACCCTGTTGAAGCATCGCTGACGCTGTTTCTCTATGAGTCGCCGGATAAATCCGGTCTAGTCCATGTCCTAATACACCCACTGTTGGTATGCGATGCAGTAAAGCATTTTTGTGAGCCATGATATCGATACCATAGGCCAGTCCACTTACAATTGTGGTATCAAGAGACTGCATCTGTTCAATGAGCGTATCGCAAATTTTGCGACCATAGCTGGTGGCATTTCTCGTTCCGACAATGCTGACCATACGTTCTTTATTTAGGTCGGCATTCCCTTTGTAATATAAAACCAGTGGTGCATCCTCACAATTTCTCAATTTCTGAGGATAATCCGAATTATCTATCCATAAAACTTTTATCTGGTGTTTTTCAACAAATGCCATTTCTTTTTCGGTTGCTTCCTGATAGTTTTTCGCAGCGATTTCATTAGCTGTTCGACTGTTTACTCCTGGAATTTTTGCTAAAGTACTGGCATTTGTCTCTAAGATTTCTTGCACAGAGCCGCAGTGCGTAAGCAAAGCTCGCGCAGTTTTAGGTCCTACCCCCTTAATTTTGGTAAGTGCTATTTGATGATAAAAGTTCATATTCGGTTATTTAAAGATAATAATATTTTACTGAAATTCAGGCTAAAACAGTTTTACTTTTGATGTGAAAAATGATTAGAAAAGAATTTTACTTTCATATTTTAGAGAATTATGAGATAGCTTGTATCTTTGTTTGAAATAAAAATATATGACTATGGAAATGAAAGAACCGTTTGATATAGAAATTGAAGATATTGTTTACTCGGTATTCCCAGAAGAGGAAGATACTTATGTGATTTTTAAAGAAGGGGTAGAATATGTACAGATTATTAAAGATACAGAGAATCTGTGGTTGAAAACCAATCCCGAGACTGGTTTACCAATGTTTGGTATGGACGAAGAGATTAATGCGATTGGCAAAAAAATTATAGAAGAATTGGGTTAATAATTCAAGATAGATAGACAGTTAAACAAAGTTAAAATCGTCGTTCGTATTTCTTTTGTTGTTATTTTTAAATAACTAATTATAAAGAAATGAATCCAGGTCGCTTATTTTTTTTGCTGTCTATCTGTCTGCTTTTATTTTTTAGCCGGGCCAAATCTTCATCTGCACGTTTTGTTTTTTCCTATCAAGATACCACTCTTCGGAATAAAAAAATAATTAATCAGGATACCAACATACTGGATACTGCGCTAATAGTTGGGGAAAAATTAACGGCGGAAGAGAAAATGGCCGAAAAGCAGGTTACATATAAGTCCATATACTTTTGGGGAGATACCAAAAATATGGTGACCTTACCACATCAGGGCGGTCTTGCCGTTAATCTCAATAAGTTGTATAATCTTTTGAGTAAGAAGGGCCGTGCTTCTCGGAGACTTCAAAGACTATTCGAGCGGGAGTTCGAACAAGACAAAGTCTTAGCACAATGGACTGCGCTAACTGAAGCTTACACGCCTTTAACGGGAGACTCTTTGGTTAAATTTCGGGCTTATTATGAACCTACCTCCAAATGGTTGCGCAAGGCAGACCATTACGATCAGATCGCTTATGTACAGCACAGTTTAAAAAACTACCTCGATTCTGTCGAAATCATTCATCAACGTCTGAGTCTCCCTAAATTAGAAATCTTAAATCCCTAAATTACATCGGAACATAAACGACATATTTCGTTTCGAAGAAATCTTCTTTAAAATAATCGGATAGTGGGTGCAGCTCAGCTTTCAGTCGTGACTCTTTAATTTCTTCTTTAAGATCACCACCTTTTAGATATAAGATACCGTTAGGAATTCCATTTTTATCCTGTTTAAGGAATTTATTGCGGATCCAAGGAGCAAAATCTGCTAATCGTGTTACAGCACGTGATACAACAAAATCATATTTGTCGTCCAATTGTTCTGCACGGATGTGATCTGCTTCAACATTCTCAAGTCCTAAAGCAGACGCAACTTCGCGAACAACTTTAATTTTTTTTCCGATCGAATCTACTAAATGAAATTTTACTTCAGGAAATAAAATAGCCAATGGTATTCCTGGGAATCCTCCGCCTGTGCCAACGTCTAAAATACGAGTGCCCGGAGCAAATGTCATGACGTATTTTGCGATACCTAAAGAATGTAATACATGATGAAGATAAAGGCTTTCAACGTCTTTGCGTGAAATAACATTGATCTGATTGTTCCAAAACGGATAAAGTTCTGCAAGTTGTGCAAATTGTGTTTTCTGAACTTCTGTTAAGTTTGGAAAATACTGATATATGATGTCTACTGTAGGATTCAAAGTGAAAGTTTTAAAATATGAATATTATTTCCAGCTAAGTGATTTCTTTTTACGGTTGAATAGTCCGTTGATGCAAATATAGAAATAGTAGATGATGTCTAATAATGGTAACCACCAAATGAGGTCAGAAACTGCTAATTTCTTATATATTGCCCTAAAAACAATGAGCTGTGCAAGTAGGCGAATTAGATATGCAGCTACAGGTACGTACCAGTAATTAGGGAAAATAATCGCAGTCAGGATAATCGTAAAGTAGAATAAAAATGAAGAGATCAATTGCATACCCAACATACGCTGATGTCTTTTTTTGTAGATAACCGAAGCGCCCGAATGCCGTGCTTTTTGTTTGTAATAGCTTTTCCAGGTTGTTTTAGGTTCTGAGTAAACGATAGCATCATCATGAATGGATATGGCTACATTTTTCTTCGTAGCGTTTTCATTTACAAAAAGATCGTCATCACCAGATTTAATGTGCATGTGTGATGCAAATCCCTTTTTACTGAAAAATAATGTTTTTGTGTAGGCCATGTTTCTGCCTACAGCCATGTAAGCATCTTTTTTTATCGCATACGATAAGTAACTCATTGCTGTATGCGTTGTCTCGAACCGGATAAGTTTATTGAGAAAACCTTTATATTTAAAATAAGGGGAGTACCCGATGACAATCTCTGTATCTGGTTGGTTAAGCGCTCCAGCTATTTCTTTTAACCAATTGCTTGAATTTGGATTGCAATCAGCATCTGTGAAAACCAGTTTTTCGTAAATAGCAGATTTAATTCCTAGGGTAACGGCGAATTTTTTTCCATGCTTAAGCCGTATATGTTCCTTAATATCGACAATTCTTAAGTTATCATATTGAGATTGATATTCCTTTAAAATCCATTTTGTCTCGTCAGTAGAGTAATCATTAACAACAATCACTTCAAATTGGGGATAATCCTGCTCTAAAATTGATGCTAAAAACTGCTTTAGATTTTTTTGTTCATTATGTGCACAGATGATGACAGAAATAGGATCAAATTGATCTTGTTCCTGATAAGAATGCACTTTATGACGACTCAGTTTTCCGTATACAATTATAATATAGTACAACTGGATGAGCAGTAATAAACCGATGATGCCAAAGGCGATATAAGGGTAATAGAAGGCGTATTGCTGTACGATGTTCATAGGTTGCAAAGATAGTATGTTCCAAGGATATTTGCTTTAATAATGTTTTTTGTGCTGTAAATGTTAAAATCTTGTAAAAGGTCAATCTTTGCATTGCTTTTTATAGTATTTTTGCAAAGATTTTAAAAAAGCATGTTGGGGAATTTGCTTCTGAAACAGTAAAAATCATCAAATTAGAATCCCCAAAAAATAAAAGATTAATGAAATTCACTCTTCAAGTACAAGATAAATTTTCTAAAGCGCGTGCAGGTGTTGTTGAGACAGCTCACGGAAAAATTCAAACTCCTATTTTTATGCCGGTTGGAACAGCTGGTACGGTCAAAGGTGTGCATCAGCACGAATTGAGAAATGATATTAAAGCCCAAATTATTTTGGGAAATACCTATCATTTATATCTAAGACCGGGACTGGATGTTTTGAATAAGGCAGGTGGTCTTCACAAATTTAACGGTTGGGACCGTCCAATTTTAACAGATTCTGGAGGTTACCAAGTTTATTCATTGTCAGACAATCGTAAGATACGAGAAGAAGGTGTGACGTTCCGGTCACATATTGATGGTTCAAAGCATCTATTTACTCCTGAAAATGTGATGGATACACAACGAGTAATCGGTGCGGATATTATCATGGCTTTTGATGAGTGTACTCCTTATCCATGTGACTATGGGTATGCCCGTCGTTCGATTGAAATGACTCACCGTTGGCTGAAAAGATGTTGTGATCGTTTTGACAGTACAGAACCATTATATGGATATGACCAGACATTGTTCCCCATTGTTCAAGGATCAGTATATAAAGACTTACGTGAAAGATCTGCTGAGAAAATTGCGTCTTTCAATCGTGAAGGAAATGCAATCGGTGGTTTATCCGTAGGAGAGCCTGCTGAGGAAATGTATGCGATGACGGAAGTTGTCTGTAATATTCTTCCAGAAGATAAACCACGTTATCTAATGGGGGTAGGTACACCAATCAATCTACTTGAAAACATCGCTTTGGGTATAGATATGTTTGATTGTGTAATGCCAACGCGTAATGCACGTAACGGTATGATTTTTACACGTCACGGAACGATCAATATCAAGAATGAAAAATGGAAAGACGATTTTTCTCCAATTGATCCAGATAGTGATCTTTACTCAGATCAAGTATATACAAAAGCATATTTACGCCATTTAATCCGTTCGCAAGAACTTTTAGGTGCACAGATTGCTTCTTTACATAACTTACACTTCTATTTATGGCTGGTAAATGAGGCACGTGAGAAAATTGTAGATGGTACATTCTACGATTGGAAAAATAAAATGGTCAAAGTATTAGGTCAACGTTTGTAATTTTTTTGCATCTTAGTAGTATTATGTTTTCTATTATCGATCGTTACATTATTAAAAAGTACTTGAGCACATTTGTGTTCACGATGGCTATTTTTACAGTCGTCATGGTCATTTTTGATATTTCTGAGCGATTGGATGATTTCTTGAAATATAATGCTCCTATGGATAAAATTATATTTGAATATTACGCAGGATTTATCCCGTTTTATTTAAATTTCCTTTGTCCTCTGATCAATTTTATCGCTGTTATCTTCTTTACTTCGAAGATGGCCGATCAAACGGAGATCGTACCCATATTAAGTGCAGGCTATAGTTTTAACCGGCTTTTAAGACCCTATATTTTTTCTGCAACGCTTATATTTGCAGTTTCTTTTGTCTTTAACCTTTATATTATTCCGAAAACGAATAAAATGAAGATCGGTTTTGAAAATGTGTATGTAAAACCTTTGAAAGATAATACGAAAGTGTCCACGCATATGCAGATTGATAAAAACAGTTATGTATACATAGACAACTTTGATAACAACTCCAAGATTGGATATAAGTTTGTACTGGAAAAATTTAAGGGTGATACCCTATTGGAAAAAATGATCGCTGAGCGTATTACATGGGATTCTGTAACGACTAAGTGGAAAATACACGATTATACAAACCGGATTATTAATGGTCTTCATGAACGAATGGACAAGGGTACCGTAAAAGATACCACTTTGGATATGAAGCCGAGTGATTTTGAACTGTATGATAATATTTTTACAGCCATGGATACGAAAGAGCTGGATGAGCGTATCCATAAAGAGGAAATTAGGGGTACAGGGATGATGACAGATCTTAAATTGGAGAAATATAAACGTTATGTCTATCCTTTTTCGGCATTTGTGCTTACTTTGATGGGCGTTGCCTTATCCTCTAAGAAGGTCAGAGGAGGTATTGGTCTTAGTTTGGGTATCGGTATCGGATTGAGCTTTACCTACATCGTGTTCATTCAATTTGCCACCATGTTCTCATTAAAAGGAGGGCTCCCTCCTTTGATTGCAGTGTTAATTCCCAATATTACATTTTTAATTATTGCAATCTATTTGGCTATAAAGGCGCCAAAATAAACAAACCGACAATGTCAAAAATTAAAATTAATCAGAATGTTCTTATTCTGCATTTAACAATCCTGATATGGGGTTTTACAGGAATTTTGGGTAATTTGATTTCGATATCTGCTATACATCTTGTTTGGTATCGGGTTTTGATTGCGGCGATTTCTCTATGGATTTATCTTGCCGTTAGCAAGCAGCAGATTCTGGTAAAAAGAAAGGATTTTATCTCTTTCATAATGGTCGGGGGTGTCGTAGGGCTTCACTGGGTACTTTTTTTTTATGCAATTAAGGTATCTACAGTATCAGTAGCTTTGGTAACATTATCTTCTTTGACATTGTATACTTCTATTTTGGAACCCCTGATCAATAAGAAAAAGATCGCCCTAATGGATATGTTAGTTGGTGTAGTGATAATAATGGGGATTTATATGATATTTCAATTCGAATCCAATTATATTGAAGGTATTCTTGCAGGCTTAGCCTGTGCATTCTGTGCAAGTATTTTCTCGATTGCAAATGCCAGAATGGTTAAAAAATCAAGCGCTACCTTGATCACATTTTATGAAATGCTGGGTGCTTTTTTCTGGGTGTCAGTTTTCATGTTATTCAGTGGAGATTTTAATGAAAATATGGTTCTCAATCAGTCGGATTTAATTTATCTATTGATCTTGGGGGTATTGTGTACTGCCGTTGCGTATGTGTTAGGTGTTGCTGTAATGAAAGAATTGAGTGCTTTTACAGTTGCTTTAACAACAAATCTGGAACCTGTTTATGGCATTTTATTGGCCATGCTGATCTTCGGTCAAAAAGAGACGATGAGTTTAGGTTTTTATGGTGGTGCTGCCATTGTTTTAGGTGCAGTTTTCTTCTATCCTTACTTAAAAACAAAAATCGAGAAAAGGAAGCAGGATTTGGTTATTAGAAAAATCTATTAATTATCTATTTTAGCTTTATATATCTGCTCTTGTTGCAGAACGGAATTTAATGGATATATTGCGTATCCTGATAAAAAAAGCGTGCTTAAAACTGATTTTAAGCACGCTTTTTTTTGATTTAACACTGGATTAAAAATCAAATGTTCCGATGGTCACATGCTGCTCTTTGGTTTTATCTAAGTACAGGGTGATGATTTTACGTTCCTGTTTTCCGGAGCTATAATAGGTGAATATTTCTGCCATAACTGCTGTTGGACCTGCTAGCGTTAGCGAATTATCATTATAAAAATCTACTTCGACTTTATATTTTCCTTTGACTGCTCTTTTTAATAGAAATTGTTCAGGGCCATATCCTCCGGTAAAATCATTACTTAAACGTCCTCCTATTGCAGTGCTATTATTGCTGTAAAAGCATTTTTCTCCATGTGGATCTGTGACCCAAAGATCTATATCTGTATTGTTTGAATTCCAATTGATCACTACACGACAATCGACAGGAAGATCTGCAATGAGTTTTTTGCTGATGTTATTGCTATTGACATGAGTCTGGTTTAATTTTAATAAATTATTTAACTCCATCACAATAATTTCTTCTATACCATCGTCGCGATCGGCTGCTTCAGGGGAATAACTTTGCGTTAGGATACTATATAATTGATCAAAAGCTTTTTGATATTGTTTATTATCTAATAATGCTAAAGCATAATCGCGGTGGCTTTGCAGATCCATAGGACGCCAGTCTAAGATTTTCTTATTGATGTAAAGTTCATATTGATATTGTTCCCATTGTTTAAGTATGTAAGCTATTGTCTTAAATAAATCTGCATTTTCAATTTGAAGATCTGCAAGTGAGCTCAACACTAATAATGCTTTATCTTTTGTGCCTTTTCGATAGAAAAAATTAGCAACGTCAAAATAGAAGCTCGGAGTACCCAAATATGCTTGGCGAAGTTCGAGATATGTTTGATAGGGATTCGCTGATTTTTCTAAGACCTGCAGATACATATTGTCATTTTTAATGTCAGGAATGGTGATTTTTGCACCAGCAGTTGTTCTGTCACTCACATCAGTGCCGGAATAATGCTGTTGATCAGAAACTGGGTCTTCTAAATCGCTTAATACTATTTCCTCCAGATTTGAATATTGATCATCTGCTATAAACATCTGTCTGCTTTCTGATGATACCATTTTTGATGTTGCAGCTTGTGCATTATTGATTGGATGAACTTCGGGCTCTACAAATGACTCTTCTACGATCCTGTTAGGCTGTGGATAAGTTTTCTTTGCTTTGAAGTCGGTCTGCCACCATTTTTTTAATTCTTGGACAGCGGTTTCAGCCTGAGCCAATAAATCATGCATACGTTCCTCCCGAAGAACGCTTTGTTCTTTGGTAAATTTATGATAAGCTGGAAGCAATTCTGTTGGAGGCAGGATGGCATATCGTACATAATCTTCCACGGTTTCCAATACAATTAAACTTGTATTACGGGTAACAATACCAAATTGCTTACCAAGTTCTTCAATACGTTCTTTATTTTCCGTGTAATCAACATCTAATGTTGCAATCTTTTTCTGAGCCCAGATTTTATGAACATCCAACTCATTTTCTTGATAATTGATGTCAATTTTGACTTCTTGAGTTGCACGATCCCCGTAGCCAAAGAGTAAGGTAATCTGTTTTAAATTGTTGTTTTTTCCGAGACCTGTAATCGCGATATGATCCTGTACTTCTGTATGGATCGCTGGATATATTTCTGAGAAATCAGCATGTTCTTTGATCCCTAAAAATTTTAAATTTTCTGAACTTAATTTCTTGATACCGTCAATAGGTGATGTGTTCAATAGATTGAGCGTTTTTGCACCAGTTTTTTTGCTAATGGCCTGGAGTGTGCTGTAATCTGCAATAGCAGAAGAAGAGATGCAATATATTGGTTTGTTGATGGTTACTTGATTTGACCCAAATGTGGATAACCCTTCGGTAAAGAAAAGATATTCCTCCGCTTGCAGCACTTGATCATTTAATTTTGAATAGTCTGTTCCGCCATCATAAGTTAAATGCAAGAGATAATTTTTTAGAGCAGTCCAATTTCCCTGTTCTATGTGAAATGTTCCCGCTTTTACATAGCTGATATTCAGTAAGCCCAGTTCTACAGTTAAATTCTTTTTTTGTTGTATGATGAGATCCAGAAGTGCTAATTCTTTTTGAATGTCTTTATCTTTAGCGCTTAAAGAATTGTCCCAAATGATCCCAATTTTGTTAGTCCAGGTTTTTGCTTTCGAAGGAGCATCGATAAATATATTGCTAAGGAAATAGAAAGATTGATCTTGATTAGCCTGTGTCAAAATGTTGTTCTCATTTGGTCGCTTAGGTAGTCCAATTACTAATGATTTCTCAGGTATAAAATTGTTTTTAGCTATAGCCGCTTGATAAATGTGATTTTTTTCTGAAAATATGAGTGATCCATCTGGTTTGCTGATCAATGTCGGTACCTGGTCTGTTTGGTAGATATTTACCTGAAGTTTAAACCGCTCGATCGCTTGTTTATAGGCTAAAGGTAAATGGTATTGAAAACCAGTCGAAGCATGGAATTGTAAATTCTCTTCATAAGTTATGCTAATGGTTCGTTGACCTTGTGCAGGTATAGGATATATTCTGGTCTTAAAATTATTCCCTTCTACACGCTCTAATAATCCAGGATCTACACGACGAGATTCAATACTTTCGAAGACTTCAATCCCTTTGCTCTTATCAACTGCAACAGCTTGACGTAGTTTTCCATTAATATCAAGGGCGTATCCTGTTACCGAAACACCTTCAGGCATGGGGAATGTCAGTATGCCCTCCAAGTCTCTGTTTTCATTATTACGGAAGATCATTGTCATCGTTGTTTTCGCGATGTTACCAAAAATATTAACTTGAATATCGAGCTCCTGTAGATTAACTTTTGCCTGATCTTTTGGATCATTCGATATTTTTAAGCTGGGAATAGGTCTATTTGGATTATTCTGTGATTTAATATTCTCTCCCTGAAGTAGGAGACATAAAATCAATACTATTATGAGGATCTTATTCATATTTTTTGAATTAGCTTGCTGTGTTCATTTAAGATGATGCATCTTAGTAACGAATTCCATAATTAACCGCAGGATTAAAAAACTTCATGTAGGTTGAAAATCTTAGTCCCGGTTAAAATGAATAAAAGCTTTTTGAGATCAGCGAGGGTCCATATGCTACTCATTTTTGAGATGAAATAACCGGATGAGTCAGTGACAGGAAGTGCTATAAAAGAATAAACCCCGTAAATATATTTACGGGGCTCATTCTTTTCTATTTAGGATTGGTATTAAGCATATTGATGAATAGCTTCTTTGCTTTCAAGCTCCGAATGCCCCATTAGGAATTCGTCTACTTTTCTAGCACACTCACGGCCTTCTGATATCGCCCATACAACTAATGATTGTCCTTTCCTACAATCTCCAGCTGTAAAGATCTTATCTACCGAAGTCTGGTAAGCTTTATCTGTCGCTACTATATTTCCTCGGCTATCGACTTGAACACCCAGTTTTTCTGGCAATTGTTGCTCTGTATGTTGATAACCGACAGCTAAAAGAACAAGATCTGCCGGAATTTCTTTAGGCTCTGATTGACCTAATTTTGTTCTTCTACCGAAATCATCTACTTCGTATTCGATCTCTATGATCTGAACAGCTTTGACATTTCCATGGTCATCACTGATGAAGGCTTTTGTTTCGGTCGCCCAAAGTCGGTCACAACCTTCTTCTTGTGATGATGAAGTGTTGAAAGTGATTTTATCTGATGGCCATGGATTATTCTTTAATCGTTCCTTTGCAGGGATGGGTTTACGTGCGATCTGGGTAATGCTCTGTGCCAGTTGTCGATTGGAAGTGCCGATACAATCCGATCCAGTATCACCGTCACCGACTACGACTACATGTTTTCCTTGGGCGATGATGTGCTCTTCCGTGTATTCAATACCACTCACTTTTTTATTCTGCTGTTTCAGAAAATCCATCGCGAAATGGACACCCTTTAATTCTTTTCCAGGAATATCCAAATGCCAAGGAACAGTTGAGCCTGTTGCTAAAATAACAGCATCAAAAGAAAGTAACTCATGGGTGGAGATGTTTTTGCCAACCTCAGCGTTTACGTTAAATTTAATACCTGATTCCTGCATCACCGAAATCCGGCGGTCAATAATTTTCTTGTCTAATTTAAAATCTGGAATACCATAACGGAGTAAGCCTCCCAGTTGATCATCACGTTCAAAAACGACAACGTCATGACCAGCTTTATTTAATTGTGCGGCTGCAGCTAAACCCGCAGGTCCTGATCCAACAATAGCAACTCTTTTATCTGTTTTAATATAGCTTTTGTTAGGTTTTACATAACCTTTATTGAAAGCAATTTCAATAATATGTTTTTCGATTTCCTCAATGGTAATAGGAGAACTGTGTATACCCAATACACATGCCGATTCGCATGGTGCCGGACAAATTCTTCCTGTAAATTCGGGAAAGTTATTTGTTGAGGTCAATATGTTGTATGCATCTTCCCATTTTCCATCGTAAACGGCATCATTAAACTCAGGTATTACATTGCCCAAAGGACATCCTGAGTGACAAAATGGAATACCGCAGTCCATACAACGTGCGGCCTGTGTATTCAGTTGACTATCTGTGTAACCCTTGTTGAATTCCTGAAAATTCTGTATTCTGTAAGCTACCGGTTCTTTTTGCGGAAGCTCACGATCGTATTCTTTAAATCCTGTTATTTTTCCCATGATTTTTCCTCCTGATTATGCTTCAACTAATTTTGTACGTAATACCTGTTTGTATTCTTTTGGAAATACTTTGATAAAGCTGTTTTTCTCAGCAGTCCAGTTTTCGAGGATATGTTGTGCAATTTTGCTGTTTGTGAGTAAAATATGTCTTTTTAGCAATGCAATAATTGCTGTTTCATCTTCTTGTTCCAATGGATCAAGATCTACCATTTCAGTATTGCAATTGTCTCTAAATGTTCCTTGTTTATCATAGATCCAGGCGATACCTCCGCTCATACCAGCGCCGAAATTTCTTCCAGTAGCTCCTAAGATAAGTGCACGTCCCCCGGTCATGTATTCACAACCATGGTCGCCAAGACCTTCTACTACTGCCGTAGCACCTGAATTACGAACAGCAAAACGTTCGCCGGCTTGTCCATTAATAAAGAGATGTCCCGATGTAGCACCAAATAGAGCAACATTACCGATGATGATATTTTCATGCGGTATCAATTTACTTTCTGCTTTCGGATAGATCGCTAATTGTGCACCAGATAATCCTTTACCAACATAATCATTTGCTTCACCTTCTAACTCAAATGATAGTCCTTTTGTTGAGAATGCACCAAAACTCTGTCCCGCAGAACCTTCAAATTTGTAATTGATGGTATTATCAGGTAAGCCTTCGGATCCGTATAGTTTAGAAATCTCATTCGACAATAGCGTACCGATGGTACGATCCGTATTTTTAACCGTGAAAGTTCCAAAAACTGGAGTTTTGCTTTCTAAGGCATGTTTCGCTTGTTTCAATAATCCCCAGTCTAAGATCATACCCATGCCGTGATCTTGTTCTTCAGTATTGTAAAGAGACTGATTAGGATCGTTGGGCTCAACATATAATATCCCTGAGAAATCAATTTTGGAAGCTTTCCAATGATCTATGTTCTCACGTTTTTTAAGGAACTGTGCTTTTCCTACCATTTCATTGATGGTACGGAAACCCAATTCTGCCATGGTCTCTCTGATTTCTTCGGCCATGAAGCGGAATAGGTTAACAATGTCCTCAGGTTTACCGGTGAATAATTTTCTTAATTCTGGATCTTGTGTGGCTACACCTACTGGACAAGTATTCAAGTGACACTTACGCATCATGATACAGCCACCAGCAATAAGGGCAGCAGTTGATACGCCCCATTCTTCTGCACCTAATAAGGTTGCTACAACGATGTCACGTCCAGTTTTTACCTGTCCATCTGCTTGTAGTACGATACGGCTTCTAAGTTTGTTTTTCACCAAAGTTTGGTGTGCTTCTGCTAATCCCAATTCCCAAGGTAAACCTGCGTGCTTTGTCGAACTGATCGGAGAAGCTCCTGTTCCTCCGTCAAATCCTGCTATCAGTATAACGTCGGCATGTGCTTTTGCGACACCCGCAGCAATAGTTCCAACACCCGCTTTTGAAACGAGTTTGACATTGATACGTGCAGCACGGTTTGCATTTTTTAGATCAAAGATTAATTGTGCTAAATCTTCAATCGAATAGATGTCATGATGTGGTGGCGGTGAAATTAACCCTACACCTGGCGTTGAATGTCTTGTTTTAGCAATCCATTCATTAACCTTAGGTCCAGGAAGCTGACCGCCCTCTCCAGGTTTAGCACCTTGAGCCATTTTGATCTGTATTTCGTCTGCCTGTGTCAGATAGTTGGATGTAACGCCAAACCTTGCGGATGCTACTTGTTTGATTGCAGAGCGCATCGAGTCACCATTAGGAAGAGGCTGATAACGGAGCTCATCTTCACCACCTTCTCCAGTATTTGATTTTGCACCGATGCGGTTCATCGCAATTGCCAGTGTACTGTGTGCTTCATGTGAAATAGAACCAAATGACATCGCACCTGTGGCAAAACGTTTTAAAATATCACTAGCTGGTTCTACTTCCTCTAAAGGAATTGCTGTTCTATGTTTAGCAAAATCTAATAAACCACGCAGGGTGAACATCTGTTCTTTTTGGTTGTTTATTTTTTCCGCATATCTTTTATAAGTAGCATAATCATCATTGCGACAAGCCTGTTGTAGAAGATGTACAGTATCTGGGTTCCAAAGATGTCCTTCACCTCTTCGTTTCCATTGGTAAAGACCGCCTTCAGGAAGCAATTTTTGTGGAGTACGGCTTTCTTTGAAATTCACCCAGTGTTTTGTCAATACTTCCTGTGCAATATCGTCCAAGTTTAAGCCCCCGATACGGGATACGGCACCGCAAAAATATTTGTCTACAACAGTTTTATCTAAACCTAATACTTCAAAAATTTGTGCACCATGATACGACTGCAGGGTCGATATCCCCATTTTTGAAAATATCTTTAATAATCCCGCATTTACTGCCTTTACATAGTTTTTGGAAAGTTCAGGCCATGTTAATTCGGTTTCGATTTTACTTTGTTCTTTCATCGTACGAATACTCGCAAGAGCCATGTAAGGATTGATTGCAGTCGCACCAAATGCAAGTAAACATGCGAAATGATGAACTTCCCAAGCATCTCCAGCTTCTACAACAAGACCGACAGCACCACGGTTTCCTGTTTTGATTAAATGGTGATGTACTGCAGATACAGCTAATATGGACGGGATAGGAGCATGTTGTGAATCAATGGCACGGTCTGAAAGTATCAATACTTCGAAGCCATCACGTACAGCATCATCTGCATATCGACAAAGGCGTTCTAATCCAGCTTCCAGAGAACCATTTTGACCATCTGCTCGGAAGTAAGATTGTAAAGTTTTTGCCTGAAATACACCCGTGTCTATTGACCGTAGCTTTTCTAATTCTTTCGAGGTCAATATCGGATGTTCGAGCGTAACGCAGTGACAGAATTTTTTATCTTCAATGAGTATGTTGCCTGCATTTCCAATGAATGTTGCTAGACTCATAACTAAACGCTCTCTTATTGGATCAATTGGAGGGTTTGTCACTTGAGCAAAAAACTGCTTGAAGTAACTGGATAAATGTTGCGGTTGATCGGAAAGTATAGCTAATGGTACATCAGATCCCATGGAACCTGTTGGCTCATACCCGGTCAGTGCCATTGGTGTTAGAATTGTTTCTAAGTCTTCTCTCGAATATCCGAAAGTCTGCTGATACTTAAATACCGACTCTTTAGACAGATAGGTATAAGTAACACGAGGCTCAGCCAATTCTGTTAATTTTATTTTATAACTGTCTAACCAATCGCCATAAGGCTGTTGACGTATTAAGTCGCCTTTTACCTCTTCGTCAGATAAAATTTTACCCTGTTCCATATCGACCAAGAAAATTTTACCAGCTTGTTGTCTTCCTTTTTTGATGATCGTTGATTCATCAATAGGGAGTGCGCCTGCCTCTGAAGCAACGATGACTCGATGATCTGAAGTAATGGCATAGCGTAAAGGACGCAATCCGTTTCGATCTAGGGTTGCACCAATGGACTTGCCATCAGTAAAACAAAGAGCAGCTGGACCATCCCAAGGTTCCATTAATGTGGCGTGGTACTCATAAAATGCTCGTTTTAATGGATCCATTTGTGTATTGCCATCCCAAGCCTCAGGGACCAGCATCAGCATCACATGGGAAAGGCTGCGGCCACTGTGTAATAAAAGTTCTGCAACATTGTCTAGACATGCAGAATCAGATTGACCACGGTCTACAACAGGTAATAAGATCTCCATCTCTTCTTCTGTAAAATAAGGAGACGAAAGCGCACGCATGCCTGCGTAAAACCAGTTCAGATTTCCTGTTAATGTGTTGATCTCACCATTATGCGCTAACATACGGAAAGGCTGTGCTAAAGACCAGGAAGGGAAAGTATTGGTTGAAAAGCGAGAGTGTACTAATCCAAATGCAGAAACAACTCTTGGATCGCGAAGGTCTTTAAAATAAGTGCCAACTTGGTAAGTTGTCAACTGACCTTTATAAATAATTGTTTTGCAAGATAGGGAAGCGAAGTAAAGCGGTAGTGGATATTCTTGATATTGTTTGATTTTTTGGATAATCAAACGTCTGAGGACAAATAATTTGCGTTCAAATTCTTCAGTGTTATGTACGGTCTCGGGTCTGTCGATAAAGAATTGAACTATTTCGGGTTCAGCGCTTAATGCTGTCGGGCCTATACCTGCTCTACTTACTGGTACATCCCGAAATCCAAGGAATTTCATATCCCTTTCAGTAGCCGCTTCTTGTATAACTGTTCTGCAAATTTTGTTCATTTCAGGTTCTTTGGGTAGGAAAACCATTCCTGCTCCATAATATCCTGGTTCTTTAAGTTGTATACCTAGGTTAATACATTCTTCCCAAAGAAACTCATGTGGTAATTGGATCATAATACCTGCGCCATCTCCACTCTCTGGATCACAGCCACAAGCACCACGATGCTCCATATTTTCTAACATGGTCAAGGCATCTTTTACCTGTGCATGTGATTTTATTCCTTTAATATGCGCTACAAAACCAACCCCACAGGCGTCATGCTCAAAACTCGGGTCGTATAGCCCTTGCTGATTTGTGTTACTTTCAATCATCTTCCTATTCAATTATTACTTTGCTAATATATGAATAAAAACATTAAAATATTATAGATTTTATAAATTATTTTAAATAAGCTTATGTTATTTGTAAATAAAAAGTCTTTTATTGCTGATATTGTATTTTGGAAGAGCTTTGTGATTTGTTTTTTGAATGAGCATGTTACGTGTTGTAATAAAATGATTTGTATCATCTTAATGATTGGTGATGCAGTTTTTAAAGCGGGTTCATCAAGATTATCTGCCTTTTACTTGATTAGAGTATGCTTCACTCTTTATTCGCACTTTGTTCGGGAAGCCTTCGGTAAAGCTCTACCTTTTGTCTATTGTTTGTCTTCTGTTTGTCTTCCGTTTGTCTACTGTTTCAGTATAGGCGAGGTATAGGATGGGTATAGGATTAGTATAAGCAAGACGAATCCTTTTCGAACCTTTTGCGAACGAAGGGCGAAATCAACTCTTACTTTATTCAATTGTGAAATGACTGCCGTTTGACTTAAGTTCGAGTTTGCTAGGGGAGAGATAGGAGACAAGCCCCACAGTTGTTCGTGGTCTATTCGGTAGGTGTTCGCCACCCTGCCGAATACCTGTCGAATAATAGTCGAAGGGTACTCGAACCAGACTCGAAGAGTTGTCCTGCCAATGCCCTAGCAATGTCGGAGTAAGGCGAAATAACGTATGCACTTGTATGGACTTTTACGGACATCCATGGACTTTCACGGACTTTCCTTTGCGCATTGTATTCCGATCTCAATAAGAAGTCGATCGGAGACAGGTCCTTAAAAAATAATAGATTTTAGCATATAACTAATTCTAGAACGGATAAGCTTTGCGCTATATTTTAGATATTCTTTATCTATCTTAGCTTTTGTTATTTTCGCTGTGAGGTAGGAAATACATAATAGTTTAAACCATGAAAATCACTGAAATAGAAATTTATAGATTAAGCATTCCTATGGAGCCTTTTGTCATTGCAACAGGCACTATGGATTTTGCACAGAACACCTTTATTCGGATTCGTACGGATACCGAAATCGTTGGGGTTGGTGAATGTTCTGCCTTTCCTATGATTGTAGGGGAAACCCAGGACACCTGTTTAGTGATAGCGCGTGACTTTGCGAAGTTATGGAAAGGTAAAGATCCTTTAAATATAGAGGAGCGTCTCGCAGAGCTAAATATGTATATAGCCGGCAATACAACAATAAAATCTGCATTTGACATGGCTTTATATGATATTGCATCAAAAAATGCAGGAGTTCCGTTATATCAATTTTTAAAAGGTATTCCACGAGAGATCGTAACCGATATCACGTTAGGTATCGCCAGTCCGGAAGAAATGGCAGCTAAGGCAAAAGAGTTGTACCGTGCAGGGGCTGTGATGTTGAAAGTGAAATTGGGCAAGGATCCTAAAACGGATATCGCAAGGATTCGGGAAATCCGTAAAGCGGTCGGCTTTGATATGCCGATTCGTATTGATGCAAATCAAGGATGGACATACGAAGGTGCTGTAGAGGCTTTGCAGGGACTGGAACCTTTTAAGATTCAGTTTTGTGAACAGCCTATGCGTACTTATTTAGATCATTTGCTTCCTGAACTTCGTACCGAAACAACGGTTCTGATCATGGCAGATGAATCTGTTTATAGCCATCATGATGCGGAACGCTTGTGTCGTGCAGATGCCTGTGACTATATTAATATTAAATTTTCAAAATCAGGAGGCATTCATGAGGCATTAAAAATTGCCGCAATAGCTGCTGAATTTAATATTCCCTGTATGATAGGGGGGATGCTTGAAAGTCGATTGGCTTTAGCCGCGAAAGTTCATTTTGCTTATGCTGCGCCGAATGTGAAGTTTTATGATTTGGATACTTGTATGGTCGGCCATCTAGAGGATCCTGTTGTCGGTGGTATTCAATATAAAGGATATCATATTCATCTTTCGGATCTTCCGGGTATTGGTGCTGATATTAACCAGGAATTTTTGGATTCCTGTGAGCGATGGGTAATTTAAGATTGCAAATATTTTTTAACATTTGTTAAAAAATGCTTGAATAGCATGCTGTTTGGCAGACCTCCAAGCTTAAAATAAATAATATTCAGTACCTTTGCTACACTTATTATTTTATTAAAAGTAACAAAATATTATGAGTACACAAAAAGGTCCTATTTCTCAGTTTATTGAGGAAAATTACCTTCACTTCAATGCTGCGGCATTGGTGGATGCAGCTAAAGGTTATGAGGCTCATCTATTAGAAGGTGGTAAAATGTTAATTTCTTTAGGTGGTGCAATGAGTACTGCTGAATTGGGAATTTCTTTGGCTGAAATGATTCGTCAAGATAAAGTACATATCATCTCATGTACAGGTGCTAACCTGGAGGAGGATGTTATGAATTTAGTAGCACACTCACATTACAAGCGTGTTCCTAACTATCGTGACTTGACTCCAGAGCAAGAAAGAGAATTATTAGATCAACATTATAATCGTGTTACAGATACTTGTATTCCTGAAGAGGAAGCATTCCGTCGTTTACAGAAACATTTGGAAGATGTATGGCATGCAGCTGAAGCAAAAGGTGAGCGTTATTTACCACACGAATTTTTATACCAGGTGGTTAATTCCGGAGTGTTGGAACAATATTACGAAATTGATCCTAAAAACTCTTGGATTGTTGCTGCTGCAGAGAAAAACTTGCCTATCGTTTGTCCAGGATGGGAAGATTCAACGACAGGTAACATCTTTACTTCTAATGTAATCAAAGGTAAATTAAATGTTCATACAGTGAAATCTGGTATCGAATATATGATTTACTTAACAGAGTGGTACCGTGCTAACTCTTCTGGTAAGGGTGTTGGTTTCTTCCAAATCGGTGGTGGTATCTCTGGTGATTTCCCTATTTGTGTTGTTCCGATGATGTACCAAGATTTAGAGTGGGAAGATGTTCCTTTCTGGTCTTACTTCTGTCAGATCTCTGATTCAACAACATCTTACGGTTCTTACTCTGGTGCTGTTCCAAATGAAAAAATCACTTGGGGTAAATTAGATATCGATACACCTAAATTCGTAGTTGAGTCTGATGCAACTATTGTTGCTCCTTTGATTTTCTCTTATATTTTGGGTAAATAATAAGAATATGTCGAATTTACTGACTACAGACCCCATTGCTTTACAGGCATTCATGTCCGAGACTATATTCGCGACGGCCGATGCTGTAGAAGCTTTTTCGGGTCAGTCTGAATCGGTATCTTCACCTTTAAATCCTCAACAGGTTACTGCTCATCAGGAATCTGTTGAGGAATTTATATATCAAGGCTCTAAAGCAAAAGGAATTCTGTTTATCTTAAGATATCCCGCTTATCCTTACTTTTCTCCGGAAGCAGAGGAGGCATTTGTAAAGACAATTGGGGCGCTTAAGCTAACAGTTGCTGATGTTGCGGTTGTTAATTTGGCCAATGCACACAATCCAAATGACTTTAAGCGAATTATGTCATTTTTCACTCCTAAAAAGATTATTCTTCTAGGCGTTGAACCTTTATCATTAAAGTTGCCTGAGATTGCGCATAACTCCTATATGCACGGTCGTATTGCGACAGTCTTCAATACCTACAGTTTTGAAGAGATGTTTGCAGACATGGTTAAGAAAAAAGCTTTTTGGACTGAGTTTAAGTCATTAATTCAACATCAGAGCTAGTCTTTAGCTCGGATAATTAGCTGTTTTTTCTATTATATTTAATACATTTGAATAAAATCTTATTCGGATGATTGAACTTATTTTTGCGACTAATAATGCACATAAATTGGAAGAGGTGCAGGCTATTGTAGGAAAGAAATTCCTACTTAAATCTTTGTCTGATATTGATTGCCATGAAGATATTCCTGAAACAGGTGTTACTTTTCATGAGAATGCAAAACAGAAGACAGATTATTTAGTCAATAAATATGGATTAAATTGTTTCGGAGATGATTCTGGGTTGGAAATTGATGCATTAAATGGTGAACCAGGTGTGTATTCGGCCCGTTATTCTGGTAGCCGTGATATGGAAAAAAATATTAATTTGGTTCTAGAGAAGTTAGCAGGTATCGCTAATCGTACCGCTCGATTTAAAACAGTGATTTCACTTAACCTAAACGGTCAGCAACATTTTTTTGAAGGTAGTATTGAAGGCCACATTATTGATGAACGTAAAGGTGCGGATGGATTTGGTTATGACCCTATTTTTATACCAAATGGCTATAGTAAAACATTTGCGGAAATGACGGCAGACGAGAAAAATAGTATCAGCCACCGGGCAGTCGCTGTTCAGAAATTAGCCGCGTTTTTGAGTAATTAGAAATGAATATAAAACGAATATTTTTTAAGAATAAGAATTTTAAGTTTGGATATTATGTGAAAGCTAGTTTCCGGGAATATTCATTTTTGCCTTTGTTTCGATTCAAAAGAGTAGCAATGATCAACAATCTTTCTTCTTATGACCATGCTATAATTGATCGTCTGGCTTATTACAATAAACTAGATGAGATTCAAACAGTGGGAGAGGGTGCTTGCTACTTAAAGGATATGAAGAGACCTAAAAAAGGTTCGGTTTATTATTTTGATCTGAAAGAATATTTACGATATTTTGACGGTGATCTTCGAATAGATATGATTCCAGGTGATGTTGTTGATATTCCCAAAACACCTGCAATTGTGAAAAGTAGACCTATTGGAGGAAATAACTGCAATTCAGTATTGCTAAATATGGATAAAGTCAGGCATTTTAATTTTATCAAAGATGAGATTGCTTTTCGAGATAAAAAAAATATGTTGCTGGGACGCGCTACAGTTCAACAGGAGCACAGAAGCCGTTTTTTTCAGATCTATTTTGATCATCCTCTGTGCGATTTAGGAGATGTCTCTAAAAAGAATCAACATAAAGGCTGGTATAAACCTGCGATTTCAATAACAGAACATCTACATTATAAATTTATACTGGCCTTAGAAGGAAATGATGTGGCGACCAATTTAAAATGGGTGATGTCATCAAATTCTATTGCCGTAATGCCAATTCCAAAGTTTGAAACTTGGTTTATGGAAGGGTTATTGATCCCTGATTATCATTATATACATATCCAAGATGATTATTCGGATTTAGAAGTGAAATTAAATTATTATATCGAAAATCCGGAAAAGGCAGAAGAAATCATTAAGAATGCACATCAGTTTGTGAAACGGTTTGAAAATCAGATGGTAGAAGATCTGGTTTCTGTCCTGGTATTAGAAAAGTTTTTTATAAAAACTGGTCAAAGAGCAGTATTATAGCAGTAGGTGTTGCTTTTCAATTTAGTCAGCTGTAAATCGATGTTACTTTAATTAAGCGAACGCTAGAATAGTCTATTTTATTTTTTTCAAAGTAGATTATAATGGAGCTAAAAATTTAGAAGAAAAACTATGTTAATCGATATTCAGCATCTTCATACATCTTCGCTTCAAGATGATTTTCAATCGGCTTTATATCAGATTTTTATGTTCGAAAATCCGGCGAAATTTTCGGTTGATTTTTCAAATTATTCCAGCGCGGCTTATAGTTTGGTTTTTTTATCTCCTTATCAACATTTCCAGTGGCAGGGGACAACACCGGCTTCCATTATTAAATTGGAGTTCCATGGTGATTTTTACTGCATTGAATATCATAAAAAGGAAGTTGCTTGCAATGGTTTATTATTTAACAATATCTACTTAACACCATTTGTGACTATTTCTCCGATTTTATTTACTGAAATAAAAAGAATTTTTAATAAAATTGAACTTGAGAAAGATGGAGGAAGTCCATTTTCTGAATCTGTATTAAAATCTTATCTACAACTTGTTTTGGCTCTTTGTAGTAAGGAAAAATCTCTTCAGCTTGTTCATACCGATGTTTATCAGAACGAATTGACAGTTAGTCTAAAATTTCAAGAACTGTTGGAGTCTGCTTTTCTTTTCGAGAGATCGGTGCAATTTTATGCACATGAACTTGCTCTTGGAGTAGATTCATTCAGCAAAAAGGTTAAAAAAGAATTGGGAAAATCTCCTTCCCAATTGATACAGGATCGTGTTGTTCTTGAAGCAAAAAAAATGTTGCATCTGACATATTTATCTGTCAAAGAAATAGCTGCAAAACTTCAATTTGAAGATGAGTTTTACTTTAGCAGGTATTTTAAGAAGAATGTTGGTATTTCTCCTTCAGGTTTTCGAGAGCGTGTAGGGATCTCCATTGTGGCTAAATAATCTATTGAATTTACCGATTTGTCCATGTCATAGCTGATTTATTAAAAGGAAATTTGTAGCCATATCAAATATAGACAACTATGTACAGATTTATTTCTTTTCTAGCGGGACTACAAAATCAATTTATTAATTTTTTACGTTTTGCAGTCTTTCTGGTGATGGCATGGATAGGTGGTTTAAAGGCATTTCAGTACGAAGCTGATGGTATTGTACCTTTTGTAGCCAATAGTCCAGTTATGTCTTTTTTTTACAGCAAGAAGGCACCAGAGTATCAGCAGTATAAAAATCCTGAAGGTAAAACTGTTCAAAAAAATGTGGATTGGCATAATGAAAACAGGACATATCTATTTTCTTATGGCTTGGGAGCGGTTATTGTCGGAATTGGATTTTTTGTTTTATTGGGTATATGGTTCCCGAAAATAGGATTGCTTAGTGGTGTTTTGACATTTGGGATGTCCCTCGTGACTTTATCATTCTTGATTACCACGCCAGAAACATTTGTGCCAAATTTAGGTGGTGATTTTCCGACACCTCACTATGGATTTCCCTATCTTTCCGCAGCAGGGCGTTTGGTTATAAAAGATATTATTATGTTGGCAGCAGGTATTGTGATCGCTGCAGATAGTGCTAAGCGCTTGTTGGTTTCCGAAAGACATTAACTTATTTGAAGATCATCAACAATGCGGTATTATTGACAGGCCGCATTGTTGATGATCTTTTAATTAAATCTTACTTTTTGATCGGTTCTTTATTTGGAGAAACTGCTTTAATAAGAGTGCTATCTTGTACGGCCTGCAATTTTTCTCCTTGAGCCTTACTTTCCATTTTCTGAATTTCCCGCTTAGGCGTAGTTTGTTTTTTAACTTCTTCTTGAGGCTTTTCCTCCGGTTCGCTTTCTATATTTTTAATTGTTTTCTCTTTAGGTTTTCCCTCTTTGTTTTCAGCCTCGGGAACTTTAATCTCGTCTTTTGCAACAGATCGTTTTCTATTGAGTAAATCTTCTTTTGACTTCGGTCTATCTTCCGGCCTCCAAATAAACCCCGGTAGAAATTCTTTTTCTTGCGTTAACTGGGCAATTGGGTAGACTTTACCATCAACTTTTCTAATGGAAACATACTCTTTCAATTTATTGTTTTCCATATAAATTTTAATGCGGCTGCTGCGATCATGGAATAATTCTGTTGCTACATTGGTTTCTTCATTGACGACATAAATGATGTTTTCGGCATTTCCATCAACGAACATCCGCTCTAAACTGTTTTTATCAAAGAATCCGGTTATTTTACGGCCTTTTAACTGATTGTATTTAGCGGAGTCCAAAGTTGCATTTACCATAAAAGCATTACCTACAATTAACGTATTGTCCAGTTTCTGATTCACAAATTGCAGAAAAATCGTATCACCGGATATTTGAGATTTCTCTGCCCAGATCATCGGTTTTCCCATTAGCCTGAACATAGAATCTGCCATACCATAGTAAACAGAATCTGCTACAGCTTGAAAATCGGATTTAAACATGCGCACATTATGGTATGCTTTGACAATACGGGTTTTTGCTGTGTCGGGTGGAGCTGCAGGTTTTTCATGATTGTTTTTCGCAGCTTTAAGAGCTTTATTAAAGATCTGATCACTATAATCTGCTTTTGGGACGACTGCATTTTTTCGCAAAATACTGTCAGCCTTACTATTTTTCTCTAATTCAAAACGATTTAAATCTTTTACAACAGGTTTTGCTGTTGTTTTTTCAGTATTTGGACTTGCTTTTTTAGGCTCCTGTTTGGTTTTTTCTTTTAAGACAGCTTGCTTGTCTTTAATTTTCTTTTGAGGTGCATCGGTATTGATTTCCTTTTTTCCTAAGGTATCACCCTGCTGCTGCAAAGAATCTAAACCTGCTGTAAAATCGGTATCCGTACTATCATTATCGTCTCCATAATCTTCATCTACCTCTACATCGAGCTCACCACCATCACGGCTTAGTTTGAAATTTTTGGGTATATAGGTGCTTCGGAGAATCATTTTTGAGAACAGGGTATCTGCAGTCATAAATATTGAATCCATCTGTACAGAGTCCTTAGGTACTACTACAGGATCTAATTTGACTAGTTTATTCTCTCCCTTGTTATTATCTTTTGAGACAACTTCTTCTTTAACCTTTTTATCTTCTTTTTCTTTCTTCTTTACCTCTTTTTTATTGGACGGATTGGCTTTTGAATTTCCAGTATTTGTTGAATCACTTTGCGTACTATCTTTTTTGACGACAGAGATGATCAAGGGCTTGTCGGTCATCGTGATGGATTCATCCGACTGTCGATATAATCCTTTGTCCCCATAGGCATAAAACTTATCGGTCGTGTCGACAAATACAACATTCCGGATCGCTTCTCCTTCTCCGGTTCGTCGGTCATAATGCAGCGTATCTCCTTTTAGCATTTTACTGCCTTCGGTATATAGATTTTTCTTTGTGAAGTTTGCTACGCCGGTATTGGTATTATAATCTCCTTTTTCTGTATATAGATTTTCCCCTTTATTCCCTTTGATATTGGTAGGGGTATAGAAGTAAGTCATACTGCTAGGCGAATTATACTTCATTGAATCCGTGTATATTTTGACATTTGGTGTTCGTACCACGACTTTTTTATTGAAAAAGGCATCTTGTGTATTTTCGAAATAAGTCGCATTGGTACTCGTAATGGTATCTGTACCACTAGTGATACGGCCGCCACCATAATAATTTCCAACACTACTTCTCATGTTATACTGCAGATGATTGGTCGTAAGTATGGAAGACCGACTGACCATACGGACGTTTTGCGTTAGCGTTGCATTTTGTGAAGCCGCATCGTAGTGAAGTTTATCCGCGAATATTTGAGTCCCGGTAGGCTGTGTAATGATCACATTGCTATAAGCTTCAAAGAACTGGCGCCCTATGTCGTCTTTATGTAAATAACCGCTATCTGCAGAGAGGGTAGATCCTTTATGTTCATAAACCGGTCTGTAAAACATTGCATTGCCTGTTTTTGAATTGAGAACACTGTAAGAAGACGACAATAAACGGAGTTCATCTTGCTGTTGTGCAGATGCTAGCATGAGGCCCAGGGCCATAAATATAAAGGACAAAAAGTATTGTTTCACAGAGACAAAAATATGTATTTTAATTGAACTTGTTGATTAATGGTAATTTTTCATTTAAACAAATATATGCTCAAAAAATATACATTATCTTTGATATATGAATTTGCTGGAAAGATTAACATTTTTTATCAAAGATAACAGCCTTTTTGAGGATGATGATAAGATCTTGTTGACAGTGAGCGGTGGACGCGATTCGATGCTTTTGACTTTTTTATTGGCAAAGGCCGGTTATCAGATAGCTATTGCTCATTGTAATTTTAAATTACGTGGTGCAGAATCTGATCTGGATGAGTGCTTGGTTCGGGATTTCGCTGAAGCGCATGGTATCCCTTTTTATGTGAGGCATTTCGACACAGAGCAGATAGCTTCCGAAAGAGGAATTTCTATACAGATGGCTGCGCGCGAACTGCGGTATTCCTGGTTTGAAGAATTAAGAGAAGCGTTAAGTTTTGACAAAATAGCTGTTGCACAGCATTTGAATGATCATATTGAAACGGTGTTGTTAAATCTATCCCGTGGAACAGGCCTTCAAGGCCTACAGGGCATTCAGGCAAAACGCGACCGTCTGATTCGTCCATTACTGTTTCTTAAAGCAGAGGAAGTATTGCATTATGTCCAGGAATATCAGATTCCATACCGTGATGATCAATCCAACTTTTCGACAAAATATGCGCGTAATAAAGTACGTATCGACATTATTCCGCAATTTAAAAAAATGCAACCTGATTTTGAACGTATTTTTGAACAGAACATTGCTCACTTCAAGGAAAGCTATGCTTTGTTGCAACAATTCATAACACCCCTTCGTAATGACCTTTTTATAAAGGAACAAGAAGCTTGGATTATTGAAAAGGAAAAGCTTCGGAAGCATATAACGGATCTTCCCCTGTTGTATGAATTATTTTCACCATTTTGTTTTAGTAAAAGTGTGCTGACCGATCTCCAATCTTGTTTTGATAAGGAATCAGGTCGATTGTTTCAATCTGAGGGATACGATCTGTTACTTGATCGCGATTTTTTGATTATTCGTGAAAAAGAGTATAAGCAGGAAGATGAAACCATTATTACTTCAGAAACTAAATCTGTATCTTGGAGAAATTATAGTTTTTGTTGTGATTATAGTCATGATGTTTCTATTGTTCGGGATAAGCAGATTGCAAAAATAGATGCTAATCTTCTGATTTTTCCTTTGACGCTAAGAGCTTGGAAAACGGGTGATTATTTCTATCCTTTGGGAATGACAGGACGTAAAAAATTGAGTGATCTTTTTAATAATTATAAGGTGAATGTTTTTGAAAAGGGAAATGTTCCAATTTTAATAAACGGTAACGGCGATATCATCTGGGTAGCAAACTATCAACTTGATAATCGATATAAAATAAGTGGAAATACAAATAAAGTGTTTATTTTAAGCTGTAAATAACATGATAAAAGAAGGACTTCTATATACTGAAAATCAATATTTGGGACGGGACCGTGTTTGGATAAGTGTACGTCTGGTTCTGGCCTTGTTTTGTTTTACAGCTGTTTATCTCAACATAGATCAATTACTTTCCAGCCAATTGTTTTTTTTAGTCGGAATAGCGATTATTATTACCTCTGTGGTCATGATGTATCTATTGCTGTACCGTATCGAAGTTTTTGAAGGAAAGGTGATGTTGAGTGGCTTATGGACTACGCGCTTAGTTAAAATTGAATTGAGTTCAATTGTTAAGGTGGAAAAAAAACCATTTAGTAAGTTTTTCTTCAATAATCCTGTTTATAATCTACATATTAATGGTAAGATTAAGTTTTATGCAGGTGGGAAAGATGCGGTATGGTTAACAGATAAAGATGGTCTGGTGTACGTAATTGGTACGCAACGTCAAGAGGAATTATTTCGTGCAATTGAGACAGCAAAGTCCAAAACAAACCCTTAAAAATTGTTAAATCGAATATACTGACATTTTTAAGACAACTGTTTTGAACGAGATTCTTTATTTTTGATTAAAATGACAACGAATATAAAGTTATGGCAGGATTATTAAAATTTTTATTGATTGCATTCGCTGTATGGTATTTAGTTAAATTCTTAATTCGATTAATATTACCATTTGCAATGCGTAAGGCTGCAGAAAAGCTTATGAAAAAAGCGCAGCAACAAGGTGGCTCTACCTATACCAATGGTGGTGGCTCGTTCCATTATGAAACATTTGGTCAAAATAATAACAGTTCGCAATCAGCTCCAAAAACAGATGGTCGTATATCGGTAGATTATGTTCCACCTAAACAAGAGTCAAAAAGAAAAGTGGCTGACAATGCTGGTGAATTTGTGGATTTTGAAGAAATAAAATAGATGAGTTGCTACGCTAAATAGCGTATCTTTGTGCTATGTGGTTGCGTCAGCTTTCAGTTTTAAATTTTAAAAATTATTCAGAGTCTTCTTTAGAATTCCTACCGGAGGTAAATGCTTTTGCGGGGGATAATGGTGTTGGTAAAACCAATCTTTTGGATGCTATACATTATCTTTCCCTATGTAAAAGTTATTTTAATCCCATCGACTCGCAACATATTAAACAGGGCCAAGACTGGTTTATGTTGCAGGGTTCATTCGAAAAAAACGAATTTCAAGATGTTATTTCCTGTAGCATCAAACGTAATCAAAAGAAACAATTTAAGAAAAATAAAAAGGATTATCCTAGATTGGCTGATCATATCGGTCAGTTTCCTTTGGTAATGATCTCTCCTAATGATACCCTAATTATTACTGATGGCAGTGAAGAACGCCGTAAATTTATCGATAATGTCATCTCGCAGACAGATAATAAATATCTGGATACGCTTATTATTTACAATAAAATCATTGCCCAGCGTAATATGCTACTAAAGCTGGCCAAACAAAGTGGGGTATTGGATCTTGGTCTTGTTGAAGTGCTAAACATGCAACTCGATGAAGTTGGTACTGTCATTTATAATAAACGTATTGCTTTTATGGCTGAATTTCAGCCAGAATTTGATCGGCATTACTTATACCTGACTGAAAATGCAGAGACTGTCCAGCTTGTCTATGAATCTCCTTTGATGGAAGATTCATTTTTGAACATTTTGGAAAAGAACCTGGAACGCGACCGGGCACTGGAGAGAACCACAGTGGGTATACATAAAGATGATCTAATTTTCACCATCCACGGAGGTATGCCCTTGAAAAAATTTGGTTCTCAGGGTCAGCAAAAATCATTTTTAATTGCACTAAAATTAGCACAGTATTCCTTTTTTCAGCAAAAGAAAGGCTTTAAACCGCTATTGCTTTTGGATGATATTTTTGACAAATTGGATGATAAACGTACGCACAAACTGATGCAGATGGTATCTGATGATGAATTTGGTCAAATTTTTCTAACAGATACAGATGCAAAAAGAATTAAGCGAATTTTTGATGCGATTGCCAGTCCAGTGCGTATCTTTGACATAGCAGGAGGTGAAGTTTATGTATAATAAGAAGTATAAGGGCGGATTGGAATATATTCGTTCGAGTGATGATATCACAATAAAAGAGGCGATTGACCGTCTTTTGGATGCTTACAAATTGAAACGTAAATTTGAAGAAACTTCTATTCTGGCAGTATGGCCAACGTTGATAGGTAAGGCTATTGCCAATCGGACAAAACAGATCTATATTAAAGACAAAAAACTCTTTGTAAAGGTCGAGTCTGCTGTAATTAAAAATGAACTTGTTTTAATGCGCAGGCAGATATTGGGACGAGTCAATGAGCATGTTGGTCACGTCATCGTTGAAGAACTTGTCGTTTTATAATTTAATTTTCAAATCTTCAGTATTAGGAGATGAATACATTTTTTCAAGATCAAATTGCGAAGCTTTTTGATGTTTACCCCAATAATCTGACCGCCATATTATCTTCTTTTGTCGAAGAGGATCTTTTAAAAGGAACATATTTTTTAGAACACGGTAAACGCTGTGATCGATTGAGTTTTATTCAGTCGGGTATTGTCCGCGTGTTTAAAGAAAATGCTTCAGGCGAGGTTACGCAATGGATAGGGCAGGAGGGGTACTTCGTTACTGACTTATCTTCGTTTCTTTTTGATGAGCCTGCCAGATGGAGTATTCAGGTCTTAGAGGATACGAAGTTACTTTCCATTTCTAAACAGGATTATCTTTTATTTGAACAGCAGATCCCTGATTGGAATCGGTTGGAAAAAAGATTTATAGCGAAATGTTTTTTACAATTGGAAGATCGCATATATAACTTTATAGCGCATACGGCAGAAGAACGCTATCATTTATATTTTGAACAGCATAAAGCGCTGTTTAACCGAGTGCCGCTTCAATACATTGCGTCTGTACTGGGTATGTCTCCAGAAACATTGAGCCGAATAAGAGCAAAAATTAATTCTTGATAAAAGTCAAGTGTATGGTTATTTGAATATACTAGTTTTGGTATATGAAAGCACATATCGAACAGACAATTACTATTAATACATCAATCGAATCAGTTTGGAATGTATTAGCTGATTTTAATAGTTACTCTATCTGGAGCCCTACAATTAAGCATTTTTTTTCTATTCCAAGCGTTGGAGAAAGATCGAAGGTTAGATTGGAACAGCCTGATGGACCAAGTATGACCATGAATCCGATGTTTTTAGTAATTAATTCTCAGAAGGAGCTTCGTTGGAAAGGCAGTCTTTTTATTCCAGGTTTGTTCGATGGCGAACATTATTTTATACTCGAAAAAAAATCTGATCATGCAACAGTTGTGACTCAAGGTGAATACTTTTCCGGAGTGTTGGTTTATTTTTTTCGAAAGATGATTTATGGTGTAACCTCCAATGGTTTTAAGTCTTTTAATGAAGCTTTAAAGAAACAGGTGGAGAATAGGAATATCTTATAGATATTCCTCTAAGTTTCCTTTGCCAGCTCTGATAACTTCAAATTCGCCCTCTGTAAGGTCAACTACTGTAGAAGCAACATTATCACCATAACCACCATCAATTACTAAATCGACTAGATTTTCATATTTTTCATGGATCAATTCTGGATCTGTTGAATACTCTAGAATGTCATCTTCATCTCGAATGGAGGCTGTAACAATGGGATTACCAAGCACACGTACGATTTCGCGTACGATATTATTATCAGGAACACGGATACCCACTGTTTTCTTTTTGGAACTTAATAATTTTGGAACTTGACTGCTGGCATTAAAGATAAATGTAAATGGACCTGGGAGGGCTTTTTTTAATACTCTAAAAACGGTTGTATCAAATGGTTTGGTATACAAAGATATATCTGTCAAGTCATAGCAAATAAAGGATAGATTGGCTTTATCTGCCTTTAATCCTCTAATTTCACAAACTTTTTCTATTGCTTTCTGATTTGTAATGTCGCATCCTATACCATAAACCGTATCGGTGGGGTAGATGATGACTCCACCTTTTTTTAGAACGTCAACAACTTGCTGTATTGACTTTTCATTGGGGTTATTATCGTAAATTCGGACTAACATAACGTTGAGATATAGTACTAAATTACAAATTATTTATAGATAAAAGAAAAACGGTCAAAACTGGATATGTTTTGACCGCTTGCTATCGTATTGTTATCGATTAAAATTCTGCGTTGTTCGGTGTACGAGGGAACGGAATAACATCTCTAATATTGGTCATTCCTGTTACAAATAATACCAAACGCTCGAATCCTAGTCCAAAACCGGAATGCGGAGCTGAGCCATAACGACGTGTATCTAAGAACCATTCCATTTCTTCCGCAGGGATGTTGACTTCAGCCATACGTGATAATAACTTATCTAAATTTTCTTCACGTTGTGATCCGCCCACCATTTCACCGATTCCCGGGAAAAGAATATCCATCGCGCGTACTGTTTTGTGTCCATTAGCATCTACATCATTTTGCTTCATATAAAATGATTTGATCTCCGCTGGATAATCAATCAGGATCACTGGTTTTTTATAATGTTTCTCTACTAAATAACGTTCGTGCTCGGACTGTAAATCAGCTCCCCATTCATCAATTAAGTATTTAAATTGTTTCTTTTGATTTGGTTTACTGCGCTTCAATATGTCGATCGCTTCTGTATAGGTTACGCGTTCGAAATCATTATTCAGTACAAACGTTAATTTATCTATTAGATTTAATTCTGCCCTTTCTGCCGCAGGTTTATTTTTCTCCTCTTCTAATAAACGTGTTTTTAAAAATTCAATTTCTTCAGGACAGGTATCCAGCGCATACTTGATGACATACTTCAACAAATCTTCCGCTAAATCCATGTTATCTTCCAACTCATAAAATGCCATTTCTGGTTCAATCATCCAGAATTCTGCTAAGTGACGAGTTGTATTAGAATTTTCAGCTCGGAAAGTTGGACCAAAGGTATAGATATTCCCAAGGGCCATAGCCGCTAATTCACCTTCTAATTGTCCTGATACGGTTAGATTAGTAGATTTACCAAAAAAGTCTTCTTTAAAATCAATATCACCATTTTCTGTACGTGGAATATTGTTAAGATCTAATGAAGTTACACGGAACATTTCACCAGCACCCTCTGCATCAGAACCAGTAATAATTGGCGTATGCATGTACACAAAATCTTTGTCATTGAAGAATTTGTGAACAGCAAATGCTAAGGCATTACGTACTTTAAAGACAGCATTGAATGTCGTTGTACGGAAACGTAAGTGAGCGATTTCACGTAAAAATTCTAAGCTATGTTTTTTCGGTTGCAAAGGATATTTTTCAGCATCTGAATCACCTAAGATCGTCAACTCATTTACTTTGATCTCAACTTTTTGACCTTTACCTTGTGATTCAATTAAATTTCCTTTTACGCGTAATGCAGCACCTGTTGTGATCCTTTTTAATAAAGCATCGGGTGTGTTTTCAAAATCAACTACTGCTTGGATGTTGTGAATGGAAGATCCATCATTGATTGCTATAAATTGATTGTTTCGGAAAGTTTTAACCCATCCTTTAACAATAACTTCATGCCCAAATTCAGTGGCATTTAATAATTCTTTTATACGTGTATGTTCCATTTTTATTGTGGCATTTCAAATCAGGTCTAAATAATAGATCAGGATCTTATTTTTTTGTATGAAACTCAAAAATAGGGTATAATTTATAAAAATCCTTTATTTATTTAGAAATATTCGGTATTTGTTTTAATTAAAAAAGCCTCTGAGATTTTCAGAGGCTTTTGATATTGTTTTAAAGGGAAGATTATCCTTTTAATACTTTAGTTACTAATTCAGCAGCTTCTTGTAATTGAATTGCAGAATAAACTTGTAAGCCTGAATCATCAATTAATTTTTTCGCTTCAGCAGCATTTGTACCTTGAAGACGTACGATAATTGGCACAGGAATATTTCCGATTTCATTATAAGCATCGATTACACCTTGCGCAACACGGTCACAACGAACGATACCACCGAAGATGTTAATTAAGATTGCTTTTACATTTGGATCTGATAAAATGATATTGAAACCAGCTTTTACCGTTTCAGCATTTGCAGTACCACCTACATCTAGGAAGTTAGCAGGCTCACCACCAGCAATTTTGATGATATCCATAGTTGCCATTGCAAGACCAGCACCATTTACCATACAACCTACGTTACCGTCAAGTTTTACATAGTTTAAGTTAGATTTACCAGCTTCAACTTCTGTAGGATCTTCTTCCGTTACATCACGTAATGCTGCATAATCCGGGTGACGGTATAATGCGTTCTCATCTAAGTCTACTTTCGCATCTACAGCTAAGATTTTATCATCAGATGTTTTTAATACAGGATTGATTTCGAACATAGAAGAATCTGTTGAATCGTATGCTTTATATAAAGCAGCAACGAATTTCACCATTTCTTTATGTGCACCACCAGTTAAGCCTAAGTTGAAAGCAATTTTACGTGCTTGGAAACCTTGTAAACCAACTTTAGGGTCGATTTCTTCTTTGAAGATTAAGTTTGGAGTTTTCTCTGCTACTTCTTCAATATCCATTCCACCTTCTGTAGAATACATAATGATATTACGACCTTTAGCACGGTCTAATAACACAGATACATAAAATTCTTTAGTTTCACTTTCACCAGGATAGTAAACATCTTGAGCAACTAATACTTTATTTACTTTTTTACCTTCAGCGCCAGTTTGAGGAGTTACTAATTGCATACCGATGATATCTGTAGCACGTTGTGATACTTCTTCTAGGTTTTTAGCTAATTTAACGCCACCACCTTTACCGCGACCACCAGCATGAATTTGAGCCTTGATTACAACCCAGTCAGAATTGTATTCTTCTTTCAATTTTTTAGCAGCTTCTACAGCTTGCTCTGGAGTTTCAGCAACAATACCTTCTTGTACTCTTACGCCAAAACTTTTAAGTATTTCTTTTCCTTGATATTCGTGAATGTTCATTGCAAAAATGTTTGTGTTGTAAAAGTATTATTTTTTAAGTGAATGGTCAAGTTCTGAAGCATAAATTTAGCTTAAATTGACTTTTATTATATACTACTTGGCGGATATGGAGTTAAAAGGTCTTGATTTATTCAAAGGTTTTGTTCATAAAAAATATTTAACTTTGTCATATGATGTTACAAGCCAAAAGTATTTTCAAATCATACGGTCCTTTACCTATATTAAAAGGGGTGGATATAGAAGTTGCAAAGGGTGAAATTGTGAGTATTGTTGGAGCTTCTGGAGCTGGAAAAAGTACGCTTCTTCACATTTTAGGGACCTTGGATTTAGCAGATAAGGGGGAACTGTATATCAATGGAACCAACATCAGTGCACTGAATGCAAAAAAACTGAGTGCCTTTCGCAATGAACATATCGGGTTTGTTTTTCAGTTCCATCACCTACTCCCAGAATTTACGGCTTTGGAAAATGTGTGTATCCCAGCATTTATTAAAGGTGTGGGGCGCAAAGATGCAGAAGTTCGTGCGATGGAGATATTGGATTTATTAGGTGTAGCACATCGGGCTAGCCATAAACCGACTCAAATGTCTGGTGGAGAACAACAACGTGTATCTGTTGCTCGTGCCTTAATTAATAACCCTTTTATTATTTTGGCAGATGAACCTTCAGGAAATCTAGATTCTGAAAATGCTACTGCATTACATCAGTTGTTTTTTGACCTAAGGGATAAATTTGAACAAACTTTTGTCATCGTTACTCATAATGAAGAGCTGGCACGTATTTCGGACCGTACTATTCATATGCGTGATGGAATTGTGATCGTATAGTATGTATACAGTCATTATAAGTCACTTAGAATACATAAACCGCGATAAATGTATTGCTCATAAGAACTTTATCGCTTAAAAAAACACTTTATTCTGATGAAAAAAAGAATACTAATAACCTTTGGAACTAGAGGGCTTGGGCAACGTATTGCAAAGCTATTAGGGGATGAATTTGAAATCTTTTTTGCGAGTTCTGAGGAGATTCCTTCACTGTTATTAAATTCAGGCAAGTATTTTAAATTGCCTGCGGGGTTAATGCCAACCTATGCTCACGAAGTATTAAAAATAAGTTTAGATCATCAGATTGACTATGTCCTGCCTTTGGGAGGTTATGAATTTGAACCTCTAGCCGTGGCCAAAATTTTATTTGAAGAATATGATATTAAGGTAATTGTTCCAGCTCAGGATGTTTTACAAGATTACTATGTGATTGAAAATCCACCAAAAGAATTATCACTTGCTTTATTAGTTGATGGTAAGTCATTGATTGATGATTTTACAACTGAACATCCTGGACTGGATGGTTTGTTTGTGGTATCGGATTCAGGTGATGATTTTGCCTTATGTGCTGTTTCAAAAGATTAATTGTTTTATGTTAAGATATCAAGATTTCCCAACGGATAAAAAGGTATTTATTTTTGAACTGGATGACGTTATTTATCCAAAACGGGACTATTTATTACAGGTTTATTATCTTTTTGCTAATTTTCTTGAATTTACAGAGACCTTTCCTCCTCAGGCTGATTTGGTTACATTTTTTAAGAATCATCTAGATAGTCAAGGAGAAGATATGATCTTTGAACATGCTGCCGAAGTTTTTCATTTTGATTTAAAGTATAAAGAGCATTTCGAAAGATTATTTGTTAATGCTGTTTTACCCGTTAAATTATTGATGAAAGATGGTATTCCAGAATTATTAACAGCTATTGTTAATGCAGATAAACAGATCTGTATTTTGACGAAAGGGAACCCGCTTATGCAGTTGAATAAAATAAAACATATGGAGTGGGGGCCTTTGGCATCTAAATTAAAGGTTTATTTTGTTGATGAGTTAAAATTCCGCAATTTGGAGCCTCTCGATTATATAGCTGAAGAGCTACAAATAGCTAAAAATGATTTTATATATCAAGATTGTTAGTTTTTCGATTTAGCCATTGATTATCAGTTATTTAAATTTATGTAATTAATTGCTTTTTTCTAAAATTAAACTCTAATTCTAAAAAATATGCTAAAAAATGTTATATTTATCAGAATGTAAATTTAGTGAGATTCGACTATGAGTATACAAGGAGATAAACCAACAACAATTAAGGAAATAGCGAAGAAGCTGAAAATTTCACCCTCTACTGTATCTCGAGCGTTGAATGACCATCCAAGTATTGGATTAGTGACGACCATGCGTGTGAAAAAAGTTGCTGAGGAATTGAATTATGAGCCTAACCAAACGGCGATATTTTTTAAGCAACGCAAAACTTTTACAATCGGTGTTTTATTACCAAGTCTATCTGAACCATTTTTCTCTTCTGCAATTAGTGAAATTGAAAATGTTTCCAACGACCGTAAGTATACCGTGATCATGGGACAATCTTTGGACGATGCCGAAAGAGAAGAGAGAATTTTGAAAACCTTTAAAAGCCATCGTGTTGATGGTGTTTTAATGTCAGTAGGTAAAAATACCACAAATCTTGAGTTTCTTGAAAAGCTAGAAAATTCTGGAACACCAATTGTATTCTTTGACTGTGTACCCGATATTCCTAAAATTAATAAAGTTGAAAGTGATCTAGCAACGGGTATGAACGAAGCTATTGATGCTTTCGTTGCTCGGGGTCATGCTAAAATAGCACTTATTAATGGTCCACAATTGCTTCCTGCAAGTGAAGAACGCAAAAATTCCTTTTTATCCGCTTTGAAACGTAATGGCTTGGACTATGATGAAAAGTATATTGTGAATACGGATTTAACGACTGAGGGAAATGAGGCTGCTATGGAGAAACTATATGCCTTACCTGAAAGGCCTACAGCAGTTGTGTCTTTTAATGACTTTGTGACTTTAGATGTTATGAAGGCTGCCCGAAACAGAGGTCTGGTTCTTAATCATGATATTCACTTTATTAGTTATGCGAATTATCCTCTCTGGAAATATATGGAAAATCCTCCAATGGGATGTATTGAACAATTTCCAGGAAACCAAGCTAAGAAAGCAGCTGAGATTTTATTTGAAAAAATAAATAATCCTGATCTTGCTCCACAACAGATTGTATTTAAGTCGAGATTGATTATGTAATCATTCTTTTAACATAAAATAGAAAGGGCTTATCATTATGATAAGCCCTTTCTATTTTATGTTGTCCGTTACCGTTATAAGTGTATCACTTCATCGTAAGCATCGGCACAAGCTTCCATAATAGCTTCACTCATAGTTGGGTGAGGATGGATCGCTTTAATCATTTCATGACCAGTTGTTTCTAATTTTCTTGCTACAACAATTTCAGCAATCAATTCCGTAACATTTGCACCGATCATATGAGCTCCTAAGAATTCACCGTATTTTGCATCAAAGATAACTTTTACAAAACCATCTTTTGCTCCGGAAGCAGATGCTTTACCTGAAGCAGAAAAAGGAAATTTACCTACTTTAACTTCGTAACCAGCTTCTTTTGCCGCTTTCTCAGTATAACCTACTGAAGCAATTTCAGGAGAACAATAGGTACATCCAGGGATGTTGTTATAGTCAATTGGTTCTACATGAAGACCTTTAATCGCTTCTATACATAAAATTCCTTCTGCTGAAGCAACGTGTGCAAGAGCTTGTCCTTTTACGATATCACCGATAGCATAAACGCCGTCGATATTTGTTTTATAATAATCGTCAACCACAACACGGCCACGGTCTGTTTTTACACCAACTTCTTCAAGACCTAGGTTTTCGATATTTGGCATGATACCTACTGCTGATAATACAACTTCAGCCTCGATAACTTCCATGCCTTTAGCAGACTTGATATTTACTTTACTTAAAGTACCTGAAGTATCAACAGATTGTACTTCAGATGAAGTTAAAATGTTAATGCCTTGTTTCTTTAAGCTTTTTTCTAATTGTTTTGATATTTCTTCATCTTCAACAGGAACGATTCTGTCCATGAATTCTACTACTGTTACTTTCGTACCAATTGCATTGTAGAAATATGCAAATTCGATTCCAATAGCTCCAGATCCAACAATCACAAGTGATTTTGGTTGTTTTGGTAATACTAATGCTTGTCTGTAACCGATGATCTTTTTACCGTCTTGTGGTAAATTTGGTAATTCACGTGATCTTGCACCAGTAGCTAAAATAGTATGTTTCGCGGTGTATTCTTTTGATGAACCATCTGCAGCTTTAACATCGATCTTACCACCGGTTTTAATTTTTGCAGTACCATTAATGACGTCAATCTTATTCTTTTTCATTAAGAATTGAATACCCTTGCTCATTCCATCTGCTACGCCACGACTTCTTTTTACAATAGCATCAAAGTCAGGCTCACCACCTTGTACATTAATACCATATTCAGCAGCATGATTTAAATATTCAAAAACTTGTGCACTTTTTAATAGAGCTTTCGTCGGGATACAGCCCCAATTTAGACAAATACCTCCTAAAGATTCGCGCTCGATGATAGCAGTTTTGAAACCTAATTGTGAGGCTCTAATGGCAGCAACATATCCACCAGGACCACTACCAATTACAATGATGTCGTAATTCATAAAATAATTATTGTGTAGTTGAATGCTCAATCTATTTCTGAATTTCTTGAGATTCAGAATAGCAAAGCTTATTCAAAAGTACGCATTTTTTCTGAATGTTATAAAATTGAGCGACATTATATTGGCAGATTTTAATAAGCGCACGTCATTTTAAAGATTAATATGTCAAAGGAAGGTCAAAGCATTCAGAAAAAATATCCATCTCACTAAATAATTCTATTTTTGGGATTACTTATTTTTAAATCAAGTTTTTATGCTCCGTATTTTTAGACAAATAGCACTTTGGGAAGCTGTTTCAACCATTTGTTTGTTTTTCTTTGCTATGCCGATGAAATATTTTTTTGAAACGCCCGAAGCGGTGAGAATTGCAGGCTCGATTCATGGCTTTTTTGTCGTCATATTTGTCATCATGTTGATCATGTGCACAGTAGAATATAAATGGAACTGGAAAAGACCATTGACTTATTTTGTCTTATCTCTAATTCCTATTGTAGGTTTCTGGGTAGAATTGGATGTGAAGAAGATTATTAATGGACAAAAGAAATAGAAAATAAAAAAGGATGATTTATTCATCCTTTTTTATTTTATCAATACCTACATAAGCATAAGTAATTTCGGTGCGTCCGTGCGGTGTTGGTGTGCCTTCTTTATTAAGGTTGACAAAAACTAATTTGTCGATGGATAGAATTGTTTTTCTCGTAATTTTGTTGCGAACCTCACATCTCATCGTGATGGATGTTGTACCAAAATTAGTTGCTTCTATTCCTAATTCTATAATATCACCTTGTTGAGCCGAACTGACGAAATTGATTTCAGAAATATACTTCGTTACTACATGTGAATTTGCCAATTGCACAATTGCATAGATAACGGCCTCTTCATCAATCCATCTCAATAGGGTCCCCCCAAATAGTGAACCGTTAGGGTTTAAGTCTTCTGGTTTTACCCATTTTCTTGTATAGAAATTCATGTTTTATTTTGGGCTTGGTTTGTTGAAAAAGAAAGGGGAAAATTTTATTTTCCCCTTTTTAGTATTTTAAGCGTGAATTGCTCTATTCGAAGTTGCGGCTAACGCAGCTTCTTTTATTGCTTCCGTATATGTCGGGTGTGCATGGCAAATGCGACCGATATCTTCTGCTGATGCGCGATATTCCATCGCTACGACTGCTTCTGCAATCATATCAGCAGCTCTTGGTCCAATCATATGTACGCCAATAACTTCATCAGTTTCAGCATCAGCTAATATTTTTACAAAACCATCCGTATCCATCGAAGCTTTGGCACGACCAGAAGCTTTGAATGAGAATGAACCCGTCTTGTATTTAACACCAGCTTCTTTTAATTGCTCTTCTGTTTTACCTACAGAGGCAACTTCAGGCCATGTGTAAACAACACCAGGAATTAAATTATAATCGATATGTGGTTTTTGACCAACAATGCTTTCTGCTACGAAGATACCTTCATCTTCTGCTTTGTGCGCTAGCATAGCACCTTTGACAACGTCTCCAATTGCGTATACACCTGGAACGATTGTTTCTAAATGATCGTTCACTGTGATTTTTTTACCTCTTTCTTCAACAGTGATGCCGATATTTTCTAAACCTAAATTATCCGTATAAGCAGTACGTCCTACAGCTACGATACAGTAATCACCTTCTAATGAGATGATTTCACCTTTAGGGTTTTCAGCCGTCACAGTTACAGTTTTACCTTTTGAAGTTGCTCCTGTTACTTTGTGGCCAGTATAGAACTCCATACCAACTGATTTTTTCAAAACGCGTTGTAATTCTTTACCTAAACCACCATCCATAGTTCCGATGATTGATTTTGCAAATTCTACAACAGATACTTTAGAACCAAGACGAGCGTAAACAGAACCCAACTCAAGGCCAATAACACCACCACCGATTACGATTAAGTGTTTAGGAATTTCTGTTAAATTTAAAGCTTCTGTCGAAGTAATAATTCTTTTTTTATCAACAGGTAAGAATGGTAAATAAGTAGGTTTCGAACCTGTAGCAATAATTACATTTTTACCTGTAATTTGCTCAGAAGTACCATCATCTTTTGTGATTTTAATGGTGTTCTTATCTACAAATGAACCAATTCCTTGGAAACTTTCAACTTTGTTCTTTTTGAATAGGTATGTGATACCTGCAGTATTTTGATTGATAACATCGTCTTTACGAGCAATCATCTTCTTAATATCAACTTTTAAATTGCTTAAGCTAATACCATGTGCTTCGAAAGAATGTGCAGCATTGTGGTAATGCTCAGATGAATCTAATAAAGCCTTTGAAGGAATACAACCTACATTTAAACAAGTTCCTCCAAAAGTGTTATACTTCTCAATTACAGCAGTTTTTAACCCTAATTGTGCACAACGGATTGCTGCTACATATCCGCCTGGTCCACTTCCAATTACTATTACGTCGTATTGCATCTATTACGTTTTAAATGTTTGAGCAAATTTAGTCATAATTAACATTATAGGAAATCTATTTTGTTAAAAACGTGTATAAATTTGAAATAGTAGTCTCGTTATAATGTCATAAAAAAAGGCATCCCTATTTAAGGAATGCCTCATTGAAATATTTCTGAATGATTATTCTGCAACAATCTTTCCTTGCATTACACCGTAATGTCCTGGAAAGCTACAGATGAAATCATAAGTTCCTTTTTCTAACGTGAAGGTGATTTTATCTGTTTCACCTGGACCTAATAATTTTGTATGTGCAATTACAGAAGAAAGTGCTGATTTAGGTACATATTCATCTGCTTGAGCACCAGCTGCTTCAGCGCCAAAAGTCGCTAGGTCAGTTCCTGGTTTTAAAATGACAACATTATGCCCCATAGATTCTTTAGGCATAGTACCAGCATTCTTAAAATTTAACTCAACGCTCTCTCCAGCTTTTACGCGGAATAGGTTTTTATCATATTTCATTGCATCATTACCTTCTAAAGCTAATGTATTAGAAAGCTCTACATTCTCAATTCCAGGGATTTTTTCTGTTTCTGTTTCAGCAACCTCTGGAGTTGTTTGTTCAGTTGTTGAACTGGTTTCTTTTTTCGTTGAATCGCCACCGCAAGAAGCAAAGGCTACTGCTAAGGCAATAACTGGTAAAACAAATAATTTTTTCATTATGTTAATTATATTTTTACTAAAAATAAGGAAAATATTGCTTTTAATTGTATTTTTTGCGTAACATTTTTTCTATCATTTCATGTAGGTGGTTTGGATCGAAAGGTTTTCCAATCACATTGTTCGCTCCAGCATCAAGAGCTTCCTGTTGTTCTGCCTCAAGCACAGATGCGGATATCGATATGATGAGAATATTCGAAATTGCTGGATTATCATGCTGTCTGATTCTACGGATAGTCTCAAAACCGCTCATAATAGGCATATGTGAATCCATGAAAATAATGTCAAAATCTTCACTTTCTACCTTTTCAAGTGCGGCTTTACCATTATTCGCAGTTTTAATTTCACAGTTCCAAGTTCTGAGGATATTAGCAAGCATGAAACTATTCAATTCATTGTCTTCTGCCACTAGAATTTTTAAATTATCGAAACTTTTGAGTTCTGAGTATAGTATTTTTTCAGGTTTAGACTTTGTGACTGCATTTGTTCTGTCAAACCAGCAGTCAAATGTAAATTTACTCCCTTTTCCATAAGTACTAACAGCAGTAACTTTTCCTCCTAACAATATGGAGAGTTTTTTCACAATTGCTAAACCAAGACCTGTTCCTCCAAATTTTTTCGTGATTCCATCCTCACCCTGTTCGAATGCAAAAAAGATTTTCTCCAAAGAATGTTCCGGTATACCTATTCCAGTGTCGGTAACTTGAAATTGTAGGTGAAGTTTTGAAACATTGCTATCAATTAAATTGATATTTAAAGTGATACTGCCTTCTGCAGTAAATTTGAAACTATTTGATATGAAATTGGTGAGAATTTGTTTTAATCGCAATGGATCTGCTAAGAAAAAACTATCTATTTTTTCATCGATATAAATAGAAAAATTTAGACCTTGATGAATCGCTTTATGTACAAATAGATTTTTGAGGTCGTCTGTTATATCATGTACGGAGGTGGGTTCAATTTCTAGTTTCATCATTCCGGAATCAAATTTGGAAAGATCTAAAATATCATTTACGATATTAAGTAAATTGAGCGATGCACTATTTAACTTATTGACCCAATCTTGTTGTTCAAGTGAAAGCGGTGAGTTTTTTAACATTTGAGCGATCCCCATCACACCATTGATTGGTGTTCTAATTTCATGACTCATATTTGCTAGAAAAGTTTCTTTGGATTTTCGGGCTAATTCTGCCTCTTCCTTTGCTCGTATAAGTTCTTCTTTGGAGTTCTCTAAAGCCTGATTTTTTTCTTTAATCTCGTTTTGAGTTTGCACCTGCTGAATAAAGGATTTTACTTTAGCAATGGTGATTTCAGGACTTAGCGGTTTATAAAGGTAGTCGACAGCCCCACTGTTCAATCCTTGAATGAGATATTTTTCCTCTTTAGATATAGCCGTAACCATGATGGCAATAATGTGGCTGGTTTTCGGATTATGCTTGATAAGCTCCACAAATTCGAACCCATTAATGTCTGGCATTTGTACATCAACCAATGCAATATCAATGTTTTGTTTATAGCAGATACGAAGTGCTTCATTAGGATCTTGACTACTGATAATATTGATACCTACAATATCATTTAATAATGCTGTAAGGCTAATGAGATTTTCAATTTTATCATCAACTATTAATAAGTTTATATTCTTCATTATACTAGTCCATTTAAATGATCAATGTACTTTACAATTTCTTCTGTTGTATAAATATGATGTTGAGCATGTAAATCGATAGCGGCTTGAGGCATTGTAGGAACTTCTGCAGAATCTGGATGTTGTACTATACATATTCCGCCCCTATTTTTAATTGCTAATAAGCCTTTTGCACCATCTTGATTCGCTCCCGAAAACAAAATTGCGATACAGTTCTCTTTATAAACTTCGGATGCTGATTCAAATGTGACATCAATCGAAGGCCTTGAAAATTGGACGGGTTCTGAATTATCTAATGCAAGTTTGAAATCAGGTTCTATCAATAAATGGTAACCAGGGGGCGCAAAATAAACCTTTCCTCCTTGAATCTGTTCTTTATCTTCAGCCGATTTAATTTGTAGGGCATAGTTTTTTTTTAAAACTTGCTCAAAATTAGATTCAAATTTTGGGTTACGATGAACGATTACAAGTATTGGAATCTGAAAGTTCTTCGGTATTGATTTTAATAGATTTAAAATCACACCAAAACCTCCGGCAGATCCTCCCAACAGTAATATTTTATTGCCCTTATTCATATACGGCTAATTTTTTTAATGCGTGTTCGTTTTAGTGTTATTATTAAGCTCGTTTATAGCGTTAATGAAATCTTTGTTATGTACTGGATCTCGCCCGCTTACGAAATAGCTTATTCCATATGATATTTCTTACGCTATTTTTTGATAGATATTGTTTTTTTTATCAATTAACTTGAATCGGTTTGCGTGCTTATAGTTGATTAGGGATTCTTTTGATCCTAAGCATAGAAATCCTAATTTGCACAAAGAATCATAAAAAAGATCAAGAACTTTTTCTTGTAATTTAAGATCAAAGTAGATTAATACATTTCTACATGTAATTAATTGAAATTCATTAAAAACACCATCAGAAATTAAATTGTGAATAGAAAATAGTATATTTTTTTTTAGATCATTCTGAATGGTGGCCGCATCATACATCGCGGTATAATACTCGGATAAAGAATGTTCAGTTTTTGTTTTAATATAATTTTCGGAATACTCCTTAAGCTTTGTTAAGGTGTAAATACCTTTTTTTGCTTTTTCTATAACCTGCGAATTAATATCAGTACCATATATAAACGATCTGTTGAGTAAATTAGCTTCTTTTAGTAAGATAGCTAGGGAATAAACTTCTTCGCCTGTAGAACAGCCAGCACTCCATATTTTTATATGTGGATAAGTTTCCAGATAGGGGAACAGTTTTGTGGTTACAGATGAATAAAAGTCGGGGTCCCGAAACATCTCTGTAACATTTACCGTCATTTCTGGGATGAAATAATGTATAAAACCTTCCTGATTGATCAGATTTGATTTAAGACCAACGACATCCAGTTTATTAATATCCATGATGCGGGTAACTCGTCTTTTTAAAGATGCTTTTGAATATCCAGAGATATCTAATCCATGGAAATTTTTTATGATTTCTATAACGTCGTCTAATTCGGAATAGTCTAACATATCTAATTCTATTTAACTAACCCAAACACGGATCAATGAAATTAATTTGTCAATATCAATAGGCTTACTGACATAGTCATTGGCACCCGCTTCGATAGCTTTTTCTTTATCACCTTTCATCGCTTTTGCTGTTATGGCAATGATGGGTAACTCCTGATACTTTTTATTTTTACGGATATTGGCAATGGCTTCATATCCATCCATAACGGGCATCATAATATCCATTAATACCAGATCAATGTTATTTTCTAAATTGAGAATATCAAGCGCTTCCTGACCATTATTGGCAATTTCAACATGAATATTTAAACTTTCAAATGCACTTGTTAACGCAAAGATATTTCGCATATCATCATCTGCTAATAAAATTGTTTTGTTTTCTAATGTTTTTTCAAGTTGAAAATCATTTGCTTTATCAATTATCCTCGATTTATTTTCTGTTTTCTGGTCAATTTTATTCAGGAAAAGGCGTACTTCGTCTACTAATCTGTCGTTTGACTTGGCAGATTTTAAAACCATAGCTTGTGAGTGTTTTAAAATTCTAGTAGTCTGTTCAGAGGTCAATTCCATCGCCGTGTTGATGATGATAGGAGTTTCATTGTATGTCTCTAAGGATTTTATTTCGTCTAGTAATTCTAACCCTGATTTATCTGGAAGATTTAAATCTAAAATAATACAATCGTAATTATTCGCTTTATTCTTCAATAATTCAAGAGCTTTATTGGCATCATAGGCTTGATCTACGGTTAGTTTTTCATCTTTTAGCCCGTGCTTAATAAAATCGCTTTGTACTTTTTGGTCTTCAATAAGTAAAACTCTTTTCATAACATTTGAAAGCATGGATTGAATTTTTTCAAACGTGTTTTGAAGAGTTTTTTCAGAAACGGGCTTAGCCATAAATCCAATTGCTCCAGCATTGATTGGTTCATTGTCCAAATAGGTGCCCGCAGACATCATATGTACAGGTATTGAGGAGGTCTCCCGATTTGCTTTTAAAACTTTGAGTACATTCCAGCCATCAATTTTAGGAAGCATAATATCCAAAATAATCGCCTTTGGTCTTAGTGCCATTGCCTTTTCTAATCCTTCTTCTCCGTCATGGGCAAGTATGACACGGTAATGATATGCTTCGGCATAATCCTTTAGTATTTCTGCAAAAATCAAATCATCTTCAATGATCAACAAGGTATTCAGGTCATCCGGATTTCGAATTATATCTTTATTTTCTGGTAACAGTATTGAATCATCGGTTTCAGTGGACGGGATTATTTTTTCCGTATGTTCCTCATTAGATTTAAGTGTTTGAATGGTACCAGGTGCAGTACGTAGTGGCAATGTAAAGATAAAGGTGCTTCCTACTCCGATTTCACTCGATAATGTGATTCGACCACCTAGTAATTTTGCAGTTTCTCTACATATTGATAATCCTAAACCAGTTCCACCATATTTGCGGCTTGTAGAACCATCTTCTTGTCTAAAAGCTTCGAATATGAGTTTTTGTTTATCAGCAGCAATGCCAATTCCAGAATCGATAACTTTAAAAGTAAGTTCATCACCCTTATTTATATCAATATGAAGTGTTACATTTCCATTAGGATTGGTGAATTTGAAAGCATTTGATAGTAAGTTTTTCAAGATCTGCTGGATCCGATATTCATCCGAATAAAAATGAGTAGGCACATCGGGAGAAAGAGCTATCTTGAAATTTATTCCTTTGTCTTCCGCAGTATTCTTGAAGAAATTTAAGATATAATCGATGAGATCTTTGTTGTCAATGTTCTCTTGTGCCAGTTCCACTTTGCCCGATTCTATCTTAGCAAGATCAAGTAAGTCATTGATTAAATGAAGTAAATCAGTTCCTGCATTATGGATCACACTGGCATATTTGATTTGTTCACTAGTTAGATTGTCTAGTTTATTATCTTGTAATAATTTTGCTAATATTAAAATACTATTTAAAGGCGTACGCAATTCATGGCTCATGTTTGCCATGAATTCTGATTTGTAATTTGAGGCTGACTCGACCTCTTTGATTTTTAAAGCAATGTTATCTTTTGCTTTTTCTAATTCATTATTCTGCTCCTGTAGTAATTTAGCTTTTTCATCCAGTTCATTATTGGTTTGTACGAGCTCCTCTTGCTGTACTCTCAATTCCTCTTCGGATGCTTCTAGCAAATTCGTTTTATAACTTAATTCCTCATTCGTTGTTCTCAGTTCCTCTTGTTGGGCTTCTAATTCTTCCGTTTGTTGCTGTAATTCTTCATAGAGTTCCGCCATCTTTGAATGCGCCTGCGCAACTTTCAAACTAACAGCTAATATTTTGCTAACGCGGTGTAAATATTCAATATTTTCATTTTCATTCTTTTTGTCTTTTGGACATACTAATTCAATTATACCAATAGATTCTTCTTCATATACGATCGGAATAAGATAGAGATTAGTTTCAAATTGATCAATTAACGAAGACGCAATCTGATATTTGTTTGCATTTACATCGCGAATGATCGTTAATTTTTGATTATTAATCACATCACTGAGTATCCCATCTCCTTCTGAAATAAAAGTTTTAATAGGGACATCTAATGGGATTCCTTTATTTGCTAATAGGGAAAAAAGGGTGCTATTTTCTTTTTTGACATATACTGTACCAGCAAGAGAGGAAGTCGTTTTACAGATATTATCGAGTCCTATCGTTGCAATTTGTTTTTCATTAAAATCGCCTCGAAGGTTGTGGTCTAAAGTGTTGATGTTATTTAAAATGGAGTTGTCTTGTTCAACTTTAGAGGTTAATTTTAAAAGGGCTGTATTGGACTTCTTTTCATCAATTATACTCTTTTTTAATGTTTTAAAAACATTAAGAACAATGATGAATATATAGATCATGATTGCTAGACCCACAAAAACTAAAAAGTAAGTTAAATACCTGATATTTTCTAATCTATCTGTTGATTTTTTAATTAATTCTTTTCTTTTATCGATTAAGTCTTTGGAGATTATAGAAATCTGATTTTGAATATCAGCTCGTTTATTGTTTACATTTAGCGCTTTAAATTTGTTTTCCTTACTTAACGAGATGGCTCGCTCGAAGTCATAGAAATCTAAAATGGTATTTTTTAAATTATTTAGCTTGTTAGCATCAAATGTATAGTAGCTGTCCTTTTTGCTTAAGTTTTTTATAGTTTCAAGGACCACAGTTATTTCACCAGCAAAGGGTGCAAATACACTTGCATTTTTTTCTGTATAAAACTTAAGTTTTGCATCATTTACTCGGGCAACACTATTCTTGATATTATCGATAAGATCAAACTTTGCTTCTGCTTTTTGTATAAGGTCTTGTTCATGAGCCGTACTTTTATCCAATTGGATGAAAAATAATAACGATGCCGAAAGTATGATTAGAAATGAAAATATAATTCCAATGATGAGTTGTTGTTGAAAACGTAGCTTTTTCATCTTGATATAAGAGTAATATTTTTTGATAACACGTTAAAATAATACGCTAATTGACATTAGAGTAATAGCATAATAATTTTCTGATTTCTTTTGATTCCTTTTTTATCATTCAAATGCGTCAAAGAAAGCTGTTCTTTAGCGTGTTTCAATAATTTTTAAGGGAAAAGTGGCAAATTAGAAATCAATGCTAGTTCTAAGTAAAAGTAGTAAAAAAATGAGGAAGTACTCGTAGTTTTTGAGGTTAATATTTGGAAGTTGAGTTTGGTTGGATTTTACTTTATTTACTCTTTTTAAATTGTTTTGGCTCATGTTTGATCATTATTTGATATCTTTAAGACAATTACTATTTAATTAATCTAATCAAATGGATCCAAATTTTTCTTTCGCTTTAATGATTATAGGCTGTATTGTAGCCTTGTTTCTATTGCTTTATTTATTACCTGTAAATCTTTGGTTTACCGCACAGCTTTCTAATGTTAAAATTAGTTTATTGAACTTGGTTTTGATGCGATTACGTAAAGTACCACCTTCTTTGGTCACTAACGCAATGATAATCTCAACAAAAGCAGGACTAAACATCACATCTAATGAAATTGAAACCCATTATTTGGCGGGGGGAAATGTTAATAGAGTAATTAAAGCTTTAATATCCGCCGATAAGGCAAATATTCCTTTGAGTTTCAAGCTCGCTACAGCTATTGATTTGGCTGGTCGTGATGTATTTGATGCTGTGCAGTTATCAGTAAATCCTCAAGTTATTAATACACCTCCAGTGGCAGCTGTTGCTAAAGATGGAATTCAATTAATAGCGAAAGCAAGAGTAACTGTTCGCGCCAATATCAATCAATTAGTTGGTGGTGCCGGCGAAGAAACTATCTTAGCGCGCGTCGGTGAAGGTATCGTAACAACGATAGGCTCGTCGGAAAGTCATAAGCAGGTCTTAGAAAATCCAGATCGAATCTCTAAAACTGTTCTTTCAAAAGGACTTGATAGCGGTACGGCATTTGAAATATTATCTATTGATATTGCAGATATAGATATCGGTGAAAACGTAGGAGCAAAATTGCAGACAGATCAAGCTGAAGCTGATTTGAAAGTTGCTAATGCAAGAGCAGAAGAGCGGAGAGCAATGGCTGTTGCAAGTGAACAAGAGATGCGTGCCAAGGCACAGGAAGCAAGAGCGAAAGTTATTGAGGCCGAAGCACAGTTGCCATTAGCTATGGCGGAAGCTTTTAGAAATGGAAATTTGGGTGTAATGGATTATTATAAGATGCAAAATATACAGGCAGATACAGACATGCGAACTTCTATTTCCAAACCTGGACATGATACCAGAGGACAGCAGAAAGATTAAAAGCTGATGTAACAGATTTTTTATACGAATCAACAACCGATTGCAGTTAAAATGCAATCGGTTGTTTTTTTTTAAATATTTTGGACTGTTCTATATTCCTATTCCTATCATTATATTTAGTGCTATAATTAATTATTATAAACATGAAATCAATAAAAAAGTTATTATTTCTCTTCCTTTCTTTGAATCTGACGCTAGCTTACGCACAGTCTTTGACATCGGGAAAAGAGAATTTTGTCCCTATTGGAGGTAATAGTTGGGAGTATCCGAATAGCAATCATAGAGAATCTATTGTAAAGAATGGAAAGATTGAAAATTGGAAAGACAATAAACGGACAGTAAAAACATTTGTTCGCTTTGGTAAAACGGGTCAGGTAAATCTTTCCGTTCAGGTACTTGAAGCCAATGCTGGTGGGAAATTCACTTTTACATTCGCTGGTAAAAGCGTTGATGTAACAATAGAACCGAATCAAAAAGGACTGATCAATGTTGCTGATTTTAGTATTGCGGATACCGGATATCACGCAATTGAATTAAAAGCAAAAACTATAGCTTCATTGTATCCGACAATAGGTGGTTACGTTTTGAAAGGAACAGCTTCCGATGGTCAGATGAACTATGTTAAAGATAATGAAGATAATTTCTTCTACTGGGGTAGAAGAGGGCCGTCGACCCACATGGGATATCAGCAACCGAAAGATAAGAATATAGAATATTATTATAACGAAGTTACTGTTCCAAAGGGTAGTGATGTGGAAGGATCTTATTTTATGTCCAATGGTTTTAATGTAGGATATTTTGGTATGCAGGTAAATAGCAGTACAGAACGTCGTGTCTTATTCTCCGTATGGAGTCCTTTTACAACAGATGATCCTAAAGAAATTCCTGATGACCATAAGATAATTTTGAAAACAAAAGGTCAAACTGTTCATACCGGCGAATTCGGAAACGAAGGCTCTGGTGGACAAAGCTATTTGAAATTTAATTGGAAAGCCGGAAGTACTTATAAATTCTTATTGCGAGGTAGACCTATTGCAAATAATTATACTGCTTATACTGCTTGGTTTTATGCGCCTGAAATAGGTAAATGGCAAATTATAGCCGAATTTGAACGTCCTCAGACGAATCAATATTTAACAGGCTTTCATTCTTTCCTAGAAAATTTTAACCCTGATCAAGGTATTTATCAACGGGAGGTACAGTTTTCAAATCAATGGGTAGCCGATGACAAAGGAGACTGGTATGAATGTACTGAAGGTAGATTTACCATTGATAATACTGGCCGTAAAGGTTACCGTATGGACTATGCTGGTGGCGTAAATGAGAAAGGGTTTTATTTAAAGAATTTTGGGTTCTTTAATAAGTATGTTCCGTTTGGTAGTAAATTTATTAGAAAAGCAACAGGAGTGAAGCCTAATATTGATTTCAAATCACTTCCAAGATAATAACGTTTTTTTAAGGAATTATAGCTGTAAATAGTTTATTTGCAGCTATTTTTTTGTCTTGCTAGTTGTTTAAAAAACAAAACCCTGGTGATGGGCACCAGGGTTTGTTACTAACCAATTATAAACCTAAATTATGAAAAGACATTTTTAATAATCACTGTTTTTAAGTAGTGATTTGATACAGCAAAATTAATGATAAACATTTGATATTATGTTATGTGAATGTCATTTCAAATATTTCTTGATGTCATTCATCATTATTCCCCTGCAATAGATAACCTTAATTATCTCCTACAAAGATACATCAAAAAACCTATTTATTCCAAATGTTTTTGAATTAAAGTTGTCTCCACAATATGTGTTGTGACATTAATATGATTTTTTGTCTATTTGTAATAATAAGTTGTCTTAATAGCTGTAAATTTTGTATTATTTTGTATTGTATTTCGAATTATATATTACTTATTTTTGAAAGAAAACAGCTATGATTTTTGATAATCTTAAAAAAGTGAAAGCTTTTGTATTGGACGTGGATGGTGTGTTGACTGATGGGCGTGTGCTGGTCAATGAGGCTGGTGAACAGTTGCGCACTTTTAATATTAAGGATGGTTATATCATGCAGTTAGCTGTTAAGCGGGGTTATCCAATCATCATTATTACAGGTGGAAATTCTACTGGTGTTGTTAAAAGACTAAAGGGGTTAGGTGTTCAAGAAATTCATTCAGGAATCTCCGATAAGATTGGAAAGCTGAATGAAGTCCTGGCTTCACTGAGCCTGAATTTTGAAGATATCCTTTATATGGGAGATGATATGCCAGACTTTGACTGTATGAAACTGGCTGGTCTAGCCACATGTCCTGCTGATGCTATTGAGGAAATTAAAGGAATTTGCCATTATATTTCTCCAAAAATTGGTGGTGATGGGGCTGTACGAGATGTCATGGAAAAAGTATTAAAAATTCAGGGTAAATGGCAAATGGATACAACAGTCAAAAGTATATAAGTAATGATAAATTTAGAGAATAGACAAATAATACTGGGCTCTCAATCGCCGCGAAGAAGCCAATTGTTAAGTGAATTGGGTTTGAAGTTTGAAGTGGTGGTCCGCGAGACGGATGAAGTTGTCGATGAACTTCTAAAACCTATAGCGGTAGTGAAGGCCATTGCGACAAAAAAAGCTGAGGCTTTTCTTAATGATTTTGAAGGGGCTGTAATCATTACTGCAGATACTATTGTTGTTACCTCTGATCAAAAAATATTAGGAAAACCCAAAAGTAAAGCGGAAGCTTTTCACGTGTTAAAGATGTTATCTGGTGATATCCACGAAGTAATTACTGCAGTTTGTATTCTGGAAGATGAAAAATTAATTACTTTTTCGGAATCCACTGAAGTAGAATTTTATCCGCTTAGTGATGATGAAATTAATTTTTATATTGAAAAATATGAGCCATTTGATAAAGCGGGCTCTTATGGAATACAAGAGTGGATAGGTCGTATCGGGATCAAAAGTATCAAGGGAGAATATACAAATGTGGTAGGATTGCCAACAGCTCGACTCTATCAGGAACTAAAGAAACTAAAATAAAAAAGGGAACCGCTAACTTGGTTCCCTTTTTATTTTAGTTGATATGAAATCTTACACCGGTGTAGAACATTCTTCCCGTTAATGGTCCCCATAATAGAGACGTGTCAAAGTAAGATCCAAATGGATCATCTGCTCCTAAAATTGGATTATGTTGGAAATAATTTGTTAAGTTTTCACCACCAACATAAATTGTGAAGTTTTTATTTTTCCCAAAATCTTTACTTACCTGCGCATTCATCGTTACATAAGCATTTGATTTTGTTGCTACCTGATATGCAACTGGGTTTTCTATTGTTGAAGGTATTCTTTTATCTCCTACAATATTTAAGGTATAGTCAAAGCTCCATCCTGATGAAGGTAATGTATAAGCTAGATTAGTAAAACCTCTGTGCTTAGCCAATAGCGGTTTACTTTTTCTACCACTTTCAAAGTCAGTTTGAACATCGAGTAAACGATATGCAAGTCTTGTTTCTAAACGAGGAAGAGGATTGAAACGTAATTCTGCCTGAAGACTATTTGAATATGATTTACCTGTTAAGTTATAAAAAGATATTTCTCTAGGGTTTTCATAGTCAACTACGACCTGATTTTCAAAACTGTTTCTAAATAACTCAACCGATGCAGTTGCCTCTCTGTTGAACAATCTGAAACTTTGATCAATTGTAAAGCCAGTATTCCAAGAAACTTCAGGATCTAATCCGTAAGCATTTTTAAAATTGTCTGGAGATTTGATAATTAATGTACGGCTACTTGCTAGTGCAGACATATTTTCGGCAATAATGTTAGCCGTTCTTTGCCCTCTACCAGCACTTAAACGCATTGTATTACCTGTAAAAGGTGCATAACGTAAATTTAAACGAGGTGTAGTAAACCAACCGTACAATGAGTTATAATCTTGTCTTAAACCTACGACGGCATCAAATTTTTCATTTGGACTGAAAGTATATTCTACAAAAGCACCGGAAACAGTTTCTTTTCTCTTAAAATTCTGAACATCCAGATATAACTCATCATAGTTATCATAATTTACCGAAGCTCCCACACGGTATTTGTGAGCTACAGTTCCGAGAACATCTTGAAATATCAAATTGGCATATCCATTCTGTTGTTCACCATTATAATTTTTTAGACCAAAATAACTTTTTTGATTATAGTTTGAACCTGCAAGTTGTAGACCTATACTGCGGTGTCTGTTTTCTGGAAATACATAGCCGATTTTAGCAAAACCTTCGATTCTTTCAATATCAAAACCTAGACCATATCTATTGGTAGTTCCTTTATCTGTTTTTTTGTTAAAATCTGTTTGACCACCTGTACGGTCATCATTTAAATATTTAATTCCAAACTGTGCCATGAAGCCTTTTCCGTTTTCGTAGTTCCAACGGTTTACTCCGGAAAAGAGGTTTCCAACAGGGATATCACGAAAACCGTTATCGCTGAAATTCATTGTTTTATTATACATGAAATTATCATGTAACAGGACAGCGGTAGACCAATTGTTGTTTATTTTTTGAGCTAAATTTAAGTTTACATCTGTTCTTCCCATGTTGTTTGCATAGGCATTGAAATAAAGTCTGTCCGAATTTTGCGGTTTTTTAAGTTCAACATTAATTTGTCCAGCCATGTTTTCATATCCATTTGCAACAGAACCAATGCCTTTTGCAATTTGAATAGATTCGATCCAGCTTCCAGATATCGAATTTAAACCTAGTGGGGCTGCTAAGCCTCTAGGGCCAGGTAAGTTCTCTACAGTAAGCTGTGTATATATACCGCTTAATCCTAGCATTTGAATCTGTTTAGAACCTGTTACAGCATCATTACTTACGACATCAACAGAAGCATTTGTTTCGAAACTTTCACTTAAATCACAACATGCAGCTTTAAATAGTTCTTTAGTTGTTAATACCTCTACACGTGCAGGATTCATTCGATTGATGAAGTTTGATCTTCTGCTTCCTGTTACTACCACCTCAGATAAGACATTGCTTTTTGCGTTTATCATCAATACTTCATGCAAGTCTTTTATAGTAATCGTATCCGATTGCATACCTGCAAAACTCACAACGATCTTCTTAAAATTTCCATGATGCTGTAATTTGAAAACACCATTTTCATTTGTTCTTGCATTTTTGCTTTTATCTTCTAACCAATGGATATTAACACCTGTGATTGGATTGAGGTCTCCTTTTTCATTTTCTTCAACAACTACGCCCGTTAAAATGTGGTTGTGATCATGATGATCATCTTTCTTTGCTTTTACATCCGTAATTTTACCGTTTTCCATTCTCGGATATAAACAACATTCATGTAATTGTTCATATACTTGATCATCGGCACGTACATTGTCTACATCGTGTCCAACGGCAGCAATGCTCTTTTTTATTTCTTCTAAAGGTGCTTTTTGATGATTATGTTTTACGACCAGCTCTTTTGTGTTTACATCCCAGATTGCTGATGTAACACCATTAATAGTTGCCGCAGTTTCGATTCTTTTTTTACATAAAGCACAGTTTCCTGCTACATGCATAGTGGTTGTGCTATCAACAGAAACGATTGTTGTAGCACTACTATTGTTTGTGGTAGCACTAACTGTTAATGGCGAAGCTTGAACTTTTTCTAATCTAGGATATAAGCAGCATTCATGTAATTCGGCATATGCTTTATCGTTTCCTCGTACATTCTCAACATCATGTCCGACAGCCGCAATGCTTTTTTTAATCGTTTCTAATGTTGATTTTTTAGCACTATATGTTAAGGACAGTTTCTGAGTATCTTCACTCCATACGGCGTTCGACACACCCGGAAGATTGGCTGCTTTTTCAATACGTTTTTTACACATACCGCAGTTTCCAGCGACATGTAATGTGACCGTACTGTCTTGTTTAGCAATATAAGAAGTGGCTTTCAGCGAAGTATTTGCAAGAAAAATAAATAGGGGTATAAGTGCGTATTTTAATATTTGTTTCATGATTTTTTTAAAATTTTGAAATAGTAGTATACTTCAGCTTTTATCGCTAAAGTGTGACCTTGGTTGTCTTTAAAAGACCTATTAAAAAATTTAAAAATCAGATTCTGAAGTTACAGTTTATCAAATAAGGAGAAATATCAGTTGCCGATATCGGTTTATTTGACGCGAAAACACATTTGGAATTGGCAATGTTTTCAAAGTAGTTTTGATTTATAATAATCCAGTTTAATACCAGAATGGCTGGACTGATAACCGGATAAACCTTTGCACTATCCGATGAAAAATGATTGTCGTCGACGTTTTTTAAATCGACAGAAACATTTTTACATTTATTATCTTCAGTTGATTTATGCTCTTCCGAAACAGGAGTTTTATGGCAGGCATCATTTTTTTTGCATAATGCACATTCTGCATGTGAGGCCTCGTCTTTATTGAGGGAGATGGATTGCGTTTCTCCATGACAAAAATGAAAGTACACAGTTGCACTAGTCGCCGTAAGGGAATAGTGAAAAATCAAGATAAGTATGATCAACTGTTTCATTTCGACAAAGCTAATAAACAACTTGCTCTCTTAAGCATTCTTGTTGTCATATTATTGCTACAATTTTTGTTCAGTTAGTAGAAGTTTATAAAAATAGTCCTTGATGGAGCAAGGACTATTTTTTGTTTTAACCTTTTATTGATTTAATAAAATTAGGAATTTCATCTAAGTAATTGTCCTTCGTTAGTAGTTTCACAAATGCTGTACCTATAATAGCTCCTGTGGCAAACGATGTAGCTTGTTCAAAAGATTGTTTATTTGAAATGCCAAATCCGATTGCAATTGGATTTTCAAGCTGCATATCTTTTATTCGCTGGAAGTAAGCAGTTGTTGTGTCTCCTACATTCAGTTCTGTCCCTGTAGTTGCATTAGAGGAGAGCAAGTAGATAAAGCTATTGGAAAGTTTATCAATCTTTCTAATACGTTCTTCTGAAGTCTGTGGGGTCACTATAAAAATATTGGCAACGTCATTCTTTTCAAATGTATCTTTATAAAGTTCTTCATATTCATACATCGGTAAGTCCGGTACAATTATTCCGTCAATACCCACCTTTTTGCAGTCAGCACAAAAGCGTTCCACACCATATTGTAATAAAGGGTTTACATAACCCATTAAAAATACGGGAATGGTCACATGCTTACGTAACTCTTTCAATTGTTCAAAAAGAATTTCTACTGTCATGCCATTCTTTAAAGCAACCTCGGAGCTATGTTGAATAGTGGGGCCATCGGCAACAGGATCTGAATAAGGGAAACCGATTTCTAAAAAATCAGCACCTGATTCCTCCAGCTTTTTGGCAATAGTTACTGTGCTATCAAGTGTTGGGTAACCAGCAGTATAATATATCGATAAGAGACCTTGATCCCCTGTTTTTTTTATTTTTCTCATCGTTTAAAAGCCAAAATATTTCATGTAATTGTCCAGATCCTTATCTCCGCGTCCTGACAGACAGATGACCACAGTATCATCTGGTTTTAAATCCATTTTTTCTAAGTATGCTAAAGCATGAGCACTTTCAATAGCAGGAATAATTCCTTCCAGTCTTGTGAGCAACAATCCTGCTTCCATTGCCTCTTTATCCGTCACGCTCACATAATTGCCGCGTCCGGATTTAAATAACCAGGCGTGCTGTGGACCAATTCCAGGATAGTCTAATCCCGCAGATATGGAGTATGGTTCTATAACCTGTCCATCTGGAGTCTGCATCAGCAATGATCGGCTCCCATGTAATACACCTTCTTTTCCAAGTGCCGTTGTTGCGGCAGACTCGCCAGAATCAACACCCAATCCAGCAGCTTCTACAGCAATCAGCTTTACTGATTCTTCATCTACAAAGTGATAAAACATACCTGCAGCATTCGATCCTCCACCTACACATGCTATTGCATAGTCAGGATTGGATTTGCCTGTTTTTTCTAAGAGCTGTTTTTTTGTTTCTTCAGATATGATAGACTGAAAACGAGCAACCATATCTGGATAGGGGTGAGGCCCTACTACAGAACCAATGATATAATGTGTGTCAACGGGATTGTTTATCCAATCTCGTAAAGCTTCGTTAGTAGCATCTTTTAAAGTTTTGCTTCCCGATTGTGCTGGTACTACTTGTGCTCCCATCATCTTCATTCTGGCAACATTTGGTGCTTGGCGCTCAATATCGATGGCGCCCATGTAGACCACACATTCTAATCCTTTTAGTGCACATACAGTAGCAGTAGCAACACCGTGTTGCCCAGCTCCCGTTTCAGCTATGATCCTTTTCTTTCCTAGTCGCTGTGCAAGTAAGATTTGACCAATTGTATTGTTTATTTTATGAGCACCTGTATGATTTAGATCTTCTCTTTTTAAATATATATTACTCCCATATTTCTCGGATAGACGGCCTGCATAGTATAAAGGTGATGGTCTACCCACATAATCTCTTAGAAGTTGATTAAACTCTTCCTGAAAACTGGGTTCTTGAATAATATCTAAATATTTTTGACGCAGTTCTTCTACATTAGGGTATAGCATTTCTGGAATGTAAGCACCTCCAAATTGACCATAATATCCTTTTTCATTAACCTGGTACTTGCTCATAATTCATGTTTTTCAATGTCTGTTCTAATAATTCTACATTTTTTATTCCTGACTTAAATTCAAATTTTGAATTTAAATCGAGACCGTATAAACGAGGATCGGAAATCTGGCTTGCCTCTCTTATATTTTCAGCACTTAAACCACCACTTAAAAAATAGGGTTTCTCTAAGGGGTAGTTCCTCAATAAATCCCAGTCAAAGTGTATTCCCGAACCACCATGGTTACTAGTCTTAGTGTCAAATAAAAAATAATCAGCAACCGATTCGTATGCGTTGAGAGATTGCCAATCAAAGTTTTCGTCAATGCCAAAAGATTTGATGACAAGAATATCTTTAGATTTTAACCTAAGACAAAAATCAGGATCCTCATGACCATGTAACTGAATTCCGGCTAATCCGTAATCACTGATTTTTTGTAGAATTTCCTGCTCGCTGGCATTTACAAAAACACCTATTTTTTTTATTCCTGGGATTGCCTTTATAAAATGGGCATCCAAAGCACTGACATATCGTTTTGATTTTTCATAGAAAATCAAACCCATATAATCGATCGGTAATTTAATGAGATCTAGCATATTATCCAGATCTTTCATGCCACAAACTTTAATTTTTAAGCTCATGTTATTTATTTATAAGTTTTTTGAAACTATTGAATGCTCTTCCGCTTTTAAGTGATTCTTCTGCTTCGGCCAAACAAGCTGCAAATGTTTTTTGCGGATCAAATGTATTGATAGCAAAGGCGGCATTTGTAAGTACTACGTTATTTTGAATGTCATTGCCATCATTGCTTATAATTTTCAAAAATGTGTCTGCCGCTTCATTGATTGTTTCCCCACTAGCTAAAGAAGCTGGTGCAACAATATCAAAGCCAAGTTCAGGAATACTGTAGTATTTTTCTCCAGCATTGGTTATAACTTTGAAATCACCTGTAAGTGATATCTCATCGTATCCATCCAGTGCATGTATAATCGAATATTGTTTTACTGAATCTTGATAGAGGTATCCATACAATCTTGCAAGCTCTAGACTAAAAACACCTACGGATTGAAATTTTGGATTCGCAGGATTGGTCAAAGGGCCTAGCATGTTAAAGAATGTTTTAACGGCCAACGCTTTTCGAATAGGTGCTACCGTCTTCATCGCAGGATGAAATAAAGGGGCATGTAAGAAGCAAATGTTGGCCTCATCCAGTTGTCTGTTTAGCTCGCCTTTATCGTTTGTAAATTGATAGCCCAAATATTCCATAACATTGGAAGAACCACAGCCCGATGAGACGCCGATATTACCATGTTTAGCGACATGATAACCTGCTCCAGCTACAACAAAAGATGCTAATGTAGAAATGTTGAAAGTGTTTTTTCCATCTCCACCTGTACCACATAAATCGATTAAATCATAACCGCTGAAGTCAAGCTGAAGACATAGATCGTACATCGCATCTCTAAATCCACCAAGTTCTTCCACACGGATACTTCGCATGCCGTAAGCTGTCATGAATGCAGCGATTTGATGGCTATCATATTTGCCCTCTGTGATATTGATGAGGATATCATAAGCCTCTTTTCTGCTGAATGATTTATATTCAAATAAATGCGCTAATATTTTTTTCATGGTATTATTAAAATAAAAAAAGGCTTACCTAAAAAGGCAAGCCTACTATTTTGATGTATAGATAAATCTAAGCAATAGTTCTTTGCCACAACAGTTTAACTGTTATGCCACCACCAAGACTTATTTAATACGTTTATATTCATTTCTTTATTGTAATAGCAAATATGGTTGATTATTTTAAAAAAAGCAAGTGATTTAGTGAATAATTTTAATATGTGACAAAATGTGCTAAATTATTTCCTTTTGAGACTAAAGTAAAGGATGCAATTTTGTCTGCTTCAAGATAAAGGGATACAATCAGCCTGTCTTTTATTTTAAGAAAGTAAATGTTCGACGCATTTTTTCCTTCTAAGTCGATATCCCTAGTTTCCTTTTTAGGAAGCTGATGATAGTTGAGATACTGAATTTGACTAATATCTTTCATCTGTATATTGAGACGGACTTCGTTTAGACTTGCTTCGAGATATTCAAAATATTCATCCGTAAGCTTTTTGTTGATGATGATGTGCTGACTTAAGATCACATCTGTAGCAATATTGGGGTCATTAAGAGCAGTGACAAATTTTTTCACAATAACCAAATTGGAATCAGGAACTCTGTTTTCCTGTGCAAAATTGATATTGGGAATCAGAAATGCCAAAAGTATACATGCACTTTTAAGATATGTTATCATATAGTGATAAGACTGCTATTTAGTGAAAAGGATTAAATCGTATAAAAAATGCCTTACAATTCAATGTAAGGCATTTTTTATTAATACTCGTCTTCGTTAAAGAAGAAATCATCCTTTGTAGGATAATCTGGCCAAATTTCTTCTATATTCTCGTAAGGCTCACCGTCGTCTTCTAAATCTTGTAAATTTTCGATTACTTCAACAGGAGCACCAGAACGAATACCATAGTCGATTAATTCATCTTTTGTTGCCGGCCAAGGGGCATCTTCTAAATGTGAAGCTAACTCTAATGTCCAATACATAATAAAAACAGATTAAGTTTTCAATTTTCGCAAAAATATAATTTAATTTGTCTTTAGCAAGTTATTTGTCATTTATTTTTTTATCATCAATTTAAGTAATTGATATTCAGTTTGAAAAAATACACTAGCGTTGTGCTCATCTTTCTAAATATTTTCAAAATCATCACCTTTTTCTTCTAATGCTGATAGTCTTGGAGAAACGGATTTGATATCTGTATTTGGATAATCAGCTTCTATAAGTCCATCTCTCATGCGGACGATTCGATGTGCATGCTGTGCAATATCTTCCTCGTGAGTTACCAATATGATGGTATTTCCCTTAGAATGGATTTCTTCTAAAAGCCCCATGATTTCGATAGAAGTCTTTGTGTCAAGATTTCCTGTAGGTTCATCCGCAAGAATAATGGATGGATTGTTTATCAATGCACGGGCAACTGCTACACGTTGGCGTTGACCACCTGATAACTCATTCGGACGATGATCAACACGATTTCCTAATCCGACACTATTTAAAGCCTGTGTTGCTTTTTCCTCCCGTACACTTTGCTTAATCCCTGCATAAATTAATGGAAGTGCAACATTTTCCAATGCTGTGCTTTTGGGTAAAAGGTTGAATGTTTGAAAAACAAATCCAATCTCCTTATTCCGAACTTCAGCCAGTTCATCATCTGTCATATCACTGACATTGATGCCATTTAAAATATAATCACCATAATTAGGAGTGTCTAAGCAACCTAAAATATTCATTAATGTTGACTTTCCAGATCCAGATGGACCCATTAAAGCTACAAATTCACCTTTCTTTATATTTAAAGAAACAGATTTTAACGCATGAATAGTCTCTGTTCCTATTGTATATTGTCGAGCGATCTCTTGAATTTCAATTAATGTTGCGGAAGCCATAGCAAACTTGTTTAAATTTGGTGTTCAAATTACAATTTATTCTGCAATTTCCAATGTGAAAGCATTTTATTGTAAACGTAATTTTCTAAGTCAGCAGCATTTTGTTCATCATAATTATCTGTATTAATCGGAGCAAATACTTGCACTTTTACGATGCCTGGATGCGATCCTAATTTATGACCGTCATCCCATAAAATTTCCCAGGCATTTTCAATGACAATCGGGATTATTGGAATATTATTCTCAATTGCCAGACGAAATGCACCAGATTTAAAAGGATGTATAGTAGGTGGATACTGCTCATCAATTTTTCCCTCCGGAAAAATGGCAAGAGATTTTCCCTCCTTAAGCATTTCATTAGCCTTTTTAAAAGATCTGAAAGAAGCCATTCTGCTCTTACGATCTACAGGGATATCAATTGTTTTAAAAAATATGCGTGTTACGGGGTTTTTCAATAACTCTGCTTTTCCAATAAAACTAATAGCTTTCTGGGATATAAAAGTCATCGCCGTGATGTCTAGAACGGAAGTATGGTTAGCACAGAGGATATAAGGTTTGGACCAGTCAATTTTTTCTTCAAACTTTACGCGGTAAAAAATACCGGCACCATATGAACCGATGAGACTCATCCATCTCCTGAGATACGCGATTTGATTATAGTTTTTGGATGCATTTCTTGCATATAGCCATATGATGGGAAAAAGACAACAGAACACAATAAAAACACTGGCAAAATAAAAATAGCGATGCAGTTTCTTCAGAATTTTAATCATTCAATAATATTTTTATACAAGATAGCTTTTCGTAAGGAGAGCAATATAATAAAAAAGGGGTTCAAATTAGCGAACCCCTTTCTGTATTTTGTGCAGGTATTTATTTACTTAATGCAGCATAATATTTATGAAACAAAGGAATAGTTGAAATACCTTTAAGATAATTTTCAATACCATATTTCTCGTTCGGAGAATGTAGGTTGTCACTATTTAATCCGAAACCAAGAAGGACAGTTTTTAAGCCTAAAACTTCCTCAAATAAGGCTACAATAGGAATTGAACCTCCGCCGCGGGTTGGGATAGGTTTTACCCCAAATGTGTCCGTTAAAGCTTTCTCAGCAGCTTTGTAAGCGACACTATCAGTTGGAGTTACAACCGGTTCGCCACCATGATGCGGTTTAACTTCGACTTGTACATTTTTGGGAGCAATTGCTTCGAAATGTTTTTTAAATAAGTCTGTAATACGCTGTGAATTTTGATTTGGAACTAATCGCATCGAAATCTTGGCATATGCTTTCGAAGGAAGTACAGTTTTTGCACCTTCACCAATATAACCTCCCCAAATACCGTTCACTTCTAAAGTCGGGCGAGTACCTGTACGTTCAATTGTTGAATATCCTTCTTCTCCCCATAGCTCTTGAACACCTAAATCTTTTTTATATGCTTCGATTTCGAATGGCGCTTTATTGAGCTCATCGCGTTCTTCCTGAGATAGTTCGACGACATCATCGTAAAATCCTGGAATGGCAATATGATTGTTCTCATCATGTAGAGATGCGATTAATTTTGCTAAGATTGTAGCTGGGTTTGCAACTGCGCCCCCGTAAACACCAGAGTGTAAATCTCTATTTGGACCAGTTACTTCAACTTCAACATAAGATAATCCTCTTAATCCAGTTTCTAAAGATGGAGTTTCCAGACTGATCATCGATGTGTCAGAAATAACAATTACGTCAGCTTTTAATTTTTCCTTATTTTCTTTTACAAAAGTTCCAAGGTTAGCAGAACCAACTTCTTCTTCTCCCTCGATCATGAATTTAATATTGCACGCAAGTGCATTATTTTTCATCATATATTCAAATGCTTTTACATGCATATAGAATTGTCCCTTATCATCTGCAGAACCACGCGCGTAAATTTTACCATCACGTACTGTTGGCTCAAACGGTGGAGTATCCCACAATTCGTATGGATCAGCAGGTTGCACATCATAATGTCCATAGGTTAATACCGTCGGTAAAGCAGGATCGATAATTTTTTCTCCATATACAATCGGATTACCCGCTGTTTGACAGATTTCTACATTATCTGCGCCAGCTTCCTTTAACTTTTGTGCTACAAATTCTGCCGTTTTTTCGATATCACCTTTAAATTTTGGATCAGCACTTACTGACGGAAGACGTAATAAATCAAACAACTCATCTAAAAATCGTTGTTTGTTCGCCTCAACATATTCTTGTATAGTTTGCATAGTATGAATGTATTTAAAACAAAAATAGGTAAAACATTATAATTTCACCTTGGTAATTATGGTTTTAGAGGCATAATTAAAGGATTTAAAAAAAAGTTATAAAAAGTTGTAACATTTCTATTGAAAGCCTATCTAATAGGGGTAACTATGCAATATATTTGTGCAGTTTTATTAACCAAAGTGATAATTATAGTTTTTAGATGAAAAGAAAAACGATTTTCCATTTGTTGTTGCTATTACCGATGCTTGTGAGCTTTTGCTTTGCTCAGAGTAAAATTCAAGGTAAAATTAGTGATGCCAAAGATCAGCAGAAGTTGTCAAATGCAACGGTCATGCTCTTGAGTGCCAAAGACTCTATTCTTTTAGATTTTACCAGATCTGATGAAAATGGTAATTTTTCGTTAAATACACCCGTACAAAGTGAGGCAGTACTTATTGTAAGTTATCCCAAATATGGAGACTATTATACCGAAATTTTACCAAATCAAGATTATTCAGCATTAAAGGTTGGTTTGACAAGTACAGCGCAACTTTTACAAGAAGTTATCGTAACAGGACGCATTCCGATCACTATTAAAGGAGATACTACAGAATATGATGCAGGTAGCTTTAAAGTGGAAAAAAATGCTAAAGTTGAAGATTTATTGAAAGTATTGCCGGGTATTACGGTTGATGCATCGGGAAAGATTACTGCACAAGGTAAAACTGTGAAAAAGGTTTTAGTAGACGGGGAAGAATTCTTTGGCGATGATCCGACATTAGTGACACGTAACATACGTTCAGACATGGTTGATAAAGTGCAGGTCTACGAAAAGAAATCAGAACAAGCGGAACGTACAGGAGTGGATGATGGTCAACGAGAGCAAACGATTAATGTTAAATTAAAAGATGGAGCCAAAAATGGTATGTTTGGTAAAGCGCTAGTAGGTGGTGGAACAGATAAATACTACATGGGGCAACTGATGGTTAATAAGTTTAAAGGTTCGCAAAAAATATCAGCTTATGGTCTATTTGGTAACAATGGTACTACGTCGATGAATTGGCAAGATGCAGAGAAATATGGGGGCGATTCCGGAGTAAGTTATGGTGATGATGGATCGATGTCCTGGTCAAGTTTTACCGACCCATTCTCTGGCCAAGGTGTAATTGGTGTCCCAAGAGCAATTAATTCAGGCATTAACTTTTCAGACAAATTTGATAAAAACAAGCATAACGTCAATATAAACTATAAATATGGTCGTATCAGTAGTGATGGTCAAGATGAAACTTTGATGAGTGGTCTTATCAACAGCCGTACTGTAAAGACAGTAGATACGGAAAATGATCAGCATCGTGTAAATTTGAAATACGATCTTAACTTTGACTCCTTAAATACATTGACAATTCGTGGAGGAGCATCGCAAAAGAATCTTTGGTCTGATAATAAGCGCGAAGCGTATCAATTTTCCGAAAAATTGGATACAGTAACAACTGAAAATACAAGAGAAGTTGCGGACAACAAGGTGAAAGCATTTAATTTAAGTGCGTTGTTTACTCATAAATTTAAGAAAAAAGGAAGATCATTGACATTTAGTGGAGAGACAAGGAAAGATGAAACTACTGGTGGAGGGTCTCTATATTCAAAAGTTCGTAAATATGATGTTGGACAAGATTCTATTACTGATCAGCGAAAAAACAGAGAACAGAGGGTAACAAATAACCGAGCATCTTTAACCTATACAGAACCATTGTCTAAAGTTTTAAATATGTCGATTGGAGGTGGTGTCGAAAGTAATAAAAGTTCTTCTTTGGTGGAATCGTTTAATGAATCCTCTTCAGGAAATTATGATCAACTGGATAAACGTTTTAGTAATGATTATGATTTCAATAGAACAAGCAGTAATTATAAACTGGCATTCGGTTATACAACGGAAAAGTTAAGATTAAATTTTACGAATAGTTTCAATAATGATGATTTAGAGCAACGGAATAACGATACGAAAGAACAGTTTTCCAGAAACTTTTTCACTTATAATCCGTCATTAGGTGGTGGTTATTCATTTACTAAAAGTAAGCAGTTGTGGTTTAATTACAATGGACGTAATCAACTACCTGCTTTAAATCAAATCCAGCCGATACTTGATAACTCAGATCAATTGAATCGCTATATTGGGAATGAGAATTTGAAACCATCTTTTAGTCATAATATAAACTTAGGTTATAATACATTTAAGTTATTGACAGGAAGTTATGCATATGTAGGAGGGAACGTAAATGTTGTAAAAGATCCTATTTCACAGAACATCACTACTGCTAATGGTATAAATACCTACGAATGGAATAATATAATAGGAAAAACTAATCTGTCTGCTAATTTTTGGTCCGGTTATTACTTTAAGTTGAATAAAAAATTGGGATTGAGTAACTCGCCACAATTATCATTGTCAACATCGGAAAATTATAATTTCTTCAATGGTGAACTGAATAAAGTAAATACAACCAATTATAATTTTACTTACACGTTGACTCGTGATACAAAAACCGGGCTAAACTTTAATATTAATCTAAGTCCACAATACCGTGTTATGGAGTCTAACTTACAGCAAAATACAAACAGTAATGGTTTTGTATTCGGTTCCTCTGGAAGTGTAGAATACTTTTTTACAAAAACACTTAAGGTATATACCAACTACGATTATACTTACGAGGCAGCAACGAAAGCGTTTGACCAGAAGTTTGATCAATTTTTACTTCATCCAGGAGTTAGTAAGAAATTCTTGAAAAATGAATCTTTGATTTTAGATTTTACAGTTAATGATGTTCTGAATCAAAATAAAGGCTTTAGCAGATCGGCCTCAAGCTCTGTATTTACGCAAAGAAGATATGATACGATCAGACGTTACTATATGTTAAAGCTATCATGGGATTTTACAAAAATGTTTTTATAAGATGAAACACATGAAAATACTAAATTACGGAATACTTTTTATACTCTTATGTTGCAGTACGCTCGCTAAAGCACAGTATACACTTTTTTCTAAGGTCGGTACCATCTCGTTTGATAAAACGATGTATATGAAGAACATCGTTAATAAACAGTTTATTGCCAAAGCTGATGGTAATTCCAGAACTCAGTTTGAACAGATGCTTCCAAATATTCCAGAGAATGTTGTTTTAAAGAAGACCCTTAAATTCAATGGAAATGAAACACTATTTCAACCGGTCGCTGGACAGGAATTGGATATGAAAGCAAAGCAACTAATTATGATGTTTGCTCTGGACTTTGATGCGCAGACTTTATCAAATTTAGCAACGAAGGATTATAAACGTTTTAATGATATGATGGGTGATAAAATTATCATTCAGGACTCCGTTAAAAAAATTCAATGGCGTATTACTGATGAGTACCGCGATATAGCAGGTTATACATGTCGACGGGCAAATGGATTTACTTCCGATTCAACTTATGTAATAGGTTTCTATGCAAATGAAATTCCAGTTAGTGGAGGCCCTGAGTCTATAAGTGGCTTGCCGGGTATGATTTTGGGTCTCGTGGTACCAAGTCAACACGTATCTTATTTTGCTACGAAGGTAGAATTGAGCAATACTATTGTAATGGATAAGAAGGTTTTTGAAAATAAGAAGACTAAAACAATGAGCCGTAAGCAAATGATTGATCAATTTACATCCACTATTTCGCAGTGGTTGAACAAAGATACCGTAAAATATATTATGCAATTAGCTACTTTGTAATTGAGTAAGAAAGCTGTATATTATTAATAAAGCCCTTAAATATTACATTTAAGGGCTTTATTAATATAAAAAAATAATAGCAAAATAAAAGGCGCTTTTAAAGCGCCTTTTATTTTGATTAAGATAAATAAAAACTATTTACCGTCATTTTTCTTAGCAGTAACTTCATTACGAATTTCTTGTGCTAATGTTTTAATGTCTTGTAATCCTTTGCGTACACGAGTACCTGCAGCAGAGTTACCATTGTTGAAAAATTTGTCTGCATCTCCTTCGATTGATGCTACTAACTCTTTTAATTTTACGTAGTTTTCCATTTTAATAATTATAATTTTAGTTTTATGGTCTTGTTTATTACTCTAATTAACACAATAAATATACAAAAACCAATTTAATAGAAAATATTTTTTCAGAAAAATTTCTGTTAAAAATTGTGAAATATGATTATTCTACAATTTTTAATTCACTAATGATATTGGTAGCTCCAGCAAATTTGTCAATTACAAATAAAACGTAACGAATATCTACAGATATCGTGCGTTGCAATTTGTGATCAAAAATAACGTCACCTGCCATCGCTTCAATATTACCATCAAAAGCCAAGCCAATTAGTTCGCCATTTCCATTTATTACAGGAGAACCTGAATTTCCGCCAGTTATATCGTTGTCACTTAAGAAGTTAACCGGAAGGTATCCAGCTTTATCTGCATAGCGACCGTAATCTTTATTGTTTTGCAAATCAATCAATCTCTGAGGCAAATCAAACTCTTCGTCTCCTTTTTTGTACTTAGCAATAGTGCCTTTCAAAGTCGTATAGAAGTTTTGTGCAGCATCATTACGTTTATCTGCAGGCAATGATTTAATAGAACCATATGTTAAACGTAACGTGCTGTTTGCATCTGGATAGAATTTTCCTTTTGGATTAGAAGCTAATACGCCAGCAACATATTTACGGTGTGCAGCCTCGAATTTATCCGTTGCTTCTTTATCTGAAGGCGAAGACTCACGGTATTTATTTAATAATGCTGTCGATAATTTGTACAATGGATCGTTATCCAACGCTAACGCTGTCGGATTGTCTAAAAAGTTATTAAGTCTTTCTTCGGAAGCAAAAATACTATTTTTGACAGCTTCACGAATATATGATGTTAGATCATTGTTGTTTTTACCAGCTAGTTCTGCAACATAAGGAGCGATGTTGCCACCTTTTTTTGCATATAAGTTCAATTCATCAATCAATACATCTTCCTCTAGAGGTAAGTATAATTTCTCATAACTGGAAGCAATTGCTCCTTGCAACTTCGGTAATAACTCTTTACGTTTCGCCTCATTAGACTTTACATATAAATCCAATCCATTTCCGATTGAAAACGGTAAAGCGGCTAATGTACTTGAACGGATCATACCACTTAAATAGTTATCATGACGCGCTTTTTCATTCGTAGCAGCATAATAAGCATTAATCGTAGCAATTACATCACCATATTCTGCTTTATTCTCTTTTTTATTAGCCCATTTGTTAAATTTAGCCTCATCTTGAGCTTTTGTCACCGCAGTTTTGTGCAACGTTAAAGCGTCGATCATTCCTTGGCGATTTTTCCAGTAGTTAGCTACTTGAGAATATTTAGAAGCATAATTGATTTTAACAGCTTGATCTTTGTCCATGTATTTTTTCATGGCATCCATTCCTGTTTTTGATGCCTCTACCCAAGCAGGGTAAGCAAACTTTACATTTTGATCAATTCCTCCTGCAGGCATCCAACGATTGGTACGGCCAGGGTATCCCAATATCATAGCAAAATCACCTTCTTTAAAACCCTTTAAACTGATCGGTAAGAAGTGTTTTGGTTTTAAAGGAACATTTTCCTTCGCATATTCTGCTGGGTTACCATTCTTGTCCCCGTATACACGGAAGATAGAAAAGTCTCCTGTGTGGCGTGGCCATTCCCAGTTGTCTGTATCACCACCAAATTTACCTATGCTGTTAGGAGGAGTTCCTACTAAACGGACATCGTTAAAATCTTGATAAACGAAATAGTAATATTCATTGCCATTGTAAAATGATTTTACATTGACGATGTATTTACCGTTTTCGCTGTTTTCTTTTTCGATTTTAGCGATTTCCTGATTAATGATTTTTTGACGTTCAGATTCAGACATTTTATCATTTACTAATGACAAAATTCTTTTTGAAACATCGTCCATACGAACAAAGAAGCGAACGAACAAAGACTTCGGTTTTAGTTCTTCAGATTTTGTTTTTGCCCAGAAACCATTTGTTAAGTGGTCATTTTCAGGAGTTGATAATTCTGCAATTGCACCATATCCACAGTGGTGATTTGTGAATACTAAGCCTTGGTCAGAAACGATTTCTGCAGTACAACCACCATTGAATTGTACGATTGCGTCCTTTAAACTTGAATTGTTGATGCTGTAGATTTCCTCAGCCGTCAGTTTCAATCCTTTCTTTTGCATATCAGCTTCATTAAGTCGCTTCAAGTGCATTAAGAACCACATTCCTTCATCTGCGAATGTGGTCATACTTGCTGTGATAAGCAGCAATAAGATCCATAATTTTTTCATACAAACTTGATAAAAAAGTTTAGTTATTTACTACAAAGGTGGTTTAATTCTGCTTTAAATCAAAATGCGACCAATGAAGCATCTTTTTAACAATAATAATGAAACAGTTATGTCAGTTTTACGTCAATCTGATAATCATTTAATGCATAAGATAAGCATGTGGATGCTTTTCATTATCTTTGTAAAATGCAGCAAACATTTGAAAATTTTAAATTGAATAAGCAGCTTTTGAACGCAATTGAAGAAGCAGGTTATTCGGTTCCAACAGAAATACAACAAAAAGCTATTACACCGATTCTAGCTGGTCAAGATATCATGGGAGTAGCGCAAACAGGCACTGGAAAGACGGCTGCATTTGTCTTACCTATATTAATGAAATTGAAATATGCGCAAGGTCAAGATGCACGCGCTTTAATTTTATCGCCAACCCGCGAACTTGCTATGCAGATCGAGGAAAATATCCAGACATTTTCAAAATATCTTGATTTACGTACAGTCGTTTTATATGGTGGTTTGGGGCCTAAAACCCAAATTGAAAACCTTGAAAAAGGAGTAGACATAATTGTCGCGACACCGGGGCGCTTTTTAGATTTATATTTAGAAGGTCATATTAATGTGAAATCATTGAAATTTTTGGTGATGGATGAGGCCGATAAAATGATGGATATGGGATTCATTTCTAAATTGCACCGTATTTTGGAAGTCGTGCCTCGAAAAAGACAAAATTTATTATTCTCCGCAACAATGGGAGAGCTGGTTCGGAAAATTGCTGGTGATTTCTTAGCTTTTCCAACGGTTATAGAAGTTTCTGAGCAAGCAACGCCAGCTTCGACGGTGAGTCAGAGAGTTTATTTCGTTCCTAACCAAAAAACAAAACTCAATTTATTGCAACATCTATTGAAAGATGATGAATCATTTCATCGTTTAATTGTTTTTTGCAAAACAAGAACAGTTGCGGATAATGTTTTTGCCTTTTTAGAACGTAAATATGGTAAAGATCAAGTACGAGTTATACATGCTAATAAAGGTCAAAATACACGTATCAATTCTATTAATGCCTTTAAAGAAGGAAATATACGAATTTTAGTAGCGACTGATGTAGCAGCACGTGGTCTTGATGTTTCAAATGTTTCTCATGTGATTAACTTTGAAGTTCCCATAGTGACAGAAGATTACGTACACCGTATCGGACGTACCGGCCGTGCATTTAATTCTGGTGATGCTATTACTTTTTGCAATGATGCAGAAAAATATTATTTCAGAAAAATTGAAAAGTTAATGCGTCAGTCTGTTGATGTTGCTCCACTACCAGATGAAGTTTTTATCGAAGAAACACCATATTTCGAACGCCAGGCTATTGCCAAAGAAATCGATATTCAAAAACGAAAAGAAGATCCAGATTTTAAAGGAGCGTTCCACGAGAAGAAATTTGCAATCAAGCAGAAAGAAGCAAAAGCATCACAGCGTGCATCGGGGTTCAAGTCTAATAAACAAGGTCCTAAAACTTCTACTAAAAGAAATTATAGAACAAAATAGTGAGACTTACACCAATTAATATCGTATCGGCATGCTTAGTAGCTTGGTATTTTGTAGAGGATATGTCCGATACGAAACCATTACTGTCTATGACCGCGCTGTTGATCTTAATGGTGGTATTACTATTGGTGGATATTTTCTTCCGGATTATTGTCAAACAAAATAAAAAGCTTTGGCTCTATGAGTTGGGTTTTATAGTGGTAGTCGCGATCTTAACACTTATTATAAAAATAGCGTAAGCCTTTTGTAAAAAGCATTATTAATATGAAACAGTCTTGAGCATATCATATAGAAATCAACATGTTCAGAGTAGCTTCATAGCCTTTAAAAACCGAGTGAAACCAGCTTAATAATTAGTAAAAGCTAACACTCATTATTAAAACAAATCATATTCTAATGAAAAAAGCAGAAATAAAATTACAGGTTGAATTGGATGATGCAAACGTGCCTGACAAAATTACTTGGTCTTCTAATGATGGTGAATCTTCTGATGAACTTCCTGCCAAAGCCATGTTTTTAGCATTATGGGATTCTGCATATAAAAACTCAATGCGTATCGATTTATGGACTAAAGATATGCCTTATGATGAGATGAAACGTTTTTTCTATGAGACCTTACAGACATTAGGAGATTCATTTCTACGTTCTTCAGGCGGTGATCCTATGGCAGAGAAAGTAATCGCAGATTTACGTGATTATTGCGCTCACTTTGCTGATAAAATGGAAGTATTAGAACAACAAAACTAATTTTTTCGATATGAATTACTTTTTGGTCAAATCTGAACCTTTCAAATACAGCTGGGAGCAATTTAATAAAGATGGTCAGACGTTTTGGGATGGTGTACGTAATTATCAAGCCCGTAACAATCTTAAAGCAATGAAAGAGGGTGATCTTGTTTTATTTTACCATAGCAATGAAGGAAAAGAAGTGGTGGGTATTGCAAAAGTTGTAAAAGAATACTATCAGGATCCTACAACTGAAGATCCGAAATGGGTAGTCGTAGATTTAGCTCCGGTCGAAACATTTAAAAAATCAGTTACACTAGAGCAGATCAAAGCAGATGAATTTTTACAGGATGTTGCATTAGTACGTCAAGGAAGATTATCTGTAATGCCACTAAAGGCTGAAGAGTTTGATCGTATAGTGGCTTTAGGCTCTGAATAATAGCGTTTGCACTAATTAAAATTAAAAATGCCTCAGATACACCATCTGAGGCATTTTTAATTAGCCTTTGTGATCAAATAAATTGACAAGGTTTTTTAATTCAGTAGCTTTGCTTGGATCTAGCTTACCACTTAATATTAAGCGTAACTCACGACGTCTCATTGCCTCGTCGTAAAGCCTATGTTCCAATTCCGTTTCAGGAACTACTTTCGGAATTGGCTGCGGTTTGGCATGCTCGTCTACCGCTACGAATGTATAATAAGCTTCATTTGATTTTTCTTTTGTTCCCAATGGAAGATTTTGAGCAAACACCTCCATTCTTACTTCAATTGAAGTATTAAAGGCACGCGTTACCTTCGCTTCAATGGTCACAACTTCTCCTAGTCGAATGGACCTTTTGAATGAAACGTTATCGACCGATACGGTTACTACTGGACTATTACAGTGTTTCTGCGCTGCCATTGCAGAACAGATATCCATCCAATACAACAATCTACCGCCCATTAAATTACCAAAAGTATTCGTATCATTCGGTAATACTAATTCATTCATTACCGTAGTAGACTCTTTAGCACATTTCTCCTTCATCTCTTTTTTTATTATTAACGGAAGATTCCGTATTGTTTATCGATTATTTCTAAACTCGCTTTGAAAGGAGTTGGTTGAAAGCCCAAAATCGACTTGGCTTTTGATAATATAAACCCTGTTTTTTGTGGTCTGTTTTCAGATTGACTTATTGATGCCGCCGTAATTTCTGAAATTAAGGATTTGTCAAATTTCCAAAAATCTGCAATTTGATAGACTGCTTCTGCAATTGTAAACATTTCCTCCCCACTGATGTGGAAAACTCCTGTTGCACGTTTTTCAATAGCTAAAAGACAGGCTTCAGCTAAATCATCAACAAACGTTGGCATGCGCCATTGATCTTTCACCACTTTTATCGGTTCATTTTTTGAAAGTTTTTCTTTTGCCCAAAGCACTAAATTAGAGCGGTTTGGATTAGCATTTATTCCATACACCAATATAGTTCTTAAGATCGCATATTCACATCCAGAGTTATGGATAACTTGTTCTGAACGTAATTTGCTTTTACCATATTCACTTAATGGATTGGTTGAATCATCCTCTTTATATGGACCATTTTGGCCATCAAAAACAAAATCTGTGGATAACTGTACTAAAAAACCATTTGTCTGCTTACAATAATCGGCCAATTGCTTCGCTACCTCAACGTTCATCTTTTCAGAGAGCACTTTATCAGCTTCGCACCCTTCAACACTTGTGATTGCAGCAGTGTGAATGATGTAATTTGGTTTAACTTCTGACAGATAGGTGTTTAAAAGGTCCGAATTCATCAAATCCAATTGTTGAAAATGATAATTCGCTACATTCGGATTGTCGTTTTTATTCATGGAAATAGCAAAAACTTCATAATTGAGGTTTTTACTAAGTAGATCGATTAGTTTTTGTCCTAAAAACCCATTTGACCCAGTTATTAACACTTTGTTGGTAACCATCATTAATTTGTGAATTGGAATTCGAGTTTCTCACTTTGTTTTAACATATTGTTGATAACCATTACCTCGAAATCGATAATTCCAGTAAGTCCTGAATAGTTGATTTTTTCTGGATCATCTGTTGGCATATGATAATCAGGATGACCTCCTGTGTGGAAAAATAGAACTGGAATATTCTTCTTATAGAATGAGGTCTGGTCAGAACCACCATTACCATCATGACCTGTATAAAACTTAATTTTAGGTGTGATACCCTTAAATATTTCCGGCCATTTTTTACTTGTTCCATATCCAATTACAGCAACACCCTGTTCAGGATTTAACCTGCCGATCATATCCATGTTTAACATACCTGTTATTTTATCAAGTGGCAAAGTTGGGTGTTCGGTAAAATATTTTGATCCGATTAATCCTAACTCTTCAGCACCAAATGCGATAAAAAGAAAATTATAACTTTCCTTTAAATTATTCGTACTATAATAACGTGCTAATTCCAGTAAACCGGCTACGCCTGAGGCATTATCATCTGCTCCGTTGTGTATTTTACCAACACCGAGAGAGTCTTTTGAGCTGCCTTGATGACCAGTTCCTAAATGGTCATAATGTGCCCCGATTACAATAGTAAGTGGAGCGCCATTGTCTAAAAATGCAATGATGTTATCTGCTTTGCGAATGCTGTCACTCACTTTAACTTTCCATACTTTAGCATCAAACGATTGTCTGAATCCTTTTTCACCTAACGGTTGAAGTTTAAGTGTTTTAAAATATTTTTCAATATAATTTGCCGCTTTGAATACTTCTTTGCTTCCTGTACCGCGACCTTTCATCTTATCACTTGCGAGATAGTTGATATGTTTTTTTACGAGTTCAGGATTGCTGTATTGTGCAATTCCTTGTAAACTTAGAACACTGAAAAGTGTTAAAAGGGTGCATTTAATATATAATTTTATCATTTGTAGTTGTTCATAAAAAAAGCCTTGAAAATTCAAGACTTTTTAGAAGTCGTTATTAATCTTCTACGATTTCACTATGTATACTTGTTTTTTCTTCTTTCTCTTCTTTAAAATATTTCTTTTGGAAGAGTAGAATCAGCACAACCCCCACCGATATTGCAGAATCAGCAATATTGAATACCGGTCGAAAGAATAGAAATTCTTGACCACCCCAAATCGGGAGCCAAGATGGGAATGTTCCATTAATCAGTGGAAAATAGAGCATATCAACGACCTTTCCATGGAAAATCGTTGCATATCCTCCATCTGCAGGAAATAATGAAGCTTTATCGTACCAGGTGCTTTCACTAAAGATCATACCATAAAAAGTAGAGTCGATAATATTTCCAAGTGCTCCTGCAAAGATTAAGGCAATATTGAGAATAAATCCGCGATTATATTTCTTTTTAACCATGTAATGCAGGCCATAGCCGATTGCTCCGACAGCGATAATACGAAAAAGTGTTAGCATCAGTTTCCCAAATTCGCCACCAAATTCCATTCCATAGGCCATTCCATTATTCTCTATAAAATGGATTTGTACAAATTTACCAATCACCTCATAACTTTGACCAATGGTCATATTTAATTTGACCCATATTTTTGATATCTGGTCAATTAAAAGAACGAGAATAATCAGAATTACTGGTTTAGTATAGCCTTTCATAGTTGTAAAAATGGTCTTTACTTTTGGTAAAGACCATTATGTTTTTGTATTTAAAAAATATTAATACTGTTTATTTTTAGCTTCGATACTTAACGTAGTGTGAGGAACAGCTTTCAATCTTTCCTTTTGGATCAATTTTCCCGTTTCTCTACAAATACCATAAGTTTTGTTCTCAATACGAACTAAAGCCGCATCTAAGTTGTCGATGAATTTTCGTTGGCGAGCAGCTAACTGATTCGTTTGTTCTTTTTCTAAAGTGGCAGAACCATCTTCCAAAGTTTTATAAGTACCAGCAGTATCATCCGTACCATTTGCATCACTATTATTTAGAGAGGCTGTTAAGGCAGCAAGTTCCTCTTTTGCAATTCTTAGTTTTTCTAAGATAATGCTTTTAAATTCTTGTAGCTCTGAATCGCTATAGCGTGTCTTTTCGTTATTAGTTGCCATAATTTAAATTTTTTCGATTAAAACATTCAATTCCTTTCCGTCAATATCAATGCTATCTCCGGTAGTTAGTGATTCTTCGAAACTCAATGAATCCGCTAGAATTTCGGTACAAATATAAGATAAATTTTCATTCGTTGCGCTCTCAATATCAGCATCTTTGCTAACTAAAACACGGATACGGTCAGTAACCTCAAAACCTTTGTCTTTCCTTAGGTTTTGGATACGGTTAACCAACTCTCTTGACAATCCTTCTTGTTTTAATTCCTCAGAAATATGGATATCCAGGGCTACGGTTAATTTAGCTAAATTAGCGACCTGCCAGCCAGCAACATCTTCTGCTATAATTTCTACATCGCTCAATTGAATTGTATAAGGTGTATCGGCTAATAAAATTTCACCATCGCTTTCCAATTTTGCAAGCTCTTCTGTAGAAAGTGCATTGATTTTTGCAGACACTAACTTCATGTCTTTACCAACTTTCGAGCCAAGAGCTTTAAAGTTCGGTTTAATTTTTTTCTTGATGATACCTGTCGTGTCCGTAATGAATTGAATATCTTTAATATTCGTTTCGGAAAGTATCAAATCTTTTACCTTTTCTACACGTTCTTGGAAGCTATTATCCAGTACCGGAAGTAAGATTTTGTTTAACGGTTGTCGTACATTGATGCCTACTTTTTTGCGCAGTGATAAGGTAAGGGATGAAATATCTTGAGCCAATGACATACGCTCCTCCAAATCCTTGTCGATCAATTTTTCCTGATAATTCGGGAAATTTGCTAAATGCACAGATTCAAAAGTTTCCCTAACCGTAGCGTTGTTCAAATCTAGATACAACTGGTCTGAAAAGAAAGGCGAGATAGGAGACATCAATTTCGCTATCGTATCCAAACAAGTAAATAAAGTTTGGTAAGCAGAGATCTTATCTTCAGAATATTCTCCCTTCCAGAAACGACGGCGGCAAAGACGAACGTACCAGTTACTTAAATGCTCGTCAACAAAATTTTGTATGGCACGTGCCGCTTTTGTGGGCTCGAAGTCCGCATAAAATTCATCGACTTCTTTAATTAAACTGTTCAATAGTGATATTACCCAACGGTCTATTTCAGGACGGTTTTCTAAAGCAATATCCGCTTCACTATAACTAAATTTATCAATGTTCGCGTACAGAGCAAAAAATGCATAGGTATTATATAAAGTTCCGAAAAACTTACGACGTACCTCATCCAGTCCCTCTTCATTGAACTTTAAATTATCCCATGGTGAAGCATTGCTGATCATATACCAACGTGTTGCATCAGCACTATATTTATCTAACATGGTAAATGGATCAATCCCATTACCAAGACGTTTAGACATTTTATTACCATTTTTATCTAAAACCAATCCATTCGAAATGACATTTTTGAATGCAACCGATTTTTGTAACATCGTTGAGATTGCATGAAGTGTGAAGAACCAGCCACGTGTCTGATCAACTCCCTCAGCAATGAAGTCTGCCGGAAATGCTTCTTTATAACCTTCTTTAAATGGAAGTGCTTCTCCTTTTGCAAGTTTTTCATAGTCTAGACCCCACTGTGCGTAAGGCATAGCACCAGAATCAAACCAAACATCGATTAAATCAGGTTCACGGAATAATTTTTGACCCGCATCCGATACAAATACAATATCGTCTACATAAGGACGATGCAGATCAAGTTTTTCAGTTCCGAATTTATCCAAATATGCTTTGTTAGTTTCTTTTTCTTTTTCAGATAATACATCAGAAACCAGAGATGCTTCCAATAAAGCCTTTAATTCAGGCATAGAACCAACGCAGATTTCTTCATTCTCATCTTCAGAGCGCCAGATAGGTAGGGGAGTCCCCCAGTAACGTGAGCGTGATAGATTCCAGTCAACTAGATTTTCCAACCAATTACCAAAGCGTCCAGTACCAGTCGCTTCAGGCTTCCAGTTAATGGTTTTATTTAGTGCAACTAAATCATTTTTAACAGCGGTCGATTTAACAAACCAGCTATCCAATGGATAGTACAGAACAGGTTTGTCTGTACGCCAGCAGTGTGGATAAGTATGCTCATATTTTTTAACATCAAAAGCTTTGTTGTCTTCTTTCAATTTTATGGCGATAAGCACATCTGTAGGACGGAAATCTTTATCGGCACGTTCAGCATCCGAATAATATTCCTCTTTAACAAAACGACCTGCAAAGTCAGTGATTTCCTTAACAAATCGACCAGTACGATCCACAGTAGGTACTTCTTTGCCATTTTCATCTTTGATCAAGATTCCGGGTACACCTTGCTCTTTAGCTACTCTAAAGTCATCTGCGCCGTATGTTGGTGCAGCATGCACGATACCTGTACCATCTTCTGTAGTTACAAAATCTCCAGGGATTACACGGAAAGCTTTTTCCTGTAGTTCATCTGACGTGATATAAGGCATCAACTGCTCATAGCGTAAACCAACAAGCTCTTCGCCCGTGAAAGTTGCCGCAACTTCCCAAGGAATAACCTTATCACCTAAATTATAATCTTGAAACGATGCGTCTTTTCCTTCAGTTTTAAAATGTTTAGGGATTAAATCTTTAGCCAATATAACCGAAACCGGTGTTCCTGTATATTGATTAAAAGTTTTAATTTTTACATAGTTTATTTTTTTACCAACGACCAACGCCGTATTGGAAGGTAATGTCCAAGGCGTAGTTGTCCAAGCAATGAAAGCAACATCTTCAGAGTCATCTTCCACTAAAGTGGCAATTGCTGGATGCAATTGATTTTTGATTAATCTAAATTGTGCGACAATTGTCGTATCCTTTACATCTTTGTAAGTACCAGGTTGATTTAGTTCATGTGAGCTCAATCCTGTTCCTGCCGCAGGTGAATAAGGCTGTATGGTATACCCTTTGTATAAAAGACCCTTTTTATAAAATTCTTTTAAGATGTACCAAAGTGTTTCAATATATTCATTTTCATAGGTAATATAAGGGTTTTCAAGATCTACCCAATACCCCATTTTTATAGTTAAATCATTCCATACATCAGTGTATTTCATTACCTCTGTACGGCAGGCATCATTGTACTCTTCAACAGATATTTTCTTTCCAATATCTTCTTTAGTAATGCCAAGTTTTTTTTCAACAGCAAGTTCAATTGGAAGGCCGTGCGTATCCCATCCGCCCTTACGTTTTACTTGAAATCCTTTTAAAGTTTTATAACGACAGAAGATATCTTTGATTGCGCGCCCCATTACATGGTGAATACCAGGCATACCGTTGGCAGAAGGAGGACCTTCATAGAAGGTGTACGTTTTATTTCCTGGACGGTTTGTGATACTTTTTTCGAATATTTTTTCCTGTTCCCAACGGGTCAATATTTCTTTGCCTATTTCCGGCAAATTAAGCTGCTTATATTCTTTATACATCAGTGTCTCGTATTCTTTTTCTAAAGGTCGCTAATTTAATCAATTAAGCTGAAAGGTAAAAGCTAAAAAACAACCCTTTTAAGGTAAATACAACCTTTAACATCAGGTTGTATAGCATAATCAATCTAAAAAGTGATATTTAAACTTGAAGGAGTGATCGTATCAATAGGATTCATAAATAAAAAAAGCCCAATATTCACTGAATATTGGGCTTTGTCTGTATATTTTTAATTCTTTATGCAGAGAAAGAACTTCCACAACCACAAGTGCTGGAAGCATTTGGATTGTTGAAGGTAAAACCACGTGCATCTAAACCGTTTCTAAAATCAACTTCCATCCCAGCTAAATATAAACCATGTGCTTTGTTCATAAATACCCTAATTCCCGAAATACTGTATTCGCTATCACCTTCTTTTTTCTGGTCGAATCCTAAAATATAGCTCATCCCAGAACAACCGCCACCTTCAACACCAATACGTAATCCAAAATCATCTGAAATTTCTTGTTGATCCTTCAGTTTTTTTAGTTCCTTTATCGCTCCTTCAGTTAATGTCAAGGGAGCTTTTTCTGTTATAGTCTCTGTACTCATCGTGATAATATTTTAACCAACTTAAACAAAATTACATAATTTTAATAGAAAATAGGACTGCTTCTGATTTATGACATTGATTAAACACATTGATTGCCAATATCGGACATAGGTTCGTTCGTAACATGTTACAAAGTAATATGTATTAACATCAATTTGATCGTCATGGGATTCCTGATATTGATATTTATTTGTGGATGAGCAACTTTCTTTTATTGATTTTATGTGCATCATATGCAGGAAAGAATCAGGAAATATTTGAATTTTTCATTTTAATGAATTTTAATAAATAAGGGGTTTTTGTGAAATTTCGTAATAATAAAGCCTGTTTTTTGAGGCCTTTTTTAAGTATTATACTATATTTGTAGACTAAAATCATAATATTCATATTTTACACTAGATTAAAACAATGGAAAGAGATCAAGCCATTTTCAATTTGATAGCTGATGAGCTGAAACGCCAAGAGGAGGGTATCGAATTAATCGCATCAGAAAACTTCGTTTCAAAACAAGTTATGGAAGCTGCAGGTTCAGTTTTGACAAATAAATATGCTGAAGGCTTACCGGGAAAACGTTACTATGGAGGTTGTGAGGTAGTCGATGAAATTGAGACTATTGCCATCAACCGTGCAAAGCAATTATTCGGTGCAGAATGGGTAAACGTACAACCACATTCAGGAGCACAGGCCAACGCAGCAGTTTTTTTAGCAACAATTAAACCAGGTGATAAAATTCTAGGTCTTGATTTATCGCATGGTGGTCACTTAACACACGGTTCTCCAGCAAATCTTTCAGGTAAAATTTACCAACCTTTGTTTTATGGTGTAAAAGAAGATACAGGACTAATTGACTATGAGCAATTAGAAGAAACAGCACTTCGTGAAAAACCAAAAATGATTATTTGTGGTGCTTCTGCTTATTCTCGTGATTGGGATTATGCGCGTATCCGTAAAGTTGCTGATGAAATTGGAGCTTTGGTTTTAGCGGATATTTCTCACCCTGCAGGACTTATCGCAAGAGGATTGTTGAATGATCCACTTCCACATTGTCATATCGTAACAACTACTACCCATAAAACACTTCGTGGACCACGTGGCGGTATGATTATGGTAGGGAAAGATTTCGAAAACACTTGGGGTGCAAAAACACCAAAAGGAGAAACAAGAACTATTACACAGTTGTTAGATTTAGCAGTATTCCCAGGTACACAAGGTGGACCTTTGGAGCATACTATCGCTGCTAAAGCTATTGCTTACGGTGAAGCTCTTTCTGACGAATATATGGAGTATATTGTTCAAGTAAAGAAAAACGCAGCGGCTTTAGCACAGTTCTTCGTAGAAAGAGATTACAAAATTATTTCTGGCGGTACAGACAATCATTTAATGTTGGTTGACTTACGTAATAAAGATATTTCTGGTAAAGAAGCAGAGGCAGTTTTAGGAAAAGCGGGTATCACAACTAACAAAAATATGGTTCCTTTTGATTCTCGTTCTCCTTTTGTTACTTCAGGTGTTCGTTTTGGTACAGCAGCCATTACAACTCGCGGTATCAAGGAAACAGAGATTGTACAAATCGGTGAATTAATTGATGCAGCTATCGTAAATGCATCAAACGAATCAGAACTTGCTAAAATCCACGCTAAGGTAAAAGAGATGATGGCAGGTTTCCCTCTTTATAAATAAGCAGTACGTTAACATATCATAACATAATAAGTGCCCTTGATTTAAAATCAGGGCACTTTTTTTGTGCAAATGTTAAAAAGTCTTAAATTCCATTGTAATAATTTGATTACTCGATAATTTTCTCTTGTTTTGAGTATACGAAAATTGATCACTATATAAACGAAATACTATACGACAGACATCTACTTTTTAAACAGGTTGTAATTAAAATTAATTTGGTAACTGCTAAAAATAGGTGAAGTATGAGTATTTTAAATAAAAAGACGGATCAAGAATTAATCCATATATATTTAGATGGTAAAGAAACAGCGTTAGCAGCTTTGTTAGAACGTTATAAATCAAAAATATACACATCCATTTATATGAAAGTAAAAGATGAATATCTTGCAGAAGATATTTTTCAGGAAACTTTTATAAAAGTAATCAATACATTAAAAGGAGGGAAATATAATGACGAGGGTAAATTCTTGCCTTGGGTTATGCGCATTGCCCATAATATGATTATCGATCATTTTAGAAAAGAGAAAAGAGCTCCGAGTATTGTCAATACAGAAGGTTTTGATATTTTCGATGTATTGGATTTCAGTGATGAAAATGTGGAATCAAAAATGTTAAGAGAACAACGTGATATCGATTTGAAGAAAATGATTCAAAAACTTCCTGATGATCAAAAAGAGGTATTGATTATGAGACATTTTTGCGATATGAGCTTTAAAGATATAGCTGATATCACTGAAGTGAGTATCAATACTGCATTGGGACGTATGCGGTATGCATTAGCCAACCTTCGTAAGATGATCGAAGGCCAAAGTCTGATGTTGCAGATCGGTTAGTATCACACAATATACTACTATTTAAAAGGGATGAACCGATGAGGGGCATCCCTTTTGTTTTTTGACTTTCTATGTAATAATGTCATATTTTTGTTTCACTTATTGTTCTTTTATGTATTAATGAATGATTTTAGTACATTAGTATGTGAAATTTTGTCTGTTATGACAAGGTGGAATGTATTTTGATAAGTAACTATTAAAACAAAGAAAATATTATGTATTGGATTTTATTTATAGGGATCATGGTTATAAGCCTGATCGTTCAAACCCGATTTAAAAATAAGTTTAAAAAATATTCTGAAATTCCTTTAACGAGTGGATTGACAGGGGCAGAGATTGCACAAAAAATGCTTCATGATAATGGTATTTATGATGTGAAGGTCGTTTCGATCCCTGATCGTTTAGGTGACCACTATAATCCAGCAGATAAAACAGTAAATCTAAGCCCTGAAGTTTACAGTGGAAGAAGTATTGCCGCAGCGGCAGTTTCTGCTCACGAATGTGGTCATGCTGTGCAACATGCTACGGCATATAAATGGTTAGGATTTAGATCTGCCATGGTACCCATGGTGAGCTTCGCTTCAAAATTGACATCTTGGGTTTTGATGTTGGGTGTTATATTAATGGCCTTTTCACAGAACTACATTGTTCTAGCAATAGGAGTTGCGGCATTAGCGATTACAACAATTTTTAGTTTCGTGACGCTTCCGGTAGAATTTGATGCCTCAAATCGTGCGAAAGCCTGGTTAAGCAATAATGGTGTAACTTACAGCTCGACAGAAGATGAAGGTGTAAAAGATGCATTAAAATGGGCTGCAATGACATATGTAGTAGCAGCATTAAGTGCTTTGGTTACCCTATTATATTATGCTTCCCTATTATTCGGAAGAAGAGATTAAGGGCTTTACGGATACTTAAAAGCACAAAAAAGCGAATGTTTTTATAAATATTCGCTTTTTTTATGTATTAATCCTTGGAATTGAATTCTATATGCTTCAGCTTCCGACTATTTTTTTAACTTTGCTTTTTATAATAGCATAGACTTACAATTATCATGTTTCAGAACTTACAGGATAAATTAGATAGAGCCTTTAAGGTTTTAAAAGGCCAAGGCAGTATTACCGAGATCAACGTTGCAGAAACGATGAAAGAAATTCGTAAGGCATTATTAGATGCCGATGTGAATTATAAAACTGCAAAGACATTTACAGATGATGTTAAACAAAAAGCGTTAGGTGAAAATGTATTAACAAGTATCTCACCCGGCCAATTGTTGACCAAAATCATGAATGATGAGTTGACAGCGTTAATGGGAGGCTCTGTTACTGAATTAGAAGCTTCTAAAAATCCGACTGTTATATTAATCGCCGGATTAAATGGTGCTGGTAAAACAACATTCTCAGGGAAATTAGCTTTATACTTAAAAGATAAAAAAGGTAAAAAGCCTTTATTAGTAGCTGGTGATGTGTATCGTCCTGCGGCAATTGACCAATTGGAAGTATTGGCAGGACAGGTAGGTGTTCCGGTTTATGTAGACCGTAATTCTACAGATCCAATCGCTATAGCAAAAGCAGGGGTAGAGGAGGCAAAAAGAAGTGGACATAATGTAGTGATCATTGATACTGCAGGTCGTTTGGCTATTGATGAGCCTTTAATGGTGGAGATTACTGCCGTAAAAGAAGCTACTCAACCGCATGAAATTCTCTTTGTTGTAGATTCGATGACTGGTCAAGATGCTGTGAATACAGCTAAAACATTCAATGACCGTTTGGATTTTACAGGTGTAGTATTAACAAAACTAGATGGGGATACTCGTGGTGGTGCCGCATTATCAATTAAATCTGTTGTAAACAAACCAATCAAATTTATCGGTACAGGCGAGAAGATGGATGCATTAGATGTGTTTTATCCGGATCGTATGGCTTCCCGTATTTTGGGTATGGGTGACGTTGTGTCTTTAGTAGAAAGAGCGCAACAACAATTTGATGAAAAAGAAGCCGCAGAGCTTCAAAAGAAAATTCGCAAAAATAAATTTGACTTCAACGATTTTAAATCGCAGATTCAGCAAATCAAAAAAATGGGTAACATGAAAGATTTGATGGGCATGATTCCTGGAGTCGGTAAAGCGATGAAAGATATTGAAGTGGATGATAATGCATTCAAGCCAATTGAAGCAATTATTGATTCAATGACTCCATTTGAAAGAGAAAATCCAGATGCGATCGATCAAAAAAGACGTTCTCGTATTGCCAAAGGTTCAGGTACTGATATCAATGAAGTGAATAAGTTAATGAAGCAGTTTGGCGATATGCGAAAAGTAATGAAGCAGATGTCAAACCCGGCAATGGCAGCGAAATTAATGAAAAGCATGCCTAAAATGCCAGGGAAATAAGATAGAAATTATTTTTTATATCCTTTAATACCCTAAAAATGCATAATTTTTAGGGTATTTTTTTAGAGATATAAAAATTGCCAGTTCGATTGTAAATGGGGTGTTGTAGCTGGCCCATTGTCATAGAGTTATCAAAGATGAAATAAATGAGCTATAAGGGCCTGGATTCTCTGATATCTTTTGACAATTCGTATTTATTTTTTTGTATTTTAGACTTAGTTCTGATTGTAATAGAATTATTTTTTAACTTTGTAAAACAATGGATGACCCCGGGCAATTATCGGAATACGGAAAGATACTTATCATAATTTTGGTAGGCATATTTTTAGTTGCGATGACCATTATGGCAGGAAGAATGCTTTCTGTAAATAAACCTACTCCTCAAAAATTAAGTACTTATGAATGTGGTGAAGACGCAGTAGGCTCTTCTTGGGTTCAATTTAACCCAAGATTTTATGTTATTGCACTTATATTTTTACTTTTTGATGTAGAGCTCATTTTCATATTTCCTTGGGCTACTGTATTTGGACAGGCCGAATACATTGCCGCCGATGGAAGATGGGGGTGGTTTACTCTGATTGAAATGGCATTGTTTGTAGGTATACTTATTATAGGGTTGATTTTTGTGTGGGTAAAGGGCGATCTCGAATGGGTAAAGCCGATACATCAACGACCAAAGGTCAATGTCAGTATTCCAAGTACTGCTTATGATGGCCTTAATCAAGCAAATTATCCCTTAAGGGCGTATACAGTGCAGTTAGACGATAAAGCAACTGCAGAAAAAGCTAATGAAGAAATGCCTGTAGCCCCAAAAATAGCTTTTAAACCCAGATTCAAAAAACCAGGAGCAACATCATGAGTTTAGAAAGTCAAATACAGAATAATGGTGTTATTGTAGCCAAATTGGACGATCTCCTGAATTGGGCAAGACTATCATCGATGTGGCCGATTAGTTTTGGTATAGCCTGCTGTGCCATCGAGATGATGGGAGCCATGGCTGCTAATTATGATCTCGATCGATTAGGGGTTTTTCCTCGCCCTTCACCTAGACAGTCGGATGTGATGATTATAGCAGGGACGGTAACCTTTAAAATGGCCGATCGTATTCGGAAGCTATATGAACAGATGCCAGAACCAAAATATGTGATTTCGATGGGATCATGTTCAAATTGTGGAGGGCCATATTGGCAACATGGATATCATGTTGTAAAGGGAGTTGATCGCGTTATACCGGTGGATGTATATGTGCAAGGCTGTCCTCCGAGACCAGAAGCATTGATTGGTGCATTTTTAGAACTACAAAAGAAAATTGAAAAAGAAAGTTTATTGGGAGAACAGTTGTTTAACCAAAAAGCTTAATAGAATAGAAATAGAAAAATAGACATGGGAAAAGATTTTTATGGTGATTTGCAATTAGGTGTTCTTGGCGGTGGTCAATTGGGCCGTATGTTGATTCAAGAGGCCATTAATTATAACGTTAATGTTCACATTCTTGATCCAGATAAGAATGCTCCTTGCCGTAAATTATGCAATCGTTTTGAATGTGGCTCTCTGAGCGATTTTGAAACTGTATACAATTTTGGGAAAGATCTTGATATGATTACCATTGAGATCGAAAAGGTAAATGTGGATGCCTTAGAAAAATTGGAAGAAGAAGGTGTACTTGTCTATCCACAATCGCGTATCATTCGTCTTATACAAGATAAAGGATTGCAAAAGCAGTTTTTTAAACAAAATGATATTCCAACTTCTGCATTTCAGCTGATCTCTACCAAAGAGAATCTTAAAAATACAAATTTGACTATTCCTTATATTCAAAAACTGCGTAAAGATGGTTATGATGGTAAGGGAGTGAAGAAGATAAACACAGTTGATGATTTAGAAACTGCTTTTGATGAACCCTCTTTAATTGAAGAATGGGTTGATTTCGAAAAAGAAATAGCTGTTATAGTCGCACGAAATGATGATGGTGATGTTGCAACTTTTCCAATGGTAGAAATGGAGTTTAATCCTGAAGCTAACCTGGTGGAGTTTTTAATAGCACCTTCAACATATGGTTTCGATATTCAGCAACGAGCAGAAGAATTAGCCAAGAAGATTGCCAATGATTTACAGATTGTCGGACTTCTAGCTGTTGAAATGTTCTTAACAAAAGACGGTGAGATATTAGTCAATGAACTTGCGCCACGTACACATAACAGTGGTCATCAAACAATAGAAGGGAACTATGTTTCTCAATTTGCACAACATTTGAGAGCGATCTTTAATTTGCCATTAGGCGATACACGTTGTCGAACTAATGCAGTGATGATAAATCTTCTTGGTGAAGAAGGTTATGAAGGATTAGCAAAATACGAGGGTGTAGAAGAGATTCTGGCTATGGAAGGTGTATATGTACACTTGTATGGCAAAAAATTCACTAAACCTTTCCGTAAGATGGGACACGTGTGTATTATCAATGACGACCGTGAATTAGCCATCAGTAATGCTAGAAAAGTACAAGAAATTTTAAAAGTAAAAGCTTAAAAATATATGTCAACATTGAACCAGGTTTTAGTTGGAATTATTATGGGAAGTAAATCAGACTTACCTGTAATGCAAGATGCAGTAGATGTATTAAAAACATTGGGAGTTCCTTTCGAAGTAACGATTGTTTCCGCACATCGTACGCCGCAACGAATGTTTGATTATGCGCAAGATGCGGCGAAAAGAGGTTTGAAAGTTATTATTGCTGGTGCAGGTGGAGCAGCACATTTACCAGGTATGGTAGCATCAATTACGCATTTGCCTGTTATCGGCGTTCCGGTAAAGTCATCTAATTCAATTGATGGATGGGATTCTGTATTATCGATCTTACAGATGCCAAATGGTATTCCTGTAGCGACAGTGGCATTGAATGCAGCGAAAAATGCAGGTATCCTTGCAGCACAGATAATAGGAACACAAGATAAAGAAATCGAAAAAAATATCATCGCTTTTAAAGCTGAATTAGCCGCAAAAGTGATTGAAACAGCTGAAGAAGTCGAAAAAATGACTTTTTAAGTGTGAATATAATTATAAAAATAAAGGGGGCTTAAGCCCCCTTTATTTTTATAATTATATTTTAGCTAAATGCTGTTCTACGTAATCGTAGCTTTTCTTTAAGCTCTCAAATTTATTAGGTAGATAGATATCATCTTGTTCAACAAAAGCATATTTTAAACCAGCTTTTGCTTTTGCCTGTGCGATAGCAATAAAATCAATATGGCCAGTTCCAACTTCTGTATATTTTACCTCTTTTGAAATTGCGCCAAAGTCTAATTTGTCAAATTCAGGTCCAACAATAGTTTTTGTAAATGCTTTATCCATATCCTTGATATGCCATAATTTGAATCGGTTCGGAAATTTTTCAAATAAACTGACCGGATTAATTCCTGCCTTTTCTGCCCAGTATAAATCAAGTTCAAAATCAACAAGGTCGGGCTCTGTAAAAGCCAACAATACTTCTTCCCCTTTGGTGCCATTTCCTAAATCTCTAAATTCCCAGAAATGATTATGGAAAGCAACCTTTAAACCATGTTTCTTAGCCGCTTCACCCGCTTTATTTAGCTGTTCAGCTATGTAAAGAAAATCATCCTTCTTTAAGGCAGAAATATCAAACATTGGAGAGACAGGAGCGATAACATATTCTTGTCCTAACTCTTTTGCCGCATCAAAATAGATATTTAGATCCTCTTTATCTTGATGGTTTCGGCTGAAGTATTTTGACATATCGTAATGACCGCTATGCGATTTTAGGCCGTTATCGTCTAATACTTTTTTTAAACTTTTATAATCTAAACCCCAAAAACTTTTTGCTACAGTATCTATTCCATATGTTTCAACATGCTTATAACCTATTTTAGAAACCTGCTGTAAAGAATCGGTCGGGTTTGCAGTCATCAGATCTCGAATCGAATATAGTTGTACACCTATATTAGCAAAAGGTGAATCAATACCTGGTTTCTTACTTTCACAAGAAAGGAGCTGTGGTAGGAAATATGCTGCAGAAAGTCCAAGACCAGCTTTTTTGATAAATTGACGGCGTGAATTATTCATACTGTTTAATTTGTTTGTAGTTTAGTTTAAGGATTAAGTTACAACTAATTTTAAAGAAAACCATTATTATAAAATAAAAAATGGGGATGTATAGCATACATCCCCATTTTAATATTCTCAGAAAAGAAAATTATACCGTCATGATATCTTTTTCTTTTAATTCTGCTAATTTATCAACTTTTGCAATATATAAATCAGTCAATTTCTGAACTTCAGCTTCACCAACTTTTATTTCGTCTTCAGAAGCACCGTCATTTTTCAATTTTTTCAAAGACTCATTTGTTTCTTTGCGGATATTACGAACAACAACACGACCTTTTTCAGTTTCTTCTTTTGCCTTTCTTACTAAATCACGTCTTCTTTCTTCTGTTAAAGCAGGAATTACCAAACGGATCACAATACCATCATTTTGTGGGTTAACACCTAAGTTAGCATCTGTGATAGCTTTTTCAATAGCATTGATCAATTGTTTTTCCCATGGTTGGATAACAATAGTACGTGCGTCAGTTGTATTAATATTACTAACTTGAGCCAACGGAGTTGGAGATCCATAATAATCAACCGAAATGCCATCTAACATAGATGGTGAAGCTTTTCCGGCACGAATTTTTGTTAATTCTGATTCTGTAAAAGAAACAGCTTTGGACATATTCTCCTTACAATCGTCCAATTCAAGTGAAATCAATTCATTCATATCTTAATATCGTTTTTTTCTTTTTTATGATTAGCGTACGATAGTACCTACAGGCTCTCCGTTTGCTAATTTAGACAAGTTACCAGGCTTGTTCATATCGAACACAATAATTGGTAAGTTGTTTTCTTGACACAGTGTAAATGCTGTCATATCCATTACATTCAAACCTCTTTGATACACTTCTGTAAATGAAATTTCATCAAAACGTGTAGCTGAAGGATCTTTTTCAGGATCTGCAGTATAAATACCATCAACACGAGTACCTTTTAAAACTGCATCTGCATTAATTTCAATCGCACGAAGTGAAGCTGCGGTGTCTGTCGTAAAATATGGGTTACCCGTTCCGGCTCCAAAGATAACAATACGACCTTTTTCAAGGTGACGCACAGCTCTTCTGCGAATAAAAGGCTCACAGATCTGCTCCATCTTAATAGCTGTCAACAAACGGGTTTTCAAACCTACTTTTTCAAGACCATCTTGCAACGCCATACTATTGATAACCGTTGCTAACATGCCCATATAATCCGCTTGTACACGGTCCATACCAGACTGTTCTGCACTTAAACCTCTATAGATATTACCTCCACCAATAACAATAGCAATTTCTAAGCCTTGAGTATGTAACTCTTTGATGTCTTTTGCATATTGTGCAACTCTCTTGATGTCAATGCCATAGCTTTGATCTCCCATTAAGGATTCGCCGCTAAGTTTTAATAGGATACGTTTGTATTTCATAATTGTTTTTTTGGAAATTCTCCAAAGGCCAAAGATAAAATTTTTTTTTCATCCGATAAGGACGAATGTCATATTTATTAGGAATTTTTAACTTTTTCTATCACCTGCCTATAATATTCCTCGTATTGGGGCATAATATTACTAAGCTGGAATGTTTTAGCTCGCTCTAATGCAGCATCTTTAAACTTTTCTAGGCGATCATTATCCTCTAAAATATAGATTGCATTTTTCGCCATTTCATCAACATCACCAATATCACTTAAGAATCCTGTTTCTCCATTAACATTCAGTTCTGGTAAACCTCCCGTATTGGTTGAAATAACAGGAACTTTACAGGCCATTGCTTCCAAAGCGGCTAGACCAAAACTTTCAGAACTCGATGGCATTAAGAAAAGATCGGATACGGATAGAATTTCTTCAACAGCATCTTGTTTACCCAGAAAGCGAACATCTTGACATACACCAAGATCACGACATAATTCTTCAGCATTCGTCCGTTCTGGTCCATCACCAACCATTAATAGTTTACTGGGGATATGTTCATTTACTTTTTGAAATATGCGAATCACATCTCCGGTATTTTTAACTTTTCGAAAGTTGGAGGTATGAATCAAAATGCGTTCATTTCCAGGAGCAATAGCTCGTTTAAAATGAGAACGGTCTTTTATACTAAAGCGTTCCAGATCAATGAAATTAGGAATAACTTGAATGTCTCGCTTAATATCAAAATAAGTAAGCGTTTGATCCTTTAAACTCTGTGATACGGTTGTTACACCATCAGACTGATTAATTGAAAAAGTAACGACAGGGCTAAAGCTTTTATCTTTACCAACTAAAGTAATATCAGTGCCATGTAATGTCGTTACAACAGGGATATTGATGCCGTAAGTTAATAAGATTTGTTTAGCCATAAAAGCAGCTGAAGCATGTGGAATGGCGTAGTGAACGTGGATGACGTCTAGTTTTTCAAAACGAACAACATCAACAAGTTTACTTGCTAAGGCAGATTCGTATGGCAAGAAATCAAAAAGAGGATATTGTGAAACAGCAACTTCGTGATAAAATAGATTTTCCGAAAAAAAATCCAAGCGGGCAGGTTGCCGGTAAGTGATGAAGTGAACCTGATGTCCATGCGTAGCTAAAGCCTTTCCAAGTTCTGTTGCTACGACGCCACTACCGCCGAATGTTGGATAACATACAATCCCTATTTTCATAATGCTTATTTATTTACTGCAAATTAAAGATTAATTTGTAAAACAGCCAATCACACGAATGCAATAATTTGTGAAGGACTATTTTCAGGTATTATGAATCGGTATTGCTGGTTTATTGCTGGAAATAAATTATCTTGTTATATATTAACTAAACTTATTATGAAGACTTTTGTAAGCAGTATATCTGGAAAGACATTTCCCATTACCAGTAAAGTGTTGGGATCTACATTAAGAACTTCTATTTTTGATCTTGTCAAGGAGGATTTTCCAGAATTTTCAAAAGAATCTCTCATTGCCGCTAGCGAACTGGATGGATATAAAGAAAAGTATATCTCAACAATCTTGAAAAATGAGTTGGGAGAGCTTACACGTTTAGATCAGCTGGTGATTGAGAGTATGAATAATAATCAGATGATTAGCGCATCTATTGACCAAGAGGAAGTTGCAGATTCTTTTGGGGAACGTATTGCAGATAGAGTTGCTGGGTTTGGAGGGAGCTGGACATTCATTTTATCCTTTTTAGGATTTTTAGTTTGTTGGATTGTGTTAAATATGTATTGGTTGAGTAACAAAGGATTTGACCCATATCCATTTATATTGCTCAATTTGTTGTTATCCTGTATTGCTGCTTTACAGGCTCCCGTTATTATGATGAGTCAAAACAGACAAGAGGATAAAGACCGTAAAAGAGCGCAGAATGATTATATGGTCAATCTTAAAGCAGAGTTGGAAATACGTACTTTACATGAAAAGATAGATCATTTATTGATTCATAAAGAACAGGAGCTCATCGAGATGCAGCAGTTCCAGTTAGATATCATAAAAGATCTAATCAATAAAATAGATAAGTTGGAAAGAAGTAACAATGGTAAATAAAGAATTATTATTAAGAGAATTAACCTTTAAATTTGCACGTTCGGGTGGAGCAGGGGGACAAAATGTCAATAAAGTTTCAACTAAGGTCCTGTTACAATGGCCAGTTTTGGCCAGTACATGCGTTGATGAGGATATGAAGAGTCTCATTATGGAAACATTAAGTAACCGTATCAATAAAGATGGTATCTTTCAATTAGAATGTGATACAGATCGTTCTCAATTGAAAAACAAAGAAATTGCAATCGAACGATTTTTACATATTATCAAAACGACATTGACACCCGTAAAAGCACGGAAAAAAACAAAAATACCTTATCGGAAAGTTTTAGATAGGCTAGATAGAAAGGCGAAACAATCAGAAAAGAAGAGTAACCGACGTTGGAGTGCTGAATAATGGCTATTAAAAATCATTCAAGCTTAAAACTCAAATTTAAAATATAGCCACTTAGGCCTATGCTAGTATATTCCTGTAAATATTGAAGGTAATTCTTCAGTATTTATAGGAATTTAATGAACCTAAATTACAGTTATCCCAAATGATTCAATTTAGCAATAGTCTCTTACAATATGACAATGTAACTTTATTGTTAATTTTAATTCATTGTATATCAGTGCAATATGTTGTAAACTAAAAAATTAGTTTGATAACTAGGTTTTTAGTTTTATACTTGTTATATAATCGATTATCGGCAGACGTGCCATTTTAATAAATAGAGTTATGAACGAAATTAAAGAACTTACAAAAGCTGAAGAGCAAATCATGCATGAGCTTTGGGAAATGGATGGAGCCTTTGTTAAAGAAGTGATAGATCGTTTACCAGAGCCCAAACCAGCTTACAATACAGTCTCGACCATAGTGCGGATTTTAGAAACCAAGGGTTTCTTAGTGCACGAATCTTATGGGAAAAGTCATCGATATATCCCTAAGATTACAAAAGAAGAGTATAAGAAACTGATTACAGGGAAACTTTTAAATAATTATTTTGATAATTCAGCGAGCAGCATGTTATCTTATTTTCTTGAAGAGAATAAACTTGATCTCGGCGAAGTCAACGAATTATTAGAGATGATTGCCAAACAAAAGAAAATTTAAAGATTTCAATCACTTAACACCTGAATTATGATAGCTTATCTGATTTTAGCAAACACAAGCCTCGTCATATGCTATTTACTTTATCATTTAGTCCTGAGAAAACTCACATTTTTCCAAGGAAATCGGATCTATTTATTGGTTGCTGTATTATTATCTTTTACATTACCAGCAATACAATTTGTAGATCTATCTGAAATGGATTATAAGACTACGTTAATTCCTGCTATTTCGCTGGAATTAACAGAATTTAGTATACCTGAAATTGAAATTGTGGGTAAACAGCAATTTTGGCAACTGCATTCGAATGTTGAACTCATTTATTGGGTCTCCATCATCATTGCTACTTCGTTTTTACTAATTAGATTGTATAAGCTATACCGTAGGTTTAATAAAGCTGATGGCAACGACTCATTTTCTTTTTTGAATTTTGTTTATATCGGTGAGGAAGTGAAAGAAAATGAAATCATCCACCGTCATGAATTAGTTCATGTACAGCAAGGGCATTCTTATGATATTCTTTTTTTAGAAATTGTTCGAGTTTTTAATTGGTTTAATCCTGTATTCTTTTTTTATATCAGAGAATTGAAATTTCAGCATGAATGTATTGCTGATCAACTTTGTGCTGCAAAAGATAAAGCATCTTATGCAGAATTATTAATTGCAAATGCGCTCCGGGTATCGACTGATGTGTTATCACATGGCTTTGCCAGAGAGTCCATTTTAAAAAAGAGAATTATGATGTTATTTCAAAATAAATCAAAGAAATCAAATCAATGGAAATATATGTTGATCATTCCAATTGCTGGTTTAGTAGGTTTGGTGGGGCTCGTATTAAACAATACCGTTGACGCAAAAACAGAACTGATTGATAAAGTGATCGATGTGAAACTACCGGTGGTATCTGAGGCTGTTACAAAACTGATGGAGATTGAGGAACAAGGACCACAGCAGGAAAAGATTTTTAGTAATCCGGAAGTGCCGGCAGTTCCTTCGGGTGGTATGAGAGCTTACATGAGCTATATACGTCAAAATTTCAAATATTCAGATGAGATGTTGGATAAAGGCATCAATGGTACTGTTGAAATTGATTTTGTAGTCGAGAAGGATGGTCGTATTACAAATGTTAAAACGAAGAATGATATTGGATTTGGTGCTGGGGTTATGATTCAGAATCTCGTGAAAAATGGAAAAAAATGGAAACCTGCGATTCAAAATGGTAAATCAGTTCGGTCTTCCTACACACTTCCTGTGAAATTGGCTGCAGGTAGATTTGGATCGGAAAATTCGAAAAGTAATAATGTGAACAATTCAGATGGATCTAAAGACGCTACCGTCCACTTTCCAGAGCCTAAAAAATCAAATAAGCAAGCTGTTATTAAGAGACAGACTACAAAATCTTCGGAGGATGTCGTTCGTTTCCTTCCACCGAAAGTAACGAAAGATGAAGTGCCACAGAAGAAACCTGTTAAATCGTCTCCTGATGAAGTTCGTTTTCCGGAACCCAAGAAACCAGCGGAAAATACGGTTATATTTTCAGCTGTTGAAGTTAAACCAGCGCCACCAAGGGGGATGCGTGATTTTATGAATTATGTGGGAGAAAATTACAATTTTCCAAAGGAGGCCTTAGAAAATAATATTAACGGTGTCGTAGAAGTATCATTCATCGTTGAAAAAGATGGTAGCCTATCTAACTTTGATATAAAAAGAGATTTAAAGTACGGAACTGGACAAGAAGCGGTGAATGTTTTGAAGAATTATCCTGAAAAATGGAAACCTGCAATACAAAATGGACAGCATGTAAGGGTTGCTTATACGATGCCTATCCGATTAAATACAGCTGCCCAATAATTAAAATAACGTTTTATGCGATGGCGCTTTTTTTGAATAATGTTATGAAAGCTATTTATATTTTATTTGTACTATTCTTATTAACGTCTTGTCGGTCAGCTTATCAATTCACTCCAAAAGGTTTTATTGTTGATGGGGATGAGTATTTTGTTAATGTCGAACGAAATCTGTCTGTATATGTCGGTGATAATTTTTCAAATTATGATGAAAGGACGAAAACTGGACTGCAGACAGCTTATCTTTCACATGACGATCAGAAGATCATAAAGAAATTAGGCTATGATGCCACGAAGTATACTGTTTTGTTCAATGGAAAAAGTATCGGAGATACGACATTTAGATTGATCAGCTTAATCAATAATAAATCGGATGAGCGTTTTAAAAATACAAAAGAATTGTTGTCAAGAGATGGATTCGAAATTAAAAAGACAGCAGAAGGGAAATATTATTATCGAACTACGACCTTAAACAAACAAGTTATTTATCATGCTATGGTTCCCTTTAAGCAGCAATTGGGAAGAGAAGAGTATGTCAGTTTGATTTACATTATCCCTGAGAAGTACTTTAAGAATTTTGCTCACATTGAAGATCTGGCGATATCAAATGCTTCTATGTATAGACAGCATTATATTTTTACACCAAGCCGTACAGAAATTTTATGTCCTGATGATAGCAGTAGGGGGCATTTTGATTACCGTATCCCTGATCAATATATACAAAAGGAAAATTACACATTAATGAAGGGCTTTTCTGCGGATAGAGATGAAGGAAAAAAACAGTTGATTATTTACCGGCTTGTTCAACCAGGACAATCATATGGTTCGTTTGTTGTTTGCAAAGGTAATTATCAAATTGAATTAACAGATTTACGCCATAATGTGATTTGGAAAGATATAATAACAGTTGATCAAGACTTAGATAATTAATACCAGATTGTAAAAATCAGCTTAAAGCTTTGAATTATGATTCCAAAGCTTTAAGCTGATTTTTTATGCGCTGCAATTCACTTTGTAATGCTTCCACTTTCTGAATGAGATGATGTGCTACCTCAATACCCGCAGGATTTACATCTAGCTCATAATACCAGTCCGAAAATCTTTCCAGATCCCGAAGCTGTTCCTCTTCAATATATTTTTCTTCCTGTTGGATGATAATATGGAGAAGACCATACTCATTTAAAGTTTCTATAAAAGTAATCTCCGCTTTCCTTGAATAGCAGTAATCAGATAGTTTAATTAGGGTCCTTTCCATAGGATTATTTCTTTAAATCGGCCAACTGTTTGAATAGTTCTTTTTCTTTGTCGGTTAAATTGGTTGGTATCATCACGTTCATACTGACATACAGATCTCCAAATTCACCATCTTTTTTATAGACAGGAAAACCTTTTCCTTTTAACCTGACTTTGGCATTGTTTTGTGTTTCAGGTTGAATTTTAAGTTTTATTTTACCACCATATGTATCAATGATGGCTTCCCCGCCTAAAATAGCGGTATACAGATCGATATCTAATGTTGTATAGAGGTCATTACCCTGACGTTTAAACTTGGGATCAGCAATGATGTGGAAAGTAATATAAAGATCTCCTTTTGGCCCTCCATTTACACCTTCACTACCAAGGCCTTTAAGTTTAATTTTCTGACCATCTTCTACACCCGCCTGTATGTTGATTCGGATGTTCTTACCATTAATCGTAAAAGTTTGTGCATGAGTCGTATAAGCTTGTTGTTGTGTTAACTCCAATTCAGCATTGAAATCTTGTCCACGAAAGTTATTTCTTCTTCCGCCCCCGGAGCGGTTACCAAACATTTGTTCGAAAAAATCTGAAAATTGTCCATCATCAAAATTTCCTGTATAGCCCTGCGAACCTCCGAAAGGATTTTCATTCGACTGTCGGTACTGCTGTTGAGACCGCTCATATTCCTCTCCTCGCTGCCAGTTTTCACCATATTGATCATATTTCTTACGTTTTTCCGGATCGGATAATACCTCATTGGCTTCATTAATCTCTTGAAACTTCTGTTTTGCAGCCTCATCATTAGGATTGAGATCGGGATGATATTTGCGGGCTAATTTTCGATAAGCTTTTTTTACATCATCAACAGATGCCGTTTTGCTTATGCCAAGTACTTTATAGTAATCTTCAAATGCCATATTATTTTAGTTGCTATAGTTTCAACAATTGTGAAGCCTGTTTGTTTAATTTTTCAGTTTTGTTACTTTAAATTTATAAATATATCCTAACAAAAAGTACTGTCTTAAAGTAACCGTGTTTTGAAAATAGGTTGTATTGCCACTGGTACCCCAGTAGTTCTGTCTGTTTTGATTTAAGATGTCAAAACCCGTTAATTTGATCTGGGAATTATTTTTCAACGTGTAATAAATAGAAGAGTTCAGTATATGATAATTGTCTCTTCCACTTAGGCCACTTGCCCTATTCTCTAGTGAATAGGAGGTCTCTAGAGAAAAACCTTTTATAGGATTTATATTTAATCCTACGCCAACATTGTGTGTTCTATTAGCGGTAGCAATAAAATCGGGATTGTTTTTAACCGAATTCTGAGCCTTGTTCCAGCTGTAGGTATATTTAGGCGTTAGGCCGATTAAATTCTTCCAAGTAATAGAAAATTCCTGTGTTAGATTGATGCCGAGGTTTGTTAATTTGTTGTCCACATCATTGATCGAAGAATAATATTGGTAGGTATATAAGCTACTGTTTTGAGATATATAAAATACCCAATCGTTACCAGCTTTAAAATTATATCTACCATATAAATAGCCATTATAATTAGTCGTTGATCCTGCTTGAAATGCCTGTATGGTATAATGTCCATTTGTCACATTACGCCAACTTCTATGACCCTCACTTTTATCTTTATAGTTTACACCGGAACTAAATCCCAGTTGGTATTTTTGTGTGTATTTATTGAATGAAAAGCGCGTACTTTGTTGCAGTTTATTCTCATAGAAAAAAGCTGACAGTCGCGTCATCAGAGGATTTAGTGTATCCCTAATACTTTGGATCTGATATGTTGCAGGTGATTCTAAATCTTTAGACCAAGAAAGATCAAAATCTTTATAGCGAATATTGATATTAGGTAGCCAGTAACCATTCGAAGTTGTTTTTCGTTTATTGATTTTGAATAAATCAAATTGATTATCCTTAACTGCATATGCTGTACCGAAGTTTACCGCTAATTTTTTGAAAGGTTTCCAGTAAAATTTCATGGCAGTCACATATTCCTGTGATTTAAAACTATAGCTGTTTTCAAACTGCTCACCATGGATAGTTCCTGTATTATCTCTGTTATAGAATAAACTTTGTGTAGGTCTGCTACTCGAAGTATTATAAGAAATATAGAAATCAAAATTTAGTTTTTCGATACTGGTATTATTATACCCAGCAAAAGTTTTGATACTGCTGGATTTCTCTCGATTCGTTCTGTTTTCCCATAGACTAGTATTTGGGATCGGGTTCTGGAATATCTCTGTTAATTGATTGCCAATTTCTTCTGATTTATCATTTCTAATATTGATGGTATTTTTTAGAGATACAAGATGTTTCTTACTTAATTGTTTTTCAATGTGGAAATTATGATCGTAATTAATATTATACCCATCTGATGTGTTATTGCTTTTGCTGTTATTTATTTTTTTGTCTTCGGTATAGGTATTCATCCAGCTATCAGTTTTACCATCATTATTGGTAATTGAAAGCTTAGGTGTAAACTCGACGTATGCTGTTGTATCCATTCGGTGTCTGAAAAGCGTATTGATATTGTGCGCAAGCGACTTCCGATAGCTATTATATTCGTTTTCGCCAAATTGCTTAACATTATCATACAGCGAGGTTTGACTTCCTTGGTTTTGGCCTTCTTCATTTTTGTACTTTAACATGTACATGAGGTTTAGTTTTGTTTTCTTTCCCCAATCATTATTGAGGTTAAAGCCACCGGCAATATCATTTGCTTTGCCATTATAATTTCTGCCACCAAAGTCATTAAAACCATAATTTTCAGCTCTTCCTAATCCACCGTGTTGATTAAGTTCATTGTAATCAAAACTTTCTCGATTGATATTATTACCAAATCCGATTAAACTCAATTGCAAAGTATCCTGAAAAGTATTGAACAGACCACCAGCTTCATAGCGGTCTCTAGTTCCGACACTGCCATATAATTTACCAAAACTTGCTTTCAGAAAATCTTTTTTGAATTTCAGATTGATGGTAATAGGTAATTTTTCTTCATCCTCCACTGTTTTTTTTGATTCGCCTTTATCGCGGTATACCTGTACCGTTTTAATTAAGGAAGCATCTAGATTGCGTGTAGCAATTCGCAGATCGCTGGCAAAAAAATCTTTACCATTTACTTTTACCTGAGAAACTTCTTTACCTTCATAATAAATAGTACCATCCATATTAATTTGTAGACCAGGCAACTGTTTTAAAAGTTCTTCAGCATTGGCGTTCGGTCTAGTCTTAAAAAAATCAGTGTTATATTCTAATGTATCTTTATTCATGCGCACAGGTGGTGCAACAGAAATGACGACCTCGTCCAATAGTTTTCCCCCCAGTTTAATCGAATCTAATTGCTTTTTTTCGTCAGGATTTAAAAGAATGTCCTGATGATAGTTGCTGCTATTGACGTGCGAGATATATAAGATCAGATTTTTATTTGCAGGCAGTTTAACGAGGTTGAATTCTCCTTTATCATTTGTCAGAGAATAGGAGAGTACCGAAGAATCCTGTTGCATAAGAATGGAAACTGTTGCTTTTTCAAGCGGTTTATTTGTATGATCAATAACAGTCCCTTTCAAACTTCCTGAGTTTTGGGAATAGGCAAAATTAATGCATAAAAATAGCAAGCTTAATACATATAGCTTCATAATTGACTTTTTAGGAATGGTTGGTTTATTGCTCGCTAAGATAATTACTTTTTTAGATATCGATTTTTAATTAACTTATTTTTAACACATTCACTTTGTTTTATGCTGCATGAAATTGTTTATCCGATTTAATCAGTTGGATCGGTTATCAAAATAGGAAGCAGTTTTACTCGTTTAATTAGGTGCAATAAGCACATAAAAAAAAGTGGTTTCCTTATTCAGGAGAACCACTTTAAAAATCTTACGCAACTAATTTTTAATCCTTCTTGCTATCTACAGCAGGTTTTGTAGCACTATTGGCAACATCCCAAGCCGTTTGAAAAATAAATTTTTCTCTTTTGACCATAATCGGGAAATCTATTTTATCAACAGTATCTTCAGGCGTGTGATAATGCGGATGTAAACCTGAGAAGTAAAAAATTGAAGGAATACCTTTACTGGCAAAATTATAATGATCAGATCGGTAATAAAGACGCATTGGATCTTTTGGATTATCGTACATGAAGTCTAATTCCAGTTTGCTGGATTTATCATTTGCTTCCTTATTGATTCTTGCTAATTCAGAGCTTAATTTATCTGCTCCAATGGAATGAATATAGTTGTGATTTCCATTTAAATGCTTATCGTCAATGCGTCCTATCATATCAATATTGATACAAGTAACGGTATTTTCAAGAGGGAAGACCGGGTTTTCGGTATAATACTTAGACCCTAATAAACCCTTTTCTTCTGCAGCATATGTGATAAACAAGATACTTCTCCGAGGACCTTTGCCCTCAGCTTTAGCCTGACTAAATGCTTTCGCTAACTCAAGAACAGCAGTAGTTCCTGAAGCATTATCATCAGCTCCAGGAAAGATAGTGCCATTTGAACTTTTGCCGTCGTGATCATAATGGCCACCTATAACAATTATTTCATCTTTCAGATCAGACCCTTCAAGCAAGCCCAGTACATTAGGATCCGTGAATTGTTCAGCCACCATACCCAATTGTGCATTAAAACTTGTATTGATAGCAAAAGATTGAGGCTTTTGACTCTGATTGATTTTTGATGTAATATTTGCAAGACTTGTTTTTCCCTGATTCAGGATATAGTTAGCAACATGATCGGTGATATTGACAACAATAGGCATTGGATTAGTTTCAGGAGCTGTTTGATCCTGAGCTAAATTAAAGCGTCCTTCGGTTGCACGATCTCCTGCACTTTCCAGCCATGTACCGAGATCCTCAGTGTATGCAAGAATAAGTTTAGGCTTATGTTTTAGCACCTCTCTAATCTTTTTATTGCGCACGGTGGACCATTCCGATAATTTTGTCGTTCCAGTGATCACAGAATTCCCTTTTGCATCAACAGGTTCTTTGTTATTGATCAGCATCACAATTTTGTCTTGCAAATCAATTCCTTTGATATCAGAATATTTGGGGTCATCAATACCGTAACCGATAAAAATAATCTCTTTATCGTCGATTGATTTCAACTCATTATTACCTAACGCCAGTAGATCTTGTCCATTGACAAAAGGACGGCCTCCAATTTTAAAGCTCTTAACCTGATAACTGTTTTTTAGTAAACTTACCGGTTGAAAATATTTACCTGCAACAGGTGGTGTTAATCCTAATTTTTTAAATTCATTTGCAATGTATTCAGTAGCCAAACGACCACCTTTTTGACCTGTGCCACGTCCCTCAAGATCTGCAGATGCTAGGATAGTAAGATGCTTTCTGGAAGACTCTTCAGTAATCAGATCAGCATATTTTGCAGCTGGATTTTGTGCAACTGCACAGCTGTAAATGGACGAAATAAGACAAATTAAACTGAATAATTTTTTCATTGTTTTTTCATTTAGAACAAATAGAACAAAAAAAACGGAGAAAAAGTATATATATACCTTTTCTCCGTCTATTAAATTATGTTAAAATTAACAACCACAGGCAATTTTACCAACACGTGTAGCATGTCTACCACCTTCAAAATCTGTCGTTACAAATGTTTTAACGATTGATTTTGCAAGATCAAGATCAATAAATCTTGCTGGAATACACACAATGTTAGCATCATTATGTTGACGTGCCAATGCTGCAATTTCTTCTAACCACGCTATTGAAGCGCGGATCCCTTGATGTTTGTTTGCTGTAATTGCCACACCATTTGCGCTACCGCATATCAATACACCTAATGTTGCTTTTTCTTCTTCCACTTCACTTGCAACCGGATGAGCATAATCTGGATAATCAACAGAATCCGTATTATATGGTCCGAAATCTTTTACTTCGTAACCTAATTCTTTTAATAAAGCTACGATAGCCGTTTTGTATTCAAAACCTGCATGGTCACTTCCTATTGCAATTGTCTTTACAGTACTCATTATATATTGTTTTTTTCTTGTGCTAATTTTTGTTTTTTAACTTTCGCTGATACTAAGATACTAATTTCGTATAAAAGGAACATTGGGGTAGCTACCGTCAACATGGTGATGACATCCGCTGTAGGAGTAATAATCGCTGCCACAACAAGGATAATAACCGTTGCATATCTTCTGCTTGCACGCATAAACTCTGGAGTCATAATACCTAATTTTGATAAGATAAAGATCAGAATTGGTAATAAGAACACAATACCACAGCCTAACGATAATGTAGCGATCGTTGAAAGGTAAGAGTCAATGGTAATCTGATTCGTAATTTCGATACTTAATGAAATATTGGCTAAGAAGTTAACAGATAACGGAACGACTACATAATAACCAAATAATACTCCTAATACAAACAATAGGGTAGCATAAAAAACAAATCCTCGAGCAGATCTTCGTTCAATATCTGTTAAAGCTGGTTTGATAAAAAGCCAGATTTCAAATAAGATGTAAGGGAAACCCAATAGTAAAGACATGAGCAAACAAGAGTTGATTTGCAACATAAACTGTCCCGCTAGTTCAGTATTGATAATATTGAAAGGAATATGTTCGACACAGAATCCATCGATATTAAACTTGTTACCAACAAGACACATCATTCTATATGTCCAGAAATTAAGACTTTTTGGCCCCATAATGATTTCGTTAAATACGAAATCATAGAAAGTGAATGATAAACCTGCGAAAATACAAATTGCAATCACCGAACGAACCAAATGCCATCTCAGTACTTCGAGATGATCAAAGAATGACATTTCTGCTTCTAAATTTTTTCCTTTATCTTTTATAGATTCGACTAGGCTTTTCCGTTCTGTAGTACTCATAAAAATTGTTTGTAAACAAAAATACCATTCTTATTGAAAAGAATGGTATTTTTTATCTATGTAAAGATAATTTTATTATACATTATCTTCTGAAAGGTCAAAAGTTTCCATAAACTTCGTAGTAAAGTTACCAGCTCTGAAGTTAGGATCGCGCATTAAACGTAAATGAAGAGGTATTGTTGTTTTAATACCTTCGATAACAAATTCACTTAAAGCTCTTTCCATTGTTGAGATAGCTTCTTCACGTGTTTGCGCAACACAGATTACTTTAGCAATCATCGAATCGTAATATGGAGGAATCGTGTAACCCGCATATACATGTGTATCGATACGTACACCGTGACCACCTGGTGAATGGAAATTAGTAATCTTTCCTGGTGATGGGCGGAAGTTATTAAATGGATCTTCAGCATTGATACGGCATTCGATCGCGTGCATGGTCGGCTCGTAGTTTTTACCTGAAATAGGGATACCGGCAGCAACTTTGATTTGTTCTTTGATTAAATCAAAATTAATGACTTCCTCTGTTACTGGATGCTCAACCTGAATACGTGTATTCATTTCCATGAAGTAGAAGTTACGGTTTTTATCAACTAAAAACTCTACTGTACCAGCACCTTCATAGTTAACAGCTTTAGCACCTTTGATAGCCGCTTCGCCCATTTTCTGACGTAATTCTGGCGTAATAAAAGGTGAAGGAGCTTCTTCCAATAACTTTTGGTGACGACGTTGAATAGAACAATCTCTTTCAGATAAGTGACATACTGTACCGTATTGATCACCTACTACCTGAATTTCGATATGTCTTGGTTCTTCTACATATTTCTCCAGATACATACCGTCGTTACCGAAGGCTGCAGCAGATTCCTGACGTGCAGAATCCCAAGCATGTTCAAATTCTTCTTCTTTCCAAATAATGCGCATACCTTTACCGCCACCACCAGCCGTAGCCTTAATGATAACCGGGTATCCGATTTCTTTAGCAAGTTTAACACCTTCTTGCAATGAGCTCAAAAGACCATCAGAACCAGGTACCGTAGGTACGCCAGCTTGTTTCATTGTATCTTTTGCTTGTGATTTATCGCCCATTTTTTCAATCTGCTCTGCAGTGGGACCAATAAATTTGATACCATACTGTGCACATATTGAAGAAAATCTCGCATTTTCTGCTAAGAAACCATATCCAGGATGAATCGCATCTGCATTTGTTAATTCTGCAGCTGAGATAATATTTGGGATGTTTAAGTAAGAATCTTTACTGGCAGGAGGACCGATACAAACAGCTTCATCCGCAAAACGAACGTGTAAACTATCTTTATCAGCTGTTGAATAAACAGCTACACTTTTGATACCCATTTCGCGACATGTGCGGATGATACGTAAAGCGATTTCTCCTCTATTAGCTATTAATATTTTTTTAAACATTGTATTTTCTGTAAGTTTTGAGGTATGAGTGCACAGTACCTGTGCGCTCATGTTGATCGACAATAAAAATATTGACGATTGTTTATCTAGGATCTACCAAGAATAATGGTTGATCGAACTCAACTGGTTGAGCATCTTCTACCAAGATTTTAACAATTTTACCTGAAACTTCAGATTCAATTTCATTGAATAATTTCATCGCTTCAATGATACACAATACATTACCATTGTTAATTTCGTCGCCAACATTAGCAAATGTCGGTTTACCAGGTCCCGCAGAACGGTAAAAAGTTCCGATCATTGGCGATTTAATCGTGATAAAATTAGCTTCTTCAGAAACTACTGCAGGAGCTGCCGCTGCTGGAGCAACTGCAGTCGGTTGAGGAGCCGCTGCCACTGGTGCTGCTGCAACTGGAACCGAAGCGGTTACATATGTAGGCTCCTGATTTGTTTTTATCGTAATTTTGAAATCTTTTTCTTCGATTGCTACTTCATTCACACCTGATTTTGAAACGAATTTAATCAAGTCTTGAATTTGTTTAATGTCCATACCCATAGTTATGCAGGTTAAATATTTTAGTGTTAATTTTTAAAATTCTTAAAACAGCCTTCAAAGCTACAAAATAATATTTGTACTTAGTAAGCCCATTTTAAGTATACAGATCCCCAAGTAAATCCACCGCCAAAAGCTGCTAAAATCAGGTTATCACCTTTTTTCAGTTTACTTTCCCATTCCCATAAACATAAAGGAATAGTGGCACTTGTGGTGTTCCCATATTTCTGAATATTAATCATTACTTTTTCTTCCGGTAATCCAGCACGTTCTGCTGTTGCATCGATAATACGTTTATTTGCTTGATGGGGTACCAAATAAGCAATATCCGAAGCTTGAAGATTATTTTTCTCCATAATCTCGGCTGCTACATTAGCCATATTGGTAACAGCAAATTTAAATACCGTTTTTCCTTCTTGATAAGCATAGTGTAAACCAGCGTCCACAGTAGCATGGGATGCCGGATTTAGAGAACCGCCACCTTTGATATTTAAATATTGACCACCTGAACCATCCGTTTTCAAGATTGCATCTTGAATACCATTGCCATCAGTGTTAGGTTCGAGTAGCACTACACCACAACCATCTCCAAATAAAATACACGTATTACGATCTTGATAGTTGACTACTGAAGACATTTTATCGGCACCGACAACCAATACTTTTGTATGTTTACCCGATTCAATAAATTGGACACCAGTTGTCAAGCCAAAAAGAAAACCTGAACATGCCGCTTGTAAATCATATCCCCAAGCATTTGTAGCCCCAATTTTATCGGCTAAGATATTAGCTGTGGCAGGAAAAAGCATATCTGGAGTACTTGTACAGAAGATGATCAAATCAATATCTTTTGCAGTAATTCCTCTTTTTTCTAATAATTGTTGCACCGCAGGTACAGCAAGGTCTGAAGTAGCTTTACCTTCTCCTTTTAAGATTCTACGTTCTTTGATACCTGTACGAGATACAATCCACTCGTCATTGGTTTCAACCATAGTTTCCAGCTCTTTATTTGTGAGGATATAATCAGGAACATATCCACCAACTGCTGTAATCGCAGCATGAATTTTTGACATAAAATTTAATTAAAAGCAGATCTGATTTTGTCAATAAAATCTGACTGGATCATATCTCTAGATTGTAAAACCATATTTTTAATAGCCTGAGGAGTTGATATTCCATGGCCTATTATAACAGGAGCATTAACTCCTAAAACAGGACTACCTCCATACTGCTCGTAGTTGAATCGGTCGAAGAACTCATCTTTAAGTCCTTTTTTCAATGTTACTACGTAAAATGATTCTGCTAGCTTTAAAACAACATTCCCTGTAAAACCATCACAAACATACACGTCGGCAATATCTGAAAACAGATCACGGCCTTCGGCATTTCCGATGAAATTAATGCGTTCGTTATTTTTTAAAAGGGGATAGGTGGTTGTGGTTAGGATATTTCCTTTTTCTTCTTCTTCACCGATATTTAATAAACCAACCTTCGGAGAAGAAATACCAAACATATGTTGCGAATACAAACTTCCCAAAATCGCAAATTGATTGAGCATTTCGGGTTTACAGTCTGCATTAGCTCCGACATCAAGGAGTAGTCCAAAACCGGATTTCAGTTTGGGTACAATTGTCGTTATAGCAGGTCTTAGTACGCCAGGTACCGTTTTTACACTAAAAATAGATCCGACAAGCATTGCTCCGGTGTTACCAGCAGAAGCAAAAGAATCAATTTCACCGTTTTTTAGTAATTCAAAGCCTTTGGCTATACTAGAGTTGGGTTTTTGTGTAATCGCTTTAGTAGGGTGTTCACCCATACTAATGTTTTCAGGTGCATGTATATATTCAAAGTCCGAAGGATTACCCCCAGCTTTTTCAATAAGCGATTTAGTCTCCTCCTCATCACCAAAAAGAACAAGTTTTTGATCTTCTGTCAAGAGTTGTTGAGCTTCTATCGCACCTAATATTGTTGCATTAGGGGCATAATCGCCACCTAAAATATCTAAACCAATCTTCATTCGTGATTATTTTTCAAGTCAATAATACGCAAAAAACATCCCAAATTAAAGTATAATCTGAAAATTATACTCGTTTTGGGATGTTTTATGTTTTGAAAGATCTAAGTTAGACAACAGCCGTATTTTCAATGATCAATTTACCGTTGTAGTACAAATTACCATCTACAGTGTATGCACGGTGTGGTAAATGAACTGCACCAGTTTCTTTACAAATGCTTAAGCTAGGTCTGTCTGCTTTATAATGTGTTCTTCTCTTGTCTCTTCTTGATTTAGAAGTCTTACGCTTTGGATGTGCCATCTCGTATTTCTGTTTTAGTTATTTTTAATATTTCTTAATGCGGCCCAACGTGGGTCAATGTTCTCTTCTTTTACTTGCTCTTCTTTCTGTTGCTCAGTTGATATATGCGCTAACATAATCGGATCACAGGTAATATCTTTTCCTTGATCACTACATTTAGCAAACAAAGGAACTGCCAAATTGATATATTCATATAGCAATTCAGTCAGGTCTAGCTCATGATCGCTTTTGGATAAAACCAATACTTCTTCCGTATTATCAGTCCAGTCCTCAGCGGTGAATTTGACCAATATCCGCTCTTTTACTGTAATAGGCGATGGAAATTCGCTTAAACAAACATCACAAGTCAATCCGATATCTCCAACAATTGTGAAATTTAAAATAAGCAGATTTTCTTGCTTCTGTAATTCAACATTTGCTGTTAGATGACCATCTTTAACAATGGAATGCTCAAAACAATCAAAGAACTTTTTATCGATCTCAAACTCAAAATTGTGCTTCCCTGCATTTAGCCCCGAAAACGGTATTTTGTATTGTATTAGATGTTTCACAATCTTGCATTTGAGCCTGCAAAGGTATGTATAAATAAGTTAGCATTGAAATTTTTTTTTAAAATATATTTCAATTTCGACTTCATTTATATGCCTTATAGCAAGCGGTTATTCATAATAATTTTTACCTAATTCTATTTTTTCCCGACCGTTTTCCATTCGCCAACGGTTGGTATCCCGTAAAGAGTAAGCGCAACCACAATATTCTTGCATGTAGAACTTTTCTTTTTTAGATATTTCTAACATGCGGATAGCACCACCTTTTTTTCTCCAGTTGAATGTCCAATAGTCCATTCCCTCGAAGCGGGAGGCGGCACGTACACCACAATCATTGATTTGATCCATGTTTTTCCACCTTGAGATTCCTAAAGAACTTGATATAACATCAAATCCATTCGCAGCAGCATATTCTGCTGTTTTCTCAAAGCGCATGTCAAAGCACATCGTACAACGAATTCCCTTCTCAGGTTCGTTTTCCATTCCCTTTGCTAAGTCGAACCAATGATCTACATCATAGTCGGCATCAATAAAAGGAATATTATGTTTTTCTGCAAAACGGATATTCTCCTCTTTTCGTAAATCGTATTCTTTACGAGGATGAATGTTAGGATTGTAGAAATAGATTGTAAATTTGATATCCGAGCTGATCAAAGCCTCCATTACTTCACCAGCACAGGGTGCACAGCACGAATGTAAAAGCAGATTTTTGCCTTCGTTAGGTAATGTTAACTTTTCTCTGATGAACTCCTTCTCTTCCATTGCTATTTTACTGATAAAAGTTTGGCAATTTTACTCAAAAAGTACTGAACTAGCAAATATTTGATAAACAGAATTTATTGTACCCTCGCCAATCTCTCTTTTTTTATCTTTATATTGGATCATATTTGTAGATTTGTACCTATATCAGATTAAAAATGAAATCACTAACAACGTATATAACTTTACTTTTATTGGCTATTGTAACATGCTTGACTTCATGTGTACGAGAGGATGATGAGCCAGCATTGGCTAAGGTAGCAATCTCGAGGCTGTATGTTTCTTTTTCGGATTATCAATTGGATGAGGGGCAGACACCTTATAACAATGTCGATATTATTGATCCTGCTGACTCATTGACTCATTTTGAACCTTCTTTATCCTATAATTCAAGTACAAAAGGTGGGGCAGCAATATTATTTAACCCAATCGCAAAATATATTTTTCAAAGCAGTGCTAATGATGGTGGTATTGTAAAAGATACAAGCATTCAGGTAATGTCTGTAAATCCTGTAACAGGAGCTCCCGCATCTAATGGTTTAATTTCAAATGGATTGTTAACCCGTGTCAGAGGATTAGCCTACCATTATAATAAGGGTACAGAAAATTTATATGTAGCAGATCTTGGTGAAGGTACTAGACCTCCGAGTATCTATCTGTTTCAACGACCAGGAAGTTACAGAGGAAAAGCAAAAAGAAATCAACAGATATCCCTAGGGAAATTAGTCCCATGGACAATGGCTTTTAAAAACGCTGAAGATAATTCAGACTTATATGTCGCTGTCAATGGAGAAAAGAAAGGTATTGCGATATTTAAGGATATCTTAAGAAAAAATCAACCCGCAGATTCAGTTTTGAGTGAGACAGCATTTCCACCCAAAGCTGTTCTAACTATAGCAGATCAGGGGGAAATCAGAGGATTTAGTTATTCCGCCCGTCAGGACTTACTTGCTGTTGCTAGTTATACCTCTACCGGCGGCACTAGTGTCGGAAGAATTTTATTATTTGAAGGAGCAGGAGCATTATTAGCAGTCTCAGGAGACCGTGCTATTCAACCAACACGTATCATTACAGGGGCATTAACAGGATTAAAAAGACCACTAGATGTTGCTATTGACAATCGTGATGGAGCGAAATATTTATATGTCGCCGATGCCGATACTAAGATTGTTTCCCGTTTTTTGATTACCGATAAAGATAATGTAGAACCCAACAAGAAAAAACAATATACCTTAACACCTGTTGCATTATCTTTAGATGCGAGAGGGCCAAGTGAGAACGATTAAGATTATATTATTCCTCTAAGAGTTTAAAGAGTATTTCGATTTCTTGTTTCTTATTGACACTTTCATTTTGTTCGTAAGCTGTAACAAGATTACGTAATACTCTTTTTAGTATCGTCACATTATCACAGGGCAACATAAATTCTTTTGAGAGCGGGAGGTTCAGTTGTTTTAAGAATGAAATAACATCTGCTTTTTGCATCACTTGACCTTTATTAAACGCATTTAGATAGAACAATAAATGATCAGCGTTCTGATCCTCATCCAGATAAGATAAAATAAAATGCTTAGGAAGATTAATGCCGAAGATCGGGATATCCAGTTTTTGAGCAACGATACTGTAGATACATGAAAGGGTCAGGGGATTTCCCTTTTTTGTTTCCAAAACCCTACCGATAAACGAATTCTGCGGATTATGATAATCATTTGTATTTCCGGAAAGACCAAACTTATCAAATAGAACATAATTCATCAGTGATACTTTTTCGTAGGGTGTCATTTCATACCGCAACTCCATCCATATATCGCGCTTTAGCTCTTCTAAGCTCATCCTTATGAGGTTATTGTCGTAAGAAGGGTATTGATAGCTATTGATGATGATGAGGCCATCTAAGAGGTTAAATGAGTTGCTCATCTTCCAGATCAGAAGTTCACTTTTAATTTGATCAAACTGTATTGCATGGATAATTTTCTCCAGGCGTTCCTGTATGAAGGGATCAAAAGCAGATTCCCAATACTCTTCTAAAGAAGGTATGATCTCTGGTCCTAAACTCAATAATTTATTTTCGATTTCTTCAGAAATCAATTGATCCGGATCATCTAGTAAAGTAACCAAAGCATGTAATTCTTTTTCATCCATATACAAATTTAACAAAAATCCCCGCGATATGCCAAATGAAGCATATGCAGGGATATATCTAGGTATATGGTTATAGAGTTACTTTAATTGACCATCCAGCATGTGGACCGTTCTTTTTCCGTAAGTGGCGTTTTTGTCCGAGTGGGTCACCTGTATAATCGTGACACCTTCCGTGTTGAGCTGTTGAAACAATTCCATGATTTCTTCTCCTTGTTTAGAATTCAGGTTTCCCGTTGGCTCATCAGCCAATAGCAGCGACGGAGAACCGGCTAAAGCTCTTGCAATCCCTACAATCTGCTGTTGACCGCCCGATAGCTGTGAAGGAAACAGATCTTTTTTACCGACAATGTTAAAACGGTCCAATAGATCACTGACAATGGACTTACGCTCCGACGAAGATTTATTCTTATAGATCAATGGTGTTTCAATGTTTTCATACACAGTCATTTCATCAAGCAGATGATAAGATTGAAAGACATAGCCCATGTGAGATTGAAAAAGCTGCGTTCTTTTTTTAGGCTTTAGCTCCAACACATTTTCACCTTGAAATAGGTATTCACCCTCATCGGGTTCATCAAGCATTCCAATGATGTTTAATAGTGTTGATTTTCCAGATCCAGAGGGTCCCATGATCGAAATAAAATCCCCCTCTTCAATATTTAGACTGACATCTTTTAGTACAAATGAACGTGTACTTCCAACATTATACCATTTAAATAAGTGTTTTAACTGTATCATTTTATCTATTTTTGTTGGTTATTTTAACTGTATGTAATATATAATTTTTAAACTGTTGTTATCCTAATTTACTCATTTCTCAGACTATCTACCGGATTAACTTTTGCTGCACGTATAGTCTGATAGCTGATCGAAACGCAGATGATGATGAAAATTATCATGATTGCAATTAGAAAATACCACCACTGCAAGTCAATGCGGTAAGCAAAATTGTCCAACCATCTGTTGAGTATGAAGTAAGTCAGAGGAAGAGAGATTAGAGTAGCAGTTACAAACAGTCGGAAAAACGGTTTGTTGAGTTGCATGAAAATAGATTGTACAGAAGCACCTAATACTTTACGTACACTCATTTCTTTTTTACGAATTGTCACTTGATAAGCGGCCATACTAAAAAGACCAAGAGCCGCAATAATAACTGCTAAAAATGTAAAGCTATTGAAAGCAGTCTGCATCTCCTGTTGTTTTTTATGCAACAAAGCATATTGTTGATCCATAAAAGCATATTCCAGAGGCAATGATTTTGTTGATGAATTTTGTTGCCATTCTTTTTTTACAGTTTCGATAGCTTGTGCTGCTTTTCCTTGAGCAGCTTTTACAATTAATGTTGCCTGGGGTCTTGCAGATCCACATTCATTTTTATAAGAATAGACCGTTGGCTTCACGGCATTTTCAAAACCATAAGCTTTACTATCTTTTACCACAGCGATAATTTCAAAATTGACATCACAACCGGCTAACTTAGCTCCGATAGGCTGTCCTAGATCTAATGCCATAGCCGCGGATTCATTGATAACCGCATAATGCGAAGTAGAATCTTGTAGCAATTGCTTGATTGATGTGGGAATATTTCCCTTTAATACCGCTAAATTCAGTGTGCTGAAATAGCTTTTATCGATCCCGACGTGATCGAATTCCAATTGTTTTTGGTTATGAGAAAACTGTTTTTTGGGGGAAAGTTCTCCATCTCCAGGCATATTTGTTGCTGAAGCAACCGATAAAATACTGGGATCTTGTTGCAGTCGTTCCTTAAGATTGTAGTATGTACCATTTAATGTGCCATCATAATACATTCCTAAGCCCTTATAAGTAATTACCTGTGCCGGTTCAAATCCTTTGTCTGTGGTTTGAATATACCGGATTTGCTCATGTATAACGAGCATCCCTGTCATAAATAGTAAAGCAATACCAATTTGAAAAACCAGTAAACCATTACGGAGTGTATTTTTTCGTTGCGTCTTACCAAGTCCGCCCCTCAATAAACTAACAGATTTGAATCCCGAAAGTACGAAGGCTGGGTAAATTCCGGATAGACAGGTTGTGCCAATTACACCTAGAAAAAGATACATTACCGTATCTTGATTTAAAATGTACTGTTTGAGGTCATCATTGAACCACTTTTGCAATACATTTCCGGTAATACTTAGCATAAAAAAACTAAACACAGCTGCAGTTAATGTCAAAATAAAGACTTCCAAAAGTAATTGACGAATGATCGTCCAGCGCGAGCTTCCCAGTATTTTCTTTAATGCTAACTCTTTCATGCGTTTGTCAGCTTGTGCCATGATCATGTTGGCAAAATTTGCTGATGCTAATACAAGTATAATAATCGATACAATGCCAATTATCCATAACATGAGATAAGGCGTATTACTTCCATTTTTTGGTCTTAAATGTAGATTAGTTAATGGATCTAAATAAATTTTTCCTTGCGATAAAGCTGCTGTTTGAGATAGAGGAACAATTTTATCGTGGTAGAGTTTATCTATTTTACGGGTCAGAACATCGATATTAGTTCCGGGCTTTACTTGAATGTATGTTTGATATGAAAATGGAATTTCTCCTGTAAATAAATCCTCAGGTTCTTTTATAAAAAGTAAGTCATGGTCAATAAGAGATAAACCATTATTCTTACTAATTCCATAAATACGTTCATGGTGATCTAATAGTAAACTAAGCACCGGAACAGACTTAGGGGTGTCAAAATTTAAATCCCCCTTTTTGAAAATTTTCTCGGCGATACCTTGCTTTACTAGAGTGGCCTCATTTTGAATTTTACTCTTATAAAGGTTCCCGGTCTTACTTTCAATTTGAAAAATATGTGCTGCAGAAGAGTCTATTACCGCAGCATTTTTAATTAATACCGTATTTTCTCCGAAAAGTGGATAAGTACCAAAACTATAAATTATTTTTCTGCCGGCAGTTTCTATTTCGGGTAAACTTTTTTTCAATAAGGGCGCAAGCATGGCATTTGTTGCATCTGTAAATTCTTCTGAAGAGGTCAGTCCAACCTGATAGATCCGATCATAATTGGGGTTCCATTTATCATAGCTTGTTTCTCTATTGATGTATTGGTACGACAGGATAAAACCTGTAAATCCCAACATCAGTCCGAATACGTTCAACAATGAAAAGAACTTATTTTTCAATAGGCTTCGCCATGCAATTTTGATTTCGTTTAAGATCATATGTCGCCTGTTTAGTTCGTTGTTAAAAATGAAATGTATGAAGTCATTACAAAAGCGGAAGATGCAATTGCGTTGCCATTTTGGTTTATGTTTGATTATCAGTGTGTTGTTCTGTATTTAATTTATATTACTGTTCGATATCGAACAGTAACCGTTCAGTATTGGACAAGAAATCCTCATCATTTGTTAATAGCAGAATATTTAAACAAATTATGCATAGTCAATTAGACAGTGCTAATGCGTGATTAGGATGGAAATAGGGGAGGCGGGAAATTTCAATTTGCAGGGGGAATTCATAAGAGACGTCAGTAATTTTTCGCTTGCTTCGTTAGAAAAGCAAGCGAAAAATTCAACACTCTTTTTTATTATACTCAGATTATTAACATGTGATCTATTGACTTTTGCATGTTAAAACTCTGGTATATATTTAGTTAATAGAAATCTAGCGATACAGAACCTGAAGAAGTACGGGCATCTATTTTTTTGCCACCTCCATTAATTGCACCCTGAGCTAAAGATCTGTTAGATCTGCCAGAAAAATTTTGAGCGGACGGAAGATTGACCCGTGAGCCTTTTAGGTCGACGTTATATTTTCCTTCTGGTACTTTAATCTTCACGCTGCCACCAGATGTAGCTAATGTAATGTCATCCGACATCCGCTTCATATCCATAGTAATACTTCCGCCACTTGTATGTGCATCAACTAATCCTTCTAGATTCTTACCATTAATTGATCCGCCACTTGTAGCGATACGGATATTACCAGAACAATTATCCAGATTTATAGATCCTCCAGAAGTGTTGAGCTGTATATCGCCCTGACTGTTGCTAGCAGTGATACTGCCACCTGAAGTCTTACCTGAAATATTTCCTGCTAACGATTTAATTTGTAAACTTCCACCCGAAGTTCGGAATGTTTGCTTGCCATTTAGTGCATTCAGCTGTATACTACCTCCTGAAGTGCTCAGATTACTGTTGACAGACTCAGGAACTGTTACATAAAAAGCAACAGAAATCGAACTGTTACCATTGTTTCCTTTTTTACGTTTAGCAGATGCGGTCAATTTTCCACTTTCTAACTGGATGACAACGTCATACTCTTCATGCAATAATTTTTCTAAATCCGCTGATGAATTGAGTAAGTTTCCGTTGCGAGATACCCAGACTTCAACCGAACCAGGTTGGTTATTAGACCCGGTTACTTTAATTGCCCCGGCCGATGTGCTGACTTCGAGATCTTTAATTTTGCTGTTCTGAAAAGTTTCTTTCCGTACCATTTTTTGACCGAAAGAAACCTGTACCAACAATAGTAATAATGTGGTTTGAATAAATCTTTTCATATTCGTGTTTTTATTAAGATATTAATTGGCGTACCTTATTAAGGTCCAATCACAATGTATTCACTAAAACACACAATCATTTTGCCATTCTCCTTATCAATTAGTAGTCAGTGATTTGTTGTTTTTATTTTAAAAATTACCTGTTCGCTATTGAACAGTTTACGTTCGGTTTTGAACAATAATGAATCTCAATCCCGCAACAAATACAGCTGGTGATCAGAAAATTCCTATTCATTTCTTAAACTCTCCACGGGATTTGTATGGATTACCTTTAACGTTTGCAAGCTGATTGTTGCCAAAGCAATCAGAATAGCACATCCACCAGCAATAATAAAATATATCCAACCGATGTCGATACGATAATTAAAGTCCGCAAGCCATGTGTTCATGGCCCACCAGCCAATAGGTGTGGCAATGACAATAGCGACTAATACAAGTTTCATAAAATCTTCCGATAATAATTTCAATAAGCGCATATCACTTGCCCCTAAAACCTTTCTAACACCAATTTCTTTAGTTCGCTGTTGCGTGATATAGGTGACCAGTCCAAAAAGACCCAGTGAAGCGATAAAGATGGCGATAACTGCAAAGCAGGTGAAAATATTTTTTGTTCGCTCTACATCTTGATATAATATTTTAAAACTCTCATCCATAAAGCTATAATTGATCTTTTGATTTGGACTAAACTGATCCCAGACTTTTGCTATCGCATTCAGTGTCTCATCCATATGTTGCGGTTTTACCTTAATAGACAACAAAGAAGGGCTATCCCGGAGTACCAGACCAACCGGAGCTGTACCTTCACCTTTGAGCGATTCGAAAATAAAATCATCGACTACCCCTAAAATCGTCCATGTTTCACCATTCGTAATCTTTGTGCCGATTGGATTCTTAATTCCCATTTCTTTAACCATCTGTTTGTTAACGATGATTCCCATGCTGTCCGAGGCTATCTGCGCATTGAAATTGCGGCCTTCAGCCATTTCAATTTCAAAAGTAGCCAGATACTCTTGATCGACTCTCCAAAACTGACCCTGAGTTGCAAGATCAAGTTCACGTCTTCCATCTAACCAAAACGCGTTACCATTTCTTTTTGCACCATCTATCGGAACCGGAAGATAGTCGCTAACGGAAATATGATTTACGGTAGGAATGGAAGTTAGTTCATTTTTAAATGGACCAAGCTGATCGCCTATTACATTTAGACCTCGAAGTACAATAACCTGATCCTTGTTAAATCCCAGATCTTTTTGCAGCATGTATTGAATTTGCTGATGACTGATCAATGACCCAACGATTAAAATAATCGATGTTGTAAATTGAAAAATGACTAAACCATTCCGCAGCAATGAAGGGTTTGCATTATTAACCAGTTTATTTTTTAATGCCGTGATAGGTCTAAAACCCGAAAGATAAAGTGCTGGATATGTCCCTGCGATGCTACCGATCAGAATAGCCGACATGAATAAACAAGGTATAAAATACCATGTGAACCACGGAATTTCAATTGATTTATGAGCGATATTATTAAAGACAGGTAGTAATAGGTGAGCGATGAGTATCGCTAAAAATAGAGAAATAAAGCTATAGCTTAATGCCTCCGTCATAAACTGACTGATTAGACTTTTTCGGTTAGATCCAATTGTTTTTCGGATACCGATTTCTTTTGCTCTAGTTGTGGCATTGGCAGTCGATAAGTTTACAAAATTAATACAAGCTATCAGTAGGATAAACAGAGCTACCGATGCAAAAGTCCACACCATGCGAATATCACCGCGATTTAGTGTCGATACTTGATCATCTTCGATATCAGATGAATGTAAATGAATGTCTAGAGCATTTTGAAGACTGATCTTAATTTGATGGACAATAGGTCCTATTTTTCTTCCCGCTTTTATCAGTTCCGGAATGTAATGGCCAGTGATGTAAATTTTATTAATCTCTTTTTCAACAAGATCTATATTTGCCTGTGGAGTCAGTTTGATATAAATCGTGTAATTATTGCTTGTCCATTTGTTCTGTTCACCAGGGTGAAATGGTTCTCCGGCCAGGGACATAAAGAAACCATATCCAGATAAGGTCGAATTACTGGGAATATCATCGATGACCCCTGTAATGGTAAAAGCCTTTGACTTATTGTTATTGAGATAGATCTGTTGACCAATAGGATTACCCTTAAAGTATTTAAACGCTTTACTTTTGGTCAGTACAATGGTATTCGGTTTATCTAAAGCATGCTGTAACTGACCATATTGAATCGAAGATGGAAACATATCCAATATGGATTGGTCGATATAGACAAATCCATCATCATAATGACTATCGGGCAAATTATTAATCGAAAGCTGATTACTACCTGCTCCTAATTGCGGATTTGGGAGTATTCTCCCGGAGTTCTCTATGGCAGGAATTTCCTCTTTTAATGTTCTAGCTCCAGGAGCAGAAAGCGATACCCAGCGATTGATTTTATTTCCCTCTGGAGCTTGGACAATGAGACGATAAACACGATCCATTGACGGATAAGACTTGTTGTAACTTATTTCATGTTTGATGTAGAGAACGATCAGTACACAAATTGCAATACTAAAAGCAAATCCGCCAATTTTAATACTGGAATAAAACTTATTCTTTGAAATATTTCGCAGGGCAATTTTAAGGTTATTTACCAACATAACAACAGTATTTATTTACATAGCCATATCCTATCATGATAATAGTGGGGGCGTAACTTATAGAGACAATTGTGTTGCCAAATAGTTATATCGCTGTTAATGAGTTTATTGCAGTTGTTTTTGGTAGATTATATTTGTACGGAAATGAACAGTTTCCGTTCGCTTCCGTACAAATACTTTAGTCAGGATCTAAAAACCGATCGGTTATATTGTCATTGGACAGGTCCGATCATTTTATTTTTATTATTCAGGCTCTTTCAAGCGTAGGTCTTCACATAATTTAAGCATCATCTCATTTGGATCACTATCCGTTGCCAGAGCAATAAGATACATTTCATCTAACCGCAATTTTGCTGTATCATTCATCGTTAGTTCATTGATACGTGCTTTACTTAGTCCCGTCTTGCGTGCCACCATAGATTTATTGACGGATTTCTTTGCTAAAATCTCTCCAAGTTTTGTCATTATAATACTATTTACTGTCTGCTCATCTGTATAGATAAAAATACAAAATGTTGTATTTAAATATACAATCATTGCGAATATTGCCAGTTATTCGGTTTGTTTGTATAGAATATGTATATAAATAAATTAATGAATGAGAAAAACTTAAAGGAAAAACTGATAATTAGAAAAAACTTATGTTGACAAGAAGGAAAATTTCTACATAAGAAGAATGTACATAATAGATGTTATAGTAAAAAAATGCCGGCTGTCCATCATCGAACAACCGGCATAACATAAACATATTAATCTCTTAGAAGAGATTTTAAACAAACACTAAAATCCTTTATTATATTTTATCACGAACTTTACTCATCGCGTAGACTATCTACAGGATTGGTTCGAATAACCTTCAACGTTTGGTAACTGATTGTAACGGTAGCAATAAGGATAGCCGAAAAGCCTGCCAATAAAAAATATAACCAGTTTATCTCAATGCGATAGTTGAAGTCCTGTAACCACGTATCCATAGACCACCACGATATAGGAACAGCAATAACGATAGCAATGAATACCAGTTTTATGAAATTGCTAGATAGCAGTTTTAACAAACTAATACTACTTGCACCCAATACTTTTCGGATACCGATCTCCTTTGTACGCTGTTGAGTGATATATGTAGCAAGGCCAAATAAACCTAATGAGGCAATGAAAATAGCGATAAAGGCAAAGCTTGTAAAAATATTTTTTGTACGCTCAACATCCTGATATAAACTTTCAAAACCTTCATCTAAAAAACTATAATTGATCTTTTGATTGGGAGAAAATTTATCCCAGACTTTAGTAATCTGTGCAAGAGATTGATCTATCTGACCAGTTTTAACTTTTATAGATAGGAGGGAAGGGCTGTTTCCAAGAGCTAAAGAAACTGGCCCAGACTCCTCTTTTAGCGATTCAAATATAAAGTCGTCCACCACTCCAATGATAGTCCAGGACTTACCGTTATTGATTTTGGCACCGATTGGATGAGTAAGTCCCAATTGTTCCACAAGCGTTTTGTTAACAATAGTAGCCGAACTGTCTGAAGCCAATTTGGGATTGAAATTGCGTCCTTCAGACAAGCGCAACTCAAATGTGGATATATAAGTATCGTCCACAAGCCAGAATTGCGATCCTCTAGCAAGTTGCACATCTTTATTATCATCAAGTGCAAAGGAATTTCCATTTCGTTTCACACCATCAATAGGTACAGGAAGGTAGTCTCCCACAGAAACATCAGAAACGTAAGGAAGTGATTTTAATTCATTCTTTAGACTAGCTAGATCCTGAGATAAAGTGGTGATGCCACGTAATACGATGACCTGATCTTTACTGAAACCCAGATCTTTGTTTAAAATAAAATTAACCTGTTGATTGGCAATAAGTGCACTCACGATTAAAATAATAGAAGTTGCAAATTGAAACGTAACAAGACCATTGCGTAATAACGAACTTTTTGGAGTAGAATCCTGTTTATTTTTTAATGCTGAAATAGGTTTGAATCCCGATAGGTAAAGTGCCGGATAAATACCGGCTAAACTTCCAATAAACAGCAAAGAAACAAGGAGTGTCGGAATAAAATACCAGCTAAATATTGGAATCTCTAAACTTTTATTAGCCAGATTGTTAAATAATGGTAATAAGATCCAAGCTAACAAAAGGCCGATGATCAGTGAAATTAAACTATAACAGATAGCTTCGACCATAAACTGACCAATTAAAGATTTTCTGTTTGAGCCAATGGTTTTACGAATACCAATTTCTTTAGCTCTTGTCGCCGCATTTGCGGTAGAAAGATTGATGAAATTGATACAGGCGATCAGTAAGATAAAGGCCGCAATAGATGCAAATGCCCATATCATCTTAATATCTCCCCGATTTAATATCGAGACTTTGTCATCGCGGATACCCGTAGAGTAAAGGTGTATATCAGAAGCATTTTGTAAATACATTTTTACCTGACGAAACCAAGGTTTAATGCTTCCACCTGCTTTTTGCGTCTCAGGGATTAGATGACCATCTATATATACTTTCTGAATAATACTTTGCGTTTGCTTGGGATCACTATTTTCTCTCAGTTTGACATACACAGTGTAATTTGTAGCCATCCAACTATTTTGCTCACCTGGATATAAAGGCTCACCTGCTAAAGACATGAAAAATGTGTAGCCATACAGCGTAGAATTGCTTGGGATATCATCGATAACAGCGCTAATCGTATAAGGCTTTGATTTATCATTGTTCAGATAAATCTGTTGACCTACAGGATTATCCTTAAAATATTTTGAAGCTTTACTTTTGGTCAGGACGATAGAATTTGGATTATCCAAAGCATGCTCTAATTGTCCATAGATCATGGGCGATGGAAACATTTCCAAAATAGACTGATCCACGTACACAAATCCATCGTCATAATAGTTTTCCGGTCCAGATCCCAATGTTAATTGATTACCTCCAGCCCCAAAAAGCGGATTGGGCAATATCCGACCGGATTGTTCCACTGACGGGACTTCCTCTTTAATTACTTTTGCCGCTGGTGCGGTCAAAGATAAACCTCTCATCACATCATCCCCATCCGGAATTTGTGATACAATACGATAGATCCGGTTTACATCTGGATAAAACTTATTATAGCTCGTCTCATGTTTAATATATAAAACAATTAAAATGCAGATGGCAATACCAAAGGCAAAGCCGCCAATCTTAATACTGGAATACAGTTTATTCTTTGTGATATTCCGCCAGGCGATTTTAAGATTATTGATCAACATAATAATTGTTTTTATTTCACAGGGTCCTATCAATATAGTATTGGACATACATCTGAAAACAATTGCATTGCCAAATATTTATGTATTTGATTTGTAGTTGTTTAGTTGTTTTTTCGCAGTTGAGGTTTGTACGAAAATGAACAGTTTTCGTTCGTTTTCGTACGAATGCGCTTTAAGATTTTAAAATATTCCTAGGCTATGTCCATTGTAAATATCGATTATGAGATTATTATGTTGATCAAAATTTTTCAATGAGATGTCTAGATTTAACCTGATCAGTACTTGTCATTAGTTTGTTAATGAGTGTTTTAGCGTGGTAAATAGAACTGTAGTCATTGATTTTACCTATTTACTAAAAATACATGGAGGGTTGTTGCTATAAACATCTTTTAATATATTATTATGTATAGAAAAAAATATAGAATGAATTATTTATCTATACAATCGTTTTGAATATTGCTTATTGTTATGTTTATTTGTATAGAATAACTATATAAATTTATTTAATTATGGAAAAGAAGGAATTCAAACCAATAATCAAAGTGTATTCAATCCACTGTAGTGAGATTGAAATCACCATTATCTACCGCATGATGCTACTACGGACAGCAAAACATTTATCAACAGAAGAAGTTTCATTTTTAATGGGTAAAGAGCATGATTTTATTGAAAAAATAGAGACTTTTAAAATAAAGAGTGTCTATGCGCATGATCTTTACATATTTACACAGGTGTTAGATTATAATGCCGGAGCAGCTTACCCTAAATCTGTTGATGTTGATCATCAAAAGTTTGACTATGACATGTTTGTAACTATTTGTAGTGATCGTGTAATTTATGAGCTCAAACAGTTGGATGAAAACAAGAAAGCTATCAAAACCATCTTCTTGTTAATAGATTCAAGACATGATATTGATTGCTTTAATAATTCAACAGCTACAAAAATTGAACAATTAAGAAGTCTTATGCGACAGTTGTTTGTAGAAGGTTATTTTACAGAAGAAAGAATCGCTTATGAAATACTTAATAAATGTCAAAATTCTATCGATACATCTATATCTCCTAAAAATTTGATGTTGGTTTTACAAGATTATTTAGATAAGAAGGAAGACTATCATTTAGAGCAAAAGATATCCAGTAAAAAGAACTTTTCTGGATTTGCGTATTTACAGATAAATAAGGTGAAATCTTAAATAGAAGCAAGAAACTATGAAAAATAGGAGTAAGCTAAGCTTATGACAATTTAGATTAGCATTTTAAAACCTTAAGCCGTAGGAGCACACCAATTATAAACCGTCCATCTCTCAGTCGGCTTACTTTTCTTATTTGCACCTCCTACGGCTTTGTTTTTTATTCATCCCTTAACTTCTCAATTGGATTGAATTTCGTAGCTCGGTATATAATACCGATAATCAGTGTACCCAGCAATAATGCTAAAAACCCCAATGGGAGCAGGTATGTCACTACATCGATAACAATACGATTGTTATAATTCTGTAGCCAGACATTCATCATCACATAACTGGCAGGTATAGTTACCAATAAAGCCATAACAAAAATTAGATAAAACTCTTTCGAAAAAAGTAAAATTAAATGCATCAAAGAAGCACCAAGCACTTTGCGTACACCGACTTCTTTATTACGCAGGTTGATGGATAATGTAATCAACCCGATGATGCCCAAGGCGACGATCAGTAAAGATGCAATAGTTGCAATCTGGGAGGCACGTTGCAATTGCAGTTCTGTTTCATATAATTTTTGGATGCGGTCATCTGTAAATTGATACTCAAACGGTGCATCAGGAAGGAGTTCTTTCCATTTTTTTTCCAAAGCCTCCATAGATGAAGACAAAGAACCATCCTTTAAACGGATACTCAAAAATCGGAATTGTGCAGATCTGGAAATATTGATCCACGCTATTGCCGTAGCTTCATCGTTCATGGAGTTTGGAACGAAGTCTGCTGTTACCCCAGATATCATGACAGGAACGTTAGCTTCTCCAAAACCGATGGTTCGGCCAATAGCCTCTTCCGCCTTTGTAAACCCTAAAGCGAGCAGTGCCTCTTTATTAATGACTACATCAGGATTTTGGTCATTTTGTGAACTGTTAGGATTTAAAAAATGACCCGCTAATAGCTGGATCTGATACGTTTTTGCAAAATAAGAATCAGACATAATGATCTTAGAGTGCACTGTTTTTTCCGATTTCGTGTTGAAAAGTGATTGATTATTGCCTCCTATAAAGCCAGGGATCTCATAAGAAAGACTAATGGACTCTATTTGTGGAAGTCTTTGGAACTCATCTCGCGTCGTTTCCATCTTTTTAAGCCCCTGTTCAGTCCAGTCACGGGGTACCTGAACGTTCAATACCGATTCTTTATTATAGCCCAGCTCACCATTTATAAATAGATTAATTTGTTTCGATATAATGATTGTAGCCATTAGTATAATGACAGCGACCGCAAACTGTGTGAAGATGAGTACACGACGAACGGCCTGCTTGCCGTTACCTTGTGTAAACTTATTTTTCACAGACTGTAGAATGTCATTGCCTGAAAGTTTGATTGCTGGATAGATACCTGCTAAAAGACCAACAATACATGCAAATAAGAAAAGTAAAATATAAAAACTAAAAGGTAGTGCTGTCAACGATGGTAACTTGCGCATAAAGATTTCTTCAAAAATAGGACTTAAAAGTACATAAATAGGAAGACTGATCGTGACAGCAATCAGCATGGTTGTCATGTATTCGGCTATCAACTGGGAAATGATCTGTGAACGGGAAGAACCCATCATTTTGCGAATCCCGATCTCTTTCAATCGGGTAATGTTTTGACTGATGGTGATATTGATGAAGTTAATGATGGCCATCAACAATACGAAGCCTGCAATCCATAATAAAGTAGCAATCATTTTGCGGACAGCTCCCTTATTATCATCTAGAAAGTAACTTTTCAAAGGCTTTAAATCCGGGGCATAGTTTGTTGAAAACTCACCATCCGTATTGCGCTTTACCAGATCCTGGATAGGAATAGCGAGTTGCTCAGGCGTAACACCTTTCTGTAGCTCAATAAATGATGCAATATAAGGGTTTTGCCAGTTGTCGATAGACCTTCCAAAATACGATTCACTCGCTATCGGTAAAAAAACATCGGACTTCATGGCGTCATTTAATTGCATGACGGAGTTTTGAGTATTTTCTTTGATTACACCTGTAATGGTGAAGGGTTGCTTATCGCCTTTGAAGTTTTTGATTTCAAGTGTTTGACCCAAAACATCTATTTTTCCAAAATACTTTTGAGCAGCTTTTTCTGTGATGACCACAGTGAAAGGCTTCGTTAATGCAGTTGTTGAATTTCCAGCAAAAACCTCAAAACCAAACATATCCAGTAATGTCGGATCGCCTAAAACTGTCCCTTCTTCAAATATCTGGTCGCCATGGGAGACAATACAGGTCAAACCGTCGATGCGGTAATAATTTGCCACCAATTGTGGATACTCTTCTTTTAAAGCTTTTGGCAAAGCACCAATACTTGTTAGTGGGATGCCGAAACCTTCTTTCTTATAATTACTTTGTAATATATATTGTTGCTCTTTGTTGCGAAGTTCACTATTGACCTGATGCACTTCCCAAACATATGCGCCGACCAGTATGACGAAAGTAATACTGCAGATCAAACCCAAAAGATTGATTAAACTTTCATACTTACGTTTTATGATATTGCGCCAGGCGATTTTGATATTATTCTTTAACATAGCTATATTTTTTACCGCAGCGCTAAGCTTCGGGTTTGATTATCTTATTTTGGGTTTATTAATCGCGTTAATTATTCATCCCGCAAACTGTCTACCGGATTTGCTCGCGCGGCTTTGAAAGATTGAAAGCTGATTACCAATAACGTAATCATGACTCCAAAGAGCAACGCTGAAGCAAAAATCCAACATGTCAGCTCAATTCGGAAAGGAAAATCTTCTAGCCATCTATTCATCAAATAAAAGGCAATAGGCGTAGCTATTATACCAGAAATGATCATCCATTTAACGAAATCTTGCGTCAATAATTGAATAATTCCTGCTATAGAAGAGCCAAGAACTTTTCGGATACCAATTTCTTTGGTTCGCTTCAGAATAGTAATCGATAACAATCCTAAAAAGCCCATAGTGCTTATGATAACAGAAACGACTGCAGCGATCCAAATCAGTTTTTCAGTTAGTGTTTCTTTTGCATACAAATTAGCGATTTGTTCATCATAAAATTTGTATTCAAATATTTCCTTAGGGTACCAATCCCTCCATTGCTGTTCAAATTCATGTATAAATTGCTGTGGATTTGTACCATTAAACTTGATGGCTATATTTTTTAAACGCCCCGCATTATAACCGATAACTGTCGGCGCTATACCTTCCTTTAGAGAGTTTGTACTAAAATCAGCTACAACACCAACAATCTTTCCGATGCTTTCCTCATTTAATCCTCCCGCGTTAAGGCTTTTTCCTAAGATATCATATGGGTTCTCATATCCAAGGTCCCTAGCCATTTTTTGATTGATCAAAAACTCCGGATTCTTGGGGTTATCATTAAAATTATGTCCAGCGACAAGTTTGATATTAAATGTTTTAATATATGAAGAGTCAGCAATAGCATAACGGGCAGGCCATTTTTCCCAATCTGATCGATCATCAAATTGAATAGTTCCTCCCCAAACTTTATCATTTGCTGGCGGATTATCACAAAAACTAAATGAGGTAATATCAGGCCGTTTCGCAAGGAAATGCTTAATTTTTTCTTTGCTGGCAAACATTTCTTTTTTCATAGGAAAAAGGAATACCTGCTCGCGCTCAAATCCCAGATCCGTATTTTTAAGATAATGGACTTGAAGAATGATCACTAAGGTTGCGATCAGAAGTACCATCGCGATTACATTTTGCAAAATAATGAAAGACTTTCTGGTGAAACTCCATGGACCCATTGTCAGTTTTTTTAGAGCATCTTGTATAGGTGTCCTATTGACGAAAAGTAAAGGATAAACACTAGTCAGAAGAGCCGTGCAGATCCAGGTCAATCCGACAATACTAATCAGTGAACTGAAAGAAAGAATTGCTATAGGTTCATCTTGAAAAAGATATCCATTACTCCAGTTTAGGAAAATGCTTAATAAAATGAGTGCAAAAATAGTGGACAGAAAGGTCAATATTAAAGTCTCCAATAAAAACTGGAAAAAGAGTTGTTTCTTTGAGCTCCCTAAAATTTTTCTTACCCCCATTTCAACACTACGGTTCATTTGTTGCGCAAAAAGAATATTGCTGTAATTCACGATTGCCATGATACTAATGCCAAGGGCAATAACTGACAATATCTGTAGTAGCGATTTTTGGGTACCTTTTCCATAGTCTTTATCAAAATGAAAATCGGTTAACGGAAGCAGTTTATAGGAATAATATTCTAGTACACTTTTATCATAATATTTTCCGACAAGCTCATGGATGGTTTTTTCTACCTGAACCTTATCTTCATTATTCCTTAAAGTCAATAAAATATTGTTGTTCGTATTTGTATAACCCCAATTATGAAAATAATCATCCTTGGTATCAATCTTAAAAAGTGTCGGAATCGATTTTAAGGAAAAGTAAACTTCCGATCTAAAGTCAGAATTCTTTCGACTATCCTCGATAATACCAATAACTTTTATAGGAAACTCACCCTCAACTAGGATTGTTTTTCCTATTGCATTTTCATCTCCGAAATAAAGCTTAGCAGTAGATGCAGTAAGCGCGACAGTATTAGGCGCATCTAAGTCTTTAGGATTTCCCTGTTTCCAGGGGAAATCAAGCATATTAAAGTAATTTGAAGAAGCAAAAGCTGCTTTTCCATCAGTTTTGAACTGTTTATCTTCGATGCCTATAGTGAAATCTTTTTTGTCAATATATAAAGCAGTTTTCTCGATCTGTGGCATTTCTTTCGAAATGGCCTCATACATGGCAAATGATCCTCCTTTTTCATGCTCAACCTGCTCCAGCTTAAGATCGTAAACAACCATGTAAGTCCGATCTTTTTGATGATGAAATTGATCGTAGCTAAGCTGATAGCTATTGTAAATATAAATGAACAAACCACATGCAATCGCTAATCCTAAACCAATAATTGTCAGAATTGAATAATACCGGTGCTTTAAGAGCTGCCTAAATGCTGTTTTAAAAAATAACTGAATCATTAGCTTGTTCTAAATTATTTAAAATATCTATTAAGCTGTTATTCATCACGTAGACTATTGACAGGATTTGAAAGAGCGGCTTTGATCGCTTGGTAACTAATCGTTGCCAAACTGATCAGAATAGCCATAAGACCTGCAATAGCAAAATAATGCCATTGGATTTCAATGCGATAACTATAATCTTTCAACCAGTCATTCATTGTCCACCATGCTATCGGTGATGCGATAAGAATTGCTATAAGGACCAATTTTAGAAAATCTAAAGAGAGCAAAGATGTTAATTGCCCAACAGATGCCCCCAATACCTTCCTAACAGCAATTTCCTTCATCCGTGTCTCTGCCATGTAGGCGATAAGAGCCAATAGTCCAAGACATGAAATAAAGATTGTTAATCCTGCAAATAGCATAGAAATTGTTCCAATGGATTGTGTCTCTTTAAATTTAGATTCGAAATTTTTATCAATAAATTTATAATCAAAAGGATAGTCAGGATTAAATTTCTTGAAGATATCCGCTATCTTTTTTAGGTTTGTTTCGGTACTGTTATTCGGATTCAGTCGATAATGTATCGTTGTGAACCAGGATTTAGGACCAAGAATAATCATTGGCGCTATTTCGTCATAGGGTGAATCAATGATAAAATCTTTGATTACACCAACCACTGGCCAATTTTCGCCGTCGGCTTGAATGACTTGACCGACCGGGTTACTTAAGCGCATGGATTTTACAGCTGTTTCTGTCAGTAACACTGCATTGCTATCAGTAGAATATTTGTATACATCAATATCTCGACCTTTCACGAGTTTAAATCCTAAATTTTGTACAGCATTGGCATCCGAACTAAAGCGATTGAATAATAATTTCTTGTCACTCTCAGTACTTCCTGGCCAGCTAAATCCCCAGCCATTGCTAAAGCGATCAGTAACTGGAGACATATTTTTTGATACCGAAAGAACTGCATTACTGTTTAGTAACTCATTCCGTAAACTGACATAATTTTTATCTAATTTCCCGGAGATACTGGTATAAACTAAACCATTTTCATCGTAACCACGTTCCCGGTCTTTCGTAAATTGAATTTGCTTTGATACGATTATAGTAGCAATGGTTAAGATAATGGCGAGTGAAAACTGAATAATTACCAACATCGAACGGATGCTCATTCCCTTATTGTAAGTATTTAACTTTCCTTTCAATGTCTTCAAAGGTTTAAAAGATGAAAGAAAAAATGCTGGATAACTTCCTGCCAGTATACCCGTAATTACACTGAATGCTATTAATGATAACCAGGTTTGGACTGAGAGAAGAGAAAGTGTTAGATTTTTTTGTACTAAATTATTAAAAGCCGGTAGTACCAACACCATAAATGTGATTGCAAGTACCATAGCTAACAAGCTGATCAAAATACTTTCAGAGATAAATTGTAACATGAGGCTTTTACGATCAGCACCTACAACTTTACGAACACCTACTTCTTTGGCTCTTCTTTCAGAGCGAGCAGTACTTAGATTCATAAAATTAATACAGGCGACGAGCAAGATAAAAGCACCGATCCAAGCGAACAAACGAACGAGTTGAATGCGACCGGAAGTATAGTTTCCACCGTCACCTTTATCGTAGAGATAACTATCTTTAAATGGAAATGCAAAGATTTCATTTGTGGACTTGATCTCATTATCGCCAATGTTTATATGATTTTGACTAACTAATCTTATTTTTTCATTGAATGCTGGCAACGATGTCCCTGCTTTTAATAGTACATAGGTATAGGTGGAGTTATTACTCCAATTTGTATCTACATATCTTATTTTTTTTGCATAATCCCAAGAAACTAAACCTTCAAAATTCATGCTGCTATTATTGGGCAGATCTAGAAGAAGTCCAGTTACAGTAACCAAATTGACAGAATCAATTTTAATGATCTTTCCTATAGGATCTTCGTTTCCAAAGAGAGTCTTTGCATATTTTTGTGTGATTACGATCGAGTTAGCATCATTCAATAGGTTGTTTTTATCTCCTTTCAACAAAGGGAAACTAAACATGTTGAAAAATCCAGGATCAGCGAATCCGATTTGGGATACTATTTTTTGATCCTTGTATGTTGCAATAAATTGATTACCAGTTCCATCGTCAAGTCTTGTAAAACTTTCAATTTCAGGAAAATCATTTTTCAAGGTTGGTCCCATTATTTTGGGTGTATTTAACCATGCCCATTTCTTGCCAGTATGATCATCTCGGTTACTTATCGCATAGAGCCTATCACTTTTCTCGTGAAACCGATCCATACTCAGCATGTTTTGCAACCATAGCGCAATAAGCAAAGCTCCGGCCATACCAATAGCCAATCCAATGATGTTGATGCTAGAGAAAGCCTTATTTTTCAATAAATTACGCCATGCGATTTTGATATAGTTCTTTATCATCGTTATCGTATAAAGTAGTCAATTTTTTTAATGCAGTAAATTATTCATCCCGTAAACAATCAATTGGATTGACCATAGCAGCACGGACAGTCTGGTAACTTATTGTTAAGAACGAGATGAGTAAAGCACTGCCACCGGCAAGTATAAAGATCCACCAGTCAAGTTCAATATGATAAGCAAAATTGTCTAGCCATTTATGCATTGCAAACCAGCCAAAAGGAATGCTAATAGCGAGCGCAAGAACTACTAACCTGAGGAAATCTACACTTAATAAGCTAACAATTTTTATAACAGATGCACCAACAATTTTCCGGATTCCAATCTCTTTAATTCTTTGTTGCACCGTATAGGTCGAAAGTGCAAATAATCCCATACACGCTATGGAGATAGTAATTAATGAAAAAAGTTGCATCGCTCGTGTTGTCTGTTGATCCTGTAGATAAAGTTGATTAAAGTCGTCATTTAAAAAATGATAGTCATAATTGTTTTTCGGAGCGATCTCTTTTACAATCGTTTTGATCTGATTCAATGCGTCTTGTGTAGGAACTCCAGCATGCAGCTTAATAAAGATATTTCCGAAATAACCATATTCAGGAAAGAGCACAACAGGAGTGATTTCATTATGTAAAGATTTAAAATTAAAGCTTTCAACCACTTGTTTTACAGTGCCCTTGCGGCCATTTAAATTTATTTTTTTACCGATTGCATCTTTAGGAGTCCAGCCCATAGCAGTTGCAGCTAGCGTATTAATAATAAAACTATTCTCCGGAGCGACGGTATCGCTTGCTCTTAAAATGTCCGTATCCGATAGGGAAGAACCAGCAATAGATTTAATGTTGAACACGGATACAAAGTCTTTTTCAATAGGAATAGCAGTGACATCAATAGAGAAGTCTGGAGCCTGTCCTTCTACTTCATTAATCGTATAGCCCCCCTGAATATTAACCGGACTATCATAAGATGCCGTTACGCCTTTAACACTGTTTAATTGAATTAGCTTATCCTTTAGCAATTGACGCTCTTTATCCTGCCATCCTCGGCCATCGAGCACCAATATATCTGAACGATCCAGTCCTGTATTTTTAGATTGAATAAATTTCATTTGTTGACCAGCAAATAATGTACAGATGATAAAAAATATGGAAATACAAAATTGGAACACAATCAGCACTTTACTCAAGGATATCCCTGTCTGTTTTTCGATCAGTTTACTTCTGAATATTGAAATCGGTTTTGAACTCGAAATCGAGTAGGCAGGCCAACCACCTGCAAGTAGTGACAGGATAATAAAGAAAGCTAATATTGCTATATAGAGGATAGGTTTGTTCCAAAAGTTGATCTGCATTTCTACTCCCATAAAATGACCGAATAGAGGTAACAGTAACCATGTTGCCACTAAGCTTACAATTAAGGATATCAAAATCATTAAGCTACATTCGAAGAGAAACTGAAAGAATATTGTTTTTCGTCCTGCACCCAGTACCTTCTTTACACCGATCTCTTTTTTGCGCTCAATCGCATTTGCAAGAATCAAATTGGTGAAATTAATGCAGGTCAAGACGATAAGAGCAATACCCAAAGCCATTAAAATATAAACATAGAGGATATTTCCTGTACCTGCAGTTTTTGAGTGCAAATGAATATCACTTAATTTTTCTACTTTAAAACCGAATTCATATCCCTGTTTAATAGACTCACTAAATTTGTCCTTAACCAGATTATCCAGTTTAAGTTGCACCGATTGAAAGCTTTGATCAGTTTTTAATAATCCTATAGTAATATCGTTAGCTGAATTCCATGAAGCTTCTTTATAGCGTGCTAGACCTTGGTTAGAGAGAATGGCAGAAAATCTGAACTGCGTATTACTTGGCATATCGGCTATTACCCCAGATACCTTCCAGTTCACTTTATCAATAATCAATGTTTTATTTATAGCCGATTCATTTGGAAAATATTTTTTAGCTAAGGTTTCTGTTAATACAATTTGATTAGGCTCATCCAATACATGTTTTTTGTTTCCCTCAATAAAATCATAATCGAGAATTTCAAATACGTTTTTATCAGCATAAATCAGCTTATTTTCCTTTAAAGATTGATTTCCAATATCAACTAATCCACCTTGTATATACGGATATAAACGACTGGCCTGCTCAACTTCGGGAAAATCAGATTGTAAAGTCTGTTGTAGACCTGTTGGCGTTGTACTGGATGAAACCATTTCTGGGCTATTTGGAGCCTTGTATGATAGGCTGAAATACGCAATGCGATCTGCATGAGAGAAAAAACGTTCATAACTGGATTCATGGTATATGTAAGTAGCTAATAACAAAAAGCAGGTTATTCCAATTGTTAATCCCGACATGTTCAACAGTGAAAACCCTTTATTCTTTCGAATATTCCGCCATGCTATTTTAATATAGTTTCGTATCATTTTTTATGCTTTAAAGCTTTTTTCATTAATTCATTCAGATAACCCTACAGTAAGTGTATGTTATTATTCATCCCGTAATGTTTTTACAGGATTTGTATTGGCCGCTTTAATGGCTTGTGTACTCACCGTAATAATTGCGATAGTTAATGCGGCAATCCCCGCTAAAGCAAAGACCCACCATTGAATCTCCATGCGGTAAGAAAAATCCTGCAACCATTTATTCATGATCCACCAGGCAATAGGTGAGGCAATTAAAATGGCAATAAGAACCAATTTTACAAAATCTCTTGAGAGCATCGCTGTTATACCTGTTACAGACGCACCCAATACTTTGCGGATACCAATTTCTTTCGTTCTCAATTCCGCGATGTACGATACCAGTCCAAATAATCCAAGGCAAGATATAAAAATGGCTAATGTAGAGAATATGAGTGCTAACTGAGCTGTTTGTTGTTGCTCTTTAAACTTTGCCGCAAATTGCTGATCAACAAATTTGTATTCAAAAGGGTACGCCGGATTGAATTTTTTGAGTACCTGCTCCATTTGTTTCAAGCTCTGTTCTATAGGTACAGATGCAGGAGTACGAACAACCATATTTAACATCCACTCTTTGGCAGGATGAATAAGAAGTGGAGTAACTGGACTGTATGGAGATCCGCTGATGTAATCATTGATAACTCCTATAATTGTAAAGTTATTACTTCCCCATTTCAAAATGCTGCCAATAGGATTTTTCAATTTCATTTCTTTGATAGCAGCCTCATTTACGAGTACCGACATACTATCAGAAGCCAATCGCTCGAAGTCAATATCACGACCTTCGATCAATTTTAATCCCAGAGTTTTAACAAAATCACTCTCAGCTTTTCCAATATTGAATACGATTTTTTTTCCTTGTTCAGGGGTAGATCCTTCCCATGAAAAATTACCCCCTGAATTGGAATTGTTTTGGGTAATTGACCATCCGGTACGGGTCACAGCTTGCGCAATATCCTTATTGATCAATTCAGATTTGATAACTTCATAATTTTTTGTCATATCACCTTCCATTGGAATTTCGATCAGTTGTGAAGGTGAGTAACCAACATCACGTTTTCCTGCATATTCAATCTGTTTATTGACGATCAGGGTTGCAATAATCAAGATTAAGGCAACTCCAAATTGGAAAACAACTAATACTTCACGGAAATTGAAGGCAAATCTTTGAGACTTTCCAGATACTTTCAATGATTTAACGGGTTTAAAAGACGATAGCACAAATGCAGGGTATAACCCAGCTAATATTCCTGTAAACAATATAAATCCGAGAAGAGAGACCCAGATCATAGGATCTGTAATCGAAAAAACTAAAGGTTTGTCCAATACTTTATTAAATAGTGGGAGGGATATAGATGTTAATCCTATGGCAAGTATTCCTGCAATACAAGATAGTAGGACCGACTCTGTTAAAAATTGTATAATCAAACTGCTGCGTTGGGCGCCAACCACTTTACGTACCGCGACTTCTTTTGCTCGCTTTTGACTGCGCGCAGTGCTTAAATTAATGAAATTAATACAAGCGATCACTAAAATCAAAAATCCAAGACCAGCAACAAGTTTAACTTGGGTGATTTTGCCTCCAACTGGGATACCTTGTTCAAATTTAGAATACAAGTGCATTTTGGATACTGGATATAAAAAGAGTGAACCTTTCTGCTCATTATTCGTTTTCTTTGCAATGATATTGACTAGTTTTTTATTAAAGGCATCTACATTTGTCCCATTCTTTAGCTGGATATAAGTCATAAATGTATTTATGTTCCAAGTGGGAGATTGACTACTTGCATTGATTAAGGGAATCAGATATGTAAAATCAAAATCTGTATTGCTGGGTAAATCTGCTATTACTCCAGTCACCTGATAAGGTTCTTTGTTATCCAATGTAATCGTTTTGTTCAAAGGATCCGCATCCCCAAATATTTTTTTTGAGAGTCGCTCTGTTAGGATAATATTGTTTGGACCGTTTAATACTTCATTGCGATTACCCTTTAAAAGTTTGAAATCGAACATTTCAATAAAATTTGGATCAACTTCATTTCCTTTAGATTTTATCTTTTTATTATCAAAGGATAATAATCTATCGGTGCTCCAATACATACGAGCAGCATGCTCCACCTCTGGATATTCTGCTTTTAAAGTAGATGAAGCAGTTCCTGCTGTGATGTTTAGCAAGTTGATTTCACCCTCCTCGTCATATTTGTTCCAGAGTCTATATAGATTATCTTTATTGCTATAGAAATTGTCAAATTGTGATTGATTCTGTATCCAGATGCCTATTAACAATACAGCTGCCATACCAATAGCTAAGCCAATAATGTTAATGGTTGCATATCCCTTACTTTTCAAAAGATTGCGCCATGCTATTTTAATATAGTTCTGTATCATTTGTTTAAACTTTAGACTCGTATTTTTTTGCCACTTTTTAAGTTCAATCCATAAGCCAATGTTTTAAATTATTGCTAATCAGTTAATTGTTTATTGCTGTATCCTTCTTTAACTGTACGCTTTCGAACACCTAGCGTTCGTAAGCGTACAGGTTATGAGGGTGATTATTCATTCCGTAGTGTATCAATAGGATTTGATAAAGCAACTTTAATAGCCTGATAACTTACGGTGATTAACGTAATGAAAAGAGCAAGACCTCCCGTGACAGCAAAAATGGACCAGCTAATAGTAATACGGTAAACATAATTTTCTAACCATTTTTCCATAAAAAGATAAGCAAGCGGGGTGGCTATCATAAAACCGATAAAAGTAAGCCAGATATACTCGGTTGATAGTAACTTCCATAAGCCGAGCTCAGATGCGCCTAATACCTTTCGGATCCCAATTTCCTTTTCACGTTGTTCAGTTAAGAATGAAACGAGGGCGTACAATCCTAGGCAGGAAATCAAAATTGCAAGACCAGTAAATAAACTGGTTAAACTACGAATCATTTCCATCTGCTTAAATTGTTTCGCATATTCTTGATCTGTAAATGTGTATTCAAATACCAGATTCGGATCTATAGCAGAAAATTTCTCCCCGATATTTTTTAGTATTTGACTTTGATTTTCTCCATCTTTTAAGCGAAGTGTAATTTTGTTTTTAGGAAGGAAATCAAGAAAATAAACCGTTGGTGTGATTGATTTGAAAGGAGATTCCGACATTGTGTTCTGTATGATGGCAAGGATTCTGTATTTTACACCTCTAAAACTTAATTGCTTGCTATTCAAATCGGATACTCCCATATATTTTGCACCAGCTTCGTTTAAAATGACAGCAATAGAATCTGTTTTAAAATCTTTCGAAAAGTTTCTACCTTTCATAAATTTCCATTGGACAGTAGGAGCAAAATTTTCGTCAATAGTATATATGCCCATGATTGATCCTTCTTTAGCATCATTACCTTGCCAGGTAAATCCACCGCCTGTTAAAGCGAGATTGTTTACAAAACTAGAGGATAAAGTTGCGTTTTGGATTAGTCCCTTGTCAAACAATTCTTTTTTGAGGACGTCGAATTTTTTAATAATCTCACCGCTTGAACTCGTGACATTAACTAAATTTTTGTTGCTGTAGCCAATTGGACGATCTTTTACATAGTTTAATTGGGTGATGACGAGGTATGTGGCGATCATCATAAAAATAGAAATAGCGAACTGAATAACAACCATAATCTTCCGCGCTTTAAATTTACTATTTCCTTGAATTGATTTTCCTTTAAGTGCTAAAATTGGATTAAATGAAGTTAGGAACAGGGATGGATATAATCCGGATGAAAGACCAAGAAGAACGATGCTTAAGAAAGCAATAAGATAGAAAAATATCGAATGAAAAGGTATTCGTAATTCAGTTCCTATAAAACCGTTTATCCATGGAAGAAGTAAGAGTATAAGGGGGAGGCTGAGTATAAATGCTAAAAATACAGATAAGATAGATTCAAATAAAAAGCCCTGAATCAATTGGCGGCGATTTACGCCGATCGATTTTAATATACCGATTTCTTTACCTCTTTTGATACTTCTAGCGGTACTGAGGTTGATAAAGTTAATACATGCTAGCAAAATAATCAAAGCACTTACCAATGCAAACATCCAAACATATTGAATCTGCCCACCGATATTTTTACCATTTTTAAAATCATCATACAAATACCATTTAGACATAGGATGTAAAAGAACTTCAGGATCTATGTCTGTAAGTTTCGATTTTAAAATGGTGGTTGTCGTTCTCTCTAATGAAGGTAGAGAGAGCGGATTTTGAATAGAGGCATAGGTATGGAAAAAACAATTACCCCAACTTTGATCGGCATCAGGGTTTTGTTTCAGATAGTCGCAAAATGGCAATATATAATCCAATTGATGAAAAGTACTATTTTCTGGCAAGTCAGCATAAACGCCTGTTATCTGGTACTGCGCTTTACCGTTAAGTTCAACGACTTTACTTATAACGTCTACATCTCCAAATAACCGACGTGCTAATGATTCGGAAATAATCATTTTTGATGGTAGGGCAGGTGTAGATACGTCTCCTTTTATAGATTCAAATGTGAAAAGTTCAGAAAATGCACCCATTGCATACAATCCTTTGCCAGTGATCCTTTTTTCACCACTCTTAAAATTAGCATTTTCACGTTTACTGACTAAAGTAATATGTTGCATTTCATTTTTAAAATCAGATTGCAATAGCTTAGCCAATGGTATGGGAGTAGATCGATCTGTAGACTTCTCACCATTAAATGTACCTGTGATCATGACCTGGTAGATATCATCGTAGTTTTTGAAGTTTTTGTCAACAGAAAACTGCTTCATTATCCACAATGAACTAATTATGACGACTGTAAATCCCAATGCTAGACCGATTATATTGATAATTCCACTTAATGGATTACGTTTTATATTGCGTAGAAAAGTTTTAAAAAATAGTTTTATCATGATTTTGAATCAATTATTTTATTTAGCAATCTCTTTTATATGAAAAGGTCGTAACTATTCGTCTCTTAAACTATTTGCAGGATTGATAATTGCAGCCTTAATGGATTGAAAACTAACTGTAAGTGCCGTGATGAACAATGTGAGAATACCGGAAAATAAAAATATAGATATAGGTAAATTAGTTCTAAAGGCAAACCCCTGAAGCCAGTCATTTGCGAAATATAAAGCAAGAGGAATCGCAATAATATTCGCAATAATGACTAAGATGAAAAACTCCCGATTCAGCATTTGTATAATGTGGAAAACCGTCGCACCTAGCACCTTTCTAATCCCAATTTCCTTTGTTTTTACTTGTGCGGTGTATGTACATAAACCTAAAAGACCTAAACAAGATATTAAGATGGTTATGACAGCAAAGAAGTTAAATATGGTACCCTGTTTTTGTTCACTTGTGTATAGTTTTTGATAGCTTTCATCCAGGAAATTATAAGTGAAAGGCATATCATTATAGTATTGCTTCCAAATTTTTTCCATAGCGCCTATAGCATCAACAGTTTTATTTTCATTCGTTTTTATATAAAGCTGTCGAGAATTTTTTGGATTAAACTTAAAAACGATAGGTTCAATCTTCTGACGTACACTAGCGTAATTAAAATCTTTCACGACACCAATAATAGTTCCGGGTACAGTTCGGATTCTCAAACGGGTGCCAATAGGATTTTTTAACCCCATCTCTCTAACAGCCGTTTCATTTAGAATAAAATGGGTAGAGTCCGCTAATGAGCCCGTAAAGTTTCGTCCTTCCGCTAGTTTTATCTTAAAGAAATCGAGCGTATGCTGATCTGAATGCGTGATATTAAACCAGAGATTTGACTTTGCAGGTTTTCCTTCCCAATCGTTATCTCCAGTAGCATCACCGCCGTGTATCATATCACGCCCCAGTCGGATTACATCATTTATTCCTTCGTTTTTTATCAGTTCATTTCTGATGGCATCAAAATGTTCGCCCATTTTTGATCCCATAGGAACCGCGAAAATATGGCTTTTTTCGTAGCCAAGATTTTTGTTGCGGATAAACTCTAATTGACGACCAATGACAATTGTCATGGTTATCAAAACAATAGAAACCGTAAACTGTAATACAACTAATACCTTTCTGGAACTAGATTTTTTCATTCCCAGATTACCTTTTAAGACTTTGATAGGATCAAAAGTTGATAGCAGTAAAGCCGGATAGATGCTCACTAAGAGAAGTGTTCCAATCAGTAAGATGAAAATGTAGACCCATAAATTAATACTAGTGAGATCCAATGATATTTGTTTTCCAGAGAAGTTATTAAAAGAAGGGAGAAAAATAAAAACGACCGTTATCGCAATGGTCACTGCAAAAAGAAACAACAATGTAGTTTCTATGATAAACTGAAAGAAAAGTTCCCTTTTGCCAGCTCCAATAATTTTTCGAATTCCGACCTCTTTGGCCCGATTTAAAGAACGGGCAGTCGAAAGATTAATATAATTAATACTCGCTATTGCTATAATCATCAGGGCAACTCCCATAAAAATATGTACAGCGCCGATTCCTCCATCGCTACCATCCATGTGGTATAAGTGAACTTTAGATAGTGGTTGTGCTACGTAAGGTACAGGTGTATCTTCAGGTTTATTGCGCTCATGTATCTGTTGTAACTTTTTAGTTAAAGCAGTGAGGTTCGCTTGGGGAGTTAGCAGTAGATAAGTTTCAAATGAAAAACTGGACCAATCCATATCCATGGATGACAAATATGTTTTGTTGTCATAAGTGGTTTTATTTTTTACATATGCCTGCTCATTAAACCTAGAAAGGGGAAGAAGTACCTGCAATTGTAAACTCGAATTTTCGGGATAATCTGCGATAACACCCGATACCACACAAAGTTCATCTAGACCTATGGTGACCGTTTTACCAATGGGATCTTCATTTCCAAAATAGCGTTGGGCAGTACTGGCTGTGATGACAATCGAATTGTTGTCTGGAAAAGGTAACTTTTGAATGCCTTGAACCAAAGGAAAATTAAATACAGAAAAATAGCTCGGATCTACAAAAGCAAAGCTTTTCTCGATAAATATTTTCTCTTTATATTTGATGGGACCATCTCCAATTTTGAGGATACGTACGGCGTCTTTTACTTCCGGAATCTCTTTTTTTGCAAAAGTGCCAACAGGGGCAATGATATTCTCAAATATTTTTTTAGTGATTCCAGTTCCACCTTCAATACCAATTTTATAGATCTTACGCTCATTTTTATGGAATCTGTCAAAAGATAGCTCATCCTGAATCCAAAGTAGGAGGAATATCCCTACGACTAATCCCGCCGACAATCCTAAAATATTAATGGCTGTATAGAATTTATTAGCGAAAATACTTCGCCATGCGATTTTTATATAATTCTTTATCATGATTGAGGTGATTGTCAGTGGTTAGATTTAATTGGTCACTATACTGTTTTCGTTAACATAGAAAGCCGTCGGTTTCACAATCCGACGACCTTCATTTCACACTTAATACTTAACTTATAAAACACATACTACCTATTCATCTCTTAGGCTATTGATCACATTTACTTTTGCCGCTCGAATGGCTTGATAACTGATGGTCAATCCTGCAATTAATAGCGCTATACTTGCGCCGATTAAAAATATCCAAACATTCAATTCTGTTTTAAAGCTGAAATTAGCCAGCCATTCATTTGCAAAATACCAGGCAAGAGGACTTGCAATTAAAATTGCGATGATGAGTAAGCTCACAAACTCTTTACCTAATAACTGAACAATTTGTGGTATGCTAGCACCTAAGACTTTGCGGATTCCGATTTCTTTTACTTTCGTTTGTGCCGCATTGGTGGCCAAAGCTAAAAGACCTAGTGAAGAAACGAAAATTGCGATCGAAGCAAAGATGTTGAAAAGCAATCCGGTACGTAAGTCCGATTTGTACATTTTATCGAATTTGCTATCCAAAAATGTATATTCGAAAGGTTGTTCCGAAGGATAACTATTAAAAATCGTTTTTACCTTCTCAATTGCCTTTTGAGCATGTGAAGCAGTCGTTTTAACATATAAGGTACCTGCATAACGATGAGTCCAAAAGACTAGAGGTTCAATCTTATTCTTCAGATTACTGAAGTTGAAATCCCTTACAACACCAATCACCGTTCCGGGTACCTCATGTAATGACATTTGCGCGCCAACATACGGTTTTTCCAATCCCAATTGTTTTGCCATCGTTTCGTTGATGATATAACTTGATGAGTCGGCAGGTGTTCCTTTGATATTACCACCCTCGATGAATTCCATGCCCATCATGGGAATAAAATTTTTGTCTATTGTAGCTTGGGTTACTATGAGTGATTGATCTTTAGTACGATTTGGCCAGTCGATATCTCCAGTTGAACTGCCATAGTCCATTGGATTATATATTCCATTAATGGAATAGGAAACAATGGAAGGATCTTCAGAAAGTTTGGACGCTACAGTAGATTTATTTTCAACGGCTCCTTCATTGAGCTCTACGGTAAAAATATATGAAGTGTCATATCCTAAGTTAAATTCGCGGATAAACTTCATCTGCTTTTCAATAACCAAGGTGCAGATGATTAAAATAATTGATGATACATATTGAAATACAACCAAGCCCTTTCGGAAAATACTATTTGTGGGTTTGGATGATTTGCCTTTAAGTGCTGCAATAGGTTTGAAAGATGACAGTTGAATAGCAGGGTATATGCTGGAAAATAAAACGGTCATTAGTAAAGAAGACCCTATTAAAAGCCAAAGCGTGGGATTATTCAGATTAAAAGCCATTGATTTTCCCGAAATACTGTTATAAGTAGAAAAGGATAATCCAATCCATATAACTGCAACGCAAGTTGCTAAGGTAAATGTCAGGAAGGTTTCGGCCATAAATTGAAAAAATAGTTGTTTACGGCTTGCGCCCACAATTTTTCGAATACTTACCTCCTTAGCACGGTCCATAGCCCGAGCTGTAGCAAGATTAACATAGTTAATAGCGCCAATAAAAAGTAGGAGTAAAGCTACTGCACCAAATATCTGCACCATGCGTAAGGCTGATTTGTTTCCGTCAGGATCGATTAAATGTTTATCAGCAAGTGATCCTAATTTAAAAATGGTATTTTTATTACCTTCTCTAGCTTTAATATAGCTATTATTTATTTGAGCAATTGCTTGATCAGGGTTTGCTTCTGGAGTTAATTTGAAATAGGTATCAAAGGAGTAATTACCAAGATCTTCATCAATCGTTTTCCATATTCCATTCCCTCCATTTTCAGTAAAAATTTTTGCACGATAGGTCATTGGAAAAATTGCATCGTATCTTAATGTTGAATTCTGCGGCATATCAACGAAAACTCCCGTGACGAAAAATGGTGTTTTCTCAAATAAAATCATTTTGCCAATGGCATCTTCTCCTTTAAATAGTTTTTGACTTAGCGCTTCGCTTATGGTCACTTCGTCTATATTTGTCAATAAGTTTGGCTTACTGGATTGCAGTAGCGGAAAAGAGAAGAACTTAAAAAATGAACTATCTGCATAAGCCATGGATAAACCCGTATAAGAATCTTTTTGGTTCTTTAGGCGAATGATGCCAGAATACTCGCGGGCTATTCTCACTGATGATGCTATTGCAGGAACGTCTTTTGCATAGAATGCAACTGGCCCAGGTGTGTTACTAGAAATGTTTTCTTTACCACCTCCCTTCCAGATGTTATGGACATTGTATATCTGTTTATAATCTTTGTGGAAACGATCAAAACTGATTTCGTCCTGTACCCATAGCAATATCATAATTGCTGTGGCAATACTGATCGAAAGTCCTACGATATTGATGGCGGTGTAAAACTTGCTTTTTTTTAGATTTCGCCAGGCAGTTTTAATATATTTAAAAATCATAAAGGTTTAATTGATTATATTTTTGTTCCTTTTCTAATTTTAAAGGCCAATCCCTAAGCCATTATTTTAATATTCTTGTATACAGGTGTTTAGGGTGAGTTGTGTATTTGCATAAGTGTACGTTTCCGAACAGTTGGCGTTCGCAAACGTACACTAAATTACTGATCTCTTAAACTATCAACAGGATTTGCCTTTGCAGCTTTCAGAGCTTGATAACCGACAGTTGTTAAAGCAATGAACAATGCACTTACTCCCGCTATACCAAACATCCACCATTGCATATCAATGTGATAAGCAAAATTATTGAGCCACTTACCCATTGCCCAATAGGCTACCGGTATGGCAATGCATATAGCAATAATGACCAGCTTGATGAAGTCAAGAGATAATAATTGTATGATTCCAAAAACACTAGATCCGAGGACCTTACGGATGCCAATTTCTTTGGTGCGTTGTTGAGCGGTATAAGTCACAAGCCCCAAGAGCCCTAAACAGGCAATAAAAATTGCAAATCCTGAAAATGTGGTAAAAATTCTTTGGAAACGATAATCTGCTTCATATTGACGTTTAAAACTCTGATCCAAAAATGTATAATTAAAAGGAATCTGGGGAGCTAGACCTGTCCAGATCTTTTCGATGCGGGCAATAGTTTCCGGTTGATTCGCTTTTTGCAATTTAATCGTTATAAATTTGCTGCTCCACGGTGATAATCGCAAAGCAAGTGGTTCAACCTTATTATGTAAAGACATATAGTTAAAGTCTTTTACAACGCCGATAACCTGTCCCTCTTGTCCCCATTGCGTAAAACGCTTTCCAATAATATCCTGTGAATTATTATAGCCCCAAAGTTTAGCTGCAGCTTCATTGATTATCATGGAGTGCGCAGTGTCGGCAGGAAAATCCCGGGAATAAGCCCGTCCTGCGACCATTTCAATCCCCATGTTCGGGATAAAATCAATATCCACCTCAAAAAGTGCAGGACCCAACATCGTCATTTTTCCTTCTTTAGTCTCTATCTCTGTGCCCGCATTAGGGAAAAATGTACCCGGAACACTGCGCGATGATGATACCGCTATGACGTCCTTATCTCTCTTAAACGTATTTTTAATTGCTTCTAAATTCTTGTTGACCCCATCGTCAAAATTATAATCGATAACCAGCATCTGATCTTTCTGAAAACCAAGATTCGTATGTTGCAGGTGATATAATTGTGAAAAGACAATACAGGTTCCTGCAATAAGTACAATGGATAAACCAAACTGAAAGATTACTAATCCCTTTCGTAAAAATTGCCCTCCAGCAGCAGTTTTAAATGTTCCCTTTAAAACTTCGATAGGTTTAAAACGCGCTAAAATAAAAGCCGGATAACTAGCAGCAACAATACCGGTTATGGTCACGATACCTAGAAAGATACTGAATGTTGTCAAATTGAATAGACTGCTCCATGCAAAATGTTTCCCTGCAAAGGCCTCCATGGAAGGAAGAAGTACGATAACCAATAGCAATGCCAGTAATGCAGCGATAAAAACTAAAGCTAACGACTCACACATAAATTGAAGAATCAAATTACGGTGGTTCGCGCCAATCGCTTTTCGCACACCTACTTCTTTCGCTCTCTCCATGGAACGAGATGTAGCCAAATTCATGAAATTTACACAGGCGATGAAAAGGATAAATAGCCCTATGATAGCAAATATGTACAGATTCTGTACGCTCCCCGTTACACCAGGCTGTCTGCCTGCAGACGAATGCATATAGGCATCCAGTATAGGTTCGAGTTGGAAATTATACTTGCCCTCTGCAGAAGGAACATTCTTTTTGAGAAATTGCGGAATTTTCTTATTAAAATTAGAAAGGTTAAATTGATCGGATACCAGTATGTAAGTATAAAAATCGACATATCCCCAGCTTTCAAAACGATCTGTAAAAGCTTTTCTAAAGGTACTCATCGAGAGCAAAGCATCAAATGTAAAATGGGAGTTGGAAGGAACATCTTCAATAACCGCTGTGACTTTGTATAGTCCCGGATCTGCCCGTCCGGAGGCAAGTCCCCCTTCTAGTGTTTTGCCAATCGGATTTTCATTTCCAAAATATTTTTTGGCTGTACTTGCAGTTAAAACAGCAGTATAGGGTGCTGTCAAAGCAGTTGTTGGATTACCAGCCAGTACTTTCCAGCTAAAAACATCAAATGCAGTTGAGTCCATGAAAAAAACACGTTCTTCCTGAAAAACCTTTTCCTTATTCTTTAAAGAAATGGACGTAACTCCTGAAAATTGAACCACATTCTTGACTTCTGGAAAATCAGCTTTTAAAGCTGGACCTATAGGCGCAACACCCCATACATTTTTTCGGATTAATTTCTCGTTGTCTTCGAAAGAATTAATAACACGGTAAATGCGGTCTTTATTTACATGGTATTTATCATAGGATAATTCATCATGAATATATAAGACGATTAATAAACAGCAAGCTAACCCTATGGCTAGCCCAACGATGTTGATGGAAGAATAACCCTTGTTTTTCCAAAGGTTTCTCCAAGCGATTTTTATATAGTTCTTAAACATAGTTTATAATTTAGAGTAGCGATTTATTTAGGACTACTTATGCTTTAATTCTTCTATTCATCTTTTAAACTATTAACAGGATTGGCAACTGCTGCCCGTATAGCCTGTGAACTGACTGTAAACAGTGCAATGACGACAGCTAAAAGTCCTGTAACAGCAAACATCCACCATTGAATGTCGATGCGATAAGCGAAATCTTCCAGCCACATGTGCATCATCCACCAGGCAATAGGGGAGGCAATAATGATGGCAATGACCACTAATCGAATAAATTCAAAGGATAACATACGCGCAATATCAGGCACAGAAGCACCGATTACTTTTCGGATTCCAATTTCTTTTTTACGTTGATGCGTGGTGAAAATCGCCAATCCCAATAATCCAAGGCAGGCAACAAAAATGGTCAGTGACGCAAAGATAGTCAGTAATTGTCCGGTCTTAAGTTCCGACTGATAGGTCTGATTATAACGATCATCAAGAAAAGAATAATCAAAGGGAAGATCCGAAGGATATGCATTGTAATACTGTTTTACTGTTGCCAGTAATTTTTCCATGTCTGTCGCCTTAGTTTTGATAATCAGATTTCCTGCCTGATCATTCAATACCATCACCAAAGGAGCAATAGTTTCATGCAGCGGTTTAAAATGAAAATCTTCAACAACACCGATCACCTGCAAGACTTTATTATCCTTATCGGTTAATGTTCGACCAATGATATTATCTTTCCAACCTAGATTTTTGGCAGCAGTTTCGTTGATCACAACCGATAGGCTATCGTTGCCATAGGTTGTTGAAAAATTGCGCCCTTCTTTCAACTTCATACCCATGGTAGGAATGTATTGCTCGTCAACATCATAACGGAGAGTTTTTACCCATTGGTTAGGGCTCTCTTTTGGATAGATAAAAAAATTGTTATTGTAGGTAGCTCCCGCAGGAAGATAAGACGAGTGTGAAACATGTAGTACGCGGCTATCCTGAGTTAGGCGTTCAGCGAAATCTTTTTCGTTAGCTCCTAGAGGCCAGCTTTGAATAATGACAACATTTTCCTTGTCATAACCAAGTTTGATATGACGCATGTAGTCCAGCTGACGACTTACCACTACAGTGCTAAATATCAATCCGACTGAAACGATAAATTGAAATACCACAAGGCCACTTCTTAATCCCAGACCATTTCCAGAGGCGTTGAACCTGTTTCTTAAGATCATTATAGGATTAAATGATGATAAGTATAGAGCAGGATAACTACTGGAGAATAAACCGATCAGTAAACCAAATCCAAGTAATAAAGGAATTGTTGTGATGAAGGAAAGCTGTCCGATCTCCAAATATTTTCCCGAAAAGTGATTAAACAAGGGGAGTGCAAGTAATACAATAGCTATAGCTAATACTAAAGCAATATAAGTAGTCAGAATACCTTCGGTGAAAAATTGAATCAACAGTTTTTGTTTTCCAGCTCCTAATACTTTTCTTACGCCAACTTCTTTAAATCTTTTAGACCCACTGGCGGTCGATAGGTTCATAAAATTGATCGTAGCAATCAGGAGCATAAAGATGCCGATTACTCCAAAAATATAAAGGTATCTGATATTGCCAGACGGACTCAGGTCATATACAAAGTCAGAGTGTAGATGGATATCAGTTAAAGGCTGCAGATAAAGTCCGATCTTATTCCCGGTCTTTTTGTAATCTTCATAACTCATTCCGAAACCTGCCATAAACTGAGGTCCCACATGCTTGTCAAATAAGGTCGCGAGTTTAGTCTCCACTTGTTTAACTGTTACATCTTTTTTTAATAGCGCATAGGTATAATATTCCGAAGTCATCCAGGAAATAGATCGTGCATCTTCAAGCGCATCGATGGAAGTGAAAATATCAAAATTAAAATGAGAGTTTTTGGGTATATTTTTCATTATACCCGTTATTTTAAGAATTGTCCCATTTCCCTTTATTGGTAGTTCTTTCCCGATCACATCAATGGTATTGAAGTATTTACGTGCCATCGTTTCAGTAATAATAGCAGTATTCGGCTCCGCTAATGCGGTTAAAGGATCTCCTTTCAATAAAGGTAATGTGAATATCTTGAAGAAGGATGCATCAACATATGCTAAATTGGCATCGTGAAAAACCTGGTTGCCTATTTGAAATAGCGGAACTCCTCCCATGCGTAAGCGAGCCGTTTCTTCGACATCCGATAATTCAGCCTTCATCGTTGAAGCAACAGGTGGCATGATATGAGCTTCCTTGATATCGCCACCCTTTACTTTTCCTTTAAAAACTACGCGAACGATGCGGTCAGCCTGTTTATTAAAACGATCATAGCTAAGTTCATCAGTGATATACAGACTGATGAGTAAGCAGGTCGCAATGCCTAAAGCTAATCCACATACATTGATTAATGAAATAGAAATATTTCGCTTTAAGTTTCTTATTGCTATTTTAATGTAGCTCTTGATCATGGCTGTAATTATTTAAGATGTTAACATTAATGTCTAAATTTTAGCTTTATTCATCGCGCAAACTCTCAACGGGATTGGCGTTTGCGGCTTTGATGGAATGATAGCTCATGGTAATAAATGCAATAAGCAAAGTAATCACTGCAGGAATTGTAAACATCCACCAGCTAAGCGTAATTTTGTAAGCAAAATCATTCAGCCAATGATTCATCGCCCACCAGGCAATTGGAGATGCTATCAGAATCGAAATGAAAATTAATTTGATGTATTCTTTGGATAGTAATGCAATGATTCCAGAAATTTTGCTACCCAATACCTTACGGATTCCAATCTCTTTTGTCCGTTGGGCTGTAGTAATCGTCACAAGACCAATCAGTCCTAAGCAACTTAATAAAATGGTTATTGAGGTAGACAAATTGATTATTTTTGAAAACTTCGTATCGTTTTCATATTGATTTTTTATTTGCTGATCATAAAATTCGTATTTAAATGGAGCATTTGGATAGTATTTTTTCCATTCCTTTTCAATTTGTTGCAAGGCAGATGGCCATTTTTCCTGATGATCCGGCAATTGAATACTCATATTCTTTAATTGTTCTTTTTTGTTTGAAGGTCTGAGCTCTAAAGGGCCAATTTTACTGTGCATATTTTTACTGTGAAAGTTATCAATCACGGTAACGATTTGTCGATCCTGATCATCTATTTTTACAAAATTACCAATAGCCTCTGATGCAGATTTAAATCCTAGTTTCTCAATAGCCACTAGATTTAGAGCAATACCTGAAGCTGTGTCCGATAGTTTAATCGCTCGACCAGCCAGTATATTGATATTGTATAATTTAAAATAGTCATCATCTATAAACTTAAATTGATGATCCACCCGTACTTCTCCGGTATCACTTTTTACAACGATCGAATTACCCCAATGATCACCGCTCATCGGGAGATGCCCCAAAGAAACGTGTTTGATGACAGAAAGTCCTTCCAAAGCATGCTTATAGGTGAAGGGATCCGTATCAGCATTTTGAAAGCTTTTATGTGGAAGCTGTAGCGTAATAATTGCTTCTTTGTTGAAGCCAAGTTTACTATTTAAAGAATGTTTAAGTTGCATTCCGATGATAAACGTGGACACAACAAATATTTGAGCAATCACAAATTGAAATACAATAAGTGTTTTTCGTAAAGACAGGCCGCCCATTTTCACTTTACTGCCTCCTGTAATTTTGATAACTTCGGAGATTTTAACTCTATTAATGAGCATGGCCGGATACCAACTAGATAGTAGTGTGATTAAAATTGTCGTCCCGGCTATAAATGATAGAACCATTAAGTTGTCAGCAAAACTGTACATCTGCTGCGGAATGTAGGAACTTAAGCTCGATTGGATAATTTTAACTAGTGGCCATGATAATAAGAGTGCCAATATTGTGATGATAAATGTTTCGAGAAAGAAGATGACGGTTATTCTCTTTTGGCTCTCTCCCAATGTTTTTCTGATACCTATTTCCTTTGCTCTATGTGGAACTTGGGCTGTCGTTAAATTGATATAGTTTATGCAAGCAAGTATCAGTAGAAAAATTCCGATGCCAATAATGCCATACATTGTTTTTTTGTCGCTACTTTTTTGTGCAAATGATGTGAAATGTAATTCAGATAGCGGAATTAAGTTTGATGACATACTGAAGCCGTATTTTTTAAATTCTTCATTGGTCATCTCATGGAATTTAGCATTAACCGATTTTAAAATGGGAGCAATAACGTTCGGCAATTTAACCTTAATAAACATCTGCCAATTGGAATTAGAATTTGTCCAAGTGGTACTTGTCCAATCCTTTTCCGGAATCTGCATAAATTCTTTACCGATAAAACTACTTGGGTAAGCTAGATCTTCCACGATTCCAGCAACTGTAAATAACGTACTGTCGTAGGATAAGGTTTTGCCAATAATATCTGCAAACGTGTTTTTCGGGAAATATAATTTTGCTCTTGATGCCGTCAAAACCACTTCATTAGGGTTCTTAAATACGATATCTTTATTTCCCTGCAACCAGCGATAATCGGTGAGTTTGAAATAATCTGGTGTAGTTCCAATAATTTCCTTTGGGTCTTCAAAAGCTAATGCTTTAGTATTCGGTAAACTGACCTTTTCAAAATATTCACTGAATACAGGAACAGATAATGCTACATCAGAAAAATTATCTTTTACAAAGGCGGGTAGTGGTGCAGGAATACCGTCAAAATGATCTGTTTTGTTGTTTTCAAGATAGCTCGTGTGGACTTTATAAATCAATTCCTTATCAGGATGTTTCTGGTCAAAACTAAATTCATAATTGACAATACGGAATATCACCCAACAGGCACTGATACCGATGGATAACCCTACAATATTAAGTAAGGTGAAGAGGCGGTTGCGCCATAATTGTCTAAATATTAATTTAAAATTGTTCATTATCGTAAGGTTTATTATTGATTTTACTGACAGAATCAATAGTGTTTTTTTTAGTATTGATTAAAAACGATTTACTCATCTCGCAAACTTTCTACAGGATTTATTAAAGCAGCTTTTAGAGCTTGATAACCTACGGTTACAAACGCGATTATCAGAGCAAATAAGCCAGCAATCGCGAATGACCATAATGGGAATGCAATTCTATCATTGAAATCTTGAAGCCAATGAGAAAATAGCCACCAAGCTATAGGTATAGCAATAAATAATGAAAGTATAATCAAATTTAGAAAGTGGCCGGAAAGCAATTGAACGATTTTAAAAGTACTTGAACCAAGTACTTTACGTACTCCAATTTCTTTTTTTCGCTGCTGAGCGGTAAATGCCGCTAAACCAAATAAACCCAAACAAGCAATAAAAATCGTTAAAATGGAGAATGTTGAAATGATATTATTTGTTCGGTTCTCGGCTGTGTAATATTTCTTGATGTGTTCATCTAAAAATTGATAATCAAATGCTGCCTCAGGAACCTGTTGTGTAAATATTTGTTGGACTTGGCTAATATAGGAAGATACATTTTGCGTATCGTATCGAATAAGTAAATAACGATAACTTTCATTGGGGATGTGCATACGGTAATACATATACCCACCAATGGATTCTTTTAAACTTTGAAAGTTAAAATTTCGAACGACTCCTACAATAGTCGTATTTGGAGTTATTTCAGTTGGAATATTTTGTCCTACAGCATCGCTTGGATTTTCATAGCCTAAATAGGCAGCAACTACTTCATTAATCAAAATATAACAGGTAGAATCTGTAGGAGCTAATACTTCCGGCAGATCCTTTCCTGCAATCAGCTGTAGTCCTAGTGTGGGAACTACAGCTCCAAGACTACTTGAAGTATTGATTGGTAGACCTTCATTCGTATCACCTGGTTTATGCATTGTTTTTCCACTTTCACCAAAACCAGGGAATGTTTGTAAAGTAGCGATACTAACAGTGCCTGTTAACTTTTGAATAGATTCTTTAATATTCTTTAATTTGTCCATAGAAGGCACGGAGCGTATTGGAATCGTAACAATGTTAGTCGCCTGATATCCGAGATCTTTTTTAGAAATATGTCTCATCTGTAGCGAAATAATGATAACGCCAATAATCAATATAATAGAGCAGGTGAATTGAAATATAACCAAACCCTTACGTAGGTATTGAGCAATCTTACCTTGTGTGATGACATTTTTCATAAGGGAAAGGCTCGGAATATTGGCCATCATAAAGGCAGGATAACTACCCCCTACAAGCGTTATAATTAACCATATAGTCAGGCAGATGCCCATATTTTCTAGGGTAAATAAATGAGGAACAGCGAGACCAGAGCCAATAATGTGATTAAATGTAGGGAGTGCTACAAGAGCCAAAATTATTCCAACAGTAATAGACAAAAATGCAATAATACCTGTTTCAATGTAAAAACGAAATTTAATCTGGTTGCGATGTGCTCCCAAAACTTTGTTAATTCCTACTTCTTTTGCATTTTTTTGCGAGCGAGCTGTCGCAAGATTCATATAATTAATGCACGCAATCATGATAATAAGAAAGGAAAGAAAAAATACTGTTTTAACAGTTTTTATATTTCCTTCTCGAGTAGACATATTATCGCGTAAATCCTGTGATTGTAAATAAACTTGGGATAAAGGTTGTAAGTAAAATTTAGTGAAATATTGATTGTCCTTTGGTACATACTTATCAATAAGGGCTGTTGCTTTTTTTTCGATTTGAGCAGGATCAGTGTGATTGCTTAATAAGCAAAATGTATAGTAGCTTGCGTTAGACCAGTGCACATTTTTTCCCATCCAAGAATCCATCATATTCAAAAAAATGTCGCCTTCAAAGGAACTATTTTCCGGAAAATCCTGAAACACACCCGAAATGTTTAAAGTATCTCGTTGATTAATAATTATTTTTTTATTTAATGCAGGTCCTTTACCAAATATTTTGTTTTTCTTACTGGATGAAATGACAACATTTTTTGGATTTGAAAAGGCAGTAATACTATTTCCTTCTATAAATTCCACATCAAATAAATTAAACAAGGAGGAGTCGGTGAGATAAATATTTTTTTCGATGAAATTATTATCATTAGCACGGACAGAACCAAATCCTGTAAAATCTAGCCTTACCAATCGGGCGGTTGATTTTACTTCAGGAATATCATCTTGCATTGCGGGACCAACCGCATTAGGAAGATTGCTCCATTTCTCATAATTATATTCCCCGTTGGATTCCAATAGAACACGATATATATTGGCTTCCTTCTTAAATTGCTTATTAAAACTTAATTCTTGGCGACCGTAAGTTATCAATAGGATAGCAACGGACAAGCTTATGGCTAAACCAAATATATTGAGAATACTGAAAAATCTATTCTTCCAAAGACTACGCCATGCGATTTTGATATAATTCTTTAACATAATTTTTTTATAACACAGGCTATTAAAACCGGTAAGTGCTTTATTCTTTATATACTACTCATTCCTTAGATTATCAGAGATATTTGAACGGGATGCTTTTACAATATGAATGCATATCGTACAGGCTGCGACAATAAGTAAGACAGCTGCCGATAGTACAAATTGCCACACACTAAGAGATATTTTATAAGCGAAGCCTTGCAACCAAGCATTTGTCGCCCACCAACCAAGCGGGATCGCAATCAATACAGCTAAAGCAACTAGACGTAAAAAATCTTTACCAAGTAACATTCCTAAATCGCTTAAGTCTGCTCCCAGAATCTTACGGATACTGATTTCTTTTGTCCTACGTCCAATTAAAAATGCAGTTAGCGCGAATAACCCAATAATGGCCATTGCAATGGCTGTAAATCCAAAGAAGGTGACGATGCGTTTTAAGCGCAGATGACTCGCAAATAGTTGTTGAAAATTTTCATCTAAAAAAGAGTGACGAATTCCTAAACCAGGTTCAATACCTTTCCATAGTTTCTCAATACCTGCAACCGTTTTGTGCGTGTCACCGCCAGAAAGTTTAACCAAAATCGCACCTCCTGATTGAAAAACACAAGCATCATTACCTATCGTGAAGACAGTCGGTTGTATTTCCCGCTCAAAGCCCAGCACATTAAAGTTTTTCACAATTCCTACCACCTCGATTGGAACACTATCACAGTCAGGGTAACTAATATATGCTCCTCCAGCATGTTTAAGACCTAATTTTTGAGCTGCGGCCTCATTGATAATAGCCGATCTTGTATGCTGGTCAGCATGATTGTCATTGAATGACCTGCCGTCAACTAAATCAATGTTGAGCGTTTTAAAATAATCCTGATTTACTTTGACCGACCCCAGGCGATAGGAAGCCCCTGCATGTTTAAAATTCATTGTCGATGTATCCGATAAAACATCACCAGGAACCTTGGTTGTTTTCGCCACAGACTGTACACCCGGTATACGAAGCAGTTCATTTTTAACCTGGTCAAAGTTTTCGTCTCTGTTTTTCTGTATGAATGCTTGCACACGTAGCACCTGTTCACTCGAGAACCCTTTGTCTGACTGCTGCATGTAAGTCAATTGCCGATTAACAACTACAATGCTGATAATGAAGAAGGTCGCCACAACAAATTGAACCACAATTAATCCGTTTCGTAAAGCAAGTCCTTGTTTTCCGGTTGAGTAATCACCTTTAAGAACTTTTGTGGTGTTATAGCGCGAGAGGAAAACGGCCGGATAAAGTCCGGAAAGCAAGGTGACAGTAACAAGGGAACCGGCAATCTGAGCAATTAATGACCACGAAGATGCTATACCAAATAAATTTAAAGAGACTCCGAATTCCTGATTAAAATAAGGTATGGCTACGCTTAAAAGTAGGAAGGATAAGAATAATGCGATGGTACATTGCAGGGCAATTTCCACCATAAATTGCCAAAATAAATTAGCACGGCTAGAGCCAAGAACTTTTTTGATCCCCACCTCTTTAGCGCGTCTCAAAGAAGATGCAATCGAAAGGTTACTAAAATTAATTGCTCCGGTAAAGAGAAGCAGTATAGCTAAAACCAATAAGATTGAAATCGTGCCAATATTGCTAGTTCCGTGTTTAGGGAAATTATGGATATCATGAACGGCATCGACAAAAAGACTTGTGTGATTGGCAGATTTGATATACTGATCATATGTCTTGCCTGTTTCTTTCATAAGTCTTTCCGTATAATAAATACGGTCTATTGCTGTCTCCAAATCATTTCCAGCTAGGATATTTTTGGTTTTAACATACGTATGGAAGGACCAATTTCCCCAATGATAGTTTTGTTTTTCAAATGGTGAACGGTATACGATTTCAATATTCAGATGAGTCGGCCCTTCTGGATTTTCCATAATTGCAGTCACCTCGAAATCAAATGAATTGAATGTTTTAATAGTCTTTCCTATTGGGTTTTCATTTCCGAAAAGTTTATTAGCCATCGATTCACTAATGACCATGGCATTTGGTTTTTGTAGAGGATTTAATGCATCTCCTGCTACAATCTTATATGGAAAGACTGAGAAAAAGAGTGAGTCTGCAGATATGGTACCACTTTGTGAAAATGTTTTTTCTCCTACAGAAAGAGGTACTTCAAAAGTAGCATCTGTTGAAATTTTAGTGCTAGATTCGATTTGAGAACCATTTTCAAGCAATAAAGTCGCTAAAGGTGCCTGTGTATTGGGAGAAATATCATTCTCGGCGTCACGAAGCGATACTTTATATACTTTTTCAAGTTCCGCATCCCAACGGTCATAATTAAGTTCATAGTTGAGGTATAATAAGATCATCAAGAAACTAGTTAGACCTACAGTGAGTCCAAGAATGTTAATAGCCGAGTACCCTTTGATTTTCCAAAGGCTACGAAAGGTTAGTTTTAAATAGTTCTTTATCATCTTACTTTACGTTACTGCAACTGTTACACTTTTACTTACAATCCTAATTCCGTTTTTTAGGGTTGCTATTATTTCAATTATTTATTAAAGTGCTCAATTATAATGTTGCTGTTTCCATAATTACTTGTCCATCTAACATACGGATCACACGATCTGAAAATTTAGCATCATGCTCACTATGTGTTACCATGACGATCGTTGTTCCAGCTTCATTCAACTCTGTTAATAATTGCATCACTTCGTTACCATTATTGGAATCTAAGTTACCTGTAGGCTCATCGGCAAGAATTAGTTTTGGATTATTGACCACAGCGCGGGCCACTGCAACACGCTGTTGCTGACCTCCAGACAATTGTTGTGGGAAATGATTGCGTCGGTGCATAATCTGTACTTTCTCCAGCACCTCTTCAACACGACGTTTACGCTCTGCTGCAGGAACATTGGTATAAACAAGTGGTAATTCCACGTTTTCGAATACCGTCAGTTCATCGATCAGGTTAAAACTCTGAAAGACAAAACCAATATTATGCTTACGTAAATCCGAACGGCCACGTTCTTTGAATTTAGCGACTTCGATTTCATTAAATAAGTAGCTACCTTCATCCAAATCATCCAGAAGCCCGATAATATTGAGCAGCGTTGACTTACCACATCCAGAAGGTCCCATGACGGCAACAAATTCACCCTCCTTAACATGGATATTCAAATTGTTGAGTGCTACGGTTTCCACTTCTTCTGTACGATAGTACTTTTGAAGATTACTGATTTTGATCATATTTTTTGTGCTCATATCTTTATGTATTGTTTGTAATTGTTCTATTTTATTATTGATCTCTTAATGAGTTTGTAGGGTTAGATAATGCCGCCTTTAAAGCTTGGCCTGAAATCGTTATGATGGCGATAACAAGTGCAAGTGCTCCACTGAGTAAAAATACTAGCCAGGAGATATCAATGCGATAACCATAATTACCTAACCATTGATTCATCATGTACCACGCGATCGGAAAAGCAATTAGGCAAGATAGAAAGATGAGTATAATGAATTCACGATTGAGCATATTGATCAGTCGCGTAACAGATGCTCCCAATACTTTTCGAATACCAATTTCTTTTGATCGCTGTGCTGTTGCAAAAGCTGACAGTCCAAATAGACCTAGGCAAGAGATGATAATAGAAAGGATGGAAAACACTGAGGCTAATTTTTGAATAAACAGTTCAGATTGAAATGTATTATTAAAAGAATCATCTAAAAACCGATATTCAAAAGGATAAGAGGGATTATATTTTTTAATAATTTTTTCAATTTGCCGAATAACGACCGGAAAATCAACACCATTTTTAGTTTTAATATTTAAGATTCCATTAGATGCAGAAAAAGGAATAAAAATAAGTGGCATTGGCGATGAATAGACACTGTTATAAAGAAAGTTTTTAACAACACCCGCTATTCGAAAGGATTCTGTTCCATAGGTAATCGTACTTCCTGCAACCATTCCATCTTTTTTGATCATTTTTGCGAGAGTCTCATTTACGATAATAGATGTACTATCTCCTAAAAAGTGTGGATTAAAGTTACGTCCATCTATCATTTTCATGTCCATGCTTGGAATAAAACCATCATCAGTTCGCAACATACTAATTAGAATACTGGATTTGGGATCTTTCCCTTCCCATTCAAACCCACTTGAATTGCTGCCGATATTTAAAATACTCATGTCGCTAATGCCTACATGTTCAATACTTCCTGTAGCCTTTAACTGATCTTTAATTAAATCAATATGTTGCGATAAATCCCCTTGGAGATTTGTGGTAATGACTTGACTGCGATTGTAACCTAAATCTCGACCTTTAGCATAGTTTATCTGTTGATAAATGATAATCGTACTTATTATAAGAACAATTGATGCGGTATATTGCAAAACTACCAATCCTTTTCGAATGAAAATTGACGCACCAGCTTTCTGCCTGTGTCCTTTTAAAGTCGAAATAGGATTGAATGACGAAAGATAAAATGCAGGGTAGCTTCCTGCAAATATGCCACATGACAATACGATAGTGAGTAGAAATAATAAATGGTTTGTACTGAATAGATTTACCTCGAGTTTTTGATTGATAATACTATTAAATGGTCCAATTGAGATGTAAACAAACACAATCGCCAATAATGCGGAAAGAAAGGCGAAGATCAAAGATTCTCCCAAAAACTGAGCAATTAAAGAATTTTTTGTTGCTCCAACCACTTTACGCATACCAACCTCTTTAGCTCTTTTTTCCGATCTGGCTGTAGCCAGGTTCATGAAATTAATGCAAGCAATTAGTAATACGATGCAGGCGACAAGACTAAATAACTTGACATTTTTAATCCCACCTTCTTTCTCGTTCCCATTTTGATCGAATGCATTGTAAAGGCGCCAGCGGTTCATCGGATAAAGGAAGTTCTTAGAAAATGTAACTTGGCCGTTTGTTTTATTTTTAACAAAGTCTAATAACTTAGCATTAATCTGATTAACATCAGCATTTTTCTCCAGTTGGATCAAGGTCATGATTCCATTATTACCCCATTCTTTTAACCATTCTTGTCCGGTCTCAAATTTTTTGAAAGGAATCATCCAATTAAATTTCAAACTGCTATTATTCGGAAAATCCTGGACAATACCAGAAACAATATACGATTCATTGTTACCGATATGAACAGACTTTCCAAGTGCGGGTTCATCCCCAAATAATAGCTTTGCACCATCCAAACTAAGAATAATATTATTAGGCTCTTTAAGTGCTTCAGAACGATTACCTTGTAGGAAATTTATTGATAATAAATCGAGAATTTCGGGTTCGGCATGATAACCATTTAGATAGAGATTATTCTCCCCATTTGAAAACAATAGGGAATTATTCGAGCCAACTCTTACTGCATGTTTTATACCTGGAATTTCTTTTTCAATAGCTTGGCTTAAGGTGCCTGGAGTTGATTCGAATACGAAAGTAGCACCATCATAAGTCTGTTTGGATTTAACAACATAGATGTCATCTATTTTCGTAAAGTTCTTATTATAGTTTATCTCATTTTCTACCCATAGAAAAATTAAAGCTGCTGCGGCAATGCCAATAGCGAGCCCAAAAATATTAAGAAAGCTGTAGCTTTTGGTTTTCCAAAGGTTACGAAAGGTGGCTTTTATAAAATTTTTAATCATGTCTTTAATGTATTAGAATGAGGTGTTAAACTATTGAAAAACACCTCAGAAATTTTCTCTTTACTTTTTTGGAGGATTAGCGCGAGCATCCTATCATAAGTTTTATTAGCGTTTAATATTTAACTCCTGTACTTTATCATAAGTTTCATAGCTGGATACAATTACTTTATCACCAGGCTGTAGACCTTTAATGACCTCATAATATTCAGGATTCTGTCTTCCCAGTTGAATATCCACACGGTAAGCAGTATTTCCATTTTTATCCAGTTTAAAGATCCAATTACCACCGGTCTGCTGATAAAATCCTCCTTTTGCAAGTAATACTGCTTTGGTCTCGTCACTCAAAGCCAATCTGATCTGTAAAGTCTGCCCTCTGCGTATACCCTTAGGAACTTCATTGATAAATTCCATATCGACCTGAAACCGTCCATTTGTTACTTGTGTATATACTTTTTTGATTCTTAACTTATATGCTTTATCACCAATCGTGAATTCACCTTGAAGATCCGGAAAAATTCGATTGATATAATGCTCGTCAATATCCGCACGAACCTTAAATCCCGTAAGTACGTCGATCTGTCCAAGACGTTCACCTGCATTTTTATTTTGTCCAATCTCAGCGTCAAATGATGTTAATTGACCATCTACAGGAGAACGAACGATCAAATCGCCGATTTTTCTCTTCATCAATTCAAGAGCACTTTGTGTACGTTGATATGTTTCTTTATCCTGATGCGCTTTTTGATTGGTCGAAACCTCATCCTGTTTTAGGATTTGTTTTGTTAAGTTAACCCGTTCTTTTTGGTAGTTATATTCATTTTTTGATTTTTCAAATTCTTGTGATCCAATCGCTTTTTCATTCAATAATTTTTTATTTAATTGATATACACGTTCAGCCTCTTTATAAGCCTGTTCTACATCTGCCATCTGGTTACGATTATTGATCGAAACCTGTTGTGCATTGGTTTGGGCAATCTGTGATTGTGTCAAGAGGTTTAAAACCTGTGTTTCCTGTTGAATAAGATTAAGTTCCTGATCCGTATTGGACAACCGCATGATTGGATCTCCCTTTTTTAAGGTCGCACCATCTTCTACATATTTTTCTTCCACACGGCCTCCAACGGAAGCATCTAAATAAATACTGCTAATAGGAAGAACAGATCCATTGATTGGAATGAATTCCTGAAAATTGTCTTTTTTAATCTCAACGATGGAAATACGATCTGCTTCTACATTCAATTTGCTGTTACCGCTTGTAAAATAAAAGCTTGCGGCTATAAGGCCGACCAAACCTGTAATTCCGACTAAGGTTAATATGCGTTTGTTATTCCACTTCTTCTTTTCTAAAGGTCTGTCCATAATACGTTTCAATTTTGTTATTATCTATGAAAGATGTGCCATAAATGTAATGCATTGATATTCATTTAATTATTGTGTTTTAGCTATTTGTTTAGTGTTCGTAATCGAACACTTATTGTTCGGCTGCGTACAACTTGATCACAAAGCCGTTTTTTATGGTGAACAATGAGTGTATTCTTGAAGTGTTCGAAAGCGAACACCTGCATGTACGAAGATGAACATATATCATTATTGGTTATTGTTATTTAGTTGATAATTAGTGATTTGTTTGTTTGGCATGGCCTGTGGTTAAAGATTTGGAAAATATGAAATATGAAACGAATCTTTATATACAGTTTGTGTTTTCTTTATAGCTTGACTTTTGTGCGTGCACAAGTTCAACAGCGCTCGTTGAATGAATGCATACAGTTGGCTATAAAAGCAAATCCGGCTTTAATGCAGAACGAACTAGATGTAAGAAGGGCGGATATTAATTTGAAACAGGCAAAAGCGAATCGATTGCCAGATGTCAATGCAGGTTTAAATCACGGTTTTAGTACGGGGCGTTATTTGGATAAAACAATCAATCAATATACTACAACAAACAATTCTTCGGGAGGAGCTTCTTTAGGAGTAACTGTTCCTGTATTTAACGGATTTAGAATTTTGCACGACATACGTATGAAAGCTGATGCAAAAACTGCCAGCAAGTTGGAATTCGATTCGCAGATCAATACGCTTAAACTGGATGTGATCGAATCGTTTATTCAGATTTTGACTGCTCAGGATGTCTTGAAACAGTCCGAATTGCAAACAGAGGTGACCAGGGAACAGGTTCGTAGGGCAGAAGTACTTCATAAAGAAGGTGCAATTGCACCGGGGGATTATTTTGATCTGAAAGGACAATTGGCGAATGATATCAATGCAATTGAAAATAATAAACAGATTTTGTATCTCAATAGAGTGAGGTTATCTACTTTATTGAATGTAGATGAAACAAGTTTGGGCGAGTTGAAAGCGATCGAATTTAAACAGGATGCTGAAATTAAAACTGCAGCGCAATTGTTTGATGCTGCAAGTGAGAATTTGCCAATTATACCAGCACTGGATTGGCGGATCAAGGCTGCTGAACGCAATATTAAAGTGGTGAAATCAAATTATTGGCCATCCTTGTCTTTCAGTGCAGGTTTATCTACAAATTATTCAAACGGTGCTGATTTTGGTTATTTTAAGCAATTCAACAATAATTTAGGGAAGTCAATTGGACTCAATTTAAACATTCCGATCTTCAATCATCTCGCTGTATATAATCAAGTGAAATTAGCTAAATTAGATTTGGAATCTGCCAAATTTCAAAAAGATGTTAGTCTCAATGAATTACGTACCGAGACGGCTAAGGCTGTTTTTAATTTGAAAAATGTCAGTAATAACATCGTTCAATTGCAAGAACAGCAACAAAGTTATTCGGAATCATTTCGTATTGCACAGGTACATTTTGAGGCAGGAAATAGCAATTCCGTACTTTTCTTAACAGCAAAGAATAAATTGGACAGTAGTCAGATTCAGTTGCTTGTGAAGCAATATGAATGGTTGCTTCAAAAATATATCAATGATTATTATGCAGGCTCGTTGAATTTATAGTTATCTTAGTATCTGAATAAATGCATGCATGAGTATTCTTTTAGAATAATGAACAATAAATTACTCATGATAACCTCATTGCCAGTGCAGAACAAATTATTTTAATGAAAAAGTCAGCAGTTTTAGTCGTCGATGATGACCATGATTTATTAACAGCAGCACGCATATTACTCAAGCCCAAAGTGAGCCATGTGCAAGTAGAATCTAATCCAGAAAATCTCATGGGACATCTGGATAAGATGTCGTACGATCTGGTTTTACTGGATATGAATTTTAAAAGTACAATCAATACGGGTAATGAAGGATTGTTCTGGTTGTCACGGATAAAAGAAAAATATCCAAATATTCGGGTTATCATGATTACAGCGTATGGAGCTGTTGACCTAGCCGTGAAATCGCTCAAACAGGGAGCTTCAGATTTCGTGGTAAAACCATGGATTAACGAACATCTATTGGCTACAATAGAAAGTGCGCTGACAGAAAATAAAAATCAAGACAAAAAAGTTAAAAATTCGCTTTTAACGTTGGACGGTGTTCCCGATTTAATCGGGCAGTCGGTCGTAATGGATGAGTTGCAATATAAGTTAGAGAAGATTGCTCCGACAGATGCAAACATATTGATTTTAGGAGAAAATGGTACAGGAAAGGATCTGATCGCACAGGCCATTCAGAAACGTTCACTTCGTGCCAATGATGTCTATGTGAAAGTTGACGTAGGCTCTTTAACGGAAAGTTTGTTTGAAAGCGAATTGTTTGGATATAAAAAGGGAGCTTTTACGGATGCACGGGAAGATCGTCAAGGTCGGTTTGAAACAGCCAATGGAGGGACTTTGTTTTTAGATGAAATTGGAAATATCTCGCTGCAGCAACAGTCTAAATTATTGACCGTCCTTCAAAATCGTTATGTGACGCCATTAGGATCACATCAGATGATTCCTGTCGATATCCGCCTCATAACAGCTACAAATGCTGGCTTGAAAGTACTTGCGGATGAAAATAGGTTCCGAAAAGATCTGATTTACCGGATCAATACTGTAGAAATACAGGTTCCACCTTTACGACATAGGGGACATGACATTCAACTTCTCGCAGAACATTTTTTAAACGTTTATGCTAAGAAATATAATAAACGGATTGACGGATTTGAAGCAGATGCCATAAAAAAACTCTTTTCTTATCATTTTCCGGGTAATGTACGAGAATTACAATACAGCATTGAACGCGCGGTGATTATGGCCGACCAAGCGAGTATTAGCGGTAACGATATCTTTTTTTCCCCAATTGAGCAACAGCCCGAAGAAAGTTCATTTGACACGAGCATTGCTGGTACAAATTTGGAAGAATTAGAAAGAAAAGCGATTAAAGCGGCGATAGACCGATTTAATGGAAATATAAGTAAAGCAGCAAAGGAGTTGGGACTGACACGGGCAGCCTTATACAGAAGATTGGAAAAATATGATATCTAAAGAATGAAAGGTAATCGATTCTTTAATCTAGTTAAATTACTGATTTTGTTGGCAGGATGTGTGATCGATGCCTTTCTGGTGTTTAAGGGTTTTTATACCTATGCTGTTTTGATTTTTATTCTGCTTGCCTGCTTAGCTTACAGCATCTATCAGCAAATCCACTTTTTATCGCAGCAAGTGGTCGAGTTTTCCGAGGCGGTGAAATACCATGATTTTACACGTAGATTCGTTGTTAAAAATGCGAAATCAACGGAAGGTAGACTTTTTACCTCTTTTAATCAGATTAACGACACCTATAAGGAGATCAGCATGGATAAGGAGATCCAGCATCAATATCTCGACAGGGTTATTAATATGCTAAATTCGGCTATTATATTCTATCAATTGGACAACGGAAAAGTGATGTGGGTAAATGATGCTTTTAAGCAATTGTTTCATATGCCGCATCTAGGAAATATTTCTGCCCTGAAGAAAAAACACGAAGAATTGTACGAAAAGACCATGCGTTTGGATGTTGGACAGCAACAAATGGAATCTGTACAGTCAAAAAAAGGAAAGATAAAGTTGCTTATTCAGAGTTCCAGCTTTGAAACACAAGACGCAGTCTTTCGGATTGTCGTCTATCAAAACATCAATGAAGCGATGGATGAGACCGAAACGAAAGCCTGGCAAAAGCTTTTAAGGGTGTTGACGCATGAAATCATGAATTCAATTGCTCCGATCAGTTCGCTAGCAGAGACTTTAAACGGAAGGCTAAATCATTTCAGAGGACAGGAAGATATAGAGGATTTAAAAGTAGGAATTTCGACCATCCAGCGCAGAAGTCAGGGACTTTTGCATTTCGCTAAAAGCTACAGGATGATCAATAAGGTCGACGAGCCTTTGCTGGTTCCCATTTCTGCGGCACAGCTTTTTGAACATATTTACCAATTATTGGAACCGACAATTCTTCAAAAGAATGTGGATGTAGATATTATTCTGAAGAATACGCGCTTGGTTCTTCACGCTGATGTTAATCTGATTGAACAGGTTATCATCAATTTGATGTTAAATGCTATTGACGCAGTTAAATTAAATGACAATCCATATATCAGTCTTTCTGCCATAGAAGCCGACGGTAAGATACAGGTAAGGATTGAAGATAATGGAATTGGTATACCCAGTGATTTGCAAGAACAAATTTTTACACCATTTTTTACAACAAAGAAGACCGGTACAGGTGTTGGCTTGACATTGAGCAAGCAGATCATGCTGTTGCACAAAGGGACGATTTTTGTTAATAGTGAAGAAGGAAAAGGAAGTGTTTTTATTTTACAGTTTTAAGTTATTTCTTGCTATTGACTCATTTTATCGCTAACAGTTCTCCGCTGGTTAGTCCTATGTTTCTGTGTTTTATCATCAACCATTCACGAATGTTCCATGTGAAATATTTCCTGTTTTATATCTTTTTAGAGAAACGAAGGTAGATCATGTTGTTTCTTAATAGGAAATATGTGTAGGCCTTATTATTATTTTCTAAAGGATTTATAGAGCTTTTCTAGAGGTTTGATAGAGGGTTCATAGAGGTAAAGCTCTATAAACCCTCTATTAATACTAAGTAAAATTAGTATAAACGCTAAAGAAATGTCCAATATGCTATACAGGTGATCCAAATATGTATAACTCTATGTAAATTTGTTCTCGAAATGCAGTTTTATCTAAAATATTTACGCCATTACTTAATCTCTCATAGTCGTCATGGGACTCATTCACCTTTTGTATATAAATTGGTTGATGAAGTTCTTTATCGAAAACCTACTGTTGAACAGTTGGATGCTGTACCATTATTTTATAAGAGAGCAGGGAAGAGGGCTATTAAAAAATATTTATTTCTAGAACGTTTTTTTGGGACATTTGCCTTTAAAACCTTTAAAATAAGAGGTAAATTGGTCCAGCAGGATCTTTTAGAATTGTTTGGGCAAATTAGAAGAGATGACTTCCCTAGAGTTATTTATTATATTGATACCGATGAGGATTATCTATCTGTATTGGATGATGTTGATGAACATGCTATTTTAATCATTGAAGAGCCACATGCTTCTAAAAACCATGAAAAATACTGGAACCTACTAAAACAAGCTGAAAAGGTAGTTGTGACTATTGATCTTTTCCATTTAGGATTGGTTTTTTTTAAAAAAGGTCAAAGAAAAGAAGATTTTGTCATTCGTTTTTAAAAGAAGGGGTATTTATGAAATTGATCATCTCTTATTAGGAAAAGATGATCAATTAATTATTGGTATTTTATTTTAAAATGCTTCGCTAAGAGAAAGGTAGAATCCCGATTGTCTTTTTTCTCCAGGCCTCTGTTCACCGTAAGCGTAATCAATTCGAATATTACTATTATGTTCTAAGCTGAAAAAATAACGAAATCCTCCTCCATACGATGGAATAAATCGAGCATTATACTCTTTTGAAAAGACAGATCCCACACCTGTAAAGGCTGCTGCTGCAAATCTGGGATGAAAGCGGTAACGTAATTCCGCTTGCGATGCCAGGTAGTTCTTATCTTTATACCGACCGATATAATAACCCCGCATCATCATGTCTCCGCCTAAATCTCTATAGGCGTAATATGGAATGGTTTTGCCAAAGGTAGATCTATAAATAGCCTGAGCAGCCAATGTTAGTTTGGGATGAATAGGAAAAAATGCACGCAGATCAGCGTCAAAATTGCCACCTTCAAAATCTTCTTTTGTCCATAGTTTTGGAGCATAAGCTAGTTTAGCTCTTGCGTAATATCCTTGAGTCGTGTAAGATACATTGTTTCTGCTGTCAAATAGCTGTGAAATACCCAGCAGTAACTGCTGTCCACCATTTTTTCCTAGTAACGATGCGTCGTCAAAGATACCGTCTATTTCCTTGTCCTTAAATTGTACATAGTCATATTGTATATTGACACCAGCATAATATTTGGACGCAATTCTTTTTTCTACTTCTAATTTGACACGGAAAAGTTTCTGACTGATAAGATCTTCGTCAGCTTTTTTTGTATCCATACCTATACCATAGTAATTCGAGGGCCAATTGCGGTACCGGATCTCTGAAATAATATGATAATCATTATTATCTGTCCAAATATCAGCCTGTAGTTTAATATTTGATTGTTTTTTAGTTGTATAGGTACCCATTAATAAAATGTTTGATGACCTAATACTTGAATCTTTTTTGTTAAAATAGAAATTGTAATTGCTGGCGATGCCATATTCAGCACCTGTTTCTTGCGCATAACCCAAAGCCGGCAATACCATGAATACGCCAGATCTTGTTGAGTCCTTTGAGGTCGAAAAAACTTTTTTTGTAACTTTTTCTATTATATTTTGAGCTTTTACAATATGTGTATCGGTGATGAAAACAATGAATAGTATTGAAACTAGTATTTTGATCACTTTACGCTGATCTCGATTTTGCATGGCCAAACTTAGATAAATTTGTTTTATTTACAATTTTAATTGCGTCATATAGATAACAAATTTATCGATTAACATTTATTTTTTAGGCTTTATGTTTGCTGTTCTGTTCTTGATCCCGAGCTGTCAAGGATAATAATCTAGTAGATGAAATACCGAATTTTGCACCAGCGTTATTAATTGTCTTATTTCGCTTGAAATTTATTTATCTGCGTATCAGTAGTGTTGTGAAAAAGTAGCGTTTTTTTTAAAAAAATATTTTTGTAATGTGGGTTTAGTGTATATCTTTGCATCAGCAAACAAGGAAATAGCGATGCTAACACAGAAAGTTTGATAGTTCTTTTAAGAGTGAAAAAAAATAAAAAAAAGCTTGCAAGTGTCAAAATTAAAATAGATATTTGCACTCGCTAAACAAAAGAAATTGCGTTTGGAGATTAAAAAAGCTTTTAAATAAAGATGCCTCTTTAGCTCAGCTGGTAGAGCAACTGACTTGTAATCAGTAGGTCATTGGTTCGATTCCGATAAGAGGCTCAAACATAACTTTAGAGTTATGGGGGGGTTCCAGAGCGGTCAAATGGGACGGACTGTAAATCCGTTACTTCGGTTTCGAAGGTTCGAATCCTTCTCCCCCCACACTAAGCAGTTAGCGTACTGTTGGTGACGAAAGTCTAAGAAAAACGCAAAAAAAGCGAAAGTAGCTCAGTTGGTAGAGCGATAGCCTTCCAAGCTATAGGTCGCGAGTTCGAACCTCGTCTTTCGCTCAAATTTTTAAGTCTTGATTTTTAGTCTCTGTCTTCTTTGATAATATTATATCTAAAGGTGGGGGCATTAATCTGTAGATAGGATTTTCGAAAAGCCGAAGTAGCTCAGGGGTAGAGCACTTCCTTGGTAAGGAAGAGGTCGTGGGTTCAAATCCCATCTTTGGCTCGTACAACATTGTATAACAAGTATAGAAATATTTATAATTACTAATTCGCATAAACATGGCAAAAGAGAAATTTGACCGTAGTAAACCACACTTAAACATTGGTACAATCGGTCACGTTGACCACGGTAAAACTACTACAACTGCAGCTATTACTAAAGTATTAGCAGACGCAGGTTTATCAGAAGCTCGTTCATTTGATTCAATTGACTCTGCTCCTGAAGAAAAAGAGCGTGGTATCACTATTAATACTGCACACGTTGAGTACTCAACTGCTTCACGTCACTATGCACACGTTGACTGTCCAGGTCACGCCGATTACGTGAAAAACATGGTAACTGGTGCTGCTCAGATGGATGGCGCTATCATCGTAGTTGCTGCTACTGATGGTCCTATGCCTCAAACGCGTGAGCACATCTTATTAGGTCGTCAAGTAGGTATTCCTGCTATTGTTGTTTTCTTAAACAAAACTGACTTAGTAGATGATGAAGAATTATTAGATTTAGTTGAAATGGAAGTTCGTGAATTATTATCATTCTACGATTATCCAGGAGATGATGTTCCAGTAATTAAAGGTTCTGCTTTAGGTGCTCTTAACGGTGAGCCTGAGTGGGTTGCTAAAATCATGGAATTAATGGATGCTGTTGATAGCTACATTCCAATCCCTCCACGTTTAACTGAATTACCTTTCTTAATGCCAGTAGAGGATGTATTCTCGATCACAGGTCGTGGTACAGTAGCTACAGGTCGTATTGAAAGAGGTGTAATCAACTCTGGAGATCCAGTTGAGATCTTAGGTATGGGTGCTGCTGAAGGTTTGAAATCTACAGTAACAGGTGTTGAGATGTTCCGTAAAATTTTGGATTACGGTGAGGCTGGTGATAACGTAGGTTTATTATTACGTGGTATTGAGAAAACTGATATCCGTCGTGGTATGGTTATCGTTAAACCAGGTTCAGTAACTCCACACGATTACTTCAAAGCTGAGGTTTACGTATTATCAAAAGCTGAAGGTGGACGTCACACTCCATTCTTTAACAAATACCGTCCTCAATTCTATTTCCGTACAACAGATGTTACAGGTGAAATCACTTTAGCTGAAGGTACTGAGATGGTAATGCCAGGTGATAACGTAACGATTACTGTTAAGTTGATCTCTGCTATTGCTATGGAAAAAGGTTTACGTTTCGCTATCCGTGAAGGTGGTAGAACTGTAGGTGCTGGTCAGGTAACTGAAATTTTATAGTCTTTAAAGATTCTAGAATCACATATAATAAGCTAATCAGTTCATACTGATTAGCTTATTTTTTCAGTCTGAAATATTGATTAAAAAACAATAAAAAAAGATTAAAAAAATTTGCAGGGAATAGTTAAAAACACTATATTTGCATCATCAAAATAAGATAATACACGGGAATAGTTCAACGGTAGAATAGAGGTCTCCAAAACCTTTGATCAGGGTTCGAATCCTTGTTCCCGTGCTTAATAAATAAACTGAAAATGGCAAAAGTACTTGATTTTTTTAAAGACTCTTATGTCGAAATTACAGAGAAGGTTACTTGGCCTACTTGGGGTCAATTACAGAACTCCGCTGTGATTGTACTTGTTGCTTCTGTTATAATAGCATTATTGGTTTTTGTAATGGATAAAGCTTCAAGTAACGTATTAGAGTTATTGTACGGTATTGCTTCTTAATTTCATCAAACATTATTTATGGCAGATCAAAGTTTAAAATGGTACGTAGTTCGTGCAGTGAGTGGTAAGGAGAAGAAGGTAAAGCAATATATCGATGCCGAAGTTAGCCGTTTAGGAATTGAGCATTTGATTACTCAAGTGTTGATTCCGATGGAGAAGTACTATTTGATGCGTGATGGAAAGAAAGTGGCTAAAGAGCGTAACTACTATCCTGGATACGTTTTGCTAGAGGCTGCTTTAGATGGTGAGTTGGAACACATTATAAAAGGAGTTAATAGTGTCATTGGATTTTTAGGGGATAAAGCAGGTAATGCTATTCCGTTGCGCCAAGCTGAGGTTAATCGTATTCTAGGTAAAGTAGATGAGATGGCTGAGCAAGGTGAGACAATTAATGTACCATATTACGTTGGTGAGACAGTGAAAGTGAATGATGGTCCATTTAATGGTTTCACAGGTGAGATCGAAGAAGTTCATGAAGATAAGAAAAAACTGATTGTGATGGTGAAAGTTTTCGGAAGAAAAACACCATTGGAATTAAACTACATGCAAGTAGAAAAAGAATAATAAAAAGAGCAAAGCACAACTTTGCTCTTTTTATGTTAAAATAAATTTGCAAATAGATTTAATTCTATATATCTTTGCACCTCATTTGGTGGTTAAACGCAAGTTAATAACCAGGTGAAATAATAAATGTTACGTTATTTGCTTCCAACTTACTAACAAACATTTAATAATTTAATTCAAAACAAGATGGCAAAAGAAGTCAGTGCGTTAGTAAAATTACAAGTTAAGGGCGGAGCTGCGAATCCATCTCCACCAGTAGGACCTGCTTTAGGTGCTAAAGGTGTGAACATTATGGATTTCTGTAAACAGTTCAACGCTCGTACGCAAGACAAACCAGGAAAAGTATTGCCTGTTGTCATTACAGTTTACGCTGATAAATCTTTTGATTTTATCATTAAAACTCCACCAGTTGCTATTCAATTGAAAGAAACTGCGGGTTTAAAAAGCGGTTCAGGTGAGCCTAACCGTAAGAAAGTAGCTTCAGTTACTTGGGAACAAGTAGAAGTTATTGCTAAAGATAAAATGGTAGATTTAAACGCGTTTACTTTAGATGCTGCTATGAGAATGGTAGCTGGGACAGCACGTAGTATGGGGATTACTGTAGCAGGTAATGCTCCTTGGAACAATTAATTAAGAAATCAATTTAAGAAAAGTGGCTAGATTAACAAAAAATCAAAAAGCGGCACTATCCAAAATTGAAGCTGGTAAAGCATACTCTTTAAAAGAAGCTGCGGCTTTAGTTAAAGAAATCTCATTGACCAAATTCGATGCTTCTGTGGATATCGACGTTCGTTTAGGCGTAGATCCCCGTAAGGCAAATCAAATGGTTCGTGGTATTGCAACTTTACCTCACGGAACTGGTAAAACTGTACGTGTTTTAGTTTTATGTACTCCTGATAAGGAAGAAGAAGCTAAAGCAGCAGGTGCTGACTTCGTGGGTTTAGATGAGTATATCAGTAAAATTGAAGGCGGTTGGACTGACGTTGATATCATTATTACAATGCCTAGTGTGATGGCTAAAGTAGGTAAATTGGGTCGTATTTTAGGTCCAAGAAACTTAATGCCAAATCCTAAAACTGGAACTGTAACTACAGAAGTAGGTAAAGCAGTGACAGATGTTAAAGGCGGTAAGATTGATTTCAAAGTTGATAAAACTGGTATCATCCATACTTCAGTTGGTAAAGCGTCGTTCGATGCAGACAAAATTTATGAAAACGCATTAGAGGTATTACAAACTATCTCTCGTTTGAAACCGTCTGCAGCAAAAGGAACATACTTTAAAAGCATTCACATTTCATCAACTATGAGTCCTGGTATTCATATTGAGACTAAATCAGTAGCGGGTATTTAATCATGAGAAAAGAAGAAAAACAAGAAATTGTTCAAGCTCTTGCCGAGCAGATTAAATCTTACGGTAATTTCTATATTACTGACACTTCTGAATTATCGGTTGAAAAAGTGAACGGCATTCGTCGCAAGTGTTTCGAAGGTGGTATTGAAATTAAAGCTGTTAAAAACACTTTAATCAAAAAAGCATTAATTGAAGCTGGTGTTGATTCAGAAGAAATTATTGGCGCATTGAAAGGTGCATCTACAATGATGTTTTCTGAGGTAGCAAATGCTCCAGCAAAATTAATTCAAGCTTTACGTAAAGAAGGTGATAAACCTTTGTTAAAAGCTGCTTATATTCAAGAAACTGCATTCGTAGGTGACAATCAGTTGAAAGCATTAGTGAGTCTTAAATCTAAAAATGAACTCATCGCTGACGTTATCGCTGCATTGGAATCTCCTGCTAAGAATGTTATTTCAGCTCTTCAATCGGGTGGAAATACAATTTCAGGTTTAGTAAAAGCTTTAGAGCAAAGAGGTTAACGAATACTCTTTTAAAATAAAACATTCGTACTATTAATAATAACAATTTTTCATAACGACATTCAAAAATTCAAAATAAAATGGCAGATTTAAAACAACTTGCTGAGCAGTTAGTAAACTTGACAGTAAAAGAAGTTAAAGAACTAGCTGATATCTTAAAAGACGAGTACGGTATCGAGCCTGCTGCTGCTGCTGTTGCAGTTGCTGCTGCTCCAGCTGAAGCTGCTGCTGCTGAAGAGAAAACATCTTTCGATGTTATCTTGAAAGAAGCTGGTGGTGCTAAATTAGCTGTAGTTAAATTAGTAAAAGATTTAGCTGGATTAGGCTTGAAAGAAGCTAAAGATTTAGTAGACGGTGCTCCTAAAGAAGTTAAAACTGGTGTTTCTAAAGACGAAGCACAAGCGTTGAAACAACAATTAGAAGAAGCTGGAGCTGTTGTTGAGATTAAATAATCTTAGCTAACAAGCCCTCAAAAGGTTTAGACTCTGACGTATTTTCGTTAGAGTCTATTCCTATTTATGATATTTGACTACTAGTCTATGTGTGTGCTGAACATAGTCGAGATGTAGTAATAACAGCATAGTTAAGCTCAGTTTTTTTAAAACTAAAATTCATATCCCCTTGGCAAACAATAATATTCAACAAGAAAGAGTAAATTTTGCGACAAGCAGGAAAGTTCTGGAATATCCAGATTTCTTAGATGTGCAATTGCAATCTTTCAAGGAGTTTTTTCAATTAGAAACTACTTCTGACAACCGCCATCAGGAAGGGCTGTTCAAGGTATTCTCGGAAAACTTCCCTATTTCTGATTCTAGAAACATTTTTGTGCTCGAGTTTTTGGATTATTTTATTGATCCTCCTCGCTATGATATACAAGAATGTATCGAACGTGGGTTAACTTATAGCGTTCCTCTAAAGGCGAAGTTAAAGTTATCATGTAATGATGAAGAACACGAAGATTTCGAAACTATTGTACAGGACGTATATTTGGGAACTATCCCATATATGACACCGAAAGGTACTTTCGTGATTAATGGTGCGGAGCGCGTAATCGTATCTCAATTACACCGTTCACCTGGCGTTTTCTTTGGTCAAAGTAGACACACAAATGGTACTAAACTATATTCTGCAAGGGTAATTCCTTTTAAAGGATCTTGGATCGAGTTTGCAACTGACGTAAATAACGTTATGTATGCTTATATCGACCGTAAGAAAAAATTCCCAGTTACTACTTTATTACGTGCTATCGGTTATGATTCGGATAAGGATATCTTAGAATTATTTGATCTTGCTGATGAAGTAAAAGTTAGTAAATCTGGTCTTAAGAAATACGTTGGTCGTCGTTTGGCGGCAAGGGTATTGAAAAAATGGATTGAAGATTTTGTTGATGAGGATACAGGTGAAGTTGTATCTATTGACCGTAATGAAATCATACTTGAACGTGAGACTGTTTTAGAAGAAGATCACATTGACTTGATCATCGATGCTGGAGTAAAATCTATTATTTTAGCGAAAGAAGATGCATCTAACAATGCGGACTATTCAATTATATATAACACATTACAAAAAGATACGTCTAACTCTGAGAAAGAGGCAGTAGAGCATATCTACCGTCAGTTACGTAACGCTGAACCACCTGATGAGGAAACTGCTCGTGGTATCATCGACCGTTTATTCTTCTCGGACAAACGTTACGATTTAGGGGATGTTGGTCGTTACCGCATTAACCGTAAATTGAAATTAAATACTCCTGATGAAACGAAGGTATTGACTCGTGAAGATATCATCGCTATCGTGAAGTATTTGATTAACTTAATCAACTCTAAAGCTGAGGTGGATGATATTGACCACTTATCTAACCGTCGTGTACGTACTGTAGGTGAGCAATTATACGCGCAATTTGGAGTAGGTCTTTCTCGTATGGCACGTACTATTCGTGAACGTATGAACATTCGTGATAATGAGGTTTTCACACCAACAGATTTAATTAATGCACGTACGTTATCGTCTGTTATTAATTCTTTCTTTGGTACTAACCAGTTATCACAGTTCATGGATCAAACGAACCCTCTTGCAGAGATCACGCACAAGCGTCGTCTTTCAGCTTTAGGTCCAGGTGGTCTTTCTCGTGAGCGTGCTGGTTTCGAGGTTCGTGACGTTCACTATACGCACTACGGTCGTTTGTGTACAATCGAAACTCCTGAGGGACCAAATATTGGTTTGATTTCGTCATTAGCTGTTCACGCTAAGATTAATAATTTAGGTTTTATCGAAACGCCATACCGTCGTGTTGAAGATGGTCGTGTTGTGGTTGAAGAACCTGTACATTATTTATCTGCTGAGGACGAAGATGAGAAAACAATCGGTCAAGCTAATGCACAATATGATGATAATGGTAATTTTATCGATGCTAAAGTAAAAGCTAGATATTTTGGTGATTTCCCGGTAATCGAACCTACACGTTTGGATTATATGGATGTTGCACCTAACCAGATTACGTCTATTGCGGCTTCATTAATTCCTTTCTTGGAGCATGATGATGCCAACCGTGCATTGATGGGATCAAACATGCAGCGTCAAGCTGTTCCAATTTTACGTCCACAAGCACCTATCGTAGGTACTGGTCTAGAAGGCCGTGTTGCGAAAGATTCTCGTACATTAATTAATGCAGAGGGTAATGGTGTAGTTGAGTATGTAGATGCGGATGAGATTAAAATTCGTTACGACCGTACTGATGATGACCGTTTAGTGTCATTTGATGACGACGTGAAAACATATAGATTGATCAAATTCAAGAAAACCAATCAGAATACTTGTATGAACTTAAAACCTATTGTAGGTAAAGGGCAACGTGTGACTAAAGGTCAGGTATTATGTGAAGGTTATGCCACTGAAAATGGTGAATTAGCATTAGGACGTAACTTGAAAGTTGCATTCATGCCTTGGCAAGGATATAACTTTGAGGATGCGATCGTAATTTCTGAGCGTGTAGCAAAAGAAGACTGGTTTACTTCTCTTCATATTGAAGAGTTTGAATTGGAAGTTCGTGATACAAAACGTGGTGAAGAAGAATTAACAGCAGATATCCCTAACGTTTCGGAAGAGGCGACTAAAGACTTAGACGAAAACGGTATCATCCGTATTGGTGCTGAGGTTAATGGCGGTGATATCTTGATTGGTAAGATCACTCCAAAAGGTGAGTCTGATCCTTCTCCAGAAGAGAAATTATTACGTGCAATCTTTGGTGACAAAGCGGGTGACGTGAAAGATGCTTCATTAAAAGCTTCTCCTTCATTGAAAGGTGTTGTTATTGATACGAAGTTATTTGCACGCGCTAAGAAAATGTCAAAAGAAGTTGAGCGTAAAACATTAGAGAAATTAGAAACAGCACATGAAAGAGCTGTTAAGATTTTGAAAGAACGTTTAGTAGAGAAATTGTTTACAGTTGTAAATGGTAAAACTGCTCAAGGTATCTATAATGTATATAAAGAATTATTAGTAGCGAAAGGAGCTAAGTTTACACAAAAAATCTTAGCTGAATTAGACTACAATAACATCAACCCTACAGGTTGGACAACTGACGAAGATAAGAATGAAATGATTAAAGCTTCTTTACACTTCTATAACATTAAGTTAAACGAAGAGTTAGGTGCTTTCAAACGTGATAAATTCGCAGTTTCTGTCGGTGATGAATTGCCATCAGGTATCGTTCAAATGGCTAAAGTTTACGTTGCTAAGAAACGTAAATTGAAAGTAGGAGATAAGATGGCTGGTCGTCACGGTAATAAAGGTATTGTTGCACGTATTGTACGTGATGAAGATATGCCTTTCTTAGATGATGGAACACCAGTAGATATCGTGTTAAACCCATTAGGTGTACCTTCTCGTATGAACTTAGGACAGATTTACGAAACTGTTTTAGGTTGGGCTGGTCAAAAATTAGGTGTTAAATTTGCAACTCCTATTTTCGACGGTGCTGAAAAAGAAGAGGTAGAAGACTGGGTAGCTAAAGCTGGTTTACCTGCTTCAGGTAGAACTTACTTGTACAATGGTTTAACGGGTGAGCGTTTTGACCAACCAACTACAGTTGGTGTGATCTATATGTTAAAATTAGGACACATGGTTGATGATAAGATGCACGCTCGTTCGATCGGACCATACTCATTGATTACACAACAACCATTGGGTGGTAAAGCTCAATTCGGGGGTCAGCGTTTTGGTGAGATGGAAGTTTGGGCATTAGAGGCATTTGGTGCATCTAATATCCTACAAGAAATCTTGACTGTGAAATCGGATGATGTTGTTGGTCGTGCGAAAACTTACGAGGCTATCGTAAAAGGAAACAATTTACCAACTCCATCTGTACCAGAATCGTTTAACGTATTGGTACATGAGTTACGTGGTTTAGGTTTAGATATCACATTGGATTAATTAAGCAAAGTGAAGTTTTAGTGATCGCTATGATCACTAAAACTTCTTCATAAAGCTTTAACTTTTGAATAAGTATGTCTTACAAAAAAGATAATAAAATTAAAAGCAACTTTACATCAATTACTGTAAGCTTGGCGTCTCCAGAAACAATTTTAGAGCGTTCAAGTGGTGAAGTTGTAAAACCGGAAACGATTAACTATCGTACCTACAAACCAGAACGTGATGGTTTATTCTGTGAGCGTATCTTTGGTCCTGTAAAGGATTATGAATGTCACTGTGGTAAATACAAACGTATCCGTTATAAAGGTATCGTATGTGACCGTTGTGGTGTTGAAGTTACGGAGAAAAAAGTACGTCGTGAGCGTATGGGACACATTTCATTAGTGGTTCCTGTTGCTCATATCTGGTACTTCCGTTCTCTTCCAAATAAAATTGGTTATTTATTAGGTCTTCCTACCAAGAGACTAGACATGATTATCTACTACGAAAGATATGTAGTTATTCAGGCTGGTATTAAAGAGGACGATGGTATCAACTATATGGACTTCTTGACTGAAGAAGAATATTTAGATATTTTAGATACATTACCGAAAGAAAATCAATATTTAGATGACAACGATCCTCAAAAGTTCGTTGCTAAAATGGGTGCTGAAGCGTTAGAAGAATTATTGAAACGTATTGATTTAGATAAATTATCTTATGATTTACGTCATCAAGCGGCTAACGAAACTTCTCAACAACGTAAAAATGAGGCTTTAAAGCGTCTTCACGTTGTAGAAGCATTCCGTGGTTCTAGAGACCGTATTGAGAATCGTCCGGAGTGGATGATTGTTAAAATCGTTCCTATTATTCCACCGGAATTGCGTCCATTAGTGCCTTTAGATGGTGGTCGTTTTGCGACTTCAGATTTAAATGATTTATACCGTCGTGTTATTATCCGTAATAACCGTTTGAAACGTTTAATTGAAATCAAAGCTCCAGAAGTAATTTTACGTAATGAAAAACGTATGTTACAAGAGGCTGTAGATTCATTATTCGATAACTCACGTAAAGTTAACGCAGTGAAAACTGAAGGTAACCGTGCGTTGAAATCATTATCTGATATCTTAAAAGGTAAACAAGGTCGTTTCCGTCAAAACTTATTGGGTAAACGTGTGGATTATTCGGCTCGTTCGGTAATCGTCGTTGGACCTCACTTGAAATTGCACGAGTGTGGTATACCTAAAGATATGGCAGCAGAACTTTACAAACCGTTTATCATTCGTAAGATGATCGAACGTGGTATCGTTAAAACTGTAAAATCGGCTAAGAAAATTGTAGATCGTAAAGATCCTGTTGTTTGGGATATTTTAGAAAACGTGTTGAAAGGTCACCCTGTATTATTAAACCGTGCACCTACGCTTCACAGATTGGGTATTCAAGCTTTCCAACCTACTTTAGTAGAGGGTAAAGCAATTCAATTACATCCATTAGTGTGTACAGCGTTCAACGCCGATTTTGATGGTGACCAGATGGCAGTCCACTTACCTTTAGGTAATGCTGCAGTTTTGGAAGCACAAGTTTTAATGTTGGCTGCCCACAATATCTTAAATCCTGCAAATGGTTCTCCAGTAACAGTACCATCTCAGGATATGGTTTTGGGTCTTTATTATATTACTAAAGGCCGTAAGAGCACACCAGACCATATCGTTCATGGTGAAGATATGATTTTCTATTCTGCTGAAGAGGTAATTATCGCTTTAAATGAGAAGAAAATTGATTTGCATGCTTTTATTAAGGTAAAAACTAAAATCAGAACAAAAGACGGTAGTATTGTTGATACGTTATTAGATACAACAGTTGGTCGTGTTATCTTCAACCAGGTTGTACCTCATGAAGTAGGTTTTATCAATGAGTTATTAACGAAGAAATCTTTGCGTAATATCATTGGAGAAATTGTGAAAACTACGGGTATGGCTCGTGCTGCACAGTTCTTGGACGATATGAAGGAATTAGGTTTCCAAACGGCCTTCAAAGGTGGTTTATCGTTTAACTTGCAAGATTTGAACATTCCTGCTGCTAAAACTGACTTAATTCAACAAGCTACTAACGAAGTTGAAGAAGTAATGAATAACTATAACATGGGTTTCATTACTAACAACGAGCGTTATAATCAAATTATCGATATCTGGACACGTATCAACAATAAGTTGACATCACACGTAATGGATATCTTATCGAATGACAACCAAGGTTTCAACTCCGTATATATGATGCTTGATTCTGGGGCGCGTGGTTCGAAAGAGCAAATTCGTCAGTTGTGTGGTATGCGTGGTTTGATGGCTAAACCTCAGAAATCTGGTTCAGCTGGTGGTGAAATTATTGAGAATCCGATTTTATCAAACTTTAAAGAAGGACTTTCAGTATTAGAGTACTTTATCTCTACCCACGGTGCGCGTAAAGGTCTTGCCGATACGGCATTGAAAACTGCCGATGCGGGTTACTTAACACGTCGTTTACATGACGTTGCACAGGATATGATTGTTATTACGCAAGACTGTGGAGGTTTAAGAGGTATTTACACAACTGCATTAAAAGATAACGATGATGTTGTAGAACCGTTATATGATCGTATTTTAGGTCGTGTTTCATTGTACAATGTATATGATCCTGAAACAGGTGAATTACTCGTTTCTGAAAATGAAGATATTGAAGAAGCTGTTGCTGAACGTATTGAAGCTTCAGGTATTGAGGGTGTTGAGATCCGTACTGTATTAACATGTGAGTGTAAACGCGGTGTATGTGCTAGCTGTTACGGTCGTAACTTGGCATCTGGTAAACGTGTTCAATTGGGTGAGGCTGTCGGTGTAATTGCTGCGCAATCAATTGGTGAGCCAGGTACACAGTTAACGCTTCGTACGTTCCACGTCGGTGGTACGGCTTCTAACATTGCTGCTGAGTCACAAATATCTTCTAAATATGCTGGTACTGTAGAATTTGAAAATCTACGTACAGTATCTCAAGAAGGTGAAGACGGTACGCATCAAGTAGTATTGGGTCGTTCAGGTGAGATTAAAATTTTGGATGAAACTAAAAAAGTTGTATTCCAACAAAATATCCCTTACGGTTCTCAATTATTCGTTGAAGAAGGAAATCAAGTAGCTAAGGGTGATAAATTAGTATCATGGGATCCATACAATGCTGTTATTATCTCTGAGTTTGCCGGTAAAGTTGAATTTGATGCAATTGTTGAAGGTGTAACTTTCCGCGAAGAGTCAGATGAGCAAACGGGTCACAAAGAGAAAGTAATTATTGAAACTCGTGATAAAACGAAGAATCCTGCTATTAAGATTTTAGATAAAAAAGGTGAAGTAATTCGTACATATAACATTCCAGTAGGAGCTCACGTTTCTGTATCGGACGGTGTAACTGTTAAAGAAGGTGGTATCTTGGTTAAGATTCCTCGTTCTACAGGTAAAACGCGAGATATTACAGGGGGTCTACCTCGTGTAACAGAATTATTTGAAGCGCGTAATCCTTCTAATCCAGCAGTTGTAACTGAGATTGATGGTGTTGTAACTTTAGGTGGTGTTAAACGTGGTAACCGTGAGATCTCTATTGAGTCACGCGATGGCCAGATTAAGAAATACTTAGTTCCACTTTCGAAACATATCTTAGTACAGGATAATGACTTTATTAAAGCAGGTATGCCTTTATCGGATGGTTCGATCTCTCCAGCAGATATCTTATCAATTAAAGGTCCTTCAGCAGTACAGCATTATATCGTAAATGGTATTCAAGAGGTTTACCGTCTTCAAGGTGTGAAAATTAATGATAAACACTTTGAGACGATTGTTCACCAAATGATGCAGAAAGTGAATATTGAAGATCCAGGAGATACGCGTTTCTTAGAAAAAGAAGCAGTTAACAAATGGGATTTCATGGAAGAAAACGATTCACTTTACGACAAGAAAGTTGTAGTTGAAGCAGGTGACTCTAATGACTTACGTCCAGGACAGATCGTTTCATTACGTAGATTACGTGAAGAAAACTCAAGCTTGAGACGTCGTGATCAAAAACTAGTAGAGGTACGTGATGCTATTCCAGCAACTTCAAGTCCTTTATTACAAGGTATAACTAGAGCTTCGTTAGGAACGAAATCATTTATCTCTGCAGCATCATTCCAAGAGACTACTAAAGTCTTGAACGAAGCAGCTATTGCAGGTAAACGTGATAATTTATTAGGATTGAAAGAGAATGTAATTGTGGGTCACTTGATCCCTTCAGGTACAGGTCTTCGTCAATACGGTAATATTATCGTTGGTTCACGTGAAGAATATGATCAATTATTAGCTTCGAAAGAAGAAGATTAATAATTTTTAATAATACGTAAAAGGGTTGCAGATTTTATTTGCAACCCTTTTTTTGTTTAACATTATACTGCGACTCTTGTATATATGCCTGTTGTAGTTTTAACCTTGTTAAAGAATGAATGCTATTTGGTTTCAGTTACCTCTTGGTGAATAGGCATTTACTACTTTTTGAGAAACATCAGCAAAGCCTCAATCTAAGCATAGTATACTGAATTCAGTAGCAACAGAGGTTAACGGCTTAGTGTTGATGATCGTTCAACACCAGTTCGAATGTTTAGATAAAATAGTCTTCATCGGGAGTGGTTGAGCAGGGCGGGAGACTCAAGAAAATAGCACGACATGCTGCATTTGATAAATCGATGTGCGTTCCAGATAAGATTTTCGTTCATTACGTAAAGGTTTTTGTTACGGATAAGATGTAAGTGAAGATCTTTTGATGCTCCACATATCGGGTGCTAAAAGTTAGACTACTGAAATGTACATTCCCTATTAAATGATCGGCTATTTCCCGTTAATTATAAAAGATCTGCATTAAATGCTTATCTGAGCACGTCTGTAGTGGGCGCGAATCATTGTTTTTCTCAGATTAGCGAATATTTTTTTGAGCATTATACCAATATATATTATGGGATTGCAGCAATTAGTTATTGAAATGGAGTTCAAGTATAGCAGTCAAAAATACCTTGTAAAAGAAGGAATCAGTCCTTTTTTATTCCAGATGTCTTGCTATAGATCTATAGCTTATAAATGAATCACCCAATGTTACAGTTAGTTAACCTTATTATTTAGAAATAAGCGAA
>NZ_JBBGYV010000005.1:0-353462 GCF_037479535.1 Sphingobacterium sp. MYb388 | reverse complement strand
TTACACTTCTAGAACAATTTGAGCTAGAAAACGCTTTATACATAAAATACCAATCTAATATTGAAGGTTTTAAGGAGTGGATAGCTGTTAATCATAATCATGGCGATAAACAAAATGATCTTTATTGGGAGGGAAAAGAAAATGGCCGTAGTGCATCAAGTGTCATTAATACTTTGATAGTGCATTTAAATAGGTACGCTAAAAGTTACTCGAAATCTGCCATTTTCGGTTCCGAGTTTTCTACTCAAGAAGATTTTATCTATCTGATTAACTTGAAAGATTTCGGAGAAATGATCAAAATGGATTTAATTAAAAAAAATGTTCATGATAAACCTGCGGGCATGCAAATAATAAACCGTTTAATTACAAAAGGTTGGGTAGATCAAACAAATTCTCAGATTGATAAAAGAAGTAAATATTTAAAAATAAACGATAAAGGCTTAGCTGTTTTAGAACAGCAAATGGAAAAGATAAGACAAGCTAGTGAGATTGTGACAGGTGACTTAACAGATAACGAAAAAATGGAATTAATAAGATTGCTCAATAAGCTCACTGAATTTCATATGCCGATCTACGATAAAAATATCGAATCTGAATATTTATTGACTGAAGTCTTAAAAGAAAAAAAGTAATGAAGAAAAAAATTGCTGTTATAGGTTCTGGTTTTTCAGGTTTATCTGCTGCTGCTTATTTGGCAAAAGCTGGAAATGAAGTTCATGTTTTTGAAAAACATGATCAGCCGGGAGGAAGGGCCCGACAATTTAAAACTGAGGAAGGTTATGTCTTTGATATGGGACCAAGTTGGTATTGGATGCCTGATATTATCGATAATTTTTTTACTGATTTCGGATCTAAAACTACTGATTTTTTTGAGTTAATTTCATTGAATCCACAGTTCGAAATGATCTTCGCCGATGATAAAATTGCTGTACCTGAAAATTTAGATGAATTAAAAATGTTGTTTGAAAAAATCGAAGAAGGTGCCGGATTGCAATTGGAAAAATTTATGAAATCTGCTAAATTTAAGTATGAGGTTGGGATGCAGGATTTTGTCAATAAGCCTTGCCACAGCTGGGCAGAATTTATCTCTCCTAAAATAGCCCGAAGCGCCTTAAAATTAGATCTGCTATCAAATTTCAGAAACTACGTTGCAAAATATTTTAAAAACGAAAAGCTAAGGACTTTAATGGAATTTCCGGTCATATTTTTGGGTGCTTCACCAAAAAATATTCCGGCTCTATATAGTTTGATGAATTATGGTGGTTATGCCCTGGGGACACATTATCCGTTAGGTGGTTTTTACCAGTTGGTATTAGGGATGAAGCAATTAGCTGAAAAACAAGGTGCAACTTTTCATTTCAGTAATATTGTTGAAAGCATAAATACTGAAAACGGAAGTGTTATTTCTCTAACTGTCAATGGAAATATGCTCGATTTTGACACGGTAGTTGCCTCTTCAGATTATCATCATACGGAGACACTCCTTAATAAAGAGGATAGAAATTATACTGAAGAGTACTGGAAAAATAGAGTATTTGCTCCTTCAAGCTTAATCTACTATTTGGGTATTAACCAGACTCTTCCTAATCTGAAGCATCATACGCTTTTCTTTGAGCATGACCTGGACGAACACATTGATTGTATATACGAAGATAAAAAATGGCCAGAGAAACCGCTATTCTATGTGTGCTGTCCATCCAAAACTGACGAAGGCGTAGCTCCTAATGGTAAAGAGAATGTATTTCTGCTGATGCCTTTGGCTACTGGAATTAATGATGAAGAATCAGTAAGAGAAAAATACTTAGCAGAAATGATGACAAGACTTGAAAATCATCTGGGCATTCGTAATCTCATGTCAATGATTGAATATAAAAGAAGTTATTGTGTGCAAGATTTTATTTCAGACTATAATGCCTATGATGGTAATGCTTATGGGTTGGCAAATACAATGGGGCAAACCGCTGTTTTAAAACCTAAAATAAGAAACAAAAAAATTAAAAATTTATTCTATACTGGTCAATTGACCGTTCCCGGTCCTGGAGTACCTCCATCTATTATTTCCGGTAAAATTGTATCTAATGAAATTATTAACGCTAAAAACTAACCTGTATGAAACAACTATTCGACGAACTTTCTTTCACCGTAAGTAAAATTACAACACAAAAGTATAGTACAAGTTTTTCGCTAGGCATTTTAGCGCTCTGTCCATCTATTCGCAATGCGATTTATGCCATATATGGATACGTAAGGCTAGCTGATGAAATTGTAGATAGTTTTCATGGATACGATAAAGCGAAACTTTTGAATAGATTAAAAGAAGAAACTGATCATGCACTGGAGGAAAGAATTTCACTAAATCCGATTTTACAATCTTTTCAACAGGTAGTTCATCAATATTCAATTGACAGAAAACTAATCAGCCAATTTTTACATAGTATGGAAATGGATCTTCACAAAATTGATTATAATTCTGAACGTTATAAGGAATACATTTTTGGCTCAGCTGAAGTCGTGGGATTAATGTGTCTGCAGGTATTTACAAATGGTGATCGAGAATATTATGAAAAATTGAAACCTTATGCGATGAAATTGGGTTCTGCTTTTCAGAAAATTAATTTCTTACGGGATTTAAAAGATGATTATCAGATTTTAGGCCGTACTTATTTCCCCAACATTGACATGGAAATATTTGATAATCAAGCGAAAATTGAGATTGAAAATGAAATTGAACAAGAATTTAATGAAGCATTGATGGGAATAAAAAAACTTCCAAACTCTGCTATGTTTGGTGTTTATCTGGCCTATAAATATTATCTATCTTTATTTAAAAAGATCAAGCGAAAATCTTCTGAAGACATATTGAACAGTAGGGTGCGAATTGCCAATTCTGAAAAAGCTTATGTAGCATTTAAAAGCTATGTGAGATATAAAACTGCTTATTTATGATGAGAACTATTTCCTTACTTCTACTCTCGCTATGTTTTCTGACAGGCTTTAAGAATCCTGTTATGACAGGATTACGTGAAAATTATAATAAGACTGTAGCGGATAAAAAGTTATGTGAAAATACTATAAGGGAATTAAGGACATTAAAAAACATGTCTCCTACTCAATTGGCGTACCTTGGTGGGCTTCAAGCGATATGGGCAAATCATGTTTTTAATCCAATAGATAAGCTTGGAACATTTAACAAAGGAAAAAAAAATATTGAGCGTGCAATATTTCTTGAACCGAATAATATAGAATTAAGATTTATCCGTCTCTCTATTCAAAAAAATACACCGTCTTTTTTAGGGTATAAATCAAACATAAAGGAAGATACAATATTAATAATGGAGCATAGAAAAATGATTAGCTCAGAGATTTTGATAAAAAATATAGATACGCTTTTAAAAAACTAGAAGATGAGACATCAATTATATAGAGAACAACAATTAAATTGTGATATCGAAACTGCTTGGCATTTTTTTTCTTCTCCGGTCAACTTGTCGAAAATAACACCAGAAGATATGCGATTTGAAATCATTTCTACGGATGATCATCAAGATATTTTTGAAGGAATGATCATAAATTATATTGTTTCGCCTATGTTTAAAATTCCATTAAAATGGCGAACCAGAATCAGTCAAGTTGAATTAAATAAGAGCTTTACTGATTTTCAAGAAAGAGGTCCTTATAAATATTGGAGCCATTTTCATGAATTTATCCCAAATAGCAATGGGATTCTGGTAAAGGATACTATAGATTATGAATTACCATTTGGTATATTGGGTAATATCGCACATCGGATTTTCGTAAGAAAGAAATTAACTGATATTTTTAATTTCCGATATGTTGTATTAGAAAAAATGTTTAACGCCAAAAAATAATAGCATGAATTTTTTAATAACAATGATCGTTTTTGTACTGATGGAGGGTGCAACCTGGATTATCCATAAATACATCATGCATGGTTTTTTGTGGGTGCTACATAAGGATCATCACGATCACAGCAATGATGGTCCACTCGAAAAAAATGATTACTTCTTTGTCATATTCGCGATTCCTACGATTATTTTAATGTACTTTGGTTCGCTAAAAGAGCTTAATTATCTGTTCTATATCGGATTGGGCATCATGCTGTACGGTATGGCTTATTTTTTTATTCATGATATTTTTATCCATCAGCGGATTAAATTCTTGACCAAAACTCAAAATGCTTATTTCTTGGCTCTCCGTAGAGCGCACAAGCAACATCACAAGCATACGACGAAACATCATGGGGAATGTTTTGGTTTTTTATATGTGCCCTTCAAATATTTTCAAATGTATTTTAATCCGGATAAAAAATGATAATATATACATATTCTTTAATTTTATTTTTTACAATCATCATTTGTCTGATCGCTTCTTTTGATAAACGAATTCTGTTCAACCGCCACTTTGGAGCATTTTTAAAGGCTGCTCTATTGGTTGCTATTCCATTTATCGCTTGGGATGTTTGGTTTACTTCAAAAGGTGTTTGGTGGTTCAACACAGATTATACACTTGGAATTGTCGTCGCCGGTTTACCTATCGAAGAGTGGTTATTCTTTATCTGTATTCCGTTTTCTTGTGCATTTACCTATTTCTGTTTTGATAAATTTTTCAATCTAGACAGACTTGCAGGTTTTAATAATATAATTGTTTTTGTAAGCATTATTGTCTGTTCGGTGATCGCTTTGCGGCATTATGATAAGATCTATACTTTAGTAACCGCAATAGCGACAATTATAACCTTGATTTATCTACATTTTATTGCGCGAGCAGATTGGATTACCAAAGCTTCTTTAGTATTCAGCGTTTTGATGCTTGGCTTTCTTCCTGTCAATGGAGTACTGACTGGATTTGGATTGGAATCTCCTATTGTGAATTACAACCCCGGTGATTTTTTAGGCATACGCATATTAACAATACCAATCGAAGATGCTGTATATGGCTACACCCAGTTTCTATTGGTTATTTATTTTTTCACAAAATTTAAAAAAAATGAAAATGAATACTAAGACTCTAATTTTTATCTTTTCTTTAACAGCTATACTTTTTAATTCCTGTGCTTCAATTCCAAAAAATACAAAGGCAATTGAAAACTTTGATGTCAATAAATATTTAGGAACTTGGTACGAAATAGCACGTTTTGATTTTCGTTTTGAAAAAGATCTAGACAACGTTTCGGCTCAGTACAGTTTGAACGAAAAAGGAAATGTAAAGGTATTGAACAGTGGATATAATTTTGTAAAGAAAGAATGGAAAAAAGCCGAAGGAATTGCAAAATTTAGAGGAAATAAAGATATAGCGGCATTAAAAGTAAGTTTTTTTGGTCCTTTTTATTCGGGGTATAATGTGGTTTCAATGGATGATGGCTATAAATATGCATTGGTAGCAGGTAAAGACTTAAATTATCTCTGGATTTTATCAAGAACAAAAGAGATTCCTGAATCGGTTAAAACGAAGTTTCTAAAAATTGCAACAGAAATTGGTTATGACACATCTAAATTAGTATGGGTGAAGCATGACCGAACGGATAGTCCCTTTATCCAAAAAAACTAAATTTTCAGTTTTTTGTTACATATGAATCTACCTTTAGATGCTCGTTTGGAGTGATAAGAATCATCTTCTTTCAGCACAATAAATGCAAAATCTCAATTTTAATATAAATAACGAAACATCATTCAAAATGAAAAAAATAACACTTATAATTTTAGTCTTCATCGGCATAATGCAAGTGAGTCTAGCTCAAGAAACTAAGTTTCAACTTTCAAGTCATATTCTAGACATCACGACTGGTAAACCTGCTACGAATGTTAAAATTACATTGTCGAAAATGAACAAGAATGACACCTGGACTATGGTAGAAGAAAAAAATACGGATAGTAATGGTCGAATAAAAGACTTTTTAAAACAGGACGGAAAAGATAATACAGGCATTTATAAGTTAACATTTCACACCAGCCCGTACTTTAAGTCTCTAGGAAATAAATCATTCTACCCATTTATAGAGGTTGTTTTTGAACTTGTGGACAATGAACATTACCATGTACCTATTACGCTATCTCCTTTTGGTTATTCAACATACAGAGGAAATTAAAAACTCTTCCACAGGATGATTACCTTACTTTTTCGCTACTGAGCTTAAGAGCCTATTTAAATCTAAATAGGCTCTTAATATTTTAAAATAAATCAACATTTAATTATCTTTTTTTTATTGTTGGATCGTAAAAATCTGTATAATAACGAATTTAATGATGTCTTATTTTTCACTGATCTTTTTCAATAAAAATACTCTTTTAAAAGAAGCTCTCCTCCCCAGAATGAGAAAACAGGAATAAATTGAATTAAAAAATTGGAAAAATTATTATCTTAGGGAGATAATCCAATATATGTTTAAATGAAAATTATTCTTCTTCTTTTATCTGCTTTTTTATTTCAAGTAACTATTGCTCAAAAAAACAAAATCGTGAATAATGAATCTACAGTTTTTGAGATCAACAATAAGCAAGGCAAAATTGAATTTATGGTATTAGATACGGCAATGAATACAAAGAAACCAATATTTTTATGGTGCCAAGGTTCTCTCCCTATTCCATTATATATCAACTATAAATCCGTAGGGCTGCATCTATATGGCGGAGGGATAACAAATTTTGAATACAATGAAATCAAAAAACATTATCACCTTGTTGTTATTTCAATGCCTGAAACACCACTTATCGTTGATGAAGTACAATTAAATGATTCTTATTGGTACTATGGGGATTCTAAAGATAAAAACATTCCAAGCTTGGCTTATCAAAATGCAGATAATTTGGATAATTACACAAATAGAGCTCTAACTGTTTTGAAATTTTTAAAGAGAAAAGAATGGGTAGACAATACAAAATTGATCGTAGTTGGACATTCGCAGGGTGGTCAAGTGGCTACTAAAATTGCTGTTAAACACAAGGGTGTTACCAAACTTGCTTTAACAGGAACAAACCCATTCGGTCGTATAGACCAGAACATCAGACAGTCTCGAAAAAATGCAGAACAAAACAAAGTATCCTGGGAGCAGGCTGATAAAGAAATGGAACAACAATACCAATTCTATCAAAATGTCAATAACCCATTGAAAAACAAGAATAATCCTAATTTAAGATCTTGGCAGTCATTCTCCAAACCGTTGATTAATGATTGGTTGACCCTCAACATTCCAATTTATATGGCATATGGCACAGCCGATGTCGCATCGGATCTCTGCGATTTGGTTCCATTATATTTCATTAGAGAAAATAAAACCAATCTATCGTATAAGCGATACCTTAATCTTGAACATAATTACTTTGAAATAAATAAAAATGGAGATGTGGATTATGATAAGCCGCATTGGATCGATGTTATGGACGCTATTTTAAATTGGTCATTAAAAATTTAGAAAACATCCATGCAGAATCTTTATAAAAAAAAAATACATTTCAATACAAATCATGTTAATGTTGGCTTTGCACAGTTCTTTTACTGACCAATTGGATGAAATCTCTACTAAAGCATTTAATTTTGCTACAGGTAAATTAAAACAGTGCTACTTGCCCCTTCTTCAAATCAGTAAAAACAATAATATATTACCAAACAAAATACCCTTATGTCCCAAACAAACCCAGTGATCTACTTTGAAATTCCAGTCAATGATCTAAATCGTGCGTAGAAATTTTACACTGCAGTATTCAATTTTAAATTCGAAAAAGAAATCATCGATGGTTATGAAATGTCACTTTTTCCTTTTGAGGAAGCTAGTGGTGGTATTTCTGGAGCACTGGCCAAAAGTGATGCCTATACACCTACCAAACAGGGTGTTATTATTTATTTTAAGACGCAAGATATGGATGCAACACTTGAAAAAGTTATTTCGGAAGGTGGAAAAATATTATATCCAAAAACTATAAATGATTTACTTGGTTTTATTGTTGCTGAGTTTGAAGATAGCGAGGGGAATAGAATTGCTTTACACCAAACGATCAACTAAAAAAAGGAGCCATATTACAGTTTGGCCCCCTTTCTATTTATTGTTTAGCTCTTACAGCTGTTCTATCTGTTGATCAACTAAATACAGCAAAGAGGCAATAGCCGCTACTCCTGATTGCAGTTCTCGTTTATCGACGGCTTCAAAGACATCTTTTGCCGTATGGTGCAGATCAAAATAACGATGCGGATCTGGTCTAAAGTTGAACATTACGGTATTTGGAAAATGCTGTCCCCAGACTCCTGAATCTACTCCTGGACTTCCCTGTAAAAAACGTGATACCCAGAATTTCTGTTCAAATAAAGGCTTCCAATGTTGTTGCATCCACACAACTCTTTCGGCAGAGGCTTTAATGTCAAAACCCCTAGGTGCAAATCCACCAGCATCACTTTCTATTGCGGCAACAATCTGTTCCCGCTTATCTTTAGCGACCTGTCCATAGGTTGATGCACCATGCACTCCATTTTCCTCGTTCATATAAAATACTAAACGGATGGTGTGCTTAGGCTTATATCCTAATGCCATCAAGGTACGTATCGCATCTAGAGTCCCCATAGTACCGGTTCCATTATCGTGTGCCCCTTCTCCTACATCCCAAGAATCAATATGTCCACCGATCGTGATAATCTTATCAGGAAATTCTGCACCTTTCCATTCTGCAATAACGTTGTGTGTCTGCACCATTCCTTTCCAAGCGGAATGCTGTTCCAGATAAACTTTTGTGTGAGGATTGGTTTTTAATGCTTCGCTCAACTTAATGGCTGAAGTCGCAGATATTGCCATAGCAGGAATACTATCGATTCCTTTGACATAACCTGTTCCTCCTGTATGGGGATAGTCATCAGTTGTGGATGATGATAAAGATCGAAATAAGTAAGCAACTGCTCCTAATTTAGCAGCCTCAGCTGGACCGCGGCTTCGCTGACTTGAGTTGAGTCCATATGCAACACCAGTTTCTACGATAGACTCGTCCCATGGTTTATTGACGAAAACAATTTTTCCACGTACCTGGTCACCAAATTTCTTCAGATCACTTAACAATTGGACTTCAATAACCTCGGCTGTTATCCCTTTGGATGGAGTGGCTACTGAACCTCCTAACGCGAGGATATTTAGAGACTCCTTTGAACCTACTATGTAGGCTTTTTCTTTTGGACCGCGATCCCAATAAGGGAGTTTTACATCCTGTAGGTATACCTTGTCGAAATCAAGTTTTTCCATCAGGCTTTTGGACCAGACTACAGCTTTATCAGCCGCAGGTGATCCGGCAATACGATGGCCGATCTGTTTTGTGAGGTAGTGCAAATTGTCGTAAGCCTGTCCTTGATAGAAAGATTCATGATAGATTTTATCTAACATCATGGAATCCTGCTGTGCAAAAACTGCAGTGGTAAAGGTAGAAATAGAAAGTAAGGTTAGTAATGCTGTTCGTTTCATTCGTTTATTTTGTATTCAATGGAATAAACATAGTTATTTTTTTTAGGATACGGGTATTTCTTTTCCTTTGGCGTTCAATTTTATAGATTAACATTTCCTTAATGACAACTTTACATCTTGATAGCATTGATTGGATAGCTTTGTCTTCCATAAAATGGATTGCGATTGCAAATCCTGAAACAATCTGCCAAATACATGTACTGCTATGGATAACTTTCGAATTACAGATACCTCACAACAACCTATTGCTATCGACATGCATAAGTTTGCACAGTTGTATGAAACATATGCAAATGCGGTATACGCTAATATTCTGCGTTTGGTTAAGCGACCTGAATGTGCTGAGGATTTATTGCAAGAGGTATTTACTGCACTTTGGCAAAATAGACTAAAGCTGGTGGATGAAAAATCAATTCCTGGGTGGCTATTTGTGGTGAGCTATAATAAATCCATTACTTTCCTTAAGAAAAAGGTGAAAGAAGCTATTGAAAGTGTGGATACTTATGATCAGTACCTACAACTTGAAAATGAAGATGTGATTGATGAAGATCTGTATGAACAGCAAATCAGGATGATCCATCAGGCGGTTGAAAAATTACCAAAAAAGAAACGGGAGGTTTTTAAACTTTGCCGATTTGAAGGGAGATCTGCGGATGAGGTCGCAAAAATAATGGGGATAAGCAGTCATTCTGTTAAAGATTATCTGAAACAGTCTAACCGTGCAATCAAAGATTATATCCAAAATGAGGCTCCATATACTGCACTGGGACTATTGGTGATCTTTTATACCGAGCATCTTTAGAATTTACATAATCTTAATCATTTGTTAATCCAAAATTTCATCCCCTAAACCATCATTGCTAGTATTTATACCAACGATATGAATACGAAGCAACTTATACAGAAATTTTGGTCCGGTTATGCTTCTCCAAAGGAGAAACAGCAATTACTCGACCAACTCGAAATAACAGATCATAAACTCAAAGCGGAACTGCAAGAGGAATTTGATCAGCAGCCGACTCTTTTATCGGAGAGACTAAGCCCAGAACAAAAAAAGAAAGTTTATGACCGTCTCATCAAGACTATCGGAGACCAGTCTGCTCGTAAAAAACAATCGTTATCCCGTATTATTGTCAAAATAGCGGCAAGTTTACTTCTCGTTACAGGTGGAGTCTCGATTATTTGGGAAAATCAACAGGATTTTGTTCATACTTCGGTCACAGTACTACCCCTTCAAAAGCGGATTGTGAGCAGCACGAGTGTATTTGTGAGACATATATTGCCAGATGGTACAAGCGTCACTTTATCTCCTCATAGTTCCCTGACTTATAACCCTCAGTTTACGGATACCTCCCGTATGCTTTCTCTAACCGGAAAAGGAAAGTTTGATGTTACAAAAGATAAACACCGACCTTTTACGGTTATCTCAAATGGAATAGCAACTACTGCTCTGGGTACAGTCTTTACCATTGATGGGCAAAATAATAAAGAGACCAATATTCATCTGGTAGAAGGATCTATCCGAGTAGCTCCTACAGCCCAAAGTTTGCACAGATTTCATGAAACGGTCTTGCGTGCCGGCGAACAGATCGTCATCAATAATATGACCCAGCTATTGGAATGGAAAATATCAAAAAAAGCGAAAAGTCCTATCAAGAATACGGATCCTATTCCGCAGCATAGCGTTGCTGTATCGTTAGCAGCAACTTCTTCAAGCCTGAATTTTGAAAAAGAAAATCTAAAAACGGTATTTGCTTCAATCGCAAAAGCAAAGCAGGTTGCAATTATATATGACGGTGTGAACGTCAATCAACTGACCTTTACCGGTGCTTTTGAGGCATCTGAAAGCATCGAAAATATCCTACATATTTTATGTGGTCTAAACGAGCTTGAATATAGAAAAGAGCAATCTACTTACTATGTGAGCAAAAAGGCTGAATCTTCCAATTAATGAGCTGATCCACTGAAATTTCCTTGGATAGACAAAGTATAATTAATGTATTACGTGAAATCATATTGACTAATTTTTTAAAATAAACATGAAAATTAACGAACACCTAAAAAAACGAGCATTGATTTTCGCACTGGGGAGCATTGTGCTTACATCTCCGCTGTACGGGCAACAAAAAGGTCGTGTAAAAGGAACTGTCGTCAGCCAAACAGGTTCGCTCCTGTCTGGTGTAACTGTTACGGTCACCGATTCTCTGAACAAAGTGATCACCAATACCGCCACAGATGCTAAAGGACTATTTCTATTTGAATCCCTTGAAGCTGGTAAATCGTATAACATTCGATTTTCAATCGTCGGTTATGGAAACAAAGAGGAAAATAATTTTATTGTTAAACCTGCGGACAATAACTCCATTTTGATCCGAATGGAAGAAGGTTCTTCTCAACTGGACGAGGTTGTTGTTGTGGGTTACGGTACGCAAAAAAAAGCTAATCTTACTGGAGCTGTCGATATGGTCGGCAAAGAAGTGTTTGAAGGACGCATGGCTGCTAATGCAACGCAAATGCTACAAGGTGCTGTTCCAAATTTAAATATCAATCTGGCCGATGGCAAACCGAGCCGTTCAGCGAGTTTTAACATACGCGGCACGACTTCCATTGGTCAGGGTGGAGCTGCTCTTGTTCTGATTGATGGAGTGGAAGGTGATCCTGCAAATTTAAACCCAGATGACATTGAGTCTGTATCTGTTTTAAAAGATGCTTCATCGGCTGCGATATATGGATCGAGGGGTACTTTTGGCGTAGTACTTATCAGTACAAAAAAAGCAAAACAGGGTCGCACTTCTGTCAATTATTCGGGTTCCCTGGCAAGCCAGAAGCCGACCGCAACGCCTCAATTTGTAACGGACGGCTATACCTATGCATCTCATTTTTCGGAGGCTTACAATTCCTGGAATAATTATTCATCAATTCCGAGTAAGATGAACAAGACACAACCTTTTTCACTGGCCTGGCTGGAAGAATTCAAAAGGCGTAATGATGCCGGTATTCAGGAACAGGTGACTGTCGATGGTAATGGAAATTACGTGTATTATGGCAATGAAGATTATTATAAAGCTTTGATCAAGGATAATACGATGGCTCAGAACCATAATATCGCGATCAATGGATCTTCTGGAAAAACAGATTTTTACCTTTCGGGAAGATACTATGGCTACGATGGTCTATATCGCTATAATACCGATAAATTTAGAAGTCTTAATTTAAGAGCAAAGGGAGGCATACAGGTGACCAACTGGTTACGTATCGCTAATAATTTAGACTATTCGGCCAAAAAGTACCATATCCCGATGACTGTTGGTGAAGGAGGAAATATTCTGCGTAACATCGCCGATGAAGGGCATCCCACCTCTCCTATCTTCAATCCTGATGGAACGCTTTCATATTCTGCGGCGTATTCTGTAGGAGATTTTATTATGAGTAAAAATGGTAAAGATACCGATGATGGTCTATTGCGTAATACAACAAGTTTTGAAACTAAATTTTTCAACAACACGTTCAGAGTAAAGGGAGATTTCACTTTTATGAATAAGGATGATGTGGCAACAAGAATACGTATTCCTATTCCTTATAGTATAAAGGAAGGTGAAATCCTTCAGCTGGCAACCCAGTATAATGATATATCAAAGTATGTGCTTCAAGAACGTAACTTATTTACAAATATCTATGCGGAGTATGAGAATACGTTTAAACAGAATCACTACTTTAAAGGGTTAATTGGGTATAACTATGAGCAAAAGGTAAGAGAAAGTGTTGATGTTTCTAAAAATGGACTATTAACCAATGATGTCAGCAATATTAATCTTGCTCTTGGGGATGCCATTACTGCTTCTGGTAATTATGAAAAATACCGGATCGCAGGATTATTTTTTAGAGCTAACTATGCTTACAAAGACCGCTATCTGTTTGAAGTGAACGGTCGTTATGATGGCTCTTCCAAATTCCCGATAGGTTCGCAATGGGCGTTCTTTCCTTCTGCTTCTTTGGGCTGGAGAGCATCACAGGAAGATTTTTGGTCTGTAAATCCTGAAATTATCTCAGATTTAAAATTTCGAGGTTCCTACGGCTCTTTAGGGAATGGTAATATTAAATCCTATTCCTTTTTACAGATTTATAACATCAGTACTTCTGACCGTATCATAAACGGTGAACGGCCACGCTATACGCAGCAACCGGTAGTACTGCCCGATCAGCTAACCTGGGAAACGGCGACCACTGCCAATTTTGGGGTGGATATGAGTTTCTTAAATGGTAAACTGCAATTGGTAGCCGATATGTATACACGTAAAACAACTGATATGTTTACTGTAGGCATGACATTGCCGGATATATTTGGTGCTACATCTCCTAAAGGTAACTATGCTGATATGACCACAAATGGTTATGAACTTACACTTTCTTACAACAATCGATTTGATGTGGCGGGTAAATCATTGCGCTATAGTATTAGAGGAACCTTAGCTGACTATAAATCTAAAATCGATAAATACAATAATCTAACGGGTACGTTAGGCGATTACTATGCCGGTCAAACAGTCGGTGAAATCTGGGGATACGAAACTCAAGGTCTGTTCCAATCGCAAGCGGAGATTGACAATGCCGCAAAGCAGATTTTAATCAAATCGTCTAGTGCTGGTATTGTGTATCCAGGCGATGTCCGTTTTGCAGATTTAAACGGTGACGGGAAGATCGATTACGGCACCAATACATTAGACAATCATGGTGATAAAAAAATCATCGGTAATAAGGATCCCCGGTATATCTATGGATTTAACTTTAATGCGGACTGGAACGGCATATCATTGTCCACATTTTTTCAGGGAGTAGGCCGTCAAAACTGGTATCCAAGCAATGAATCAATTTTCTGGGGACAATATAATAGACCGTACAATAATCTGCCGGAATGGCACTTAAATAACTACTGGACTGAGGACAACAAAGGTGCTTACCTACCCCGCTACGCTGGCTATAACCAGTCTATCAAAGAAACGCCTCAAACACGTTACTTACAAAATGTGGGTTACATTAGACTGAAAAATATCCAAGTTGGATATAGTCTTCCTAAATCTATCGTATCACGATGGGGCTTTCAGGATATAAAAGCTTCGCTATCGGGTGAAAACCTATGGAGCTGGTCACCGTTCTATAAGCATACACGCGATCTGGATGTAAGCAATATCGGTTCATCCGACCCGGATATCAGCGACAGCAATGCTGGTGATGGCTTCAACTATCCGACCATGAAATCAATCAGCTTAGGTATATCAGTCACTTTTTAACATTTATGATTAGAAAGATGCTTCTAGATAACCAGAAGCATTATGCAACGATTAAGAAAAAACACACATGAAAAAGATATTCTATTTATTAAGTATACTGGCTTTATGCAACAGCTGTGAGCTAAATGAATTTCCGGAATCGTCAGCCTTAGAAGAAGACGTATTTGGAACCGAGGGAGGACTCCGTCGCTATTCGATCTCATTTTACAATGATCTGCCTTCTTCTTCTGATGCCTACAGATTGGACCAGATGTCTGATTATGGCGCTGTCAATAACCTCGACAATTTTTTAAAATTGAATGCCTATACGGCACAGACAAGTTCTGGATGGGATTGGAAGAACCTTAGAAATATCAATCATTTTTTAGCAAGCAATAACCGGTCAAACGTATCGGAAACAAGTCGTAACCATTACAATGGTGTTGCTCGCTTTTTTAGAGCATACTTTTACTATAAAATGGTCACTCGTTTCGGCGATGTACCCTGGGTGGATAAGGCTCTTTCAATTACTGACAACGATATCTTATATGGGGACCGCGGAGACCGTACTGTAGTGATGGATCATATCTTGGCAGATCTGGATTATGCCTACGCGAATATACAGACCAGCTCCTCTACAGACGGTTCGGAGATCACGAAATGGACTGCTCTGGGACTGAAAACAAGAATTGCACTTTTTGAAGCTTCATTTCGTAAATACCATACTGAGCTGGGCTTAGCATCAACTGCAAACAAATATTATAAACAGGTGGTGGATGCCGCTCAGGAACTGATGACAAAGGGACCGCACAGTATCTATACCGCTAGAGGTCCCGAACTATCGCAACGTCAGCTTTTTGTCAGTGATGCTGCAGTTACTCAAGAGGTCATGCTAGCTATTGCTTTTAATAAGAACCTGGCCATCCTAAGTTCTGCGAACTGGTATTGGACTTCTCCGACTTATGGCCCACGTTATAGTTTTGTAAGACCGTTTATCAATACGATATTAAACCGAGATGGTACACCGTATACGAATAGAACGGGGTACAATACACAAGAGTTTTATGATGAGTGTCAAAATAGAGATTACCGCTTATCTCAGCTGATCCGTACCCCAGGCTATAAAATAGATGGAAAACCAGCAGCACCAAATTTTAATGGTTATTCGTACACAGGTTATCAGCCAATAAAATATACACTTGATGAAAGTAAATATGATAATGGACAGCTAAATACGAATGCTATTCCATTGATGCGCTATGCAGAAGTACTGCTTAATTATGCTGAGGCACGTGCTGAATTGGGTGAAATTACAGATGGCGACTGGCAAAAAACTATTGGTGCACTACGTTCGCGTGCAGGTATTACAGGAGGTACCTCGCAATTACCGACAGTGATTGATACTTACATCAAAGAAAAATTCTTTAAAGATATCGACAACCCTGTACTGCTAGAAATAAGACGTGAAAGACAAGTTGAACTGGCGCTTGAAGGTTTTAGATTTAATGATCTAAAAAGATGGAATGCGGGTCATATCATGGCTTCTTTAGAATGGTCCGGTATCTATATTCCGGAATTGGACAAACCGATGGATCTGGATCGCGACGGCACTGTAGATGTTATCTTCTATGACGGCAATAATAAAGGTCCTTCGGTAACGGTTGGCGCCAAAGTTGCAAAAATAGCTATTGGTGGACCAGCGACTAACTACCAGACGTTAACTGCAGATAAACATCTGGAGTGGTTTAAAGCGCAAACACGTACCTGGTATGATGACGGCAGACAGTACTACTATCCAATACCAAGCAATGCGATTGTTTTAAACAAAAATTTGAAAAATTATCCTTTCTGGCAATAGTAGGTCTGCTACTTAACCTAGTAATATGAATATTTAGAAAAAATATGAAAACAGGCTATATCAAAACCATGCTCTGCCTCATGATTTCGGCAGTTACATTAACTGCTCAGGCTCAAAAAATGCGCGTGGCGACGTATAATCTTCGCTATGATACGCCTAATGATAGTCTGGACCGCTGGCAAAACAGAGTGACTCCGATCGCGCAATTAATCCAATTTCATGAATTTGATATCTTTGGGACACAAGAAGCATTAAAGAATCAATTGGATGATCTTAGTAAGCAACTCCCTCAATTTGAACGTTATGGACTAGGACGAGATGACGGTAAAGCTGCGGGCGAGCATGCGGCAATTTATTATAAAAAGGACCGTTTTGAGCTGGTCAGTAAAGGCGACTTTTGGTTATCTGAAACTCCAGATAGACCGAGTCTAGGATGGGACGCGCCATCCAACATCAGAATATGTACTTGGATACAGCTAAAAGATAAAGATTCTAAAAAGTCGTTCTTCCTCTTCAATGCTCATTACGACCATCGCGGAATATTAGCCCGCAAAGAATCGAGCTTGTTAATATTAAAAAAGATTACTGAAATCGCAAAAGAACAGCCAGTTATACTTATGGGTGATTTTAATGGCGATAGCAATTCTGAATGGTATAAGAGTTTAGCGACATCTGATTTATTGAAAGATACTTATCATATGGTAAGCATGCCCTATGCTTTAAATGGAAGCTCCAATGGTTTTCGGACAGGTGAAAAATTCCCTGTTCATAATACAATCATTGATCATATTTTTGTATCCAAACACTTCAAAGGTCATAAATGGGGAATTTTGACAGATACTTATTCCGGTAAATTTCCTTCAGACCATTTCCCTCTACTTACTGTACTGGAACTCTAATGATACATTTTAAGCCAAAAAGCTGTACTACCTAAAAAATAGTACGGCTTTTTTGCGATATAAATTATTCTAACTATTTTCAATTAGCTCTGTTTTTTGATTCAAATTCTTCAAATCTACCGTAATCAGTGTATCGATACTGATCTGATGATATTGACATAATTTCAATAAAACTTCTATCGGAGGCTCTGAGAGGGCTTCCTCGTACTTCGCGTACCTAGCGCGTGTAATGGTTAAGTCTGCTGCTATCTCGCGCTGTGATATCCCTTTTTGTGCTCTTAAATACTTCAAGTTTTTTGACAACATCATACTGCTAATATTTATAGCTTCAAATTTAATAAAAATACTAATATAATTAGTATTTTTGTTGTATCATATTTTAATAAGCATAATAGGAACGTTACTATATATAAATCCGAAGAGCCAGCTGCTGTTTTTGATAACCAAAAAACGTACAATTGGAGACTCTAAAGTTTATAGTAAATGAAGAAAACACCTATTGACTGTTACCACTTTACTAAAACATATACGATGAATTTATTTAATGACACTGAAATATTCGCACCTGGCCATGGAGGTAAGGTTGTATTCGATCTACCTGATACGGAACTCATGCTAATTGATTCTTTTTTTTCAAAGGAAGAATCGGACCATTACTACAATACTTTGCTCCATAATACGAAATGGCGCGAATATGAAATGGAGATCTTTGATAAAACAGTTAAAGCGCCACGCATGATCGCTTGGTATGAGGATAAAAGCAATTTGGGTGCTGATCCCGCAGGTCCTGACTGGACCACAGCACTATTAGCCATCCGAAAACGAGTGGAAAAAGAAACTGGTTTAAGCTTTAATGCTGTTTTGCTCAACCTCTACCGTAACGGGAAAGATGGTGTTGCGTGGCATAGTGATCATACTGATAAGTCTGGTCCTAATCCTGTGATTGCATCGCTCAGTTTTGGGGAAACACGTTTATTCCGACTGCGTCATAAATTTCTAAAGGATATAAAGCAGATCGAAATTCCTCTGCATCATGGATCTTTCCTGCTGATGGCTGGTACGACAAACAGTTGCTGGCAGCACCAGGTACCTAAAACAGCTCGACAAATTCTGCCCAGAATAAATCTGACCTTTAGAATGGTCTGCCGTGCTAATACTCGTGACGATGTGGCTTTATAGGAGTGTCCGGCTGTTAAAATTTAATTTACATTAAAATCCATCAACCGGACACTGTTTATGAAAACGATCGTCTTAAAAGACGAGTTTTATTTTCTTTTATTGTTCCCAAACGAGTGCACTTGCACCTAAAATAGCGGCATCTGCTTCAGGAAGCTCACTAAATACCAATCTCACTTTATCTCTAAAGATGGGAAGTAGGTTTCTTTCCATATGTAATTTTGCAGGTTTGAGAATAAAGTCTCCGGCTTGAATAACTCCGCCAAACAATAAGATCGCCTCAGGAGATGAAAACATCACAAAATTAGCTAATGCTTCACCCAGCTTCTGTCCTGTATAGCGGAATACTTCAATAGCAATTGGATCTTCTTTTATGGCACACTCGTAAACTGTTTTAGAATTGATTGATTCTTCTGGATATTGATTGAGCATAGAACTTGGAAATTCTGCTCTCATTTTCTTCGCTGTAATGGCTATGCCGGTAGCAGATGCATAGGCTTCCAGACTTCCTTCCGAACCTGTACTCCAGTGTTTTCTACCTCCTGGTTTTACAATGGTATGTCCTAACTCTCCCGCAAAACCATCATGTCCATAGATTACATTTCCATTGGCAACGATTCCGCTTCCTACACCTGTTCCTAAAGTAATCATGATAAAATCTTTCATACCACGTGCTGCTCCGAAAAGCATCTCTCCCAAAGCTGCCGCATTCGCATCGTTGGTAATGGTACACTCCATACCAAATTTATTTTCCATAAGTTCGGCAAAAGGAATTACACCTTTCCAAGGTAAATTAGGAGCTAATTCTACCGTACCTGTATAGTAATTACCGTTAGGTACACCGAGACCAATTCCATCAAAGTTTTTCACTGTACCGTATTTCTCGATAAGTGGAGAAACCTGAAGATATAATGCATCAATAAAATCTTCTATTTTCTTATATTCATCTGTTCTTAGGGATCCTTTTTCTAGAACTTCCCCGCGATGATTTACCACTCCGAATTTCGTATTGGTTCCACCAATATCGATTCCGAGAGCGACTCGTCTTGACAAGTTTGTTAACGCCATTTCTCTGTTTAATATGCTAAATCGCTAAAACTATAAAAAAAAATGTATAAATGCGCTATTTAAAAATACTTAATCGATCTTAATGTGTGCTTTATGGAGAGAAAAATGCACTAAAAAGGCATCGCTACTCGATAATAAACGGATATATATTTTTACAAAAAAGTTTCTGGTTAAGGTAACGGAGTACATAATTCAATTAGAAAACCATCTAAATCTCTCACATATGAAACGGTCTGTCCCCAAGGCTTGACTGTAGGCTGTTCAACAATAATTCCATTATACTCCCATACTTTGTCTACTAGATCTTCAACATTATCCGTGATAACGCCCAATTCTATTCCAAAAGGTTTCGCTAAACGAGAACTTTCCTGATATCCTGCACTCAAATTAGTCTGTGCTAAACTGTGTTTGGCAAATGAAATGGTGGTTTCTCCTGTTATTAATTCACCGTAGTCATTTTCAGGTGTTATAAATTTTCGTACAAAGCCAAATACTTGTTCATAAAACTGAATGGCCCGTGTCACATCGGACACATATAAGATAGTATATTTAAATTTGATCATTTTTAACTGTTTTGTTTCTTCAAAATTTTACCGTTTTTATTTTCGCTATATCAATTTGACGTTGTATCAAGTTACTGGAAATAGACAAGTTCGTCGCCTTACTGTGTTTTAGCTAACACAAAAATAAGTCTGTTAATGACAACAGTATGTCAGTAAACCTTATTAAAATACGATAAAAAATAAAAAAGCCTTGTCGAAGTGATCAAGGCTTTTTATAGTTCAATTACAGCTTAATCGGTTCTACTATTGTCAAGTGCTCCTGCTGCTGCACCTAAAGCCACCACCCCTCCTAACAGCAAAGCATTTTCACCTTTTACTTTCTTATAAGCCATTAGATCACCTTGTTTTGTATAATACTCAAGTACATTATTTAATGATGTACCAGTCTGAAATAATGTTTCAGCATAAAATTTTTGTTCTGTAGTTCTGAAAGTAACCTCGCCATTATTCAACACAGAATAGCTCAAAAAACTGCTCAGGATATAAGGCGAATCCTGTATGTTAAACTTGGCTTGTTGTACATTATATGTTCCACCGTTCATGCCATACCGCACAACTTTTTCTTTTTTTGCTTGGGATACCGATTTCTTTACATCATCGCGAAGATCAAAAAACCTTCCATCGACAAACGCATGAGGTGGTATTAATAACATATCTTTAGGTAATGTTGCTGTGCCGTTAAAATATCCATGAATAATATCCTCACTAAAAGCGGAAACATTCTGATTCACTTTACCTTTTAAATCTATCTGGTTGTTAGCGTAACTAAGGGCCTTTCCGTTGATTACTAGTGCAGAATTTTTTAAGTTCCACATGATTGGATAATCTAATTTATTTTCAACCTTAACATATACTTTACCATCCTTCCCCGCAAAAGAGTATTGAACAGCCAAAGTGTCATTTGTGTATAAGAAAGTTCCTTGGTCTTTTTCTTTAATCGTATTGGTGGTATTAACAGTCATCAGGTAATTTGAAGAACAAGCTGACAAGAATAAAGCAGTGCAGAGCGGAATAAATGATTTGTACATCTTCATTTTCAATATGGGTTAATTTAGTAATGGGTTCTTAGCGCGATAAACTTTGAAAGTTTCGTCTGTGATACTCTAAGATATTACAAATATTTAAAAATAAAGTAGCCCTATAACCTATATTTCACTTTATTAATTACCTAATGACCCTAACAAACTGTAAACGTTGTATTTAAATTGACCCAGGAACATGTAAATTATTCTAAAAATCTTGCGATCTGTAATACCGTAAATGTGATTAATTCTTCATCTACTATCCCTGATTCATCGGCCATCATATACCCGCCGTGGGTGGCAGGAAGTATGCATAATCTTGCATCAGGGAGCAAATGACTGATGGTTGCGGCATGTGTGACTGTAACAACATCTCGATCTCCATAAATGAGCAGAACAGGATTTTTAATATGCTGCATATCACGATCTTTCCAGTCTTCAAAATGGATCATCCGCTGACTGTCTTTTTGAAACATATTATGCAACTCATCTATATTCGAATTTAGTTTCAGAAAGTTCTCTTTCAGATAGGTCGGCATATTATCAATTGTTGCCTGTTCCATTGCTTGAAAGAAACCTGGTATCAGGCCATTTCTTTTATAAACTCCAGAGGCTGCTACGATCTTCACGACGCGATCTGGGTAAATCTTTGCTATCTCTAAGGCAGTCGTAGCACCATTGCTAAATCCAAAAAAAGAGGCTTTAGGTATTCCCAACAGATCCAATAATGCGACAATATCCTTTGCATCCTGTTCAAAAGTTTCAGGTTCTTCCCTATGATCTGAGCGTCCGTGATTTTGCAGATCAATGCCGATCAGCAAAAAGCGTTCTTGTAACCGGATAATCGTTTCTCTAAAATCAAACTGTATAGAACCCGCCCCTCCATGAATCAAAACCAAAGGTTCACCTGTTCCATAAATTTCATGATACAGGCGAATTCCGTTTACCTCTAGGTATCCTGTTACATGTGCTTCCATGCTAATATGTGATCTTGTCATCTACACCGTAACTCATACTCGAATAATTAAGGATACGTCTCATCAATGCCATCTGCCCGCCAATATAATCCTGCCTACCTATACACATTCCGATAAAATTGAGTTTATCTTCTGTAACAAAGGGGATATTCATTCCAATCGGAAATAATTCAGACAATTGTTCATCATTGACGGCCAATAAACTCCGGTAAACTTTAGGAGAGATTTTATGAAAACTAGCAATGAGATCGGCTAGAGTCGGGTATTGAAATTGTTCATCTAATGTCTTTCCCATATAAAACAAATCGTTATAGGGATCTGTTTCTTCCAAACCTAAAATGTTTGCTATTCCGTAACGTACATTGACAAAGTTGCCGGCCATCCAAATAATATGATTCGTTCGTCCATCGATCCGCTTCTTGGCATCCACTTCAGATATCCCAGATAACACACTTAAAAAAGTCTGTGTATGCATTCTATAAGCGGGAATAATCACTTCTAGTTTTGTTGATTTTGGCTTATCCATTGTTTATTGATTTAGTGATGGTTAACTACCATCTGTTTAATCAAAAATAAACAATAGATCATAAAGTCCCCTTGCCCTATGACAAGAAAACAAACTATCGTCTGCCATTTAAGTCTTGGACTGGTTTATAGTGTCGCAAGTTCTAATTCAAGAAACGCTTGTGGTAAATACTGAATAATATCTGAGGGAAGAAGACTATAAGTACCGATGGTCTTAACTGCCAAATCTGCTGCCTTTCCATGTAAATATACACCCATGATTAACGCTTCGTTTGCAGGATATCCCTGTCCAAGCAATGCGGTTATAATCCCTGTTAATACATCGCCGCTACCCCCTGTTGCCATTCCTACATTTCCTGTACTATTCAAGTAGATCTTACCGTCGCTCATCACCATTGCACTATTTGCTCCTTTTATCAATATATTGACCTGATATTTACTTGCAAATTCTTTTACTTTTTCTAATTTATCCCAATCGTCCATCCACGATCCTATAATCCGATTCAGTTCTTTTGGATGTGGAGTCAGAATGGTGTTTTTCGGTATAAAGCTCCATAATTCGGGATTTTTTGACATCATATTTAAACCGTCAGCATCTATAATCAATGGCGTTTGGATTCCTCTACTTATGTAATCTATCCAGGCTACACTTGTTTCTGCTGCGGTTCCCATTCCTACTCCAATGCCAACAGCCTGATAATTTGCTAAGTCGGGCATGGTGGTTATCACATCATTATGGTCATCTAATAAGACCATAGCTTCGGGCACAGCAGTCTGGATAATGATATGCCCGCAAGCAGGTACAAAGGCGGTAGCTAAACCACAGCCACTTCGCAAAGCTGCTTTTAGTGCCAGCTGGACAGACCCCATTTTTCCCTTGCTTCCCCCTATGATCATGCTATGTCCAAAATTGCCTTTATGTTCAAATTTTTTCCTTTTTCTATAGTATTTGAGTATTAACCCTTTTTCCACATAAATCAAATCGGAATTTTCTTTTTCAATAGCATTTTTACTCAATTGAATGTCCAGTATTTGAAAATCATCATAAAAAACTTGGTTCTGAGGCATTAATAATGCGAGCTTAGGCATTTGGAAAGTATATACCAAATCTGCATGAATCACAGGAGCAGTAATCGATGTTGGTCTATCTGCCAATAAGCCTGAAGGCATATCAATGGCATATACAGGAACATCAGCTTCATTGATCTGCTTGCAGATATAAGCCCATTTTCCGTCTAATTCTTCTCGCAGTCCATATCCGAACAGACAATCTATAACAATGGTATTATCCGGGATTTGTAACTGATCTGTTTCGTTAAAAAAATGAATTTGCGCCGCGGATAATCTTGCCTGATTGCGGCTATTATCAGGCGCGTAAATTTCGGATTTTAGGACATATACCATCACATTGGCTAAATGTGCATCTAATAAACGTGCTAATACCAATCCATCTCCGCCGTTATTTCCTTTTCCGCAGATGATGGTGAAATGTTGTTTTGGGAGATCTGGGTACTTGATCTTTAATGCAGCAAAGACCGTTTGGGAAGCTCTTTCCATTAAATCTAAGCTTGTAATTTGTTGTTCGTTGCAGGTCAGTACATCTGCGTTCATCATTTGTTTTGCGGTAAGAATTTTCATTTGATCCAGATATACGCTAAATATACTTGTATTTATTTAATGTTTAATTTTATAAATTCCTGATCGAGATTAATCAATTCTGGGAGTGCATAAAATGAAAAATAGGTAACACTTGCCCATTCTCTATCTTGCAAAAGTAGGCTATAGGAGCGTATACAGTTTTGAATGTGATTTTGATAGAGTTTAATCCAATGACCTTCATTTTTGATGTCGTAATTTTGGAATTTTTTTTCAGCTTCTTGAGAAATGTAATCGAACTGTTTTTGATCTAGGGCAAGTGCTTTACCTTTTATAACTTCTAGTAGCATAGGCTGGGTCTCTGTGTAGTAACGTTTGGCTCGCTTACATGCGGAAAGCACTTTTTTATTCTTTGACTTTTGCTCTATCAGTTGGGTCATAAATAATCCCTCGGTACGCATGAAAACAATGTTCGTCAGAATCGCTTCTTCCTGCGATACCTGCTTTAACTGCTGGGGGTTGGCATTTACAAAAGTTGCAATGAAAAAAAGTAGTAAAGGTATGCGCATATGTCTCACATCTGGTCGCTTGAAATAATCTGTACAACTTTTAAACAAATTACATCCTCTTATTGTTTAGATTTTCTCTATTTCAAGTTAAAAAACAACCATTTATATTTAGAAATCGAAAAAATTAAAGCGCTCCAAAATAAACAAATAAACTTCATGCTTAGGTGATCAATACATGAGGAGATGGTCAAGAGCTGTTTATGATAACGAAAATAATCCCTATTCATGTTTTGCAAATGGCTGTTATCAGGGATAAAAATGGTAAAAAACTATCATGACTTTTGTGTTAGAATTACATTAATATCATGAAGAGAATAACACTAACACTAGCAACAGTGTGCTTAATGAGCTTAAGTGCCCTAGCTCAATCCAACAAGTTTTTTCGTATCGATTACGGAATAAAATCGGGAGAAAACAATGGACAGCTGGATGATACGCAATTAAGAGCTTGGGTGAATCAGGATTATATGCGCATCGCTTATACGCAGGATGAAAGTCACATCGAGATAAAAGATAAGAAAAAATTAAAATCATTTATTTTAGTTCCTAACTCTCAAGAGTACTTGATGCTACAAGACGGTACCAAAAATGATTACAGTGATATCCAGATCGAATACATAAAAGGCCAAGAGAAAAAAATAGCGGGATATACATGTAAACTAGCAATAATTAATATAGGAACTGATGAGGAGTCTGGCGAGGATGTAAAACTTGCGGTTTATTATACTGAGCAGATCCCTAATTTATCTTGGGCGGAATTCAATTTCTTAGAAACTTTACCTGGGGCACCATTGTCAATTACGGTATCGGGAGATGGCTACATTGCAAAAAAGATCGACTCTGAGGAATTGACTCAAGAGCTATTCGAAATTCCAGAAAGTTATACGGAAATGCAAGCTGATAGTGCAATAGGATATGGTGATCTTCAAGTTGCTGATAATCGCTATATTTTCACTAATGAAACCGGAGATTTATATGGACTAAAAGATGAGAATGATCAAGTTTTTTTTCAACCTAAGTATACTTTTATAGCACCTTTTGATGGAGACATATCTATAGTAAACAATGCAGAGGATAAATTTGGAGCGATCAACTTAGCCGGTCAAGAAATTATTACGCTACAACACGATTTTCTAAACTATTCTGACGACTCCAAAACATTCATGTACGGTGCACAAGATAAATACGGTTTATTACGTGCTGATGGAAGCGTTTTGATTAACGCAACATATGAGATGGTGAGTTTTCCGGAAAATGGGCTGATCCAATTCATGAAAAATGATAAAAGCGGTTTTATGAATGAGAAGGAGCAGGTGATCATACCAGCAGTACATGAACACATTTTCATGAGAAATAAAGACTATTTTATTACGTTCGAGGATACTTCTTATTCTTTACTCTCTATTAAAGATAATAAAAAAATAGCCGGAGGATATGAATATATGGCTTTACCTGATGAAGGAAATATTTTCTTAGCGATGAAAAATGGTAAGTATGGATACATTGATGAAAAAGGTAAAACAATTATTCCTTTTAAATTTTCAACAGCACTTGCGTTTGATAATGGTGTAGCCATTGTCTCGGAAGATGAAGCTGGTGAAAACATATATTATATTGATACTAAAGGTCTAGAGGTTGCTGCTGTAGAGGCTGAATAATATGAGAAAACTCCCATATTTATTTTACTAAATATGGGAGTTTTCTTGCATTTATGGAGTTTAAACAACTATTTTAATGTTTCGATCTATACATTGTTTATAAAAAATGATATCTTAGTCTCCTATATAACAGGTCCAGAATGAATGCAAATGAAGAAGAGTGCACTATATTTTACCAATAAATCGAGAGAAACTCTGCTTCTATTAATCTTGTGTTTTTTATTTAACTTTTCTTCTGCTCAGGAAGTGCTAGATAAACTAAAGGAACAATATGATAAAGTATCTGTTACGAATCCAGAAAGATTAATAGTTGCCGGCAAATATGCAACTGCCTTATTTTTCAATCAACAAGAAGTTAAGGCCGGTCAAATCCTTAAAGATAATATCCAGATAGCAAGTCGCTTACCAGATGGAAAATATGCGGCTAATCTTTATGCGATTGAGGCTATGAATTATAGAATCAGCGAGCGTATAAAAGAATCTAAAAGTAGTTTTGATAAGGCAAAAGAGTTTGCTAGCAAATCTAAAGATGTAGAGATCAAGGGTTATATAAGTTATTGTGAAGGATGGCTATATACCAGAAATAATAAAGAAGGTGAAGCTGTTAGAAGTTTTCTACGTGCGATCCGCTATTTTGATCAGGCTCCCCCATCCCGTACACTTAATAGCCGTAAATCTACAACTTACAAGGAGCTAACTTCAATTTATGCGAATTGGAATGAGCATCAGCTACAGGAGAAATATAGTCTACTTGCTTTAGATCTTGCTATTCAACAAAATGATCCCATTGCTATATTTGACGCTTATATGCTCATGGGGTATATGTATGAACAACAGTACATAAAGAACGATACTAACCACAAATTACGAGATCAGGCAGAAAAGTATTACCTCTTAGCTATTAATACGTATAACAAAAATAAGGCTACAATCCCCTTCCCATCTAATCTATCTTTTGTTGCTAATAATCTAGCTTACCTCTACTTTAGTTTTTTTCCTGATTCTTATCAAGATCAGGCAATTCAATATGCTGAGCTCGCCCTAAAGCAGGGAGCAGCGACTCAACAATACACGCATGTTGCGTCTGCTTACGGTATAATGGCGGAGATCGCACTGAAAAACAAAAAACCTGAGCGTGCTAAAGCCTATTTGTTGTCGGCACTTATGGAGATTACTAAAAGCAGTGTTCCGGATCAGAACATCATCCTCAGTATTTACGAGAATCTCTCTGAAATTGCGGAACAGGAGAATAATCTTGCTGAAGCCATACGTTACCATAAAGTGTATATGGAAACATTTAAATCCATATACAATCAAGAACAATTGGAATTGGGTAAACGACTAGAAGCACAGTTTGATAAAGAAAGACAGCAACAACAACTTATCAGAATGCAACTGGAAACGGATAAAAAAGAACAGCAGCTCCGTTTGCTGCATACCGTCAGTCTGCAGCAAAAACAGCAATATGAGAATTTGAAGTTGCATGAAGAAAATCAGCGAAAAGAACTTGAGCTCACACAGCTTGAATCTGAAAAAAGAACCCAGGAACTTAAGCTATCTCGTTTAGAGACACAAAATCGTGCTCAGGACATCCTCAGTTTCAAAAATGAGATTTCTTATAAAGAGAAAATAAATAAATATTATGTGGCTTTGATCTTGTTTTTTTTACTGGTTCTACTATTAATGCTATACGCATATAAACAGCGATCCAAAAGTATGCGTCAAAATAAGGAACTGTACAATTTCTCTTTAGATAAGGAACGTCAGAATTCAAAAATATCAATATTAACTGCTATGCTTGATGGTCAGGAACAGGAACGAGGACGATTGGCCAGGGACCTTCATGATGGACTAGGAGGCCTCTTATCCACCACAAAAATCAGTTTATCTCAATTGACAAATAAAGTGGATAGCCCAATGAAAAATGATATGCAAAAATCTCTTCTGCAATTGGATACTGCTGTAGAAGAGCTAAGACGCGTAGCTCATAATCTGATGCCCGATTTGCTAAATAGATATGGTCTTGAGGAAGCATTACAAGATTACGCTGTTCGTATGTCCAATGTAGAATTGGATATTGATGTACAATTTTTACATTATTCGAATCAACTTACAAAAGATGAACAATTACTTGTTTATCGGGTAATCCAGGAGTTGGTTAATAACGCAATAAAACATGCTGCCCCCAAACAAATTATCATTCAAATTGTAGAAGAAGCTGATTATTACACCATCACTGTTGAAGATGATGGAAAAGGATTTGATATTGATCAGGTTAAGGGTAATCACTCAGCAGGCCTTCATAATATACAATCGCGGATCGATTTCCTTAAAGGGAAATTTACTATACAGTCGGAAAAAGATGTGGGGACAAGTGTTGAAATTATATTTCCAAAAAAATAAAATAAATGATTAAAATAGCAATTACAGATGATCATCCTTTGCTTTCGGAAGGATTGAAAAATATCCTTTCTAAGGAAGATATGTTAGAAGTAGTGGGTTGTTATCCTGATGCATCAACCATGCATAAAGCGCTTTCGGATGGGCCTGTTGATGTGCTTTTACTGGATATTAATCTTCCTGATGCCAATAGTATTGAGCTGATCAAACCGTTACGGTCCAAGTATCCTCAAATGCGTATTATAGTAATCAGTGTACATAACGAATATGCTGTTATCAATAGTGTACTGCAAGAGGGGGCCCAAGGTTATATTCAAAAAAATGCTTCTGTGGAAGAGATTGTTGCCGGAGTTGAACAGGTTATAAAAGGAAACAAATTTCTATGTTCTCAAACCAAAAATATTGTTGAAAGAAAATCAAAAGATGAACTCAAAAGTGTTCCAAAATTGACCCGTAGGGAAAAGGAAGTACTAACTGAGGCATCTTTGGGATTAACAACGGGGCAAATCGCAGAAAAACTATTTATTAGTCCGCATACTGTGGAAAGTCACCGTAAAAATTTGATTGAGAAATTTGACGCAAAAAATCTTAGTTCTGCAATTAAATTAGCGTTAGAATATGGATTGATTCGTCAATAGTAGAACTTTGATTGGTAAAACCACTAGTTTCGGGGATTGTAGAAATTGCTTCTAATCTCTAGCTTTGAGTAGACGTAAAATTGCTAAGAACCTAGAAAGAAAATCTGATGCCGTACGATGATGGCACGGTAATTAGCAGGAATAATAGCAAATCCTTTAAAACAATAAAAAATGATAAAACTTAAGTCGTTTTCGCGATTAATAATCTTAATCTGCTGTTGCAGTTTATTGACAAGTTGCTTTGACTTTATCGAAGATATCAATCTAAATGCCAATGGTTCTGGCAGTATTAAAGCTACACTCAACCTTAGTAAAAGTAGTACTAAAGTGGCCTCTCTGATGAAATTAAAAAGTGTAAATGGCATTCAAATTCCGACAAAAGAGAAGATAAAGAGTGAAACCGAGGACATGATCCGTATTTTAAAAAATACCCCAGGTATAAGTCAGGTGCAATATAATTTAGATTTTAACAATTATATTGCAACTGTCTCCTGCAATTTCGCTTCCGTAAATGCTCTGAATAATTTTAGTAAAGCGCTTGGAACTCATTTTAAAAGTGCCCTAGGTAATAATAATAATTATTCCTACGATGCTAAAACTGGAACCTTTACCAGAACATATACACACTCTCCTACTTTAAGTAAAGAGTATGCCCGTATATCTGAAACTGACCGCAAATATTTTAATGATGCCTTTTACACACAGATTATACGTTTTGATAAAACGGTCAAATCACAAAAACATGCTTCAGCAAAAATATCCAGTTCTGCAAAAGCTGTTCTACTTAAGTTAAAGGCTACAGATCTTGCTAGTGGCAAAGTTTCATTAGCCAATACCATCACTTTAAATAACAAATAACTACATGAATATTAAATTCTTACCCTTGTTAGCATTATCTGCTTTTGCAGGAATGGAGGCTACAGCTCAAGAACTGACCAGCAAAATACCGGCTCATGCCGACTTTGTTGTTTCTATTAATAATAAAGCTATCGTAGAACAAAGTTCTATGGAACTGCTAAACGAAACACTAACTAAACTAGGTGCATTTGAACAGGCCAAAAACATGGATTTTCCAATCAAAAACCTAAAAGAGCTGGACTTTAATCTAGATAAACAGGCTTATGTTTACCGTGCAAATACCGATAGTTTACACTACATTGGAATTTTACTTCCCCTGAAAGCAAACCATCAGGTCAAACAACATATGTTTTCACAATATGAAGTTCTTCCAATATATAATGGATATGAAAGAAGAGTTTCCAAAGATGGTAAAACACAGGTTGCCTGGAATTCAGAAACAATGTTTATTCTCACAGGTGATGTACACAGTCAGTATTTTCAAATGAAAGATGTAGCAGACCGTTACGGCTTAGATCTTGGCTCTTATGCGACGGACACCTGGACCTATAATGAAGCATTAGGTGATGCGGCAACCGCAGCTACAGCTGCTGCTGAAGAAGCTGTGGAGGCTATGGAAGAAGAAACTTTTGAGAGTGAAGAGGAAATTTTACCTGATACCGTGAACGTATTAGAAGAAATAAGCGAAGCTGAAATGGAGGCCGTTGAAGCTGTTGTTGATTCGACTATAGCCATATCCGCAGATCAATGGGATGATTCAGTAGACACAGTAGAGGCTTACGATTTGGAGTCGGACTCACTTTATCTTCTAAATCAAGCTCGAGAAGCTAAAAATGATTCTATTAAAAATAAATTATTTGGAACATGGCTTGCAAATGACTTTAATGGCTACTTAGATCCTAAGAGCAACATGGCAAACAATAAAGCGATCAAATTAACAGATAACAAACATCTGATTCGTCTCTGGGTGCCCAATGTAGATAAATTATATCAAGGTGCATTGCCTTATGATGTGTTAAAATTGGCCTATGGTATTGATATGGATAAATTTAAATATGGATATGAGGAAGGTACATTTGATTTAATCCAGGATCAGCATACGATTAAGTTTACTGGAACTTTGGGAGTCGATGCTGAAATGGCAAAGATTTTCAAACCGTTGTACAATGGTAAAATCAACAAGAAATTTGCAAAATATATCCCTGAAAACCATTTGGCATATGCGGCCGTAAATATTAATACGGAAGCTTATCTAAAACAACTGCCAGCCCTTGTGAATCGTTGGTATGCTCCCATTGCAGGCGAATATAGTGACGTTGTCACCATTGGCGCTACAGCTTTAGAAATTGCACTAGATGAGAAAGCAATCGGTAAAGTGATGAAAGGTGACCATGCTTTTTTCTTAAATGATCTTCAAAAGGTTAATAAAGAGTATGTAACCTATGAGTATGATGATGATTACAATTACAAAGAAATTACGAAAATGAAAGATGAGTATGTACCTAATTTCTTATGGATGTTTACTTCTCAAGATCAAAGATTGTATAAACGTACACTTGACTTCGCTGTAAAAAAACAAGAAGTAACTTTGGAAAATGGTATTTACAAAATTGCTGAGCAGAAAAATATAAAACCAATCTATATCCTTTTCAAGGAAGATCTTGTATTTGTGGGTAGTGATGTACAACAATTAACTTCTATTGAACAAAACCGTTTTAAAGGTACTAAAAATGCAAAAGTGAAAAAGGATTTACTTGCTAACCCATTCAATTTGGTTGTTCACGCAAATGCTATTCCTGAAGTAGTCCATAAACTAGAAGTACCAGTAACTGCTTCATTGCAACAAACAATGAAAGACCTATCGACTTACGGCGATATTCAATTAAAAGGAAGTACGTTAAAAAATCGTCAATTCTCTGGTGAACTTTCTATAGAATTGCCAAAAGAGGATAAAAATGCATTACAGTATATTTTAAAACATATCATGCAGAACATGGATAGTAAAATCGCTAATTAATTGTACATGAAAAGGATTACAATTATCATCTGCTCGCTATTACTTATACTTATATCGTTCCTATGGGTGACTTATACTGTCCGTAAAAATAGGATTGAAAAACAATATGTCAGTCAATCAAGTACCGGTATTCTCTCCATTGCTGTTGATGACTTAGTGTTGGATAATGTATCTCAGCTCTTGAGCTTTGATACCCGTTCTACAGGAATAGAAGGTGGTGAAGACTTGATAAAAAAAATCGTATGGAATTCAGGAATATCTATTCCAGCCCGTCTGTTTTTATTTAGTAATGATACACAGAAAAATCAATTCTGCGGAATATTAGCTGTATCGAACTATGATGATTGTTTTTCTTTTTTTGCAAACCAATATCCGAAGGCAATTAATTTTGTAGATAAAAAACAAGGTATTGTCAGTGTTAATATAGCAAAACATATTAAAGTACTGTTTGATCATAATCATCTTGTTTATTCGATTGGACTTGATCCTAATTCGGATTTTAGTGAGCTCCATGCACTGTTAAAAAATCAGGATGCATGGGTACAGATCGGTTCTTTTAAAGGCTTTGAACATGCTTTGACCAAAAAACATATTGGTTATGCCCTAAAAGACAGAAGTTTAATGGCTGAAGCTACTGTTACGAAACATAAGACAGACATTACTGGACAGTGGTTGTTATCTGAAAGTATAGAACAGAACCTTCAGGTAAGAAAGATAGATACAGCTAATCAAATTGTTACCTTATGGAGTTTATTGTCGCTAAATGATCTTCCTTTGTTATCCCAGATTATGAGCAAGTATACAGGATTCAATCAGGAACAGTTAAAGAAGAATTATGCTAATTATTTGGATTTAGAGATTAAAACCGATAGTGTCATCCAAAAAGATACCTCGATTGCATATGCATATGATGATGATTTTAATGCTATAGAAGAAATAAAAGTAACAGAGATTGCTGTTCCTTATATTGTACATACCTGGAAATATAACGAGCCATTAGCTGCGTCCCTTCCTGGAAAAATGTTTTATCAATTTCATAAAGCACATATCGATTCATACTTGTTAAATACAACTTCTGAACGATCTCCTGATCGGATTCAAAATGAAAGAACTCAACACCCTTTTTACTTCTTTATTGATTTTAATGCATGGCCAGAAAAGTGGACAATATATCCGTTTAGTAAATTAAAACAGAGCAAAGTCAGCGCTACAATGACAACTACTCTTATGGATAAAAATAAACTTGCTATAAAGGGAGAAATCACCTACTAATACTAATAGTCATATTTGGTTTCATGAAAACAGACAGTACTTAAAAATACTGTCTGTTTTTTGTTATATCTAAGGTTATATACTATGCTAATATCACTCGCTTTAAAAAGATCTGCACAAGTCTCTTTATATTTGCAACAATACAAGTTTTAACAAAGTTTGAAACTGCTTACCATGTTCAAGCAATTCTTCAAATGCATAATCCGTTTCATATAAATAAGCTTTTTAAATTATTATATACATCACATTGCAAGATATTACCCTTACCCCTACGGAGATTCAGCTCATCAATACATTTATTTTTCAGCCCTGTGGATTAACAATGGCACATAGAAAATATGAACGAGAAAGTCAAGAATATGATGCTCAAAATTTTGATCTAGACCATTTGAAAATTAAGTATAGGAAAGCCAAGATAACACCTAAAAAGATTGGTCAATTCGTTACCTTATGGTATAGGGATGCAGCTGGAATTACGACTCCGTATGCAGGCAGTAACCCTATTGATTTTTATATAATAGCTACCCGAAAAGATAATGATTTTGGATTGTTTATATTCCCTAGAAGCATTCTGTTAAAACATGGTATCTTGAGAGGTGAATGTAAAGCTGGTAAACGAGGTTTTAGAGTCTATCCAAATTGGGATATCGCCGAGAATAAACAGGCTAAACAAACACAACTTTGGCAAAAATTATACTTTATAGAGATTCTTGCAGGTGAAGAAGTTGACTTAAAAAAAGCTAAACAACTATTAACCTTATGATGGGGTAATTTTAAAAAATTATTTTCAAGATTCCAATCTATTGTACTTTTCATTTATTTTATGTAAATTGTAAATACCAATTACAGACATAATCGAATCATTATGCATCCATTTCGAAATAAAAATAGAAATCATTCCATTATGAATGAAAATAAGGATTCTAAAAAACCAAATGCTCATCCTTTTGTGAGATCTAATTTTCATTTACTCGACAATGATACAAAACTGCAAAGTATGGTAAAAATACAACATATACCTATTGTTAATGAAGAGACCTTAGAACAGGTTATACTCGAAATGAATTTAATGAAGAACAAAAATTAGTATTCCATAATACTTTATAATTTTTATAAATAAAAGGGCTCCATTCACGATGAATGGAGCCCTTTTATTTATAAAATCACTACTATAAAGAAGCGATTGCATTATTTAATGTTTGCGAAGGACGCATAGCGGCTGTAGCCAAATCATCATTAGGGAAATAATAACCACCAATGTTTTGTGCTTTACCTTGAGCACCAATCAACTCTTCGTTGATCTTAGCCTCATTTTCAGCTAATGACTTAGCTAAAGGTGCAAACTTCGCTGCTAGTACGCTATCCTTTGTTTGTGCAGCTAAAGCTTCAGCCCAATAAGCTGTCAAATAGTAGTGAGAACCACGGTTATCGATTTGACCTACTTTACGTGCTGGAGATTTATCATTCGCTAAGAATTTTTCTGTTGCAGCATCCAATGCTTCTGCCAAAACTAATGCCTGCGCATTATTCTGTGTTTGTGACAAATGCTCTAAAGATGCTCCTAAAGCTAAAAACTCACCTAGAGAATCCCAACGTAAATAACCTTCTTGTAAGAATTGTTCAACATGTTTTGGAGCAGAACCACCAGCACCTGTTTCAAATAAACCTCCACCATTCATTAAAGGAACGATAGAAAGCATTTTTGCAGATGTACCAACTTCTAAAATAGGAAATAAATCTGTTAAATAATCACGTAATACGTTACCCGTTACAGAAATTGTATCTAATCCTTCGCGGATACGGTCTAAAGAAAATTTAGTCGCCTCAACAGGATTCATAACAAAGATGTCTAATCCATTTGTATCAAAATCACCTAAATATTTCTCAACTTTTTTGATGATTTCTCTATCGTGAGCACGGTTTTCATCTAACCAGAATACTGCAGGTGTAGCCGATAAACGCGCGCGGTTAACCGCCAATTTTACCCAGTCTTGAATAGGTGCGTCTTTAGTTTGACACATGCGGAAGATATCACCAGTTTCAACGGTTTGTTCCATCAAAACATTTCCATTTGCATCTACAACACGGATCGAACCGTTTTCTGATGCTTGGAAAGTTTTATCATGTGAACCATATTCTTCAGCTTTTTGAGCCATTAAACCAACATTGGGAACTGAACCCATCGTTGTAGGATCTAATGCCCCATTTTCTTTACAATCTTCAATAGTTGCTTCATACACTCCTGCATAAGAACGATCTGGAATAATAGCGATGGTATCTTGAGATTTTCCTTCTTTATTCCACATCTGTCCTGAAGTACGGATCATCGCTGGCATAGATGCATCAACGATAACATCTGAAGGTACATGTAAGTTTGTAATACCTTTATCAGAGTTTACCATTGCTAAATCTGGACCATTAGCAATAGCTGATTCGATCGCTGCTTTAACTTCTGCCTCTTGCGGAGTGCCGGAGATTTTAGCAAATACTTCACCTAAACCATTATTTTTATTGATACCTAAAGAGTTGAATAATTCACCATATTTAGCAAATACATCTTTAAAATAAACCTCTACGATAGCACCAAAAATAATAGGATCTGACACCTTCATCATCGTTGCTTTTAAATGAGCAGATAATAAAACATCTTCCGCTTTAGCCGCTGCAATTGTGTCTGCAACAAAAGCTTTCAATGCATTTAAGCTCATTACTGATGAATCGATTACTTCACCTGCTTTTAATGGAGATAAGCCTTTTAATTCAGTTGCAGCACCCGTTGCATTAACAAATTCAATTTTGAACTGTCCTGCATTTTCTACTGTTACTGATTGCTCAGTCTCATAAAAATCACCGTGAGACATTGAAGCTACGCGTGTTTTAGAATCGGGCGACCAAGCACCCATTGAATGCGGGTTTGCTTTAGCATAATTCTTAACAGCTTTTGGAGCACGACGGTCAGAGTTTCCTTCACGTAAAACTGGATTTACAGCTGAACCTAATACTTTAGCATATTTTGCCTTAATTTCAGTTTCTGTTGCAGTTTCTGGGTTGTCAGGGAAATTTGGTATCGCATAACCTGCTGCCTGCAATTCAGCAATTGCTCCTTTTAATTGCGGAATAGAAGCTGAAATATTTGGTAATTTGATGATATTAGCCTCTGGAGTTGTTGCCAACTGACCTAATTCAGCTAAAGCATCAGCTACTTTCTGATCTGCGCTTAATACATCTGAAAAGTTTGCTAAAATACGACCTGCAAGAGAAATATCTCTTAATTCAACATCGATATCAGCTGTTTTGGCGAATGCTTGTACAATAGGTAAGAATGAGTAAGTCGCCAACAATGGCGCTTCATCTGTCTTGGTGTAAATGATTTTAGATGACATAATTTTTTTATTGAAATCTTTTAATTTGCTTAAACAAAATTGAAATTCAAAACGAACGCTGAGGCTGATTCAAAATTCGCCTAAAGATAGGAAATTGAAATTTAAATCGCTACAAAAGGTTGAATTATGACGGTTAAAAGTAAAATGTTGGCATGACTGGATTAAACACAATTATATTTGTCTATTACCTTTCTTTTCAGATGCATGTGCACTTATATTCTATATGCGCTACAGCCTACATCTAATTACTTAGTTAGTGCCCTCATTTCTTTTAATGAAATTACTTGAACGGTTGATCCATATGAAAAAACACTTTCTATCATTGCTTGAGCGAGCTGATGCGTTTTAATAGGCGCATAATGCCGAAAAAAACCTAATGAATTAAAAAAAGTAATTGCTTTCAGTCCGACCTTTTCTCCAAATCGATTTGAATTAGGTCTTTCTATAAAGCCTGGTTGCAATATCATAAGGTGTTTAAATCCAATTTTTTTGATTGCTTCTTCTAAACTTCCTTTCATACGATTATAGAAAATACTGGATTTTGCATCTGCTCCTATTGCTGATAATAGAACAAAATGGGATACTCCATTGTTGAAAGCTAGCTGTGCAAAATCCAGTGGATAATCGTAATCTATATGCCATTGTGCATCTTTACTTCCTGCATCTTTTAAAGTTGTGCCGAGACATGAAAATGCAACTTCTCCTTTTATAACTTGGTGATAAGATGATAATTTGTCAAAATCGACAATAATCTCTTCTAACTTATCATGTTGTTCAAAATAAGCTTTACGTACTAATACACGGACTTTAGTGAAGCGTACATCTTCTAATAATAGCCTAACCAGTTCTCTTCCTGTAGCTCCACTTCCTCCAATAACAATTGCTTCCATGTATTAAATATAATGATTCGTTTCCATATTTCATTATGTTGTCAAATTCTCACTAAAATAAACGGAGGAACTGAGATTGCCTGTTAGAATCGTTAATTTTAGTTTTATTATTTACAAATAACTTTAATACATGACTACATATACATTAAACAACGGGATTAAGATTCCTGCTATCGGTTTCGGAACCTGGCAAATCGAAGATGGTGCGCCTGCCTATAATGCGGTAGCTGAGGCATTAAATGCGGGTTATATTCATATCGATACTGCTGCCGTTTATGGTAACGAAAAAGTGTTGGAAAGGCCATTCAAGATAGTGGAATTGATCGTGATGATCTTTTTATTACGACAAAATTATGGAACGCGGACCGTGGATATGAAAACACATTAACTGCATTTGAAAAATCACTAGCTTTACTCAATTTAACTTATGTTGATTTATACCTTATTCATTGGCCGGCTAATGAAGCACAATTTGAAAATTGGGCAGAAATTAATGCTGATACCTGGAGAGCTTTTGAAAAATTATATGTTGATGAAAGAGTCAAAGCTATTGGTCTAAGTAATTTTCCTAAGAAATATGTTGAAACCCTTTTGAAAACAGTACAAATTAAACCAGCTGTCAATCAACTGGAATTTCACCCTGGGTATTTACAGGAAGAAACAGTTTCGTACTGTAAAGAAAACAACATTTTGGTACAAGCTTGGTCACCTCTTGGATCAGGTCGAATTCTTGACAATGAAGTATTGCTTTCGTTAGCGCAAAAGTATAACGTTAGTGTCGGCCAGATCTGCATTAAATTTGCACTACAGGAGGATATTAATCCGTTACCAAAATCTACTAATCCGATCAATATCAAGGCAAATCTTGACCTATCAAATTTTGAATTGACTGCTGAAGATATAGCATTAATTAAAAATATGGGGGATTTAGGTTTTTCAGGACTCAACCCAGCAGAGGTACCATTCTAAAAAAGAATTGTACTTAAAGTGCTGCACAGGTCTTGTTTTTGTATAATTTACATCTGTACCAAGGTGACCAGGACTCTTACTTAAGAATAAATTTTGTTGTAGAGATGTGATTGACTATGTTTGCATACATGTCTAATTCAGAAAAAAATCCATATCAACTGTTCAATAAAACCATCTGGTCAAATTGGAAAAATCAAGATGTTGTCTGCATAAAAGTGGAGGAATTATCACAGAGCAATGGAATTACATTCTTTGAGCTCATACCTGATTCTGAAATGCTTGATGCAGATAGTGAAACTTTGTATCCAATAGATTCGGAAGATGTCATGGATATGCTATTACCTAATGCACAAGTTAAATTTGTCGTACATGACATCTACATGGCGGATTTGGATGATTAATTATCGTGCATCAAAATTGATTGATAATCACAGACAACACGGGCTCAGATTATTTATTGATCACATATAAAACCAGGTATTTATATCAAAAAAGCTGTAAGGATATCAAAGTTTCCTTACAGCTTTTTAATTTATTACATCAGTTTAAATGAATTATAACGTTTTTGTAATAACAGCTTTCTGCTTATCTGCCTGAACTATTTTTTTATAAAAATCAACATACTCACTGTATTTTTCTGGTGGATATATTTTATCATTCATTTTCTGAGTTCGGCTGTAGATAAGAAGACCATCTTTTTTTTCAAATGTCGCCGTGTAAATACCGAAATCTGATTCGATCAGAATATCTTTTGGAATAAAGTCTATCTGATAGCCTTGTGGCAATTCGAAAACGATCTCATCTTTATCTTCATACGCATAAGGAACGGAAAAAAATGTTTTTCGATCTGCAATCTTAATAGGTACAGCTTCCCTTCTATTCATTTGATTCAGTAACAGAAAATATTTATCACCACCCTTACTTAATAATGGTTTTGATTTAAATGATAACTCCTCTACTAACTCCGGTTTAGTTTTATCTTTTTGATCACATTTATAATAACCAAATGTTTCAATAGGAATATTGCTATTTTCTAATGCTCTTTTTTTCTGTTCACTTGGTTCTAAAACTGTTTTTCGTAAATTATCTTCAAATTGAGAATTACCATATGATGTGTTGATCAATACATCAATATCATTTTCATTGTTAAATTTAATTTTTGTTTTACTCACCTGATAGTTTTGTGAGGCATTATAAGCCGGCGTCTTTACAAGTTTTCCACCAGCTTCTGTCACTAACAGTACGTTTCTATTTGAGTTTCCGTAACCAATAAATCCCATGGGATAATAAGGGCTCGTGCACTCCAGAAAGGTAGTGTCCTTCCCTATCGGTACAGCTAATATCATATGATTAGCCTGCCCGATACTTGAGTATTGAGGGTTTAAACTAGGTTTGCCATTTCCAATCATCACTAAATGTGAATTAATTCCCACTTCATTCAGCATCGCTTTCATAAAATTGGACAGCCCCTTACAATCACCATAATTAACTGTAGCTACTTTCTCCGCCAATACAGGTCTAAATCCGCCAATACCCAATTGCACACTGACATAACGTGTATTCTGTTGCAGATATTGATACAGGATGCGCATCTTTTCTTCTGGAGTCCGTGCTGCTTGTGTTAAATCCCGAATCTTGATTTTAAATGCTTCAGGTAATTGATTTCCACCCTCATTAAGCTTATAAATCCATTGTCCAAAATTATTCCAGTTATCAAAATTACCGGTAGAGCCATCATATTCAAATAAGTTCGGAGAGGCTTTAACCCAGGAACTTAGATTATCAATCCCTATAGCCATCGGTTCTTTAGCTAAAGCAGGTACTTGACTACTCTCCCATTTATAACGTATTTTACCTCCAATACTGGTCGAATCAACTTTTAACCCTGTACTCGAGAGGTATTTCATTTGATAATTTTTATCTTTTTGAATACAATAACTTGATTTTTCTACGGAAACACCAAAATCTTTTAGATCGCGCCACTGGGGAAAATAAAGTAATCCTTTAAAATCTTGGCTAAAACTATATTCAATGGTATACGGATAACTATTACTTACAAATTTCAGACTCTTTAGCCTATTGTCCTCAAATATTGAAAAACCAGATATCAAGCTTTGATCTTTTATATCAGAGGATTTATATTCCTTAATCTTCTTACCGGTGGCATCATACAAAACCGCTTTTATATTATAAATAGTAGAAAACTTATCGTAAACTTCTTCCATTGCAGCAAAGTCATCACCTGCTTTGCTAAAAATGGTTGCAGTTATTTTATAATCATACTTTGCAGCATTGATGCCTTTAATATCGAGGAACTGTTCTTCATTTCTAATAACAATAGTGGCATCTTTTTTAAGCGCTTCGTGGATATTTGCCACATCCCAATTTGTCTGTGCATTACCGTGAGAAAAAAACAGCAATGCCATTAAACCCAATGTATACTTCATTATACCTTCTTTTTAAATACAATTTTTTCTGCTTGCTTCTCTACAATAGCGGCGAAAAGTTCTTTAAGATAGAAATACTCTTCTGAACTGTACATCGACTTATTGATATGAATAGCACTTTTTATTAGAAGTGTCTGGCCATCGATTAAATACGATATCGAAAAGGAGCCGACATCTTCAGGAAGTTTAAAAATGCCGCCCTTAGGAAGTTTATCAATCTGATAATCTTCAGGAAAATTAATGACTACCCGGCAATTTTCAAGTATCGGATGAGCGAAATCTACAGGAAAAAGTCTTTCCTCATGTTTCAATGGGTTTTCCTTTGTTCGTTCGAAAAGTAAAGGTGTGAAATAAACCAGATCTCCAGCTTCTTCCACATTATCTTCTATCTCAACATCCATCGTTTCAATCAATCGATCATCTAGACTATCCAGATTTAAGATCTTGAAGTTATTAAGCTCTAATCCCGTTTTATTTTTTTTCAGGTTCTTGATATAATCTTCTTCATTGATGGCAGTCCTGTAGCTGTTGCGAGCACTTAAACCGGCATATCCATTGAAATAATTGGTTACACTACCTTTTAATCGGTTTTCTTTATCTAACACGAGATTATACACATGCATGCTCTCATCTCCGAAAAGCGTTTCAGTGCTGATCCACCCACCACTTTTTTCACCAACATTGATCAAAAAACCCTCATGATTTAAATTTTGATAATTCATCATTCCAAATGGCATGTCCTTAACCGTTGCATCGAGAAAGTATGATTTGCCTCCAATTTCTACCGCAGCCACAACATTATCAAATTTACTTATGATTGGGTATCCAGGATGTTTCCCATTGGAACGTGTACTAATTAACACTGGATAAACACTGTAATTCGCTTCTTTCAGAAAGTTGATCAGCACCAAATTTAAATCGGCTGAATTTCCTGTTTTTTTCTCAAAAATTGTTTTGGGATTTGTTTCCGTACTATAAAAATTGTACTTCTCATTCCACTTAAGATTATCCTTAACATATTTAAAAATTGATTTCGCATTTGCCAAAGAATCGTTTTCAGCTTTAATGATAGATTTCAAATTATTTTTAGCGAAGCTTGTTTTCTCTATATAACGTCCAAAATTTTCATCTTCTAGCAAAGAACTGATAATCTTTGGCCATGATCCTGTATAATCAACAAAAAACTGTCCAGGGAAATTGGTGGATCGAAGTTCAAAATCTATAGAAGGTCGATAATCATCTAGGCTTGAAATAAAAGGTTCGTCCTTCAAAGCGGGCATATTTTCTGCCACAAAGCGATCACGAATCGCAGCAGATTGAACACCGGAAACGTAACTTGCATTAACGGTTTCGTGCATAGGATGTGCAATATCATAATATCCATTTCTACTGAATTTATAATCAAAATACTCTGGAATAGTTACTGTAAATTCGGACCAACGGGTCGGAATTTCACTTTGGAAACTCCATCCGCGAAGATTAAAAATGAAATCCGATTTAATCTTATACTTATATTCAATTATAGATCCTTCTTTTACATTAGGTAGTGTAAATTTTTTCTGGATAACATTCTTATTTACTTCTTCCGTAAATTTTGAATCTTTATCAATTTTGTCTGTTTTCATGACACCATCCACCATATTATAGGTAGCTGCGCTCATATTATCTAACGTTTCCTTGGACTGTGAATTACTTTTATACAATCCAATAGTATGATTTGCGTAATCATACCCATTTTTATTAATGATTTTATAACGCACGTGTCTTTCATATACATAGACAAATGATTTTGAAGCAGGACTTAATTCAAAATAACAGTTACCGATGTCAAACAATTTAATGGCTGAAGCGGCAGAGTCTGCACCTGATGGCATAATTGAAAATTCTTCAGGTTGAATTTTGCCAAACTTATATTCGATTTTTTCTTTTTTTTGTGCATAAACCTGATAGTGACTGATGGTAAATAACATCAGAAAAACTAATAATACTTTTTTATATGGCATTTTATTTATAATTGGTCATGCAAATATAAATAATAAAACGATATTTAATAGCTATTAAATATCGTTTTAAACTTAAATTGTTTCCTGAAAATATGAATAATATAACTACATAAAATATTTATCAACCATCTATTGTTCTATTTTGAAAGATTTATTTTTTGTTTTTATATTATCGTCTAATTCGACAGTTTTGAAATTAATTTATGGGCACATTTTATAAAGCCATTGAGCTCGTCACGTTGCTGCAAAATAAAACTATTCTCAGATAACTTGCCAACAACCAAATCACGTTCCTCTTCACTGTTGTATACCATATTTCGAAAAGGATTCTCGTAATCTTTCGCCCTACTTGCGTAAATTTCATCAACCATCCATGTTCGATGCGAGATCGCTTCTTTCAGCCAAGCTTGCACAATTTCAACCGATATAGATTCCGATGTTACGTCTGTAATTTCGAGTAACGATGCAAATGCATGCGCCCTTTTTGTTTCTAAGTAAGATCGACTCAATTCATGATAATATTTATGGATATCTTCCCAATCATCAATCTTGCCTGATTTAATTTCACGAAGCAATTGATCAATAGCATTTTTTTCTATCAATTGCCCACCGATATTTTCCCACTCTAGGCGTTGACTATTTGTCATCTCATTTTTCAACTCTTCAAAGCTATGAGTTTCTAAAAAGTCAATCATATGAATGGTTCCGTAGTATTGGATAAAACGCTTAAAAAGTGGATAAGCAGTGCCAATTTTGACCAATTCCACTTTCCTTTTCGAATGTTCAAATCCTTTTACAAGAACTGATGTAGGTATCTGATCTAGCGGTCCAGTCAATTTTGCTCTACCTGCTCGAATAATTTCTTCTTTGGTGAGCAAATTGCTATCTGCATCAATTTTAGAACCAACTGCCAATTCAATAATGCGCAAGGAATTGAAAAGCTCATTGATCGTATCTGGAGCAAGCATATCATACTCTAAATATTGATTTTTCAATAAACGTTTATCTCTACTTTCATATTTATTTGCATTACGAACAAGCGCATACATATTATACATAAACCAATAACCAGGTATGATCATTAATTTATCGTTTTTAACATCATTGTTGACTAAAGAAAATGGAATCGGAATATCCATTTCATATGGAAAATCACCCTTAACTAGAAGTGTATAAGATGCAAATCTTGAATTATGCTTTAAACTAACACATAGGCCTGGCCAGAATCCTCTTCCTGCAATAATTTCGCCATCTGCAGCTCTAGAATTATGATTCGAACCAACTGTCGCACCTGCAGCCATATTGCTCTGCCCCATGATCGTTGCCGCGCATAAGAAAGAATTGTTATGATGTTGCTCATGTGCAGGAAAGATTAAAGAATTTAGAACTTCGCAACACGAAATAGTTGAGTTATCTCCTAAAAAAGAATTTATAAGACGAGCGCCATATTTCAATTGTGAAAAAGACGACAAAATAAACCTTACAGCTTTAACTCCGTAGAATATACGGCATCCATATCCGACAATTCCATTGACCAATTCACAACCTTCACCGATTTGTGTAAATGCTTCGGGCGAAGAATTAATGGTAAGATTTTTCAGTTTATTGATTCCTTTAATATATGCATCTGAACCAATTTGCACATTTTTTATATTCTGCGAATTTTTAATGATACAGCGATCGCCAATCATACTATAGGTGCCTCGTACTGTGGAAAATCTCTTTTCAGTCAGCTCCTTAAATCTATGCTGCAAAACAGTATCTTGCCTATTTCGTGTCCACAAATAAGCATCCGCTGCTTGCATCCCATCAAAAGGAAGAATAGAGCGCACCCCATTTTCGTTACATAGCTCCAATGCTATCCGTAGATCTTCGGCCTCCCCTTCTCGTAAAACTCCATTTCCAAATTTAGCAGTACTACTCGTCTCCATTTCGCTGATGTTACTTAATATAACATCGTTACCAATAATGAAATGAGACATATAACGGACATGGTGTATAGCCACGTAATCACCCAAATCAGAACTTACAATAGTGCTATTATAAATACCTGATTCCAGTTTAAGATTACGATATTCTAAATAGGTTGGTGCCATATGACCAATTCGAACCAGCCCAAAGAAATTACTCTGTCTAATTTGATAAGGGATAAATGATTCACTTACCAAGATATTCTCCCAATTATCTGCCCTATTACCATTTTCGATAAGAATGACGATTTCTTCTACTGTCAAATTCCTATAATCTGAACGTGGATTTTGTTCAAAACGATGATGATTTTCATCTTTCCCTTTTGGTATAAATACCTGTGGAATAAAATCAAAACCTAATCGAGTGATGCTACCTTTTTTTATTTGACTCATATTTTTATTCAACAGTCACAGATTTGGCTAGATTACGAGGTTTGTCAACATCTTGATTACGTTCAACGCCCATATAGTATGATAATAATTGCAATGGAATAACGGATAAAATAGGTGCTACAATTTCATCAGCATCCGGAATTTCGATATAATCTTCCGCCAACCCTTTTGATACTTCATCTCCCTCAGTAATAACCGCTATAATACGACCTTTTCTGGCCTTCACTTCCTGAATATTACTCACAATTTTCTCATGATAGCGGTCCTTGGTAGCCACAAATACTACTGGAAGATTTTCATCTACTAATGCAATAGGTCCGTGCTTCATCTCTGCTGCCGGATACCCTTCTGCATGGATATACGTAATTTCCTTTAGTTTTAAGGCTCCTTCTAATGCAATAGGGAAATTATATCCTCTACCTAAATATAGAAAATCTCTTGCGTCCTTATATTTACGAGCTATTTCTCTGATTTTTGGAAGTTGCGTATCTAAAATCGTTTGTACTTTATCTGGAACTGCACTCAGTTCTTTTAAAAGATGTGCATATTGGTGCTCATCAATTGTTTTTTTAATATGCGCTATTTTAATTGCGATTAATTCAAGAACTGTTAACTGCGCAGTGAATGCTTTTGTACTTGCTACTCCAATCTCTGGACCAGCATGCGTGTACGCACCAGCGTGTGATAATCTTGCAATAGATGATCCTACAACATTCACAACACCCAATATAATTGCTCCTTTGCTTTTCGCATTTTCTAAAGCAACCAGTGTATCTGCTGTTTCACCGCTCTGTGATATCGCTAAAATAACATCTCCTTCATTTACAATAGGATTTCGGTATCGAAATTCTGAAGCATACTCGACTTCGACATTGATCCGGCAAAGCTCCTCAATTAAATATTCAGCTACTAATCCGGCATGCCAGCTTGTACCACATGAGACGATGACTATTCGATTTGCTTTACAAATCTGCTCTGCGTACTGCTCAATGCCGCTCAATGTAATGGTCAGTTTATCTAAATCCAAACGTCCACGCATTGAATCAAAAATAGCTTGCGGCTGTTCTATAATTTCTTTGAGCATAAAGTGATCATAGCCTCCTTTTTCAATCGCCGCCAATTCCAGATCTAACTTTTGAACATAAGGTGTAACACGCTCATTTCCTATATTTTTTAATATTAATTCATCAGGTTTAACAATGGCCAATTCGTAATCATTGATATACACAACCTCATTGGTATATGCTAACATTGGAGATGCATCGGAACCAAGAAAATGCTCTCCTTTACCAATACCGATAACCAATGGACTTCCTTTACGTGCCGCAATGATAGTTTCAGGATGTTCCGGTTCTATCAATAAAATAACATAAGCACCAACAACCCGTTTTAAAGCAATACGTACTGCTTCCTCTAAACTACAGGCATTATTTTTCTTAATTTCAGAAATAAAATAGAGTAAAACTTCGGTATCTGTATCGCTTTTAAACTCATACCCTTTACTGATTAATTCATTTTTTATAGTTAGATAGTTTTCAATAATACCATTATGAATCATGGCAATTTGACCATCAGGTGTATAATGTGGATGAGCATTTCTGTCGGAAGGCTCACCGTGTGTAGCCCATCTGGTATGTCCAATAGCGGTATGTGAACTAACATCATGGCCAGAAACGGCAGTTTCCAAATTTGCTACTTTACCTGCTTTTTTAAAAACATTGAGCTTGTTTTCTTGAACTAATGCTATACCAGCACTATCATATCCACGATATTCTAATCTCTTAAGTCCATCAAGCACGATAGAAAATGCCTGACGCGGACCCGTGTAACCAACTATTCCACACATAATTTATTATTAACGTTATTAATTTAAACAATTGAATCAAAATTAGCATTTTTTTAAATGCAATCGATTGTTTGAAATAATTTTATCAAAATTTAACATAAATTAAATACGAACAGTAACAAAAGAAGAAAGCCTTGCAGTTTTGCAAGGCTTTCTTCTTTTAAATAAACTTATGAAAAATATTTAGTGCTTGCTGGACATTTCATCTACATAATCATCACTTGGAACATAGTCTGCAACCATTTCTGCTTCGTAATCTACCTTTTCATGATTACCCAATCTTCTTTGAATGCCATCGAAAAGAGAGTAAACAACTGGTACTATTATCAGCGTAAGAAACAACGATGACAATAAACCACCAATAATCACAATTGCAATACCACGGTTCATGTCGGCACCGTCACCTTGCGCCATTGCAATCGGAACCATTCCAATAACCATTGCAATAGTTGTCATTAAAATAGGACGTAAACGTGCATGGTTTGCCGCAATTAATGATTCATATGTAGTAAAACCGGCGTCTTTCTTATGATTTGCAAAGTCAACCAACATAATGGCATTTTTCGCAACTAAACCAATCAACATAATAATACCTAAAATAGTAAAGATATTTAAAGTCTGGTTCGTTAATGCTAATAACAAAAATGCACCAATGAACGATAATGGGATCGAGAATAATACAATAAATGGCGTTGCAAAACTATCATATAAGGCTACCATCACGAAGTATACTAAGATAATGGATGCTAATAATGCAATTCCTAAAGTACCGAAACCTTCTTGTTGATTCTCCATATTTCCGCCCCACTTGAACGATACACCTGGTTTAAGTTCAAGTTTCTTAAATTCAGTTTCCCATTCACTCGCTATCGTACCAGCAGGTTTACCGACAACTTGCGCTTGTACTGAAACAGATGGTGACTTATCACGTCTCTCCAATAAAGTTGGCCCAGATCCATATTCGATATCTGCAAATTGTTCTAAGGAAATCGACTCGCCCTTCGCATTAATGAATTTTAAGTTTTTCACATTATCCATACTCGTTCTCCCAGATTGATCATAACGAATGTTGATATCATATTCTGTATCACCAGCACGGTATTTTGTATCAGTATTACCAGAGAATGCTGTCTGCATCGTCATACCTACAGAAGCGACATTTAATCCCAGAGCATTCATCTTGTCACGATCTAATTGTACATTGATCTCCGGATTACCATCTTCTGATGTCAATTTTACTTCCGTTGCTCCTGAAATATTACGCAATAATGCGGCAGCCTTATCAGCAAATTCTAAAGCATCTTTTTGCGATGATGCAATTACAGTTAGATTCAATGGAGCCTGCTCTGCCCCCATAATACCGATTGAAACCGTCTTTACTTTGGCTCCCACTAAATGCTCTTCCATCTCTCGTTTCAACTTCGCAGCATACACTTTTGTTGGCACCAATTTGTTTTGACCATCTTTCAAATAAATCTGCATTTCAGATTTATACTTCGTTCCTGAAGTACCAGCCATCATACCATCAGACGCCTGTCCCACAGTTGTGATCACTCTTTCGATCTCTGGTTTAGCCGCTAAAAATGATTCAGCTTTTTGAGTCATAAAGTTGGTTTGTTCAATCGAAGCATCTTTATTAAGTTCTAGCTGTAAATAGAATTCTCCTTTATCATTACCCGGAAAGAAATCTGTACCAATGTAACCCATCACCAATAAACTAATGGATGCAGCAAACATCATAATCGTTACGACTAAGGTAATTACCTTATTCCAGCGATTACGTAATGCCCATTCTAAAATTCCAGAAATCCAATGTGTTAATTTCTGTAATCCTGCTTCAAATTTTTCTAAAATTCTACCAAAGAAAGTCGCATTGCTAATGTGTGACAGTTTCCCAAAACGTGAATACAACCAAGGTACTACGGTAAATGAAACAAGTAAAGAGATTAATGTTGCAAAAATAACCGTTACACAAAATTGACGCAAGATGTCAGATACTAAACCTGATGATAAAGCAATCGGTAAGAATACAACAACAATTACTAACGTAATGGCAGTTACGGTAAAACCAATTTCTGCAGCACCATCATAAGCTGCACGAATCTTGCTTTTACCCATTTGCATGTGCCTGTGAATATTCTCAATAACAACGATCGCATCATCCACTAAAATACCAACCACTAGGGAAAGACCTAATAAGGACATTAAGTTAAGCGTATACCCCATTACATAAAGCCCGATAAAAGTTGCAATCAATGACAAAGGAATAGCTACAACAGCGATAAAGGCATCACGTAAACTATGCAAGAAAAACAACATGATAAAACCTACCAAAGCAACAGCGATCATTAAATCGTGCATTACGTTACTTGCGGCATTAATGGTGTATTCAGTCGAATCACTCGCGACATCAATTTTGATTTTTTGTTCCTTGTAATCTTTTTCTACAACCTCGATTGTCTTTTTAACAAGTTTCGATACAGCAACCGCATTGGCATCTGACTGCTTGAAAACCTGCATTAAAATGGTGTTTTTTTGATCAATACGAGATATCTTTTCAATATCCTTGATACCATCCTGAACATCTGCAACATCACTTAAACGAATTGATACACCAGAAGGCGTAGTGATCGGAAGATTACGCATTTGGTCCAATGAGGTAAATTTACCCGATAGACGGATTGTTGTCTGATTGTCTCTCGATTTAATGCTACCTGTAGGAAAATCTAAGTTAGAAGATGCAATTATTTTTTGCACATCACTGATCGTAAGGCCATATCCTTCTAATTTTTCTGGATTAGCACTTACTTGGATTTCGCGTTCTTCACCACCGGTCAAATCTACTTTTGCAACACCTAATATCCGGGCAAAAACAGGTTGAATCTTTTGATCTAATAAGTCGTATAATTCTTTTTCAGATAAGCTTGACGTTACTGAAAGGTTCATTATCGCCACATCATCGAGTGAAAATTTACTTAACGATGGGGTTTCGGCATCTTCCGGTAAATCATTGATCACAGCATTGATTTTACGTTGTGCATCAGTCAAAAGAAAGTTGACATCGGCACCTGTATTTAACGTAATCATGACGACCGAAACACTTTCCATAGATTTTGTTTCAATCTTCTTTACGTTCTCTAAAGATGAAACGGCATCTTCTATTACTTTAGAAACAGATGTTTCTACTTCCGAAGGAGCAGCTCCGGGATAGACGGTCTGTACAGTTATAACATTCACATCAAATTTAGGAACTAATTCGTAGCCTAAATTCAAATAAGATCCGATACCACCTAATGTCAATAATAAAAATATGACAATGATGATACTCGGTCGTTTTATAGATATTTCAGAAATTTTCATTTAAAACTTACGTTAATTATTTAATGATTTCTACAGCAGTACTATCCAATAAATTGATCTGTCCTGTCGTAATGACTTGTGCACCACTTTCAATACCTGAAATGATTTCAACCTGATCTCCAAACACACGACCAGCAGTTACTTTAGTTAATACCGCTTTTCCGTCTTTAACAACAAATACCTGATTCGAGCTTACACTACCGACAAAAGCATCTCTAGGAACAACTAATGCTTGAGCAGTCTGATCATCACCAAAATAAGCTGTTCCGTACATTCCTGCCTTTAAATCATTAGCAGCATTATTACTTATTTCCAATTCAACAGGGAAATTTAGACTTCCATCTGCTTTGGGCGCAATAAATGTGACTTTACCTTGGAAGGTTTTATTAGCTAACACTGCTGACTGAACCTTGATGTTTTGACCTAATTTGACAAATCCTATATTTTTCTCGTCTACGTTTACCTTCAATTTTAATGAAGACACATTGACGATTTCAAACATTTCATTTCCTGGGCTTACATATGAACCCGGCTCAATACTTCTCTTATTGACAATACCAGCAAATGAAGCTTTTACGTTAACATCTGAGGCCGTGATCTGTGATGAGCGTAAATTGTTTTTTGCATTTTCCAATTGCAATTTCATCTGATCTAATTGCTGTTTCGTAACACCACCTGTTGCAAATGCACTTTCAAATCGAGCTACCTCATTTTTCGCATTATCGTAAACCGCCTGCGCATTGTTTACACTTACATTTTGCTTATCTCCAACAATAATGGCTAATGTCTGTCCTACTTTTACATAATCACCTTCATCTACAAGTACACGAGCTACACGTCCAGCAACTTCTGAAGAAAGTTTAACTTCTTGTTTAGGAAGGAAAGTTCCATTTGTTACGTATACTGTATTGACATCCTTAATGCCTGCCTCAGCAATACGAACAGCAACTGCTGCATTTTTTTGCGCTACTACAGCTGTTTGAGCTTCATTCTCCTTTTTATTTTTTTTCAACACATACATAATACCTGCTAATGCAGCAATAACTATGATTCCTGTTATAAATATCTTTTTCATATATCGGTTACTATTTGCTATTTAATAATGTATTTAATTCCCCTTTAGCCTTAATCAATTGAACCTCAGCTACTTTGTAATTTAATAATGATGTACTTAAATTGTTTTGTGCATCTGCATAAGCATTTTCAGCATCTAATAAATCTGTGAGCGTTGCTAATCCATTTTTATAATTATTCTGCGTGTTATCCAAAACTTCTTTCGCTAATTGTACATTTTCGCGATTACTATTAATTGTCAATAGACTATTTGTAATCTGCGATTTGGCATTTTCATTGGATAAACTCAGAGCCAATTTAGTATCTTCCAAATCAACCTGCGCTTGTTTCAACTGAATAGTAGCTTGGTTAATTTTGGCTTTTGTTGTTCCTCCAGTAAAAATAGGAACTGAGAGATTTAAGCCTAAACCAGAAAAACCCGACCATTTAACTCCTTCATTTTTTGCGAAAATTGGGAAAGTTGGTCCCATTCCTAAATATCCTAAATTACCAGAAAAAGAAAGTTTAGGGTAAAGTTCAGCTTTCATAGCATTTCTATTCAACTCCAATAGTTGGTTTTGCTTTTCCAGCAATCTAACTTCAGTTCTTGATGCTAATTCTGCCGCTGCTAAATCAGCTGTTGATAAGTTTATTTCAAAAGTCTCATTGGGAAGTTTAACTTCCTGTTGCATAGGCATACCAATAGCAAATTTCAACGCATTTTCTTTCAATTCCAATGCATTAATCAAAATTTGACGGTTTGCTTTTAAATTATTGACAGCTACACTTGTACGGTCCAAATCAATTTTCTTTCCCAAACCCGCCTGTACCAAACCCGCGATCACATCTCTTGTTTTAGTTGTGCTATTTAAATTATTATCAACGGTCTCTAGTTGTAACTGTGTCTGAAAAACATCATAATACGCATTTGCGACCTTTTCAATTAATTGCTCATCAGACAAGCTTTTATTAATGATATAGAACTCTTTTGTAGTTTTTGCGGCTTTTAAACCCGTAAATAATGATTGGTTAAATAGCTGCTGATTAACCTGCAGGGAAGCATTTGATTGCCACTTTTGCCCCATTGCGACCATTACTGTTTCACCGGGTTTTCCAATAATTTCTCCAGGTAGTGCCACCTTCTGTAACATTGGGTTATATGTCAATGTACCTGCACCACTAATCTGCGGAAGAGCTCCCCCTCGGACTTCGTCAATTTTATACTGGGCGTTCTCTAAATCAAGTGTTGATTTTTTTGCCTCTGCTTTGTTTTCCAGCGCATACTTAAGAGCTTGGTTCAATGTTAATATTTCCTGCGCATGCGCGAAATTCACTGAAAACAAAGCGGCTAATAGCACTCCTACTATTTTTATCTTTTTCATTTTTATAATTAATTCGAAACCGTATTAAACTTTAAACCATTGTATATTAACATTGTTGCATCTTTTTGCTTCTGTAAAACATCGCCCACATTACATTGCGTTGGAATTCCGGTAAACACATCACATAATATTCCTACTAATCCGATACTTTTCATTAGGTAAACGTACATTTCACTTGTTTTATGTACATCCTCTATAGCAAGTTCTTTATTATCTACTCCATTTTGAAATAATTTTGCAACTTCGATAACTTCCTTTTCATGTATTTGACGCATCAATGTTTGCAATGGCGCACCTTTTATCCATTCCATGTTTTCATTCATATGCAACATATAATGACGCTCTATAAATGCTGATTTTAAATCCAACAAATCTAAAAGAAGATTAATGACGGAAGATTTAGACTTCTTAATTAGTTCTTGTTCTTGCTTCCTGAAATCATCTGTGACAGATAAGATCACATCATGCACTAATGTTGTTTTATCAGGATAATAGTAATAAAGGTTTGCCTTGGTAATTTTAACATCTTCTGCAATCTCATTCATGGTTGTTTTAGAAAAGCCATAGTGCGCAAATCTTCTAATAGCTGCGGCAATAATGAACTCTTTCTTATTATCATTGTTTGTTGACATACTTGATTCTAAACTTTTGACTTTATGTAAACTTTGGTCAAATATACAAAAAGTGAAAAACACTCACAATTTAATTGTCAACAGATCGTCAATTTTTAAAATAAAAAAAGTGCATACTATACGATATGCACTTTTTTTATTTTAAACTTATAACTGTTAAAAAGTTATACTGTTTTGAAATTGCTTTAAAAACTTGCGTTTATCCAACTTGTAAAGCCTTGCCGCACGATAAGCTACTCCTTTTTGAACTTCGTCCAATTCTTTAAGAAAACCGTAGTTAATCATTTTTTTTCTAAAATTTCTTTTATCCAATTCTCTTCCCAAAATACTTTCATAGACCATTTGTAACTGTGTCAACGTAAATTTGTCTGGCAACAGTTCAAAAGCGATGGGTGTATTAGCGATACGACGTCTCAATTTTTCAACACTTTGTTTTAAAATTGTACTATGATCAAAAGCCAAATCTGGCACTTTATTTAAAGGGAACCATTTGGCCTGTCGCATATAAGAAGTAACTGGCTTTAACTTAATTTTTGTCTTGTCCAATTGTAGTAAAGCATAGTAAGCAACTGTCAAGATCCTTCCCTGAGGATGTCTTTTTAAACCTGCAAAGGCATACAATTGATCCAAAAACACATCCTTAAGACCTGTATTTTCATATAATATCCGCTTAACAGCATCCTCCATTTCTTCATCATTATTAACAAAAAAACCAGGCAACGCCCACCAATCCTTAAAAGGATATTCATTTCTCTCCGTTAGTAGAACATGTAGTTCCCCCTCATAAAAACCGAAAATGACACAATCGACTGTAAATGTAGTATACAAAACTTTTCTAATTTATTATCTTTACTTAAACCAATGAGTTGAATATGTAGCTTATGCTATAAAGTTAATAACTTTACCTTAATTTTTATCGAAACAAAAAAATAAAAAATAATTTCAATAGTGTAAAAAATACACTATATTCGTACAACCTAAAATTTTTGACAGTGGTGAATATTAAAAGAATCGGAGTTTTTACATCAGGCGGAGACGCTCCAGGCATGAATGCTTGCATTCGAGCGGTTGTCCGTACAGCATTATACGAAAAATTAAGTGTTACCGGTATATACCAAGGATATCAAGGTATGTTGGACGGTAACTTTACAGAAATGACATCACGTTCGGTTAGTAATATTATCCAATTAGGCGGAACTATTCTTAAAACAGCGAGATGTCTCGAATTTAAAACAAAAGAAGGAAGAGCAAAAGCTTACGAAAATGTAAAAGCGGCCGGTATTGATGCTTTGGTTGCTATAGGTGGAGATGGAACTTTTACAGGTGCAGACTTTTTCTCAAAAGAATATGATATTCCAGTTATTTGTATCCCTGGTACAATCGATAACGATTTATACGGATCTGATTTCACATTAGGTTATGATACGGCAACTAATACAGTTATCGAAGCAATAGATAAAATTAGAGATACAGCTGCATCCCATGAGCGTTTATTTTTCATTGAAGTTATGGGAAGAGACTCTGGCTGTATTGCCTTGAATGCTGGCATAGCTGGTGGTGCAGAAGCAATTTTGTTGCCAGAAAAGGAAACAGCGATAGATGAATTAATTGCTCACTTATCAGCTGCAGATGGCCGTGGAAAAAAATCATCTTCAATTGTTATTGTCGCAGAAGGTGATCAAAACGGAGGTGCCTATAATGTAGCCAAAAAAGTGAAAGAAAAATTTGATTATTATGACACAAAAGTTAGTATCTTAGGGCACTTACAACGCGGTGGTTCTCCATCAAGCTTTGATCGGGTACTTGCGAGCCGTTTAGGTTTTGCTGCCGTAAAAGAATTACTAAAAGGAAACAATCGTATGACTGTTGGTGTTAGAGGGAATGAAGTTGTTACGACTCCACTAGAGGAGGCTATTAATAATAAAGAATACAAATTAAGTTCTGATATGTTAGAACTTGTTCAAGTATTGGCTATTTAAAATAAAAAATAGAGAATTCAGATGATTGCAGTGGTCTACAGTGGTTCAAAATTTGCAGATTGGAGATTAGCCGATAAAGGTCGTGTGATCACGGGCTTTCGTACAAGTGGAATTAACCCTTATTTGCAAGACGAGCGATATATTGCACAACTTTTAAATAAAAATACCAATTTGATCAATAATGCTGAAAAGATCAAACGGATTTATTTTTTTGGTGCTGGCTCATCTTCTCCGGAACGCAAGAACAAAATCAAAACTGTATTTGAAAAATTCTTTATTAACGCGAAAGTAAAGGTGGAACATGATGTTATCGCCTCTGCAATTTCTTCTTTTGGCGATGAAAAAGGCATTATTGGCATTATCGGAAGTGGTTCAAATGCGGCATTTTATACGGGAAAAAAAGTTATCCCAAATAATTATGGCCTCGGTTATATTTTAGCCGATGAAGGATCTACGAATTGGACATCAAGAATGTTGTTAAAACATTATTTAACAGATACACTTCCGCAGGATCTGCAGGATAAACTATTAAATAAATATGCTATTGATCGAAAAATAATCTTGGAAAAGGTTTATAATTCCCCTCAACCAACTATTTTTCTCAATTCATTCTCCGAATTTGTATTGGAAAACAAAAATCATCCATTCATTATTCAGATTGTAAAAAATGGATTTCGTTTGTTTCTTAAAACTTTCATTAAACCATTGTACAAGGAACATCCTGATAATGACATTCACTTTACAGGTTCCGTAGCCGCTAATTTTGAAAATTTGCTAAAAGAGGTGGCAACGGAAGAATTTAATATATCAATAGGGACAATTATAAAGGAACCTATTCATAATCTTATAAAATATTATATCAATAAAAATTAATAATATGAAAATTGGAATTAACGGATTTGGCCGTATTGGTCGTTTAGCATTCAGAGCTGCGGTAAATCGTCCAGATGTTGAAGTTGTTGGTATCAATGACTTGGTGGAGCCAGATTATATGGCGTATATGTTGAAATATGATTCAACACATGGTAAATTCGATGGAACAGTAGAGGTTGTTAACGGAAACTTAGTGGTTAACGGAAAAACAATTCGTGTTACAGCAGAAAAAGATCCTGCAAACTTAAAATGGAATGAAGTTGGTGCAGAAGTTATTATTGAATCTACAGGTTTCTTCTTGACACAAGAATTAGCACAGAAACACATTGATGCTGGTGCGAAAAAAGTAGTAATGTCAGCACCTGCTAAAGATGATACTCCTACTTTCGTTATGGGTGTTAATCATAAAGACTTAAAAGCTGATCAACATATCGTTTCTAACGCTTCATGTACAACAAATTGTTTAGCACCTGTTGCTAAAGTATTAAACGACAAATTTGGTATCGTTGAAGGTTTAATGACAACTGTACACGCTGTTACTGCAACTCAAAAAACAGTTGATGGACCTTCAGTGAAAGACTGGAGAGGTGGACGTGGTGCTTATCAAAACATCATCCCTTCTTCTACTGGTGCAGCTAAAGCTGTTGGTTTAGTTTTACCTGAATTAAAAGGTAAATTAACAGGTATGTCTTTACGCGTTCCTACAGCAGACGTTTCTGTTGTTGATTTAACAGTACGTTTAGCAAAATCTGCTACTTACGAAGAAATCAAAGCGGCTATGAAGGAAGCTTCTGAAGGTGACTTAAAAGGTATTTTAGGTTACACAGAAGACGAAGTTGTTTCAACTGATTTCGTAGGTGATGCGCGCACATCTATCTTTGATGCTAAAGCGGGTATTTCATTAAATGAAAACTTCGTTAAAGTTATCTCTTGGTATGACAACGAGTGGGGTTACTCTAACAAGATCGTTGATTTAGTTCAAGAAATTGGTAAATTAGGTTAATCCTTATCGATTGAATAATAAAAGGGCTTTTAATAAATATTAAAAGCCCTTTTTATTTCCTCAATAACTTCCTATGGTTATTGCTCGGCAATGATCGAGCGATCAAGATGAACATAACCACCATCAACATGAATCAACTGCCCTGTTGTATGACTAGATTTGTCGGACAAAAGAAATAATGCTGTATTAGCAATTTCCTCTGAAGTAGTCATTCTATGTTCTAGTGGAATACGATCTGTAATTTTCTTTAAAGTTTCTACAGGATTATCTAAAGTTTGTATCCAGGTATCATATTGTGGCGTAGCACATTCTGCGACGACAATTGCATTCACGCGGATTCGGTGTGGAAGCAGTTCCACAGCCCACTCCCTCGTTAGCGCATTTCTACCGCCATTAGAGGCTGCATAAGCTGATGTATTGCCTTGCCCTGTCTCTGCCGTCTTTGAAGTAATATTTACAATACTACCTTGTGATGCGATCAAAGCATCTAATGCATGATGAGCCATTAAATAATAATGAATTAGATTTTTATGTAAAGAAGCTAAAAACTTTTCATAATTACCAGAGGCTAAACCTACTCCGTCATTCACTCCTGCGTTATTCACTAAGCCATCTATACGCCCAAAATGAGTAATTGTTTTCGCAACTGCAGTCTCACAATCTTTCGGATCAGACAGTTCTGCCTGCACAGCAAAAGCCTGCCCGCCAAGAGCTTCTACTTCTTGCTTAACAAGATCATTATCAACCTGTCTACGTCCAACAATTACCGGAATAGCACCCTCTTTTGCCAAACCTAAAACAATTGCCTTACCAATGCCTTTTGCACCTCCTGTGACAATTATAACTTTATCTTTCAAATTCAAATTCATATTCTACCTTATAAATTATAGGTTTTTAATGCATTCAATCCCCAGAACGCCTCTTTCTCAGCAGTAGTAAATGCGTCCAATTTCGATTCCACAATGGTAACACTTTCTTCATAAGATGCTGCTAATAAACATACCGGCCAATCGGATCCAAACATAATTCGATCTTTACCAAATGAATCAAATACATGTCCTAAATACTGTGTAAAATCATCCAGTCGCCAACTTTTCCAGTCTGCCTCAGTAGCAAGACCAGAAACTTTGCAACTAACATTTGAAAAAGCTGCTAATTCTTCAATAAATAATGCCCATTCTTCAAACTCGCGTGATTTAATTGGGGGTTTAGCAATATGATCCAAAATAAATGTTTGGTTTGGATTTGATTGCACGCATGTTATAGCACCAGCATAATGACGAGGACGAATCAGAAGATCGTATGTATAACGATATTTCGTTAGAGATTCTATCCCTTTTAAAAATGAATCTCGCTGTAAGAAATCGGGATCTTCCTCCCCTTCTACAATATGTCTAAATCCTTTAAGAATAGCTTCATCTCTATACTGATGCAACTGTTCATCAATATTCGAAGCTCGTAAATCGACCCAACCAACGACTCCTTTTACAAAAGAATATTCTTGTGCCAATTGCACCAAATACTTTGTTTCTTCATCAGACTGATCTGCTTGAACAGCAATACAGCCATCAAAATCATTCTTTTCCAGTATAAACTGCAGATCTAGCGGAATAAAGTCTTGTTGTAAAACCTTCATTTCACTAGTAATCCAATTATGTCGTCTGGGATCGTACTGCCAGAAATGTTGATGAGCATCTATACGCATAAGAATTAATTATTTTGAATAAGCAATTACCTCTTGACGGGACTCACCTAGACCATCGGCACCCAATTCAATCACATCGCCAGGTTTTAAATAAATTGGAGGATTAAATCCTAATCCAACACCTGCTGGTGTACCAGTAGAAATTACGTCGCCCGGCAACAATGTCATAAATTGAGACACATAACTCACAATAAAAGGTACTGAAAAGATTAAATTTTTAGTACTTCCATTTTGATACATTTTACCATTTACCTTCAACCAGATATTGACGTCATTAATATCTTTGATTTCATCTTTAGTTGACAAAAAGGGTCCCATAGGAGCGAACGTATTACAACCTTTACCTTTATCCCATGTTCCACCACGTTCTAATTGATATTCACGTTCAGAAACATCATTATGCAACACATATCCCGCTACATAATCCAATGCAGTAGCTTCTTCCACATAAGATGCGGTTTTACCAATAACAATTCCGAACTCCACTTCCCAGTCAGTTTTAACAGAATCGCGAGGTATCATTACCTGATCGTATGGACCTACTAAAGAAGTAGTAGATTTCATAAAAATAATAGGTTCTGCAGGAATTGTAGCACCTGTTTCTTCTGCATGATCTTTGTAATTAAGACCAATACAAACTATTTTAGAAGGTCTTGCAAATGGTGCACCAATTCTTTCAGTATCTGGTACAGGAATTAATTTACCATTATTTGCTTTAACAAACTCTTCTAAAGCCTCTAAACCGTCATTCTCAAAAAAAGACTCATTATAATCACCTCCAAATGCAGATACATCATAATTTACACCATCTATCTGAACACCAATTTGTTCTTTTCCCGCTGCTCCAAAACGTATTAATTTCATATTTTCAATATTAATATTATATATAAGTGATCTCAAAAGATCCTTAATTTAATTATTTAGTTTTATAAAACCTCCATCAATGGGATAATCATTTCCAGTGATAAAACCGGCATCATCACTACATAAAAACAAAGCCAATTTAGCAATTTCTTCAGGTTGTGCCATACGTCCAATCGGTTGACTCTTTGACAATTTCTCAAAGACCTCTGCTTCTTGTCCTGGGTAGTTTTTGGCAATGAAACCATCCACAAATGGTGTGTGTACTCTTGCAGGTGAAATACTATTACATCTAATTCCATCAGCCATGTAATCACGAGCAACCGATAGTGACATTGCAAAAATGGCACCTTTACTCATTGAATATGCGAATCGATCTGTAATTCCTACCCAAGCTGCAATGGACGCTAGATTAAGAATTGCCCCGCCACCATTTTCCTTCATTTTTGGAACAACTGCATAAAGCGCATTATAAGCACCTTTAACATTTACATTAAATACTCTTTCAAAATCTTCAGTTTTACAATTTTCTAGATTTCCAACATGAGCGATACCTGCATTGTTAACTAAAATATCAATTTTACCGATAGTATTTACAATTGATAACACCTCATCCTGAAGACTTACATTACATGCATGGACAAATCCCCGTCCTCCTTGATTAGTTATTTCAGAAACGACACTTTGCCCCCCTTCAATATTAAGATCCAGAATATGAACAGTTGCTCCTTCTGCGGCAAAAAGTAAACTTATTGCACGACCTATTCCACTTCCACCACCTGTGATAACAGCTACTTTATTTTGCAATTTTGACATGTTATTATATTATTTATTATTAATATCTGATCCATGATACTTCATGAACAGCTACCTTATGATTATTAAAATTTATTAACAAAAAGAACGTGTCTATCAAGCTTTACTGATAATCTTGACACAAAATTATGATTATAAAGATACGCCTCTTCTCCAAGGAATAAAGTCATCCTGTCCCAAAAGTACCGCTTTCGGCACCACTGTTCCGCTAGCCACTTCAATCACATAATCTAATATACGATGTGCCGCTTCTTGAATTGATTCCTCACCCTCGATAATAGTCCCACAGTTAATATCGATGATATCTGGCATTTTCTCAAATGTCTTTGTATTTGTAGACAGTTTAATCACTGGAGTTATTGGATTACCCGTTGGTGTTCCTAGACCAGTGGTAAACAAAACAATATTTGCTCCTGCAGCAACTTCTGCGGTAGTACTTTCAACATCATTTCCTGGTGTACATAGCAGATTAAGACCTGGCTTATTGGCTAACTCTGGATAATCAATTACTGCAGTTACAGGCGATGTACCGCCTTTCTTGGCAGCTCCAGCAGACTTTATTGCATCGGTGATCAGACCATCACGAATATTGCCAGGAGAAGGATTCATATAAAAACCAGAACCATCAGCCTCAGCTTTCGCATTATAAACACGCATTAACTCCATAAATTTATCCGCAGTCTCTTCATCTACACATCGGTCACTTAACTCTTGTTCAACCCCACATAACTCTGGAAATTCAGCTAAAATAACAGATCCACCTAACGTTACTAAAATATCAGAAAGATATCCGAGAGCAGGATTTGCAGAGATACCAGAAAACCCATCCGATCCGCCACATTCGAGACCTATACATAATTTATCTAAGGTAGCGGGTTGACGTATACATTTATTTGCTTCCATCATTCCTGCAAATGTTGCCTTCACAGCCTTTTGCATTAATTCCTTCTCCGTACCTTCTTTTTGTTGTTCAAAAATATACAAAGGTTTATCAAACTTCGAATCCCTTTTCGCGATCTCCGCCTCTAATATTGAGGCTTGAGCATGTTGACAACCTAAACTTAAGATGGTTGCACCTGCTACATTTGGATGTGTAATGTAGCCTGCAAGCAAACCACAAAGTGCATCCGAATCCATACGTGTACCGCCACAGCCCATTTCATGATTTAAAAACTTGATTCCATCGACATTTTCAAATAAGCGATGGTCGCTTGCTCGCGTTGCCGAAGAACTTAAATCCTGAGCTATGATCTGATTAATATCTGCACCTGATTGATATAAACGGATCAATTCATCCACTTCAGTGGTATAATCATTCGCCCTTACTTTATACCCCAACTTCTCTTCAAAAGCTGTCTTTAAAGTCAGGACATTTCTATTTTCACAAAAAACCAATGGGATTACTAACCAGTAATTAGCAGTACCAACCGATCCGTTAGATCGATGAAAGCCATTGAAGGTTTTTGCTAAAAAAGATGAAACATCAGGTTTTATCCAGTCCGTTCTTCTTTTACTTAGCTTAAAATCATCGGCGGCATGACGTAGATTTTCTGTAGAAATCAAGGCACCAGTTTCTAATGCACAGTTTACCTTTCCAACCAACACACCGTACATATAAACCTCAGCGTCCTGACTTAAAGGAGAGATGGTAAACTTATGCTTGGCAGCTACATCTTGCAATAAATGGAAATTGTTATTTTTCCATTCAATTAACGTTCCTTTAGGCAAATCTTGCAAAGCCACTAATACATTATCCTCTGGATGAATCTGCAAATATGTTTTTTTATCTTTTATCATTTTATTTCTTCAAATCAAATATCTGTTTCATTAAAACCCACTTCTCATTTTCTTTAGCTCCCGGAATAGCACTCTGGTACTTCCACATCAGCTGTTCCCATTCCTGAACTTTAGGATTGGTAGCATCCATATTTGCTTTTCTTTCAAATGTAAAAGTGTCATCCACTTCCATGATCATAAACAAGCGATTTTCAAATCTAAAAATTTGCATTTTAGTAACACCGGCATCTAAAATTGATTGTTGAATTTCGGAACTAACACTCCTATGATATTTTTCATATTCAGCAATTAATTTAGGATCATTAACCAGATCTAAGGCAAAAGTATATTGAGTCATTTTACAATTATTATTCGTGAGAAGATTTCGTCTTTAAATTATTTTTATTAGCTAGAGCAAATAAAAGCACTACTATAAAACAGATCATAGGTACCCAGTAGCCCAGTTGAAGATTACCAGTTTTATCTGAAATCAATCCCAATAAAGGCGGCAAAATTGCTCCACCTACAATAGACATAATGATTAAACTTGAAGCTGATTTCGTATCTGCCCCAATTCCCTCAACTCCGACCGCAAATATTGTGGGAAACATAATCGACATAAAAAATGCTACTGCAATTAATGCATAGACTGTTATTGTGCCACTTCCGTATATCACAATAAATGACAATGCAATACAAATGATAGAATAAATCATTAGCAAAGTTAGTGGCTGTATAAATTTCATAAAAAATGTTCCAACAAAACGACCTAACATAAAAGCTAAACCTGCAAAACTAGCATATTTGGAAGCATTTAAGGGAGTGATTCCAGCAACTTCAGTAGCATAAAGTACCATAAAGCTCAACACACACACCTGTGCTCCTACATAAAAAAACTGTCCGATTACTCCCCACTTTACATTTTTATGCTTAAATGCATGAAAGAAACCAGCCTTTTGTTCGCCTTCATCATCTTTAATATCAGGAAGCTTAGTGAAAAAAAGAATCGCAGCAACAATCAGAATAATTAAACCTAAAATCATGTAAGGCGCTTTTACAGTCGCAGTCTCTGCCTCCATATAGGCTAATTTAACCTGCTCGCTCATGGCGGCAATCTCAGTATCAGATTTTGGTTGTTCCGCTAAAATAAATTTTCCGCCCAAGATTGGAGCTATAAATGCTGCCAGTCCGTTAAAGGATTGGGCAAAATTCAATCGCTGTGTTGCTTTACTGGGGTCACCTAAGACCGTAACATAGGGATTTGCCGCAGTTTCCAAAATAGTTAAACCACAAGCCACAACAAATAAAGCCGCTAAAAAGAATACATAACTAATCTGATTAGCTGCTGGTATAAATAAAAAACAACCAATAGCAAAAATTGTCAGACCTATTAAAATACCCGATTTATAACCATATTTTTTCATGATCATACCGGCAGGAATAGCTAGTAAAAAATAAGCAATAAAAACAGCTGAATCCACTAAAGAAGCCTGTAAATGCGTTAGACTAAATGCATTACGAAGATGTGGAATTAAAATAGGGTCCAAATTATGAACAAAGCCCCAAAAGAAAAAAAGGGATGTTACGAGTACAATCGCTAATTTATTATTTTTACTAACTGACATATAAAATATAATTTATCATTGGTTTATGTAAAATAAGGAATAATTAATGAAAGAAAATTTAAGTATTTTACCCAATTATTACGCTATATTACCATTCAAAATAGTAGAACTGTAAAATATAGTGCATATATTTATTAATAAATGAAACCACAACTACTAAAAGTCAATAATAGTAACGTACAGTCATTCAGCGTGAGGAACGATATTATTCCACAAAATCATAATATTTGGCACTACCATGAAGAGCTTGAATTAATTCATTTCGGAAAGGGATCGGGAACCCAATTTATTGGTGACAGTATTAAAAATTTTACAAATGGTGATATCGTATTGGTTGGATCTAACTTACCTCATTATTGGCTATTTGACTCCTGCTATTTAGATAATAACTGTCCCGAACCTGCGGACATTAGAGTTTCCCATTTTAAAGAAAATTTTCTTGGCGACGCTTTCTTTAATCTGCCAGAAAATTATAAATTAAAGAATTTATTAAAAAAATCTAAAAGGGGAATTCAGTTAAATAAATCAATTTTGCAATTAGCTAAATCTCTAATAGAAAAGGTTTTAAACAATAACAACTCAACTAAAATAATAGCACTAATAGAAGTCTTAACTTTAATAGCAGAATCTGAAGCCTATACTTTGTTGTCCAGTGAAAATTATCCGATTGACAGTCAAGATATAGATTTCAGAAGAATGACTGTTATTATGGATTATATTACACAAAATTACAAATCACAAATCAAGTTAGAAGATATTGCGACATTAACTGGAATGACTACAAACTCGTTTTGTCGCTACTTTAAAGCTAAATCTGGAAAAACTCTATTTCAATATCTTATTGAAATACGTATTGGGCATGCCTGTAAATTGTTAGCAGAACGTAAATATAATGTGAAACAAATTTGCTTCGAATGTGGTTTTCAAAACTTTGTCAGTTTTCACAAATATTTCAAAGAAGCGACAGGATTTACTCCATTACAATATCAAAAAGGAATTGCACATCTATTTTAAAGAACAAAGACAAGCTTTCCTGTAAAGTCACCAGAATCTAACAATGCATGGGCAACAGAAGCCTCTTCCAATTGAAAGGTCTTGTAGATATTTGCTTTAAAAACACCTGGTTTGATTAGAGGTAAGATCTGTTTATTTATGTCATCGCGCACATTTTTTTTAAATAAAATAGATCTACTTCTTAAAAGACTACCTGATAGGTAGATTCGTTTTTGCATCAATTTAAAAAGATTTAATTCTACTTTAGCACCTTTCATTGCGTTAATGTAGATCAGATGACCATCCGGTTTCAATACTTCAAGATTCTTTTCAAAATAATCGCCTCCTATACTGTCAAGTATAACATCAATTTTATTGTCTCCAATAATCTCCCTAAAGCCCTGCTCCTTATAATTAATGATCACTGACGCTCCCAATTCTTTACAGTAAGTAGCTTTGTCACCCGATCCCACTGTTGTATACACTTTTGCTCCTGCAAGCTTTGCTAACTGAATTGCCATTGATCCAATACCTCCACTTCCACCATGAACTAAAAAGCTATTGCCATATTTTAGTTCCCCTCTTTGAAAGACATTATGGTACACGGTAAACAATGTTTCTGGTAAAGCGGCAGCTTCTTCGTAAGTCAATCCTTTAGGTATAAGCAGGCACTGTCCCTGATCAACAGCGACATATTCTGCGTATCCTCCACCAGATAAAAGAGTACAGACCTGATCACCAATTTTCCATTCATCTACCAACTCACCAATGGATACAATTTCTCCCGAAATCTCAAGACCAGGAATATCAGCGGGGGCACCTTCAGGGGCCGCATAATTTCCCTTCCGCTGAAACACATCAGGCCTATTCATACCTGCTGCTTTTACAGCAATCAACACTTGATGCCCAGTACAAGTTGGTGTATCCACCTCCTTTATCTTCAAAACTTCAGGTCCACCAAATTTTGTTATAACAACTGCTTTCATTATGATTTTTTAGGATATTTTTGTAAACGGAAATTTAAAGAGACCATAAAATAACGAGATAACCTTTCATTTTGAACGTCAAATATATCATTTCCTATTACATCTCTGGTAATACCTGAATTTTGATTTAGTAAATCAAAGCCCTGAATCCGTAACATTGCTAAATTATTACGCATAAAAGTATATTCAAAATATGCATTAATAATTGTGGGATTTATATTTGTCCATGATGATGATGAATATCCCGAATTTAACCTTTGCGATACCTCTACACCAAAAGATCCATGTGCGCTCACATAATATTTGGATCCCAAACCAAGCACACCGGTATGCGCCACAATTTGATCATTATAAGGTCGTTTATAGGTAGCTTTGTTTAATGCGTAATTTCCATTAAGTTCAGCTTCAAATACATCATTAAACATGTACCTGAATTGCAGAGACTGCGAATATAAAAAATGTCCACCGTCATTACGAATGTCATTTATGTAAGTGACATTATTATAAAAATCAGCATTGCCATTCAAACTCATCTGTATATTATCGTTAAACAAAGCTGCAGTAAATAAGTAGTATGCCTTGATATCATAATAACCCGATGTATTTAAGAAGGTAGTTTTTTGTATTGTTGAATTAGGAATAGTAGTCCGATTAGAGACAATTTTATTTGAAATAAAATTATAAGCAATACTACTTTCAAAATATTGTCCCCTTTTTACAATTGATTTTCGATATTTAGCCAAGATACGGTTAGCGAATTCTGCTTGTAATTCTGGATTTCCTTGTATAATATTTTGTGAATTTGTATTATCCAATATCGGCTGAATCTGATAGAAATTAGGTTGATTATTTTTACCTAAGTAATCAATTGACAAATCAGAATTCTCATTAAATTTCCATTTGACCCCCGCTGCTGGTATAAGATTTACATTACTATAAGATGTTTGAATTGATTTATCTTTAGAAAAACCTTTAAGTTCTGTTGGTTGAACCGCAAATCCGATATTATATTTAAATTTATTGAATATATCCTGTTGATATTTCATGCCAACTCTATTGGATGAAAAAGCATAATCGTAACTTAAACTAAGAGAATCAACTCGACCAAAATCTACCAATTCATTATTTCGTTCATGAACTAACCGCCTTGCATCAATTGAGGTGTAACTAAAGTCATAATTCAATTCTAATACTCCGCCCTTGTCCACTGGCTCTATAATAGATAGCGAACTTTTAATATCTTGATTTTTGTTTTCACTTTTCACAAATTGATTTAAAAAACTATCCTTAATTTGCACTTGATTAAACGCACTATCTATAATCTTATTCCGGTCAACTATATCCTCTTTTTTATCGACTGAATTATATCCCAGATGTAAATTGTACACTAATTTCCGTCCTGGCTTCTTAAAACTTTTGGCATATAAGATGTCTACTTCAGCATTTGGACTCGTACTACTGTTGTCAGAAGCATATTCCCCATCGTTTGTGATCTGTCTATTCTTAATATATCGATCTCTAGATTCATTACCTTTCGATTTATTCCATGAAAAAGTTGGAGATATTTTTAAAAGATCTGAATCAGATAATTTTATATCAAACCCCCAATTCATATGATGCGCATTATCAACAGTCTTTGTTACATAATCCTCTTGGTTGGTTATAATGTTATTACCATATACAGACTGTAGATAGGAATTCCCCCTCGTCGTATTCTTTGTATTTGTATAGCTGTAACGTCCAAAAGCACTAATTTTATCATTCAAATTAGTGGAAAAACTTGTTCCCAAGGACCCAATAGCATTAAAACCATCAGTAGGGTCGGCAAAGTCTGCCAATTCGCCCATTACACGATCCCTGGAACCTCCTCCATTTGGAGAACCGAAAGAAAAAAGATTCGTATTTGTATTATTAACAGATCCTACAAAAGATAGTTCCTGACCATCATTGAATTTATTGAGGCCTGCACTCGCGAGGTATCGTTCTTGATCACCTAAACCACCTGTAACCTGTCCAAAACTTATTTTTTTCTTGTCATCTTTCAAAACAATATTTAGAATTTTCTCAGACTCACCAGTTTTTGTTCCCTTAGCACTTGCTTCATCTCCGAAAAAATCAATAACCTGAATATTTTTAATAAAATCCGCAGGAAGATTTCGAGTAGCGGTAAGCACATCTCCTCCAAAGAATTTTTTACCATCTACTTGTACAGAAGTAATCGGTTTACCAAAAGCATATACAGAGCCATCACGAGAAACCTGGAAGTTCGGTAATTGTTTAAGCGCATCCTCCAGCAGTGTGCGTCGATCAAACTGGAAAGCTCCCATATTAAATTGAACCGTATCCTCTTTGAAGACGATTGGTTTATATTTCTTAATAACAATTTCTTTGAGCACTGAAACCTGTGGTTTTAAAACAACAGTCTCCGCAATAACACGATCTGTTGTATTATACTGAGGGTAAGAACGATCAACAATCTGTAAGCCTAAAGAACTGTAGTTTAAACGGATATTACTTCCTTTAATTTGGTAAAATTTGTAGAAACCTGTTTTGGAAGAAATTGCCATGACGGTATCCAAAGAAGTTGTCAGACGCACATTGACGCCAGCAAGCGGTTGCCCATCGATATCCACAACAAATCCGTACACCTCCTTTTTCTGGAGTTGGGCTTGTGCATTACCCACAACAAAAAAGAAGACGATAAGAAAGATGACCCTATGAGTATTTCCTGATATTTCGAATTTATCCGACATCAAAACAACTTATTCTATTTGTATCTCAATATACATAATAATTTACACAACCATAACGCAAAATAATGAATAGTTGTATATAAAAAAGGCGGCTTATTTGAAATAAGTCGCCTTTCATTTTATTTATAAGAATAAATTAATTATTCACCAGCAAAAGTAACTTTAAGTAAGTGTTTATCAATTTCCCAACGTCCAGTACCATCTTCTCCAATTACATCAAATAATTCTAAGATTCTTCTCGCAACAAATTCCTCTTCAACTTGCTCTGCTAAGAACCATTGTAAAAAGTTAAATGTTACGTAATCTTTAGCTTTCATACATTTGTCTGCGATGTTGTTAAATTGTTCAGTAACGAACATCTCTTGTTCCAATGCTGATTCGAAAATCCCACGGAATGAATCAAAATCTGAAGGAATACCTGTTACTTCTGGTGAAATAGCACGACCGCCTCTATTGTTAATATAATTGAAGATTTTCAACATATGCTCACGCTCTTCATTGGACTGTTTAGCAAAAAAATCTGCTGCATTCTCCAAACCTTGATCATCACACCAAGATGACATCGCTAAGTATAGTGAAGAAGAATGTGCTTCAACTTTAATTTGAGCATTTAATATATTTTCGATCTCTTCTGTTAAAGAAGATTTTAATTTTAATAAATCTTTCATATCTGTAAGTTTTAATACTAATTATAATAATCAAGTTTCAAATACTTGACTTACTTGAACACTACAAATATAGGGGACATTACAGATTTTTGTATAAAAAATTTGCAATACGAATTCAGTCTAAATTAGCGGAAAAAAGGTTAAACTGTTTAGAATCAGTATAATTACAAAGAATGGAAAATTAAGCTAACACAGTAATCTGAGAACTACGTAAACAAGCCTTAACAATACTATTTAATTCGATCATAAATTTAGCTCCATCTAACAAATCTCTTAAATTCAAAACATCTTGAACTGCCAGGAGAAAGCAACGTTCTGTTCGAAAAGGCATTACCAATGTAAAATCCGCAGAACGTGCAGTGTCTGTTAGCATTTTCTCGACATCAATATTATCTATTGATTTCTTAAATTTAAAAAAGTCTGACACCGAAAAAGATGTCGTTGAACCCGCAAATTCCATCCAATAGCAGTTTTTACGACTACACTGATATATGGCACCAGTTTCAGTTTTAAAGACCTCTTCTACATTTGTTAATGGACAGATTTTGTTTGACATTTCTTAATTCATTATGATGAAGCAAAAATAATCATTATTTATAATCAATCCAAGTAAGTTTTAAATTATTTTGAACAATTATAAATAGTTGTCTTTAGCATAAAAAGAAGCCCAGATGCGCATTGTTAACTCCTTGTTTTACACAAAAAAAGACTAATCATAATGATTAGTCTTTCATTTATTAAACTATTATATACTAATATTCTTCTTCTTCAGTCGTCAAGATCTCTTTATGATTACTGGCCTGTGTTTTAGTTTTGGTCTTATGTTTATTAATCTGTCTCCTTAAGGATTCTACTGCAATATCAGTTGCTTCTTCAAAACTCTTAGCTTGTCCTTTTGCAAAAAGTTGACTCCCTGGTATATTTATTTTAATTTCCGATACCTTATTAGATTCATCATCTACATTTTCTAAACGTAAATAGCATTCTCCACCAATGATTGAGTCTAAAAACTGATTCAATTTACCTGTTTTTCTTTGGATAAACTCAATTAGCTTTTGATCAGCATTAAATTTAATTGATTGCACAGTAATGTTCATTTTTCCTCCTTTTTTTAAGCTTTTGGATGAGCTTGTTTATAAATAGACTTTAACCGCTCCGCAGAATTATGCGTGTAGACTTGTGTTGCCGCAAGCCCCGCATGCCCGAGGAGCTCCTTTATTGCATTAAGATCTGCACCATTGTCCAATAATGCTGTCGCGAAAGTATGTCGCAAAATATGCGGACTTCTCTTCTGTTGTGAAGAAACCATCGACAGACATTTATGCACAATTCTATAGATCAATTTCTCGTAGGCCGGTTTTCCCTCTTTAGTAACGATTAAGAAACTTGATTTATTATTTTCAATGTATAAACTTTTAGCGTGTAAATAAAGCTGTAGCTCTTTTATTAATGTCCCATTAATAGGAACTAACCTTTCCTTACTCCTTTTACCGAATATAAGAATATTTTTGTTATAATAATCAATATCTCTATCCTGAATTTGTAATAATTCTGCAAGTCGAATACCTGTACCAAATAAAAGTTCCATCACCAATTTATTTCGACGACTTTCAAAATCATGCACGTTCTCTTCTAAGTGGTCCAGCAACAACATCAATTTATCCTTCTCAACTACCACTGGTAACTTCTTAGGCATTTTCAGAGCTTTCACTTGTATCGGATTATCTTTCACAATATCCTCTCGCTGTAAGAACTTATAATAAGTCCGTAATGCCGAGATGCTTCGATTCACTGTCGTAGCCGATTTATTCGCTTCTGTCATCATGGCGAAATAATGACGCATATCACGATGGCCAACCTCTTCGAATGGAAGATGTTCATTCTCTAGAAACACTAAAAACAGACTAATTTCATGTAAATAAGCTATTAAAGTGTGTTTAGAGTAGCGCCTTTCATATTGAAGATACCGTTCAAACTCTTTTATATACATAATCCATTCTATTTGTAACTAATTTACCGAATTAAAGCGCATAAAAAAAGGGAAAAGTAAACTTTTCCCTTTTTTATATCTTTTTAGAAACCTTAGATTGAAACCTCTTGGTTTAATCCTTGTTTGTAGATCGCTTTCTTAACTTGAATACGACGAGTTACAGATCTCTTTTCATAAGCTTGACGAGAACGTAGTTCTCTTAAAACTCCTGTTTTTTCGAATTTCTTCTTGAAACGTTTTAATGCTCTATCTAAAGATTCTCCTTCTTTTACATTTACGATAATCATGCTCTGTATATACCTCCTTTCGTAGCCTTTTAATTTTTAAAGTGATGCAAAGGTACAATTATGATTGAGATATACAAAAAGAATCTCACTATTTTTTCAATAAGCCTTCACGATAAATTAAATCATATAAGGTATCAGGTTTAGTGAGCAAATAAGTTTTTAATCCCAATTCACTCGCAGTCTTTAAATGCTGTGGACTGTCATCTATAAAAACCGTCTCATCGGGGACCAAACCATTTTCCTTTAATACAAATTGGAAAATCTCAATATTGGGTTTACGCATACCCATTAAATGTGAATAATAGTCTTTTTCAAAAAAAGCTGTATTATCATCGAGGTCAAAATTATTTTTTAAATAATCCATAATCCAACCATAATGAATTTCGTTATTATTGCTCAATAAAAATAATCGATATTCATTTTTAAGATCGAGCAATAATTCATGATTTCCATCCATCACACCAATTAACATGGCATTCCATGCAGCATCTATTTGTGTATCCGTCAAAGAATATATACCGGAAATTTCACGAATTCCATCTCGAAATGCTTTTGCGGGAATTTTTCCTTGTTCAAAATCATCAAAAAGTTTTGTTTGTGCTCGGTGACCATAATAATCTCGTACATTTTTGATTCCCAACTCACTAAAGGCAGACTCCATCCTCAAAAAGTCGATCATAAAGATCACATCTCCATAATCGAGGATAATATTTTTAATTTTTTTCATCTTTTTATTTTGAAATATCAATACAAATATCAATATTTGCATCGTCAAAACGCGGTAAACGTTACATTTTGACAAAATATAATAACCGCTCCTATAGCTCAGTTGGTTAGAGTAGAAGACTCATAATCTTTTGGTCACTGGTTCGAGCCCAGTTGGGAGCACTGCTTAGAAAGCCTTACTTTTAGTGAGGCTTTTTCTGTTCAACCTATTCATCTCATTTCTCTAAAAGCAAATATACAGGACTAAGATTGTTATCAAAAAAATATTGAGTAAAATTAGATATGTTGAATAAACAATTTTCAAAACTATTGATAAATAAACATGCGCTTATTATTTATAACAAATCTATGGATGGAAATAAAAAAAGGTCGTGTTAGACTTAACGCGACCTTTTCATCTACCTATGAAAAACATGCCCTTTTGGGATGGGCTTCACAAAGCTAAAATTTTTTTTTCACAAATAAGGGAAAATACCAAAAATAATGCGCAAACTACTGATTTTCAGATCATTTTTTTTCACAACAAACAATTGAAATGTATTATTTTTTAAAATATTAATCCATTAAAAGATGAATCAGGCACTGTTGTAATAATAAATTATTGGAGACAAAAAAAAATGGTTAAGCACTTATCGTACTTAACCATTTTTTATGCTATATAAAACTAAAATTTACTATTTCAATTTATCTAACCAATCTTCTACCTCTTCCTTAGTTTTTCCGGTTTTCTTTTGAAGTTTACCTAATAATTCATCTTCTTTTCCCTCGGCGTACAATAGATCGTCATCCGTTAGATCTGCATATTGTTGTTTCACTTTACCTTTTAGTTCGTTCCAACGACCTTTCCATGTTAATTCGCTCATAATAAAATCTCCTTTTTTAAAGTAAATACTATAGATATAACACTTGGGAAGTGAAATTGTTTTCATGCGCTGGATAATTTGATTCGATTAACAAATATTTAACAGTACGGTAAAAAGAAATTTCTATTGTTGATTTAAAAAGAAGTACCTTCAACAATTCAAAAACATTCAACTTTTCTACTTTCTAATTGTTTAGTATGTTGAATATGGGCAATTCACTAATATTTATTCAGAACCTATACTTTCAATAGCTCTCAAACTAGGCACAACAGCCATGAAAAGCTATCGTGCCTAGCGTGAGGATCAAATACATATATAAATAATTTTTTTAACACCATGTACATTCCTTAAAAAATAAATACGATCATTCTTAATAAACTCATTAAAAATAACAATGATCACCGAATACCATTATATCAACCTGTTTCAGTCATGAAACATAAATAAGGTAAATTCATCAAAACAGCTGAACTAAAAAATCAGGCATATCAAATCATTTAATTATTTAAAAAATTTAAGAATTCAACATGAAAATAGCCTACATCAGTACTTATTTGCCAAAACAATGTGGAATAGCAACTTTTACCAATGATTTACTACAATCCATAGACCATCAGGATTCAACTATTACCCAACATATTATTGCTCTTTCAGACCGATCTTATTCTTATAATGAGGAAGTTGTTTTCGAAATTAACCCCCAACAGCAATTAGATTATATCCAAGCGGCCAATTTTATTAACGAGAATAAATATGATTGTGTAGTGCTGGAACATGAATATGGTATTTTTGGAGGGAATAGCGGTGTTTACATACTCTCTTTGATCAATTTACTTCATATGCCCTTATTGGTCAACTTACATACTATATTAGAAAAACCAAATATTGATGAAAGAGCAATATTGATTGAAATTGCAAAAAGAGCTTCTATCATAGTAGTCATGAGTTCCTATGCAATTGGACTTCTCCAAAAAATATATCATGTACATGAAAACAAAATACGTTTAATACCTCATGGAGTTCCAGCCTTTGATTACCAACAGAACGATGCAAAAGAAAAACTACAGTTGACAGATAGACGCATCATCCTTACTTTTGGTTTTATAGCTCGTAACAAAGGAATTGAAACAGTTATACATGCACTTCCAAAGGTCGTACAAGAATATCCTAATACTGTTTACCTTATTGTAGGAAAAACGCATCCAAACGTTTTATTGGAATCTGGCGAAGAATATCGGGAGTATCTAACTGCCTTAATAAAACAAATGGGCTTGGAAAACAACATCATTTTTGTCAATGATTTTGTCAGTAACGAAACCCTAACCACCTACTTAACAGCATGTGATATCTATATTACTCCCTATATTAATGAAGCTCAGATTACGAGTGGAACATTATCATTTGCTGTAGGGGCTGGAGCGGCTGTATTATCTACTCCCTATTGGCATGCGAAAGATTTATTGGCAGATGGAAGAGGCATTTTATTTGATTTTAAAAATCATAAAGAATTAAAAAATATTCTCATTGACCTATTTGATAACCCTAAAAAACTAGAAGAACTTAGAAGTAGGGCTCGCCATCATGGTGAGAAAATGACTTGGAACAAATTAGGCGGATCTTATGTCAAGTTACTCCAAAAGCTCTCCTCTACACAAGTAAATCTCGACACCGATATAAAAATAACGATGTTAGAGCGTTTTCCAAAATTCAGATGGGATCATCTTGATCGATTGACAAATTATGTAGGAATTATTCAACATGCCACATTTGCAACACCCAACTATCGAGAAGGATACTGTTTGGATGACAACGCTAGAGCGCTATTGGTTAGCCTGATGCAATATGAAGCCTTTGGAGAAAAGGATACTAGAAAGAGAATCTCGACCTATCTTAATTACATTTACTATGCTCAAAGAGAGGACGGATTATTTCATAACTTCATGAATTTTCAGAATGAATTTTTAGAAGAAGTCGGATCTGAAGATTCTTTTGGTAGGGCTATATGGGCATTGGGATATCTATTTAATACAGCACCTTTTGTTGACTTCTATCAGTTAGGATCAAATATGTTTTTTAAAGCTATGCCACACTTTGAAAATTTAAAATCTATACGTGCTATCGCTTATACTATGATGGGTATTGCTGAATATCTAAAACAACAGCCAAATGATGAAAGAGTCACAGAGTTACTCCGTAAACTGGCTTTTAAATTAGTACATGAATATGATTCCAGTGCTGATGATGAGTGGAAATGGTTTGAACCAGTTCTGGCATATGACAATGCGATTATCCCACTGGCAATACTCATGTCAACCAAATATTTAAATGATGATAAACTTAGAAAAATAGGATTTTCAAGCTTTTATTTTCTCGAAAATATCATTATGCAAAATGGGTTTTTATCTATTATTGGCAATCAAAAATGGGCAAAACAAAATCAAAATATAAGCAAATTCGGGCAACAGCCCATTGATGTTACAGCCACAGTACTTTTATTTAGGGAGGTATTTGAAATCACTAAAAATGAAGAATATTTTGAAAAAATGATTCGATCTTTTGAATGGTTTTTAGGCGAAAATGACCTTAAGCTCCCGCTATATGACCACAGCACCAAAGGATGCTGTGATGGGTTAGAAACTTATGGCATTAACCGCAATCAAGGAGCAGAAAGCACGTTATGTTATTTTATAGCCTACTTAACTGTTTATAAGTCTTTAAAAATCAAATTTCAGGTTGAAGAATAGCCTGAATCAACTCATTCAAGTTAATGGTCGCATAAGTCGATGCATAGTCCGACATGGCGTAAGGCATAATTAATTGATCATTATGAACAATAGCTCCACATGAATAGACAACATTTGGCACATACCCTTCTCTTTCCATATCATTAGGAGTTAAAATAGGGAGACTAAGGCGTCCTATTTCTATATGTGGATTTTCCAAATCTAATAATGAAGCCCCAATTGAATACTCGCGCATAGGGCCAACAGAGTGTGTAATAATTAACCATCCGGCTGCGGTTTCAATTGGGGAACCGCAGTTTCCGATCTGTATAAACTCATATGGACTTTCAGGTTCTTGCACCAAATGAATAGCTTCATTCCAAATGTTGATATAATCGGAATAGGCGATATAATTATTTTCACCATCAATACGACATAGCATAGCATATTTCCCTTTGATCTTTCGCGGAAAAATCGCAGCACCTTTATTTGCAATTTCTCCATGGATGGGCTTGACTGTAAAATGATAAAAATCCTTAGTTGTCAATAGTTTTGGTAAAATACTAAATCCGTCATATGCAGTATAAGTTGCATAATAGATAACCTCCCCCTTAGGTGTTATAAAACGAACAAATCTCGCATCTTCAATCCCCCTTTTTTCAGTATCAGAAATTGGAAAAATAACCCTTTCAGATATTGAAGTATCCAAAGAGAAAGTCATCTCATAATGCGATGAAGCGAGCCATATCGCTTGCTTCAATATACTATCATTATCCTCTGTATGCTCTATTTCAGCACGTATTCCCTCCACATATCTCTTCAGCTCCTCATATGTAAATGTTTCTGTTAGATTTTCGCTAAGCTTTTGCATAGCCGTCGCATCTTTTGGATGCAACTCAACCAATTTAGAAATGAAGCTATTTTTATTATACCGATGATTCTTAATATTGATAGGCTTGTCCAGCAATGTTCCCACAACATCTAGATGAATATTATTCTCCGTATCAATATAACCAGAGCGGAATACTATCGAAGATACATGCCCCTCACCGGTTGCTCTAAAACTGATAATAACCCTCTTCTCCCCTTTATAAAGCTCGCTCTGATCTGGATGCTCAACAATAGATGGATTAAATAAAGCTGCCGATTCGATGGAATATTCCATCGTAAAGTAAGAACCAATTAATAATTTAGCTGTCATCGATATTTTATCCGTCGGCATTTCTAATCTTTCCAATAGATGTCTTATGCGATCAAAATTACGCTCAAACACCTTCACAATACTTCGGTGCCGCTGAGAATAACTTCGTAAAACCTGTCCAAAAACTTCCTTTTGTTTTTCATCCGATAATTGTAGCACCCGATGAATTACTTTAATGGAACGTTCATCACCTAATGAAAAAAAACGAGCAAGGACACGTTTGGTATCTGGCCTAAAATAAATATCTTTCCGATTAACTTGAACGGGTTTATACATACATATCAACAATAAAAGTGACTAATAAATTCTTTTTATAAAACACATCAATGATCACATTGTTATACAATTTAAGCACAAAAGATTATTAAAATTTATAAAAATCTTATTTTTAATTATTTAGAAGTACCTTCTGCAGAGAAATATCATTCAAATTATAACGATTGTATGGTAAGTATAAAACACGTATTCGCTAAAAACGGACCATTTATAAGCAATTTCGCAAAAAATTAATCCAATTCGAATGTGCTATTTTATCTAAAGCATCCTCACTATATCCCCTTTGTGACAATATATCAAAAACCAACTGAATATCAGCAATAGTTTTCAGGTCATATGGACATTGTTCTTTACCAAAAGCGCCGTCAAGATCACTTCCTACACCGACATGATTTGTATTACCGGCCAATTGACAGATATGGTCAATATGATTGGCCATAACCTCTAATGAACAATTCATTGTCTTAGGGTCAGATACGCCTCTTACCCATCTGGGAACCATCATCCAGGCATCTAATGCCACCCCAATTACTGCTTTTTTCGAAATCAAGATTTTGATCATATCATCGCTAAATTGTCTGTTATGGTCGACAAGTGCGCGACAGTTGTTGTGACTAGCCCATATTGGACCATTAAATCCATCCATAGCATCCCAAAAAGCATCATCATTAAGATGAGTTACATCTAAAATAACATTAAGGCGTTCCATCTCCCTTAATAACGCTATTCCCTTTGCATTTAGTCTCCCATTTGAGTCCGTACCATTCGCATACCTTCCTGGCCCATAATGAGCTGGCCCAACCGCACGTAATCCCTGCTCATAAGCATATTCGAGATAAGATAAATCAATTAAAGAATCAGCTCCTTCTAAACTTAGCAGAAAACCGATTGGTTTATTTGATTTATTGGTCTCATCATTCCAAAGAATGATATGCTCTTCTAAATCCGTTTTAGTTTTGATCATGCGCATGTACCCATCCTTTTCCATTGCTCTATACCAAGCTAATTGCCCTTGTGTTTGTGCCCAAGCTTGTTCTGGAGAATACCAACCAGGCAAAGAGCTTTCCTTCTCCACGTATCTTGCAATTTGAGTAGCGACAACTAGGCCAATATTCCCCCTTTTCAGTTCACCAAAAGAGACTGTTGCATTTCCACGATCAGGTTTATCGTCCATCCCCTGCTCTCTACTATTTAGTTCAGCAATCGGAAGTCTTAAATCCCGATTCCATTCCATTGCATTCATACTAAGATCTAAATGCGCATCAAAAATCAATCTTTGTTTTTTCATCCTTTAGAAATTAATCTTTCTATCTCTAGCAGTAACATACCAATAATTATCGACCTCTCCATCAGTGATGACCACCAATTTTTCGTACAATGCCACAGTTGGACATATATGCTTTGGTACAGCATAGAAAGCTGCACCTATTTCGTATACTTGTGCATTTGGAACCTTTACGACCATATGTTCTTCACTTTGGCTTACGACTTCAAGATCGGGTTGATCTAAAAATTTGACACGCGGTAAAGCTGATTCACTTGCGACAGCTTTATATCCCAAATCCAAACAAATATGATGCTGATCAACAATACTTATAACACGGGTTAACAGTAATGCCGCATAATCAAAAGGTTGCTCTTTTAGAGTTTCTCCATAACCATAGTCCCAAAATACAAACGTCCCTGGACTACAAATCACATCAGTTCTATCTGCGTGAAAAGTAAAAGAAGGTGAACCTCCGATAATCATCCTTGATATTGAGCTACATAATTGGTTTAATAATAAATGTGCTTTACTTAATAATGCATATGATATAGCACTTTGTTCTTCTCTGATTTTGAGATCAGAGTCATGGATATGACCATCATATCCATGTACCCCCATCAAACGAAGCCCTGGAAGTGACAGTATGGTCACGGCTAACTTCTCGACCTCTTCCAATGCTACCCCTGTCCTATTCATCCCAATATTTACATCAATATACACATCCATAGAGCAGTCTGCTAAAACACATGCCCTATTTAATGCCCTAGCGCTCTCATTATGATCGATTAAGCACGAATAATTGGTTTTACCAAAATGTTTTTTAAGCTTAATCAGACGTTCAATCTTAGGACCTGTTGGCTGATAAGCCAATAGGACGTCTTTAGCTCCCACATCTCCCAGAATTTCAGCTTCAGCAATAGTCGCACATTTAAATTGATTTATACCCGCCTTCCTTAAAGCAATACAGACATCTGTCGATTTATTTGTTTTGACATGTGGGCGAATCCGGCTACAATCGCCCCCTACCATCTCAATAGCTTTTTGAATATTATCGACAACCCGCTCTTCATAAACCAAGAGTGCGGGAGAGTCTACTTCTGAAACATCATTTAATTCATACCAATGCTTAATCATACTGTTTCATGTAATTCAAACAAAGCTTCTATTTCTACAGGAATATTATCCGGAAGTGATCCAAATCCAACCGCACTACGCGTTCCGATTCCATTCTCAGTTCCCCAAACTGCAGCAAACAATTCACTGCAACCATTAATAATAGCTGGATGCGCTTCAAAATCAGAAGTACAATTGACCATTCCCAACACCTTGATTACACGTTTTATACGATTAAGGCTACCTAGATTAGTTTTTATAGTAGAAAGCATTGTTAATCCAACCTGTCTTGCGGCAAGTTTACCTTCCTCAGGATTAAGGCTTGCACCGATTCTACCAATAATTAATGATGCATCATCTTGTACAGGCCCATGACCAGATAAATAGAGATATTTACCATCAATTACAAAAGGTTTATAAACACCCTTAGGTGCAGGTGCCGGAGGTAATGTTAAACCTAATTTTTCAAATTGTTCGTCTGCATTATAATTCATAATATGTTATATATTTTATGTTATTCAAATAATTATTTAAGGTAATTAAATTTTAAGTAATAATCATATCCAACGCTAGGACAGCAAGTAAACCGACAACAGATACAATAGCTTCCATGATTGACCATGATAGAAGCGTATCCTTTACACTCAACCCAAAGTATTCTTTAAATAGCCAAAAACCAGCATCGTTAACATGTGAAAACATCAAACTGCCTGCTCCAATTGCGAGAACCATCAAACTTGGATGAATATGCCCACCTGTAGCTAGTGGCAATAACACACCAGCCGCTGTTAACGCAGCCACTGTTGCAGAACCGATACATCCTCGTATCACAGCAGTTATCAACCACGCTAAAACCAATGGATGAATGGGTAAGGTCTGTAAATAATTAGCGAGTGCCAAACTGACCCCACTATCTTCCATTACTTGTTTGAATACACCTGAGCCTGCAATAATAAATAAAATCATTGCTATATCTCTCACAGCTCCATCAAAGATCTCCATAATTGACTTGATACTTCGCCCCTGTTTTATGCCCAAGCTATATCCTGCAAATAAAATAGCCAGTAACATAACTAGGGTTGGATTTGAAATGAATTTCACCCAAGACAATAATTTTTCATTACCCGTATCAATTACATAAGGAAGAACTGTACCGATAATCAATAAAAAAACTGGAAATAGCGAGGCTAAAAAACTAATACATGCACTGGGCACACTATAGTCACTACCTACTTCAGTACCAACCGGTTTAAAAAACAGCTCGTGCTTTGGTCTTATATTTCGTAGTGTCATTCCAAAAATAGGACCTCCTATAATTATTGCAGGAGTTGCAACTAGAAGCCCGTAAATCAATGTTACTCCCATATCGGCATGAAATAATGCCACTAGTGCCACAGGAGAAGGATGCGGGGGTATAAATCCATGTGTCACTGATAATGCGGCAAGCATAGGAAGACCAATATATACGGCAGGAAGTTTATAGCGATAGGATATTGAAAATATCAGTGGCACTAACAGGACAAATCCTACTCCATAAAAAAGAGGGATTCCGACTATAAAACCAGTCAGCATCAAACCCCATTGGATATACTTTTCTCCCATTAATCGTACCATGACTTTCGCTATACGCTCGGCGGCTCCACTATCTGCAACAATTTTCCCTAGCATAGCACCTAGTACCAAAATTAACATGAGGCTTCCCATTACTGAGCCAATACCTTTTTCAATAGCGAGAATAAGACTCTCCAAATGCATGCCTAGCAAAATTCCAGAAATAACAGAAACTATTAAAAAAGATAGAAAAGCATTTATTTTTGCCTGTGTAATAAGAACAATTAGCAAAAACAAGCTTAATACAATGACGGTCAAGATCATTAGAGCAAGTTTAGGTCTATCCCAAAAGCATGTTTGCTTCAGAATATTGGTTCAATAAATCATTTTTTTCAATAATGAAGTTAGTAAACTAAACTCATAACTCCTAAAAAATATAAAAATAAAATCCTTTCAAACCTCTTCCCCAGTACAATAATGAAAAACTATATCAATCGTAATTTATTACAAGAAACCATTAATTTAATATATGTTGATGATTATTTTTATATCATAAAATTTATGACAAAAAGAACAATAGCTATTTTAAAACGAATAAGAAGGATGAAAAATAATTATCCGACAAAGTTGAATGACAAATATTAGTGATTGAAACGCTTATTTGCATATCCATCTACAATTATACGAAGTTTATCACCTAGACTTGGATGTATATGAAAATAACCAGAAGGTTTACCTTTAACACGATAACTATTTAGTTTTTCATTCACACGCTTACTTCTAATATTATGTAAATTTCGATCGATGGCGGGATTTAAAACAACATAATTATCTTCAAAGTTAAAAATATACACTTGATCTATCCTAAAATATAAAGCTATATTAATATGTAAAAAGTGACACTCTGCTAATACTATTTCCGGATTTTCATCACCAAAGATAAACGGAATATCCAGTCCGGAATCTAATAAACAGTAATCAAAACCATCACCGTAAACATAAATTACGATATTAAAATTAACATCTCCAATGGGTTCAACTTCCAACTCTTCTGTAGAATTAATTAACTTCTCAACTCTTTTAATCAATTCATCATTTGGATTTTCCTCACACTTTGGCTCTTCATTTTCTTTTATTGGAAGCTTTCTAAAATCATCTAAACTAAACTGATCTCCAGCTTTACCATAACTTTGGTTATAGGCAAAAACCATCGCATTTTTAAAAATAGACTGAAAACCTTTTATAAAATGTAAAACAATAACACCAGCAATCAATACAGTGACTCCAGACAATATTATATAAACAGTATCTATCAAACTCCACTTATCCTCACTAGTAAATTCATTATAGCCAGGTCCAAATAAAAGAAAATATACACAAAATACACTAACCATAGGCAAATAGGGTAACAATTTCACTAAAACATAATCAACATTTTCCTTTTGTAGATATTCAAAAAAGAATATGGGAGAAACAAAAAATGTCGTTACAAGAGTTAATGAACTTATTACAAGCAAAGAGTAAAGAATATAAGTCCCATTTATAGAAGCTTTATCTAAAGCATTTACAATTATGAGTTTATGATATTGAAGAAAAACAACACTGATAGCTACAACGAGTATACATATCAAAATGTACAGCACTATAGATCTTAGTCCAAGATTATTTTGAAATAACTTTCGCATAAGCTTTGATTTTATTGGTTATATAAATTTATTAATTTTTTATTTAAAAATCAAATATTAAATATGAACACAGCAATCTTACATGATAGTCAAAAAAAACAAAGTATAAATTAACTACTTAAGACATCTTTCTGTTATCTGTAGTTTTAAAAAAAGTGGTGCTTAATGATACAGGCAGCAAACCCTAATAAATTATCAATGTAAATAGTATATTCAATTAGTATTTAAGAATCTGCTACTAAATGTTAAAAGCTCAAAAAATCTATTTTTAAATGCATTAGAACATCTCTACATTCTAAATAACTTAATTTAACCTACTGTAAAACAATGACTTTAGAGATTAGCCATAAATCAAATGCATAAAAAAGGTCAGAAGTAAAACTTCTGACCTACAACGAAGCTCCAATAATAATTAAAATTATTTTCCTTCAAATATTTGTTTTAATTTTTTAAATAAAAACTCTCCCTTAACATTGATAGCAACAATCTTTCCATCATGACCAATCAAATAATTCTGAGGAATTGCTTTGATACCGTATAGCTTTGATGCCTCATTATTGCATTTTATCAAATCCGACACTTCAGATGAAGTTAAAAGCGATTTATTCTAAAACTCCTCCCTTACAATTAAAGCCAAGTCAGCTAAAGCACTTTTTTAAAAGTAACATAGTGTAAACTAAATTCTCAACTTTTCCACTAATAAACCTATAACAAATAAGAATAATAAATCATAACCATAGGTAATACCCAATAACAAATCACCATTTCTATCAAAATTTTGTGTTCACGACATTTGTATCAGTCAAAAACACAAATCAAAACAGGACTAGTAACGAAAGGATAGAGATGGAAATTAAGGACAAAATAGTAGTTATAAGGAATAATCGTATCCGACAAATTATATTTGTAACGATAGCTATCACTTGCTGTATACCAGCACTCATCTCACCTCCTATAGCGCTCCTATTAGGGATAGTTATTGCCCAAACAGTTGGGCATCCCTATCTCCATCTTAATCAAAAAGCAACGCATATTTTATTACAGGCTTCCGTTGTTGGCTTAGGATTTGGTATGCAAATAGACAAAGCGTTAGAAACAGGAAAAACAAGTTTTCTATTAACGTTGACCTTCCTCTCATTCACATTAATTTTTGGTTATCTCCTTGGTAAACTTTTGAAAATAGAAAATAAAACATCTTTCCTAATAGCTGTCGGCACAGCTATTTGTGGTGGAAGCGCAATAGCGGCTATTTCCCCTGTTATTAGAGTACAAGAAAAACAACTTTCTATTGCATTAGGGACTATATTCACCCTTAATGCTGCAGCACTGTTTATATTTCCTGCAGTTGGAAATGCGCTTGATCTTTCGCAACTTCAATTCGGAATATGGAGTGCTATCGCTATTCATGACACCAGCTCGGTAGTTGGCGCTGCCAATAAATATGGTCCTGAGGCATTAGCAATAGCAACAACAGCTAAATTAGGTAGAGCATTATGGATCATACCTGTTGCTTTTTTAGCAGCTTATTTGTTTAAAACCAATGGTCCAAAAGTAAAAATTCCGTGGTTTATAGGACTTTTTGTAGTAGCCATGTTGGCAAATAGCTATATACCAAGTATCCATAACTATCAGCATATCTTCACTTGTTTTGCAAAAACAGGTTTAACACTAACACTTTTCCTAATAGGTTGTGGACTAAGCCGTAAACTCATTATCGAAATGGGGATAAAACCGTTCCTTCAAGGAATAATACTTTGGGTCATCATTTCCCTGCTTTCTTTAGGGACTATACTTTACTTTTTTTAATTTTTTCCATCATAAATGAAGGGAATAGTAAATCTAAATTTCTTAAAAAGGAACGCAGAAGATTATGTACGGTATAAGCATTGTTCAACTCTTTTCATTTGTCGAAACAGCCAAACCGATTATTATCGATTGTGCTTTTACCTGCCATTCCATTATTCAGTCAGTCCCTTATACTGCTCAAAATCTCCATTTATACACACCGATACTGTACAAATTATTACGTATTATTTCCGCGACATTTAGAAGATAAATAATTGCAAATTTCTATAAATACCATCTTGAGTTTAATAAAACTTTTACATCAAAATAATCCGTAAAACAATTTAAAAATAACATGTTAAATTAAAACCATTTACAGATCAATATGTTATATATTTAAAGGATAGCAGTTATCATTTATTTAAAGCTATACCAAATCAGTCAACAACGAAAAACATCAATATTTAATTTTAAAGCTATGAGCAACACTGACTTAGATTCTGTACAAATGCCAGAGGGTTATCTTGAAAAAGTATACCTTTCGGCGCTAGAAATTGCACGAAGAGAAGGATTTATAGAAGGCGAACGACACCTAAGAGAAGCCTTAACGCAATTTCCGGAATACATCGATCAAGTATTAAGGAGACTAAAACAGACTTGCTCCCTATAAACTGGAGATAAACTTTTAAAGAATTTAATTCCTAGTTGTAAACAGTAAAATTCATTCACTATGCGCGCTATTTGGACGGGAGCTATAGGATTTGGGCTCGTTAATATTCCAGTAAAATTATACAGTGCTACGGAAAGTAGCAGTCTAGATCTGGATATGCTCGATCGTAAAGACCAAGCTAATATTAAATTTAAAAGAGTAAACGAAAAAACCGGAAAAGAAGTTGTTTGGGAAAACATTGTGAAAGGATATTTTCTTAAAGATCATTATGTCATCTTAGAAGATGCTGACTTTGAAGAAGCGAGTCCAGAAAAAACAAAGATTATTGGCTTACATGCTTTTGTACAACTCAACGAAGTTGATAGCATCTATTTTGACACTCCTTATTATCTTGAACCTCAAAAAGGTGGCGAAAAAGCGTATCAATTACTCACAAAAGCACTTGAAAAGAGTAAAACTGCTGGACTTGGATCATTCGTCATGCGCAATGTTGAACACCTTGCCATAGTCAGACCCTACAAGGGCACATTATTGCTTAATAAGATCCGATATGAGCAAGAGATTAGGGCTATTTCTGAGTTAAAGTTACCCACTACAATCAAAATTCAGAAGAATGAAATGGATATGGCTCTTCAACTCATAAAACAACATAGCAAACCATTTGACATCAGTAAATACAAGAATGAATATACTGAAGATCTGCTAAAAATAATCAAACAAAAAGATAAAGGAAAAAGAGCAACAATCAGAAAAATTAGTATAGACAATACGAAGGCCAGCGATCTACTCGCCAAGCTAAAAGCAAGTCTCGCATAAATGACCATATTTTACGAAAAGAACTTTTGAATAAAAAATACATGTTATCTCAGCGTAAGAAACGTCTTATCAATAAATCATAATTTCACAAGCATTCTCAATCATCTATAAAAGACAATTTCTAGAATTAGGTAAAAAAGACTTATCTTACATCTGTTTATTGTTTGTGAATCAACAGGCCATAATTTTGGATTAAAGATCAAGCATCAAGCATTTTAAATAGATATTTTTAGGATTTACCCCAATTGATTTATTAAACATGATACATCTTGAATCTAGTTTTCATGAGATTACAGATACCATAGGCGGTACACATGACATCTTTAAAACTCTTTACTTCCCCACGGAAAAAAAAGCCAAAGCAACAATACTCATATTGCACGGCATGCAGGAACATAGTGGACGTTATGATGATTTTGCAAGATTTCTCGCAACAAACGGCTTTTTAGTAATGACCTATGATCATCTGGGACATGGTCGCTCCGTTAAAAATAAAGATGCATTAGGATTTATACAACGCGAAAACCCGGGAGTTAGATTAGTAGACGATGGTATTGAGATGGCAAAATTAATTGCAAAACAGTATCCCGATCTACCACATTTTATTATAGGACATTCTATGGGTTCTTTTATTACCCGTTGTGTTTTACAAGAAATTGGTGATCTATTCCATGGAGCCGTACTCATCGGTACAGGTACAATGGATAAATCCGCTGTTGTAGGAGAAAGACTACTCGCTTTATTGAACAAAATGTTTCCTAAAACCAGATCAAGTTTTATTAACTATTCATTTGGTGCATTTAATAATAAAAAATTTAAAAATGAACCTAACCAAAAAAATAGCAACTGGTTGAGTTTAGCAAAAGAAAACCGTGACCATTTTTTAGCTGATACACTATGTGGAATTCCATTTTCCAACAACGCTTTTTATGCGACTGCATATGTTGCCAATCGTGGTTCCGGTCCAAACTGGACGGATGGCATTCCAAATCAACTTCCATTTCTATTAGAAAGCGGTAAAGAAGATCCTATAGGTAATTTTGGAAAAGGTGTTATTAAGACCGCTGAAGACCTTATGGACCATGGTAATCAGGATGTAAAATACCACCTGCATCCCATGATGCGTCATGAACTTCTCAATGAATCGATCAAAGAAAAGGTATATATCGAAATCTTACAATGGCTTGAAAGTAAATTGCCTTTTGAATCGATCTCTGTGACTGAGCATCCTTAAGTCTCAAAAAATAAGGATCGCTATATTTAGCGATCCTTATTTGATTAGAGCTTTACTTATTTTTGATTTCTCACAAATGCTGTGAATTTATCTTTGTAATCCAAGAAAGTAAACTCTTCTAACAAGGTTGCATAATTACGTTTATCTATACAATTCGGATACAGCTTTTGTGCTGCAGATAGCTTTCCCTGATCCCAACTTAGTTCTTTGAGAATTCTTTTAATCGAAGCAACAGGAAAAGCGACCTTTCCACTTACAGTTCCGAGTACTTTAAGTTTGTCGTCATCAAATCCATTCTGTCTCATTGCTTTAATCAGATCATTCAGCTCAACCTCAGTCATTCTCTCCAGATAATCACGATCGACAGGTTGATTTTTTATAAAATCCATCAATTTATTTTTACTATCTCCAAAAGCAAGTTGATCAGTTAAGGTCATATAGTTTCTTTTTTCCGGGCAATTAGAATAGGCCATTTTTGCAAAAGCAATCTTACCCTCATCCCAAGAAAACTTCTTAAGTACCTCTCTGATTTGATTCACCGAAAATGCAACCTGAGGAGCAGTCATACCAGCTATTTTCAATTTGTCATTATCGAATCCAGCTTGATCTATCGTTTTCAAAAAAGCATTAAACTCTGCATTCGTCATTTGTTCTCCATAATAATCATCACCACCAGATCCTGGATCAAACTCTCCCTCAATCATTTGCTTAGGGCGACCGTAAATAAATACATTTGCTGTACGCGAGTCAGGCATATCCTCTTCTGCAGGAAATAAAGCATACAAAGTCAAACTACGAGTTCTGTTACTTCTGGAAGCATTAGCCAAATAAGTCAAATCCAAAAAAGAACCTTCTTCATTAACCATTGAAATACCCCTTTTTAAAAGTGTCGATTTTTCTCTTCCGACAAAATCAACCTGAATATCGTAGCTATGGTCTTTCATGCGCTCCACTCTGATTTGTTTCGTGGGCCGTTCGTTATACTGAATTCCATTGATGTATAAGTAGAATGCTTCCTGATCCGAAAATACAGTTACATTTCCTCCTCGACTACTTCGATTTTGACCGTGAACAAGGCAAAAGCAAAACAAAAAAACAGCAATTAAATAAGATTTCTTTAACATAAAAAAGGATTGATGGTGTCTATATTCGACAGACATAAATATAAAAGGATTAACGCAAGTAACAATTTATTTTAATAGAGATGATTGATTGGCATTCTTATTAAAAATGCTTTATTTAAAAATTTCATTCTTTTAGATCTCTCGTCATCTTTAATAATCAATATATTATACAACTAAATTTCCCCATTAATGAGATATAGTGAAATTTAATCTTTATATTCATTTAGTGATAAGAAATATATCATTATAAACCAATATAAAATCCTATTAATATATGACACAAGTAGTCAAAATTATCTTGTTTATTATTTTTTGTCAGGTAACTGCGCAAGCACAAGAAGTGACCATTTATGGAAATGTTTATGGAAAAAATCCTATTCCAAAATATATTTATCGTTTATATGAAAGTAGCAAATTAGATCAGCAGCAAATCGTAAATGAGCGTTTTAGCTTTACATTAGAAAAAGAAATAACGAAAGATATTTCGGGCTCGGAAACTTTTATAGTTTCTGATTCGATTTATAAAGATTTTAATGCATTAAATATAGCTTTTAGCAATGGGGACATTAATCCCAATAGAGATTTAATCTCCGTAATTATTGATCGTAAAAATATAAACTGCAGTATCGATAATGACACAAAAATTGTATATGTTAAAAATTCTATTTTAAATGAGGAGATGCAAAAAATCGTAGCAATAAATAGGGAATTTGGCGATCCGCTATTACAAACTGATAATAGCCGTCAAGAAGAATGGGATCGTAACAAACTAGCGCAATATTTAGTTATTTTGAATGATTATCCTCAATCATTGGTATCCTATGAGATGTTATTATCCATGATAGCTAACCCCTCGTTTTACTATATAAATTCGGGGCATGTATTCAAAAATCGAGAACAAATTTTAAATACGGTTTTACGCATCGATACTGCTACTATTGGAAGCAAAAAAGCAACCTTGCTCTATGATGCCTATGACAACATGATTTTAACCTATAGCGATAAGAAAAACGCTCTATTTCCTTTAATCAAATTAACATCTCAAAATAATAAGGTTAAAAGTCTAAAAGAAGTTAGTGGTAATTCTAACTATCTAGTTATCGATTTTTGGCACACTGCATGTGGCCCTTGTAGACAGCAACATCCCGAATTCTCAAGAATATCAAAAGCATATGCAGATCAAAGTGAATTAAAGTTTATAAGCATATCGATGGACAGTAAAATGCAGGATTGGAGATCATATTTACAAAACCACAATTTTAACTTTATCAATTATTGGTTAGATTCAAAGCAATACCCGGCTTTCCAAGTTGAAGCCGGCATAGTGTCATACCCTCGTTATATTCTAGTCGATATGAGAACCAATCGGATTGTAAATGGTAATATCAAAATAGAACATCTAACAACAGTATTAGAAAATCTACTTAAAGAAAACTCATAAACATTTCAAAATACTAATCAGTCATGGTCAAGAGCTATTAAAAAAATGCTTCCATGTTTTTTATAATTTCATTTTTAATGAAATAAAATACTTTGTTTCATTATATTTGACATAAAGTAATAAAAATCATTTATCATGAAACACTTTATATTGATGAGCGATGTGATTGGAAGCGGTCAAAAAAATCAAGCATTGTTGATGCAAAACTTTAAAGAAACAGTAAGCAAAATCAATCATGATTATGAAAACAGTCTATTATCTCCGCTTACCATCACACTTGGCGATGAATTTCAGGGACTAACAAAGGATTTAGAAACAGCATTAAATATCATTATCGCACTAGAAGAAGAAATTATCATACAAGGGTTTGATTTTCAATTACGCTACGTGCTTATTTACGGTGATATTGAAACCAACATTAATAAGAGAATCGCCTATGAAATGTTAGGTGAAGGATTACGCGATGCACGATACAAACTCAACAGTATGAAGACCAATTCTCAAAGATTTTACATACAGATCGGAGATATTAATTTAGACTCTCTTCTAAACAATACATTTCTTATCTTCGAAAATATCATTGACAAATGGAATCCCGAGAAAGATTATAATTTAATCTCTGCATTTATTAAATTTAATGATTATAAGATTGTTGCTGAAAAAATAAATAAAACAAGATCTCAGATTTGGAAACGTGAGAAAACTTTAAATATTTCATCTTATGAAGCAACTAAAACAATTTTAAAATCAATAAGTAAACTGCCCCATGCACTTCGTTTATAAAATAATAATCATTCTTTTTTCAGAAGTCCTTCTTAGTCTTCTATTTTGGCTTTTCACGCCTAAATCGGTCAACAACAAAAAGTTTGATCCTAAATCTACAGTAAAAGGTATTTTGGAACGTTTATTTATGACTTATAGTTTATGTCAAGGTTTTCCACATGTGCTCACACTCTTTGGCGCTTTAAAATTAGGAACAAGACTTAAACGCGCGGATAAAGAAGACACTCCTGAAAACATCAAAAAAGAAGCGGCTTATAATGACTATTATCTGATCGGAAATTTAATTTCCGTAGCCCTAAGCATATTCTATTATACATTATTTAAGTAAAATGGATCATTGCACTGCCATCCAAATCTAAAGAAAAAATTACACAGTTGCCAGAGAACTTCCTTTGCTAACATGATGATAGGCATTTATATAAGCTTTTGGTGATTGCCCAACCACACTTTTAAAAGCCCGGTTAAAATTTGTCAAGCTATTAAATCCCACTTGATATGCAACGCCAGATATACGGTCCTTATGTTTTCCTGTCAATAAGCTTTTGCAGGCATCATTAATTCTGATCTCATTAAGAAAGGTAACAAAAGTATTTCCGGTATGTTTTTTAAAATAACGGCAGAAAGCCTGAGGTGTCATATGTGCCTCATTTGCAACATCCTCTAAAGTAATCTGACTATTAAAATTTTGCATGATATAATTGATAATAGCATCAAACCGAACTCCTTCATTCGCATTAAGATCAGACGAATACACATCGGTACTTAATGGTAACAAATGAGGTGACATTTCTTTCAATTGGTTCAATAAGCTTAGTAACTGTAACAGCACATCCACACCGCTAGCATTGTGAAGTTGTAGCATTAGATTTGCAATTTCGACCGTATACCTGCCCGGTATCTGAAAGCCTTGTTTATTCTGATTTAAGAAAGAACGTAACACATGCATCTCTGGCAATTGGAATAAACCCGATAATATACCCGAAAGGTTAAAATATAATGAACATGCTTTCACTTTTAACCGATCTTTCATTGTGAAATATTCCGGATTGGATTTAAATACATGAGGGACATTTGCTCCAATTAGAAAAATATCTCCTGAACGAAAACTATGCATATTATTTCCAACCAGTAAAGTTCCTTCACCTTGTTCTACCCAAATAATTTCGTATTCATTATGATGATGCATATGCTGATAGAAATGTGGCAATTCAACTCTTTCCGATAGCATACTCTTACCATCAGGTATAAGCAAAGTAAATGGAAGTACTTTCATATTAATTGATCTTATTGGTGGTTTAGTTGGTGATTAAATTCCCTATTTACAATCACATGTTGCACATTATTCCTCTTTATAATTTCTATCGACTTATCACGTCACTAAACTAAAGAATAAAAAAAATGTATTGACAATGCTAAAAATAGCACTAAAAAACATGCAACATGTTTAATATATACCGTTGTTGAATAATGAACATATTTCCATTCTTCAAAACCACCATTTCGCTTTCACAAAAAGAAATCAGAATTTAAGCAGTCTTTCCCACATATCCATTTCTAAATCTGCTGCGGTATTCGCTCGGGCTGCATTTATATCTTTTTTTAAAGGCAGTAGCAAAATATTGAGAACTAGTAAAACCACAAGAATAACCAAGGTTGGTTACGTGTTCTTCCTCCTGATCAATCAGCATTTTTGCCGCAGTTTCCAATCTGATATTAATTAAATAATTGACAGGAGTCATATTTGTTAAATGCTTACAATATTTAGAAAGACTCGTTTTTCCAAGTCCACAGTGTTCTGCCATATCTTCAAGTGTCCATGATTTTTCAAAATCGGTACGCAAATGGTTTAAAAAGATTTCAACAGTTCTTAGATTATGTGTTAACGATTGGTCAAACTCAATATCACCCTTTTTAAAAAGACTTAATATTTCCAGCAGTAAGCTGTTGATTAAGATATTAAGCCTAGACTGCGGAATTTCTATTTCCGCATGATCCAGACACTTCCCTATCTCAATAAAACATTCTTGTATTTTCTTATCCGATTGCCAAACCCTAACATCATTCTCACGTAAGATCTTTGTCAGATATTCTAAATCTTCTTTTGAAAGAATGATCCAGTCAGGCCACTTCCATTCCTGATGAGGTTGCCTCACACCAACATCAATAATAATCCAGTATTGCTTACCTATCGTTACGATCGGATTACCGACCTTATGTAATTGCCACGGTTTAGTTATGGTTAAGCTACCGGGGTGAAGATGAACAGTCTCACTTTCAGTAGAAAAATATAAACTACCAGACTCCATAAACGAAAATTCTATTCCTTCATTCCGGTGCCAGTCCAACCCCCAGTTCTGATCAGTTTTAGCATCCCAATAACCCATACTATAAATTCCCGGCAAAATAGCATCCGGTAATTCCTGTCCTGGATAATCAAATCGACTAAGACCTTTCATCTGCACAGCCCCGTTCTCCGAAGCATGAATTAACGGTTCACAACGATCAGGCTGATAGTAATCATAAAAATTCTTTATTTGCGTTTTTCTCATGAATTAATCCAATTGGCATCGATCTTCTAATTTAATGATCATTTGACTATCATTCCAAAAATGCGACGATAATATTACACATCGACACGTAAAAACAATTTAAGGAATACGAATAAGGGGTGTCTATTAAAAATAATAGACACCCCTTATTAAAGATTTATATATGAAAATATACTAAACCAATCCAATCAATTTTCTATTGTAAGCTTCATCACTCCCTGTTGAAGCAAAATCGTCAAAAGCCTTATCTGTAACATGAATGATGTGATCGGCAATAAATTTAGCACCTTCTATTGCACCATCTTCAGGATGTTTCAGTGCACACTCCCACTCCATCACAGCCCATCCTTTGTAATCATAAGCTGCTAGTTTACTGAATATCGATTTAAAGTCTACCTGTCCATCACCAAGCGAACGAAAACGGCCTGCGCGGTCTATCCAATTGGAATATCCGCCGTATACACCTTGCTTACCTGTTGGATTAAACTCGGCATCTTTGACATGAAACATCTTAATACGCTCATGATAATGATCGATATAAGAAAGGTAATCCATTGCTTGTAAAACAAAGTGCGAAGGATCATACAATAAACAGGCTCTCGCATGGTTATTTACCTTTTCAAGAAAACGCTCATAACTTACCCCATCATGTAAATCTTCTCCAGGATGGATTTCATAACAAAGATCAATCCCGTAATCCTCGTAAACATTTAAGATTGGAAGCCAACGCTTTGCCAATTCATTAAAACCGGTTTCAACTAATCCATTAGGACGCTGAGGCCAAGGATAAACCGTATGCCATAAAAGAGCACCACTGAAGGTCGCAACGGCATCTAAACCCATATGCTGAGAAGCTTTAGCAGCATATTTCACCTGCTCTACTGCCCATTCTGTTCTTGCCTTAGGATTTTTATGATATTTTTCGGGAGCAAAACCATCAAACTGATCATCATATACCGGATGTACTGCAACCAATTGCCCTTGGAGATGTGTACTTAACTCTGTTACTTCGAGTCCATAGCTATTGACAATCCCTTTTATCTCTTGGGCATAATCCTTGTTTTCAGCAGCAAGTTGCAGGTCAAAATAAGACGTTGCCCAAGTTGGTATCTGCACGCCTTTAAATCCAATCTTTTGCGCCCACTGACAAATGGATTCTAAATTATCAAATGGAGGATTTTCTCCCAAAAATTGCGCTAAAAATATACCAGGTCCTTTAAGTGTTTGCATTTTCTAATTATTTATTTCAAAAACAGTCCATTTTTCATTACTATCACCACTTTTAATAACCGTATCAATAAAAGCCATTCCTCTGATACCCTCATCGACTGAAGGAAAATCTAATAAATCTGAAGGATTCTCACCATCCAATCGCGCCGATAAAGTCAACGAGAAACTACGATACAAATTTGCGAACGCTTCAAGATATCCCTCCGGATGTCCGGCAGGTGTTCTGCAATTAAATTTCGCAATATCAGAAAGAAAACCATTTGTTCCTGCCCGATACGTTTGGGTGGGTTCTGTATGCCATTTTACAAGTAAAGTGTTGGGCTCCATCTGAGCCCATTCAATTCCGCCTTTTTCACCATATATACGAATCTTTAATGCATTTTCTTCACCTGCAGCGACCTGCGAGGCCATAAGTACACCAGCGGCACCATTGTCAAATTTCAACAAAACATTTCCATCATCTTCCAATCTTCGTCCCTCTACAATCGTATTCAGATCTGCACAAAGATGTGATATTTTCAAACCAGAAATATACTCCGCTAAATGTGCTGCATGGGTACCGATATCACCCATAGCTCCACTTTTCCCTGATTTTTTCGGGTCAGTTCGCCAAGCGGCACCTGCATTACCTTCACGTTCGGTGAGCGTACTTAGCCATCCTTGCGGATATTCCACATATATTTTACGGATTTTACCAAAAGCATTACCTTCAACCATCTGCTTAGCCTGCTTTACCATAGGGTATCCAGAATAAGTATGTGTCAACATCAGAAGCAAGCCCGTTTCTTCTACCTTCTTTTTCAACTGTAGAGCTTCGTCTAGACTAAAAGTTATCGGTTTTTCAATAACGACATGGAAGCCATTATCCAATGCCAACATAGCAGGGGCGAAATGCGCAAAATTAGGTGTCACGATTGTCACAAAATCCATACGTTCATCAGCAGGTAATTGCCGCTCCTTCTCAATCATTTCTTCAAAATTGAGATAAGTTCGGTTTTCAGGAAGAAATAACGCTTTTCCGCTCTCCTTAGCTATTTCAGGATTAATACTTAAAGCTCCGCAAACGACCTCCACTAATCCGTCCATATGAGCCGCAATTCGATGTATTGCACCAATGAAAGCATCCTTGCCTCCACCGACCATTCCCATTCGTAGTTTTCTATTCATTTTATTGGTTTAATATTTTTTGATGTATTGATACTATTTCTACTCTTAATCTTCAACAGATACTATTTTACCCCAGGTTTAGTTTCATTTCTGAAAGACTATTTTTCACAGCCTCTACAAAGTAAATGATGGTTTTGATTGATTAAACAAACTAATAAAAATAAAGATACCGCTAAACAGCATGTAATTAATTCATTATATTAATAGAAAACAGGCAAATATTAACCTAAATAAATTTCAACAAATAAGTTACAAACCTAAAGATGGGCTTTAAATAAGTTTGAACGCATTATTGCAACACGATCTCACAAGAATGTTCATATAACATTAGTTTGGGGTAATATTGAGTCAGATTCTCCAGTTTCATCTGATTAAATTTGATTAAACCAGTGATTTATAAAAGTCACCAATTATAAACAAGCAAACCAATTGCGTATCACACGCAAGTACTAACAACTCGTAAATATGTATCGAAGACCTATTTATTCTATGCTCGTGATCTTCGCTTGTATATATATGATACAGGCATGCCATAGACCGTCATCAAATCAGATGAGTGAAGAACCTATACCTGACAGTATCAGCTATAATTTTCATGTCAGACCTATTCTTTCCGATAAATGTTTTGCATGCCATGGGCCCGACGCAAATAAACGCGATGCAGATTTACGTCTCGATATACCTGAAGAAGCTTACAAAGCATTAAAGAGTAATGCCACAGCGCATGGTATTGTACCCTTTAAGCCTAAAAATTCTGAAGTTTTTTTGAGAATATCATCAAAAGACACATCCTATATAATGCCTCCTATTGCAACCAACCTCACTTTAACTGCAACAGAGATTGCTATTATTGAAAAGTGGATCAAGCAGGGGGCGAAATATGAAAAGCATTGGGCTTTCACTGCACCCAAAACTCCCATCATTCCCAAAGTAAAAAATACCAAATGGATAAAAAATGAAATTGATTATTTTGTACTTGATAAACTAGAACATAAAAAAATAGCACCAAATCCCGAAGCTGACAAAGAACGATTACTTAGAAGAGTTAGTTTGGATATTACGGGGCTACCCCCATCATTGCAGATGATGGATAAATTTATGGCAGACAACAGTCCTAATGCCTACGAAAAGGTAATAGAAACCCTACTGGCAAGCCCTGCTTATGGAGAACGGATGGCTTTACACTGGATGGATGTTTCCAGATATGCAGATTCGCACGGTTACCAAGACGACAATTACCGTAGCCAGTGGCCATGGAGAGACTGGGTTATTCATGCTTTTAACAACAATACTCCTTATAATAAATTTATCAGCTGGCAACTCGCGGGCGACCTGATGCCTCAATCCTCTAAAGAACAGCTTTTAGCAACAGCTTTCAACCGAAATCATAAAATAACAGAAGAAGGTGGTGTAATCGATGAAGAATACCGTGTAGAATATGTGAAAGATAGAACAAATACCCTGGGAAAAGCTATCTTAGGAATCACCCTAGAGTGTGCGCAGTGTCATGATCATAAATATGACCCCTTTTCACAAAAAGAATATTTTCAAATGACCGGTTTCTTCAATAACGTCAAAGAAGTCGGACTCGAATCAACTGTTGGTGGACCGGAGACATTCGCTAAAAAACCATTAATGGAAATCAGTAATGCTGATGTCCAAGATATCCTAAAGTTTGTCAACAAACAAGATACCAATAAGTTGATCGTATCGGTTATGGGAGATCAAGATACCCTCCGTAAAACCTATGTACTCAACAGAGGTGTATATGATGCGCACGGAGAAGTCGTGCAGGCAAGCACCCCAAAGTCAGTATTGGGATTTAGCGAAAAATATCCTAAAAATAGGCTTGGTTTAACGCAATGGTTATTTGACAAACAAAACCCCCTCACCTCGCGTGTATTTGTTAATCAAGTATGGCAGGAATATTTTGGTAGAGGTCTGGTCAAAACATCTGGCGATTTTGGAATGCAGGGAGAATTACCTTCACATCCAGAATTATTAGATTGGCTAGCAGTTGATTTTATGAATCATGGCTGGGACATCAAGCGACTAGTCAAACAGATCGTCCTCTCAGCAACATATAGACAATCTGCGGTAGTAGATCCTGACAAATTCAACGTTGACCCCGACAACATTTTTCTTGCTCGTGCTCCCCGTTACCGTATTCCGGCAGAACATGTCCGTGATGTCGTCTTATCCAGTAGTGGATTGTTGGTTCCAACCATCGGTGGTCCAAGTGTCAAACCCTATCAACCGGCAGGGCTATGGGAAGCGGCCACATCAGGTCGTGGATTATTGGCCTCATACCGACAAGACCATCAGGCAAGTTTATACCGACGAGGATTATACACATTCATAAAAAGAACGGTACCTCCTCCAGTGATGGCCATTTTCGATGCCAGTAATAGAGATCAGTGTGAAGTTAAGCGGCTTAATACCAACACTCCTCTTCAAGCACTTGCGATGTTGAATGATCCAACCGTACTTGAAGCTTCTCGAGTACTGGCCGCTCGCTTACTACAAGACAAAGGAACTCCGGAGACCAAAATAATAACCGCATTTCGTCGTATAGTCTGCCGTAAACCTAAGGAACAAGAAATAAAACGATTAACAACTTATTATGCCGACCAGTTAAATACATTCAAACAAAAAGCAAATGCTGATAAAGTCTTGGCCGTCGGAGAGTTTCCTATAGATCAGAAAGTCAATAAAACACAACTTGCTGCATTAATGGGCGTAATTACCATTATATACAATTTAGAAGAAACCATTACAAAATCCTAAATTATGGACAAAAATATTTTAGAACATGGTCTTAATTTCAATAGACGTCGATTCCTTTCAAAACTAAGTTTAGGCTTAGGCAGTGTAGCATTGGGATCTTTGCTCATTCCCGATCTATTTGAAGGAGGCTTTGAGCAAGCAGGACTTCCCTCGGGTATTCCAGATTTTGCTCCTAAAGCAAAGCGTGTAATTTATCTCTTTCAGAATGGGGCTCCATCACAACTCGAATCTTTCGATTATAAACCCAAACTCAGAGAAATGATGGGTCAAGAGCTTCCTGAATCCATACGGGGAGCACAAAGGCTTACAGGTATGACTGCCAATCAGGCGTCATTCCCTTTAGTAGGTTCCTACTATGATTTCAAACAATATGGAGAGTCGCGTGCATGGATCAGCGATTTATTTCCACATACAGCAAAAGTTGTTGACGATATCTGTATCATTAAATCTATGTTCACAGAAGCGATCAATCATGATCCCGCACTGACATTTTTTCAAAGTGGTGCACAACAAGGAAACAGACCCAGTATGGGTGCTTGGCTTAGTTATGGTCTAGGAAGTGAAAATAAAAACCTCCCGGCGTACACTGTATTATTATCACGCGGAAAAGGTAATGGTCAGGGTGTCTACTCCAAGTTGTGGAGCAACGGTTTTCTAGACTCGACCCATCAGGGCGTACAGTTCAGCAGTGGTGAAGATCCAGTGCTTTACCTAAAAGACCCTGATGGCTTAAATCGTTTTGAACGCAGAAAAATGCTTGATCAATTAGCCGCGATGAATGACCTCTCCTATCAGGAATTTGGCGATCCAGAGATCAATGCCAAGGTACAGCAATATGAAATGGCCTATCGTATGCAAACTGCAGTTCCAGAAGTCACTGATCTTTCTAAAGAACCCGATGATATCATCAAACTGTATGGCGCAGACTGCCTTAATCCCGGTACTTTTGCGGCCAATTGCCTACTTGCAAGAAAACTTAGTGAAAACGGAGTCCGTTTTGTTCAGCTCTATCATCAAGGTTGGGATCAACATGGTAACTTACCCACAGAAATGGCAGGTCAGGCAAAAGATGTAGACCAAGCATCGGCAGCATTAATTACAGATCTCAAACAAAGAGGTCTATTGGATGAAACACTCGTCATCTGGGGAGGAGAATTTGGACGAACCAATTACAGCCAAGGCGCCATGACCAAAGATAATTATGGGCGTGATCATCATCCCCGTTGCTTCAGTATATGGATGGCAGGTGGCGGAGTCAAACCAGGAATCGTATACGGTGAATCCGATGAACTAGGATATAACATCATCAAAGATCCTGTTCATGTGCATGACTTTCATGCCACAATCCTACATCAGCTCGGATTAAACCATGAAAAACTCACCTATAAACATCTAGGCAGACGTTATAGATTAACCGATGTCGCAGGAAAAGTAATCAATGACATATTAGTATAACCTTATTTTTTTATGGAAAGAAGATCATTTATCAAAAATACAGCAACCTTATCTGCAAGTTTCTTCATTATGAAGGACCTCATGGCCAAACCAAAAGGTCCAATATACGGACATCATAACATGCGCTACACACTTGATAACAAATGGGGACAATTAAATCCGCTCAAAAACCCAGTAAATGACTGCCATGAAATGGTCCAAGATAAAAAAGGACGTATTATACTATTAACCAATGAAACTAAAAATAATATCTTAATTTATAACAAATCGGGTAAATTATTAAACTCCTGGGGCCATGATTTTCCAGGTGCACATGGATTGACCATCGCCAATGAAGGCAAACAAGAATCGCTATTTATTACAGATACCGATAGGCATCAGGTTTTTAAAACCACATTAGATGGCAACATATTAAAAACCATCGATTGTCCTATGGAAACCGGTTTATATCAAAAAAAAGAAGAATTTGTGCCGACTGAAGTCGCTGTTGCAGACAATGGCGATTTCTATATTGCCGATGGTTATGGCTTGCAGTATGTCTTTCATTATAATGCTGACGGGAAGCTACAGGGCTACTTTGGAGGAAGAGGAAAAGAAGTAAAACATTTGGACAATGCTCTTGGGGTTTGCGTAGATAAAAGAAGTGGAAATCCGACCTTACTGGTTACTGACCGTACACGCAACTGCTTTAAACGTTTTGATATGAACGGCAATCTCCTAGAAGTCATCGCATTGCCAGGAGCATGCATCTGCCGGCCAGTCATCAAAAATGAAAATCTTTATGCTGCTGTTTTAAGATCTCCTGATCTCAATAAAGCAGACAGTGGTTTCGTTACGATTCTAGACAAAAACAATAAGGTAATATCCAATATTGGTGGTACCATCCCAGTATATAGCAATGGCACCTTACAGCCCATGGCCCAAGAATTACAAATATTACATAACCCACATGATGTTTGCATCGATGACGACGAAAATATCTACGTAGCACAATGGGCATCAGGAAAAGTATATCCCTATAAATTTACACGAGTCTAATTTTTATATGAAAATTACCTTCAAAGGATTTACAGAACATGCACTGTTTGCGCTAAATATTTTTATCATCTTTTTATTAATATTTGGAAAACAGATCTCGGTACCACTATGGCTTCAATCATTTGGAAGAATGCATCCCATGCTACTACATTTTCCAATTGTGCTATTGCTATTGGCGATGCTGCTTGAAATTTTTCGTTACAATAAATCCTATGCAACATTAACCCTATATCACAAATTTACATCGGGACTACTGCTAGGTGGTATTTTCTTGGCAACAGTAACGGTCATTATGGGTTTATTACTATCACAAGAAGATGGTTACAGCGGAAGTACTTTACAGTGGCACAAATGGACCGGCGTAAGTCTTGTCTTTATATCTTCTTTCATTTATTGGATACGGGAAAAATCATGGTACAATTCTCCACTTTCAAAAATGTTTGCCTTGCTCACTATTATTTCACTTCTTCTTACGGGGCATTATGGAGCCATATTGACCCATGGCGAAAATTTCGTACTCGCTCCTGTCACACCCACCCCAGAAAAAGTCTCAATAGAGCAAGCGATGATCTATCAAGACGTGATTCTACCTATTTTTACAGCCAAATGCGCCAGTTGCCACAATATGGAAAAAGCAAAAGGAAGCTTAAACCTCACTGACGCAGCATCTATGTTAAAAGGTGGCAAAAATGGAAAACTATTTGTTCCCGGCAATCCCCAAATCAGTTTATTATTGCAACGCCTTCATCTTCCAGTTGAAGATGAAAAAAGAATGCCTCCAAAAGGAAAACCCGAACTTACTGCCACAGAAATAGCTGTACTGACCCTCTGGATAAAAGGAAATGCACAATTGGATAAAAAAGTAATCGATTTACCACAGCAAGATTCTTTACGCATACTAGCTTCTACAACTTTAGGCCCATCACCTTCAATGGCACAACAATATGATTTTGCAGCGGCATCAGAGGCAACGGTCAAAAAACTAAATAATGATTATCGGGTTATTTCCATCCTCGATAAAGGCTCCCCTGCTCTGTCTGTTAATATCTATAACAAAACGATTTACAAACCAGAAGCGCTAAAAGAATTGACAGAAATAAAAAGACAGATTGTATCTCTCAACTTAAACGGATTACCCGTGCAAGACGAAGAACTAAAAACGATCAGCACATTTGAAAATTTACGTAAACTGAATCTCAACTTCACAGCTATTAAAGGCGACGGACTGAAGCATTTACTTCCATTAAAACAGTTAAATACCCTATCACTATCTGGTACAGCAGTAAATTTCAATACCGTGAAGCAACTTGTTGCTATGAAAAACCTAAAAGAGCTATCATTATGGCGAACTGATATAAAGGAAAATGAAATTGGCCAATTGAAACAATTAGCAAAAGGAATTCGCATTATTACAGGCTTTAAAGACGACGGAAAGAGTCCCATAAAGCTAAACCAGCCACATTTAAGTACAACCGTTTCTATTTTCAAAAATAGAATACCATTACAGATTAAACATCCCATCAACGGTGTAGAGATCAGGTATACAACCGATGGAACCGAACCCGATAGTTTAAAGTCACCTCTTTACGACAAAGAAATTGAAATTAAAGAGTCCGTTACATTAAAAACTAAAGCATATAAAACCGGATGGTACGGTAGTGATGTCTTGACTTTTAACTTTTATCAAAGTCGCTACAGCCCCGACAGCATTGCATTTATAGTAGCGCCAAGTGAAAAATATAAAGGTGACGGACCGAAGACATTGACAGATTTACAACTCGGCAGCTTTGACATCCAGAATGGCAAATGGATCGGTTACAATGAAAACATGGCATTAATGCTATTTTTCAAAGAACAGCTACCCCTCAAATCTATATCGGTCAACATGATGAAAAAAATCCAAACACATATCCTTCCCCCACAGGAATTTGAAGTATGGGGTGGTACTAACGAAAAAAACATGCGCTTATTGCAACGTGTAAAAAATCCAATGCCACAAAAAGATGAAGCAGATGCATTTATCAAGATGGAAGTAAAATTTAAATCGCAATCAATCTCCTGCATCAAAATTGTAGGTAAAAACTTCAAAAAATTACCAGAATGGCACGCCGGAAAAGGACAACCAGCTTGGATATTTATGGATGAAATACTTTTAAACTAATCAATTTAACCTAAATATATGCATCAAATTCAAACATCTAAACTATTTTGGGCAAGTTGTCTCGCTCTTTTAGTCACTTCGCTTTCTTTCGGTATCCGTGCGGGTATGATGGATCAACTCGGCATTGATTTTCAATTAAATGCGACACAGTTGGGAACCATCACAGCTACAGCTTTTTGGGGATTTCCACTTGCCATCGTTATCGGTGGTTTTATTGTTGACATCATCGGGATGAAACGCCTTCTGGTGATGGCTTTCCTTTTTCATTTAGCAGGTATTCTATTGACCATCTTTGCACAAGGCTATTGGAGTCTTTTCTTCTCCACATTATTAATTGGCATTGCAAATGGTACGGTTGAAGCCGCTTGTAATCCATTAGTGGCCGCACTATATCCGCAAGAAAAGACAACTAGACTCAACTATTTCCATCTCTGGTTTCCTGGAGGTGTTGTGATAGGTACGTTATTGGTCACGCTATTTGTCCATCTGGGCATCGGATGGCAGTTCCAAGTTGGGATGATGTTAATTCCAACAGTTATTTATGGTTATATTTTCTCAAAGCTTGATTTCCCCGTTACAGAACGGGTATCCTCAGGATATTCCACTGCAGACATGTACAAGGCAGTAGGCTCTCCTTTATTTCTATTCCTATTTCTATGCATGTTTATGACCGCTATTACTGAACTATTTACAGGGCAATGGATTAGTTTACTGCTTAAAAATGTAACCGACAACGCCATTCTATTACTTACGATTACCACTGGAATTATGGTAATAGGCCGCGCGTTCGCAAAACCAATTGTTCAAAAACTTGCACCCCAAGGTGTGCTCCTTTTTTCAGCAATCTTTGCAGCAGCAGGTCTATATATGCTTGGTAGCTTTACAGGTAATGCTGTTTTCTTTGCAGCAATTATTTTTGGTATCGGTGTGTGTTACTTCTGGCCAACTATGATCGGTTTTGTTGCCGAAAATATTCCACAATCTGGAGCTTTGGGTTTAAATCTTATCGGTGGAGCTGGTATGTTTGCTGTTTCCATCTATACGATGATCATGGGCAGCTATTATGATGGATTAATCATAAAGCATTTACCAATTGGTTCCAATCTCGATCTGTATAGTTCAGCAACAGAAGGAACGGCAGAAGCTTTGGCATACACAACAGCTAAAAACCTAGCTGGGCCGGAAGTATTACAGATCACGTTAATACTTCCTATCCTATTGATCTTTGCTTTTGGAGGATTATACCTTTACATGAAAAACAAGAAAGAAGTAGGTGCCTATAGGCAGTGTAGTGAATTAAAAAGTTGAAGAAAACGAAAAGACTATAGCAATCAATAGTCCTTACATTTTACCAATTTAAAGCTAAGATATAGCTGATCATCGTTTCATATAAAACGTCATATACTTAAAAAACCAATTCATAGTTGACCATACATGACCGTATTTAATGTACAACATTTCCCGTCGTTTTATCTTGTTTTACGTTTATTTTATTTATATATTTGAGTTAAACCGAACGGCATAACAAACTGGTTTCTACAGTACTATTTGTTCCTCGTTTATACAATTAAACCTAATTATAAAACCATAATGAAGCATCTAAAAAGCATTATATGTTTAATTACAATAGGCATATTGCTATCAAATGTATCTCCATCTGCTGGTCAAAGCAAAAAGAAAACAGTCAAAAAACCTCTAATTGTATTTGTAACGGGCGACCACGAATACAGTGGCGAAGAAACCCTGCCTATGATAGCAGCCGAACTTGAGAAAAACTATGGCATGCGAACTTTGGTGCTAAAAGCAAGTCCTGACTATAATTCAGAAGAAAATATCCCGGGACTAGAAGCTCTAAAAGATGCCGATCTTGCTATTTTCTACCTTCGTTGGAGACTATTACCTGCCGATCAAGTTAAACATATCGACGATTATTTAAAATCCGGAAAGCCGGTTATTGGTTTCAGAACCAGCACACATGCTTTTAATTATCCCAGTGGACATCCCTTGGAGAAATGGAATGCTTTTGGTGAATTTGCTTTGGGAGGTCCTCCAGGATGGGGCAAAGGTGGTCACACCCATTACGGTCATAATTCCAGTACCGATGTATCCATTATTCCCACACAAAGTAAAAATCCGATCTTAACAGGAGTAGATCCAAACTTTCATGTACGCTCCTGGTTGTACCATGTTGTACCCGATTATCCATCAAAAGGATCAACTTGGTTATTAATGGGAAAAGCTGTAGATCCAGATAAAAAAGCAGTTGAAAATCCTGTGGCGTGGACCTGGAAAACCGCTGCTGGAGGAAAAGTTTTCACAACAACACTTGGTCATCCCGATGATTTTAATATAGCAAGTTTTCAGCGGTTACTGATTAATGCCATACATTGGACTGTAGGAAAACCTATCCCTAAGAAATGGGCAGGAAAAATAGATATCAACGTTCCCTATAGACAACAATAGCTTCAATACACACGATATACTTTATCCGAAACATTATATACCCTATGGAATTATCGATACATAACTGGATGCGAGCCGAAACAATAGAAACAACAATTCGCAGAGCCTCCAGTTTAGGCTATACTAAAATTGAAATTGCTGGTAGTCCAGAACATTATGACACTAAAGAGGTCAGAAAACTTTTAAAACAATATGGATTATCATGTTGGGGCTCTGTCACATTGATGTTAGGAGATCGAAATTTACTGGCTAAAGATGAAGCTCAGCGCTCCAAATCCATACAATATGTCAAAGATGTGGCGCGCATGGTTAAGGAACTCGATGGTCACATGATCTCTGTGGTGCCCGGTACGGTGGGTAAAATCATACCCGATGGCAGACCCGAAGAAGAATGGCAATGGGCCATTGACTCACTACAAGACGTATATCACTACACACAGTCATCAGGCATATTGATCGGTATTGAACCAATCAATAGATTTGAAACCTATTTCGTTAACAGAGGTGATCAAGCATTAGCACTTGCTGCGGCCGTAGGTCCCGATTGCGGTGTGTGCCTTGACACCTTTCATATGAACATCGAAGAAGATGATCTCTATGAAGCAATCAAACGAGCCAAAGGAAAACTTGTTGGTTTCCATGTTGCCGACAACAATAGGATGGCTCCGGGAATGGGCACGCTGAATTGGAGTAAAATACTTGAAACACTCGATCAGATTGGTTATAACGAAGTGCTGTCTGTGGAATTTTGTTCACCTTTGGACCGTACTCCTGCAAACCCTTACCCCAATTCTATTGATGAGCATCCCGAAAACCTCTCTCCTGAACAAAAGAAATTTCTTGAAGATCATGGCAGTGCATCAGTTTCGGAAGAGTTTTATACAATGCTCACTCAGAAATCATTCGAGATTTTGTCCAAACTTATTAAGTAGCTGTCACAAAAAATGTTGTAGGCTACAACATCCGAGCAGGATTCAAAAATATAAAATGAGCTTTTCGCAACACCAGCAATAATGCAATTGAATAACTCATCGAACTTGATATCACAGACTAAGGAGTAATCAATTTTAAATTTCGGTAAATAGCATTATTTACCCTATTAGAAATAGAAACAATGAAGATAACAAACATAGAAGCATTCTGGCTGCGACGTCCTATACCAAAAGAAAAACAGCATTTTTCAGATTACGGTCTGCTAACCAATTTCGACATGACACTCGTGGTCGTTACCACTGAAGATGGTCTTCAAGGTTTCGGAGAGGCAAAAGCAGCTGTCGGATCATCTGGAGTATGCGCATCCATAGTAAGCTGCATTGAAAATGAATTAAAACCCATTTTAATTGGTAAAAATGCAAAAAATATAAACCGTCTTTGGGAGGAGATGTACAATGGCACACGCGATCATTATGCACTCACAAGAGGTCGAAGATTCCCTATCCTTGGTCGAAGAGGATTAACTATAGCCGCAATGAGCGGTATCGACACCGCTCTGTGGGATTTAAAAGGTAAAGCTTTGGGAGTACCTGTTATGGACCTTCTTGGCGGAGCCTGTCGCGAACAAATGCCTGCGTACGCCAGTGGTGGCTGGGCTCCCGTTGATCATATAGGCGAGCAGCTCAATAGTTATGTTGCTAAAGGATTTAATGCCGTAAAAATGCGTGTCGGTATCATGGATCAAACTGTCCAAAACAGTATTGACCGTGTCAAAGCCGCAAGAAAAGCACTCGGTCCTCACATTAAACTCATGACAGATGCACACGGTACCTTTAGTGTACCTGAAGCAAAACAGTTCTGTCGAGGAGTAGAAGATTGTAATTTGTACTGGTTTGAAGAACCCATTAATCCTGACAATAGACACGGTACAGCAGAAGTCCGAGCTTCCACTACAATTCCCATAGCTGCAGGAGAAAGTGAATTTACAAGCTTTGACATCCGCGATTTACTTGAAGTCAGAGCGCTAGATGTCATACAGCCCGATGCAGCGATTATTGGAGGTATTTCCGAAACCATGCGCGTAGGACACCTAGCAAGTGTTCATCAATTAGAACTTGCTCCGCACTGTTGGGGTTCTGCTTTCTCATTTATGGCAGGGCTCCATGTCGCATTTGCATCCCAGGCGGCAACAATCATTGAGTTTTCACTTGGAGGTAATCCTATGATGTATGATCTGGTCCACGAGCAGATTACAGTTACTGATGGCGTCATCGCGGCTCCAGTGGCACCGGGGCTGGGACTAACACCCAACTGGAATTTTATTAATGAGTTTAAACAGAAAATCTAACTAACAAAATAAATCAATAGATATGGCACGTGCAATCAAAATCAACCACGTCACACTTATCGTAGATAATCTTGAAAAGGCGGCAGCATTTTATCAAAACGAATTGGGTCTGGAACCCCTTGCTGCCTTTAGATTTGATTACCCTGTGATGTTTTTTAAATTTAATGATGAGCAACAGCTTCATCTCTCGGAATGGGAAGATACGCCTTCATTTCGTGGACATATTTGCGTTCAAGTAGATGATTTTAACAAGATCTTTTTCCGTATGAAAGAACTCCAGGTGATCGATATTTCACCCTGGGGGAAAGTAAGAAAATTACCGGATGGTGCCATGCAGCTTTTTCTACGTGATCCAGCAGGCAATCTCGTCGAAATATCATCAGCACCTGGCAGTGATATAGATCCACTTATTCTAGAAGACGAACTCTATGAGGAAGGTATCTATATTTCAAATAGAAATGATTTCAGAGGGTACAAATCTGATGAAGCGACCTTATATCACAAATAAACGCCAATAAAGAGTACTGCGGAATCCTATCATATGACAATCAAAAAAAACGTTTTATTACTGGAAACTATAGCTGAAGAAGCCTTAGTCATGTTGCAAGATCAAGTTAATGTACTGACAGGCTACGACAGTATTTCATTGCAGAAAGCAATTGACAAATACACCATAAACGCCATCATTACCCGTGGAAAGGGTCAGGTCAACAAGGCACTATTGGATGCTTGTCCCGCCCTACAGGCGGTCGCCCGATGTGGTGTAGGCCTTGATAATATTGATGTACATGAAGCGACTGCTCGCAATATCAGCATCATACATGCTCCTGCATCCAATGCTTCAACAATTGCAGAACATACTCTAGCCCTCATGCTTATGCTCACACGCAACCTGTACGAATCCATTCAGCAGGTAAAAAATAACAACTGGGACTGGCGTAACCAATATAACGGAGATGAGCTCCATGGAAAGACCCTTGGTATTATCGGTCTGGGCAATATAGGTCAACGTGTGGCTAAACTAGCTGATGCATTTGGTATGAACGTCATATATTCAAGCCGATCAACCAAAGATGTTCCTTATCTACAGGTTACACAAACAGAACTCCTACAACAGGCCGATATTGTCAGTCTCCATCTCCCCTATACTACTGTTATCGGAACCTTATTGGGTGCGCAAGAGCTCAATCTGATGAAACCTACGGCTTTACTCATTAACACAGCCCGCGGAGCATTGATCGATCATGAAGCACTTGTAAAGGCACTAAATACAAACAGCCTTGCAGGTTTTGCTGCCGATGTATTACCAGAGGAACCTCCAAAGCATCCGGACGCACTTGTCGATCATCGACACACACTCATTACTCCGCACTCCGGTAGCCTTACTGCTACGACCTATAGACACATGTGCGTCTATACCATCACCAATGTACTGGCTCTTTTACAGGACGAAAAACCAGAAAGTAGAAGTGTCAATAATTTGAGTGCCTTACAGAAGCAAGCTTAAGGGTATCGGCGATATAAAACAGGTTAAGTAGCATAACACTACTTAACCCTTAGTATCAAATAAGTTCGTAACATTACTTTTCTAATGGAAACTCCTGCAACAATTCCGCTGGAGCATAAAACCCCTTTTTGCTTTCTGAAGCTGCCCTGACTGCTTTTACTTTTTCTTTGGAAACTGAAGATGCTTTGTTCCCAAAGGAATTGCGTACATATGTTAATACCGCGGCCACTTCCTCATCACTGAGCATTCCTTCAAAGGGTGTCATCGGTACCTGACCCGGAAATTTTGTTCCATTGACTTCCATCGGCCCATGTAAACCTTTAAGTACTACTTTAATTAAACGATCTTGGCTACCTGTCACCCATTTCGTTCCATGAAGAGGTGGAAATCCTGACATCGGTAAACCATTGCCATCAGCTTGATGACAGGTGATACAAAATCCTTCTTTTGCAAAAAGGGCCTTACCTTTAATATACTGATCACGTTCTATTCCGGTAAGAGACGTTTTGACTTTATCTGGACTATCCTTCAATTCCTCCCTCCCAGTCAAATTAGCAACAGCCATTGTATAGGCAGGTTCGATCCAATCATCAACACCCTTTTTAGCTATTGCCTGCATGATCGGCATGCCTTTCTCCCTTGGCATCCAAGATGCGGCGGTAAGCACCTCAAGACGTACACGGCCGTGCGGATCAGATGCGGCCTGCATCAGCAACTTTTCATGATCTTTTACCTGATGCCCCGTATAGCGCAATACCCTTACTGCTGCAGCCCGAGCATGATAATCATCCGATTTCAACACCTTCCTCAACAACTCTTGATCAACCTGATTCAAACCCCAGCTTACCCATAATGCTTCAACCAGCTGATGCGCATATTTCGGATTACTTTTATCCAATTTCGCTACCCAGTCTTTTAATTGTGGCAGTACTTCTGAGGATTTCCGCCCCCTGAGTTCAGCACGGGTACGATAACGGGTGCGGTATTCCGGTAATTTCAGATTATCAAGTAATTGAGAAATAGATGCTCCAGCAATTTGAGCCGGTTTTAAAAGTGGTCTTGACGGGTAAGTGATCCGATAAATACGTCCGTGTACATGATCGCGCAACGGATCACGGGCATTATGCTGCATATGCCCGATTAAGATATTGTGCCAATCCGCAATATATAAAGACCCATCCGGAGCAAATTCCAGATCAACAGGCCTAAAATTCTTGTCCGAACTCTGCAATAAGTCCTGTCGATGTGTACTTTTGTAACCTGTTCCATCATCATTCAACCGGTGTTCTTTCGTTCCTAAAAAGCCGATGGTATTGTTGATTAAGAAATCACCTTGTAGAGAATCGGGGAAATGGCGGCTTGAAACAAACTCAAGACCAGAAGTCGGTCGCACCCGATGTTCATCCTGTACCAGATTCCGGGATTTGGTCGTTGCTACACCATATTTAGGTTTTATAGTCACGGGCAGCATCCAGCTGACATCAGGTCCGGAGGTTTCAGCATAAAAATTTTGTCCCCATTCATCAAAAGCTATTCCCCAGGGGTTGGGTACATTAGGCTGCGCCATCCGTTCCAAATAGCGACGTTGTGGACTATAACGGTAAAAACCACCATTCGTACCACGAACTGGCCCATAAGAAGTTTCTATATTAGAATGTAAAAATACTCCTTCTCCCATAATGATCGCTCCCGAAGGATCGACCGTAAAGGCATGAATATTATGATGGGTATCATGATCATCAAAACCACTCAATAAAATCTCTCTGACATCAGCCCGATCATCGCCATCCGTATCTTTTAAAAGCATAAAATTAGTTCCTTGAGACAGATAAACACCGTCAGCAGTAATTTCGAAGCCTACAGGAAGATGTAGTCCATCCGCAAAAACGGTCTGCTTATCTGCTTTACCATCCTGATCAGTATCTTCGAGTATAATCAACTTGTCATTAGGTTTCGAGTCTCCTGGTTTATAGTGAGGGTAACTAGGCATTGTAGCAACCCATAAACGACCTTTATTATCAAACGTAATTTGACAAGGATTAGCCAAATCTGGAAATTCCTTTTCTGAAGCAAAAAGATCAATCTTAAAACCTGGGGCAACTTTCAGGGTTGCTAAAGCATCATCACCGTACAGATAAGCCAAATTGCCATTCTTTCCAGGATCATAGTTTGTTTTTACTTCAGGTACCGGGGTTGTCTTTTTATCCGCTGCCGCCACATCCATTTTCTTTCCATGCGCAGCCAGCCAGATTGCCGTATCTCTGATCGCAGTCATTTCTCGGATTTTCTTAATTTCAGCAGGGTAATTATCAGGCCCAAATGGATCATATCTTCTACCATAAGCATGTACCCCATTCGGAATTTTAATATCGTTATGCCACATCCAATTTTTTTCAAGAACAGCATGACGTATAAGATCACGATTATCTTCATTTTTAACATCAGCCTTCCCAAAAATTAGGTCTGCCAACAAAGGCGCAAAACGCGCATATCCAGCATCTGTAAGCTGCGATCCATCTATTGTTAGGGGCTCTTTTGTCCAGAAATACCAGCGCTCTGTAGGGTTATACACATCGACAAAGTGTACGTTATTCTTCGCTGCGATCTCTTTCATTGCAGCAGCATATAAAGACAAATTCCGATTCTCTTGCTTCCCGTCAGGGAGATCATACTGCTTAGAGAGGTTTTCAAAAGCAATCGGAGAAACTAATGCCAGTTTCACCGGAGATGTACCGTTATACTGTTGTTTAATTGTATGTTTAATAAAAGCATCCAGCTCCGACTTATAATTTTCCAAACCCTCAGCGCCTTCAAACGATTCGTTATAGCCGAAGAAAGCGATGATGATATCAGCTTTTAAACGAGCCAGCCATTGATCCTCAGTCTCAAAAAAACCTTCACTTCCTGAGGGTTGAGCAAGATCCGTTTGAAAATTTTCTGCTCCAGGAAAAGCCCAAGGCGATTTCCGGCTCGCATGAGGCCTAAAACCAGGCGTGTTGCCCCCATCGCACATGTTTCGGATATAGAGGTTTGAATCCGGATAACGTAACTGAAGCTCTGTTTCAAAATGCCCATAATTCATCATCCGAGATCCCAAATTATTGCCAATAAGAACAATATGCGCTCCTTTTTTTAAAGGTAAGGTTGGTTGCTTTGATCGTACTAGAAAAAGAATACCGCCAACTGCCACGGCAGCCACGATAATAAAAAGAACCCACGTTCTTTTCGTTACAATTTTCATCATTTTGTCATTTAGGTTATCGCTCAATATTCATTAAGCTTGGTTGCGTCTACGTTGCAATATAACAAATTATCAAGCAATTACATTTTTAAAACAATGCTATTTTATAAAAAACCCTTTTCAAAAAAACCTCCGAATAATATAAAAACACACGCTTAGGAGTACTACAAGCCAAAAAACACAGAAAATGTCGCAAATTATTCTTTTGTATCATTATTGAAACATACAGATATAGCGGGATAAAAATAAAAGAGACTATCATCCCAAATATTCTTTTTTTTCATAGAAAGCGTATCATGCAACAACCAAAATAGAACCAGGTTCTGCATTCCACAATGCTCTTTTTATGATTTTGACTGACGACAATACGGAAAAGGCATTGCCACACTGTAATCTTGAGAAATCATTTTGCGCCATGGAGATAAAACAATGCGTTAGGGCACATTGACTTCCCATCCTTGCCAACTCTTATAGCAGTATGGCTTCTTGTATTCACGCTGCAGCTTAATCATTTTGCGCCATGGCGGATCAGCTATTCGCTACGGTCAATTGCTTCTTTACCATCGCCATAATAGATTGCTATGAGGCGATATATCTTTGTACTTCAGGTAGTTCATATTGTGATATGGTTTATTAACAATGCTGAATGGCCATTAACCATGGCTACGTAACATGCTTTAAAGGAAATAGTATTTCATTATTAAGAATAATTAATTACTTAGCATGTAAAACGGAAGTGTTATCTAGTCTCTTGTCAAGATCAAAAGAACTTCTCGCAGCCCACCTATCCAGCTAGGGGAAGTCTAATTTTTAATTGAATCTGTTAGAAATCATCTCGGGGATTCTATTTTTCCTACTGTCGTAACGAAAAACCCATAGGACAACTTTGCATTTCGGTACGGCGAAATAAAATAAGTATAAGGATTTGTGCATAAGCCATACCGCGACAAGATAAACCACATGCGCTCCCTGTCCATGTTACGTAGAAAATTAAGTAAATCTTAGTCTACAACCAAAGAAACTATTTCGTGATTTTTATTTGGAAAAAGCACAATTATGAAGATCAACCTATCGAGCACCAACGATCTTTCTAAAATTTTTTTTAACAAGAAAGGCTGTCTCATTTTGGACTGCCCCCAAAATATTGGACAAATTTAGTTAATTAGATTTGTAATAATGAGCTCGATATTCTGTCGGGCTCATTCCATTTAAATTTAGTTTTATCCGTTGATTATTGTAATAGGAGATATAATCTTCTATTTCGCTTTTTAACTTCTCTGTTGATTCGTATTGTTTTAGATAAAACAGTTCTGATTTTAAAATTCCGAAGAAATTTTCAATTACGGCATTATCAAGGCAATTTCCTTTTCTGGACATGCTTTGAGTGATTCCGTTTTCTTTGAGCCACTGTTGATATTTAGGCATTTGGTATTGCCAGCCCTGATCTGAATGTAAAAGCAGTTGTGATGCCCCCCTTGCTTTGGGCAGTGCCTTTTTGAGCATGTCCATTACCCCTTTAAAGACCGGCCTGTCAGTAATTTCATAACTTATAACTTCCTGATTGAACAGATCAATTATTGGGGAGAGATACAGCTTTTTTTCCTTGACTTTGAACTCAGTAATATCCGTGGCCCATTTTTGCAAAGGCCCCTCAGCCTGGAATTTCCTGTTGAGGATATTGGGGGCGATCTTGCCCGGTTCACCCCGGTATGACCTGTATTTCTTTATCCTGATCAGACTATTCAAACCCATTTCCCTCATTAATCTAAGAATGGTCTTATGATTGATATCCACTCCATCCCGTTTGAGCTGCAGGGTAATGCGGCGATAGCCAAAGCGGCCCTTATGTACATGGTAAACTTTGTTGATTTGCGCTTTGACCTGTTCGTATTTATCTGCTTGTCCCTCCTTCTTGGAATGATAATAGAAAGTACTTCATGCCATCTTAACGCAACTCAGCAGGATATCAAGATCAAATTGATGCCTTAGCTCCATTATGGCTTTCGCTTGTTTTCGGCTTGAGCTAAGGCGCTGAGCTTTTTTAGCAGGGCATTTTCTGCACGTAAATACTCATTCTCCTGCAAAAGTTCCTCTTCACGCGTGAGCGCTTTATTCATTTTTCTAACTTTTCGCTTGATCTGCGGATTTGCTTTCTTTGTCATCAGGGGTCTTCCTTTTGGCCGTGCCTCCAATCCTTCTGGACCGAACTTGTCCAGCCTTTTCTGCCATTCAATGATATGGGCATCCGAGGAAAGGTCAAAGCGTACACGGGCTTCTTTCAAAGATAAACTTTCTTCTCGGATTGCGGTAAGGACAGAAAGCTTAAAAGAAGCACTAAAGTGTCTTTTCCCTTTCCTGGGAAGTAGCCCCGATTCCCCCTGATACTTATATATTCTGTACCAGGTCTCAAACAAAGAATACGTAATCCCGAATTCTTCTCCCAAAGACTTTGCAGAACGATAATGCTCATCCATTTGTCTAACACAGCTCAACTTAAATTCAAAACTGTGCTTGTTTTTCTTATTCATAAAAATGCCCCCAGAAAGTGTCTAACTTTTTGGGGGCACTGCATTTATGATGAAACAGCCTTTCTTGACTCCCAGTAAATAATACTACCTATTCTCCTTACGCTGAATGAGCATCGAAGTATTTTCAAGCCATGGTGCTGAAAATTGGACAGAAACATTTCCTTGCCCAGGATTCAATTGAATGTAAGCAATCATTTTGCCATGATATACGCGATGTCTATTATCAGTATAGTCTGTCATATCACTGTTGTTTCCAGCCTCCAGTCCCAAAAGCCTAGCGGCACCTACGATCCTGCAGGTAACCTCATCATCTGCCAGCACAACAGGTCTGTTGTTTTTGTCAACCACCTGCAGTTCCACTTGAATCACGTCGCCAGTTCTTGCCGAAACAGAAGATTCTGAGATGATCGCTAAGGCATGAGAACGTCCGGATGTTTCTAGAACTTGACGTACCAGCTCCTTTTGTTCCTTGTCAAATCCAATAACTTCCAATCTCCCTTCTGCATACGGGATATCCCAATAAACAATGCCCTGTTCTTCATTATACGATTTGATATCACCGACAACTTTACCATTTAGTTCTAATCTTGCAAAAGCGGTATTCGTATAGCAGACAACACGTATCAATTGACCTTCCCGATAGTTCCATATAGGCCAAGCATCCATCGATGGAGCTTCATTTTTACGTTGCCCCCTTTCAGCTTCGAGATCCGACCACACATCAGTTTTACCAACCTCACCTTTTAAGGCATAAGTTCCTAAGTAAGCCATTGGTTTTTCTGACCATAAGGCTTGACGAAAATATCCTCTCGGTTTAATTAATCCCGCAAAATCTAATAGGCCAGAATAAAAGCCTCTTGATGGCCAACGACCAGACTCGCCCAAATAATCAATTCCAGTCCATAGAAACTGGCCGAAAATATGATTATTCTCTTGAACAGCTTTCCAAGCAGCAAGATCATGTCTATTTTCACTACCAAATATGACTCGTTTAGGGTAGCGCTTATGATCTTCCTGATAACGGCTTTCTGTATAATTATATCCTGCAATATCTAACACTCCTGGATATTCCGTTTCATTAGACATCGCAACACCTGCTAGTCCAGCAGTAACGGGTCGACTGGTATCGTATTTTTTAACAACAGCAGCCAATCGCTTAGCAATATCTCCCAACCGCATGGCATCAGGAGCATCTTTTTTATAGCCTCCAAAAATAGGCTGTGTAAATCCATTCCCTTGACTTCCATCAAGAATAGGATGAGAATAAGGATCATTTGGATAGTCAACTTCATTGCCGATACTCCAAGCAAAAATAGAAATATGATTGCGATCTCTTTTCACCATATCTGCAAGATCACGTTCACCCCAATCTGCAAAAAAATCGTATGCACCTTCAAATCCTGCTGTTCCCACATTCCAACCAGCTATCCATTTACGCTTTGGATATTCCCATTCATCATAGGCTTCATTCATCACCAAAAGGCCCAATTCATCACAGAGATCATACAATGAAGTTGCTTGTGGATTATGACTGGTTCGGATTGCATTGACACCCAGCGACTTTAAAGTCAGCAATCTACGGCGCCATACTTCGGGGTAAAATTCAGCTCCCAATACACCCGCATCATGATGAATACATACCCCCTTTACTTTTGTCCATTTTCCATTTAAAGCAAAACCCTGATCAGGATCGAAAGCCAAGGTCCGAAAACCCGTTTTCACCTCCGAACGATCGATCTCTTTGCCATGGTGCAGCACCACTGTTTTTAACTTATAACGATTCGCTTGCTCCAAGCTCCATAATTTCGGATTCTTAACCGTTATCTTCACGGGTACTGATATGCGGCCATTGGGAGAAATTGTTGTTTTTTTAACAATTTTGCCGACAGTGTTCCCGGATTCATCAATCAATTCTTGTACTAATTCAACCGCTGTAGCCGCACTTGTTTCATTCACAAGTGCTACCTCTACGTGTAAGTTTCCTTGATTTCCTTTCACTGCTGGGTAGGCATATACACCCCATTGTTCTAAATGTACAGGGTTAGCCTTTACAATCCAAACATCGCGATAGATGCCAGATCCAGTATACCATCTCGAATCGGCACTATGACTGTGATCGACCTTTACCGCAATTGTATTTTCTTTGCCGTATTCGACTAAAGAAGATACATCGTATGAAAACGAGATATAGCCATAAGGGCGTTTACCAACAGATTTTCCATTAACAAATACCTCACTCCGGTTATATACCCCCTCAAAATAGAGGTATAACTTTTTACCTTGATCTGCGATAGGAATGATCATTTTTTTTTGATACCAGCCGATTCCTCCTGGTAAGTAACCTGTAGCACTGGCCAAATTTGGACTTAGTGGATATTTCACGCTCCAATCATAAGGCAGTTGAACCGACCGCCAAGCCGAAGAAGACAGCGTATTTATCTTGGTTATATCCAAATCTCCAAGATGAAACTGCCAGTCTCCATTTATTTTCTCGCTACTTCCAAATCCCAGTTGCGCAAATAAAGATCTTGATCCAAACAAAAAGATCGGGATAAGCAAGATGATATGTTTTACTATTCGAAGCATCTTTAAGCAAATTAAAAGGTTATGTATTTATTGTCCTACTATGATAAATCCACCATCAGGCTGAAGTGTCACCTTTAATTGTTTACCTTTTGGCGCAGGCAACACGTTATGCTGTGGTGACCGATCCTTATTATCTTGGTGCAATTCCCACTTTTCGCCCGAAAGCATTGGTAAATGAAGAGTTAATTCTTTTACTTTTTTCTCTGCATTGATACCGGCTATGTACCAACGGTCACCATTCCTCCGCGCTAAAACGACATATTTGCCGGGATAGCCATCAATCAAAACAGTCTCATCCCAGATCGTGGGTACCTGTTTCATAAAATCAATAACATGTGCGGGCATCTCGGTTAGATTGTTGGGTGTGATTCCGAAATTTTGTACAGGGGTCTGAAATAGCACGGCAGTAGCCAATTGAAATGTCTCTGTCGTCTTCCGTATCATTCCTCCATTGTTCTCCCGATTATGTCTTTTATTAAGAAGAACGGGACCGAAATCCATTGAGCCTACAGTATTGCGAATAAACGGATGTAAACTCGCATTAAAAGCTTCGGTATCATTAGCATGTTGTGTGAAAATCAAATTTTCAGAAGCGAGTACAGCCTCACTCCCCACAAAATTAGGATACATACGTTCCCAGCCTCGTGGTAACGTGCATCCGTGGAAAATAACGGATAAACCATGATCATTCGCATCGGATAGAATATCTTCATAAAGCTTCATAGTCTCCTGCTTGTCACCGCCAAAAAAATCAACTTTTAGACCCTTAATACCAACACTTTGCATCCAAGCCATCTCCTTTTTTCGAGCGACAGCTGTATTCATCATATTTTTAGGTGTTTGTGGTGCATCATTCCAAAAACCATTGGAATTGTACCACAAACAAATTCCGACACCTTTATCTTTTCCATAGTCAATCAAGGCTTCAATTTTATCGCGTCCGATTTTGCTATCCCACCAATTATCGACCAAAACAAATTCATAACCCATCGTAGCAGAGATATCTACAAATTTCTTCTGATCTTCAAAATTAATACTGCCATCCTGCCACTCCAGCCAGCTCCAAGTTGAACGTCCAAACCTATACTCTTTTGAAGCTTTGTACATGGGTTCAACCACATCAAACGCGATGGTGGTTTCTGCAATAGGTTTTAGCGTACTTCCGACAGTCAGTGTACGCCACGGTGTATTGCCTGGTAATGCAATTGCAGGATTAGCGCTCCCTATGCCATTATTTTCTCCGATCTCCGGAAATGCAATCTTATATTGACCATCTTTTGTTCCTTCACTCAACTTAGATCCACAGTACAGTGCTCCTACACCTGTTTCAGAAACAAGTACCCAACCGCGATCTCCGACGTGAAATAATGCCGGAAAGCTGAAACCATAGCCATACTTGGAAGGAGCACCCAATTGCTCATCTGCCACATACTCCTCTTCATAACTTGGCTTCGTCTTCATCCAGCCAGACATGGGTGGTGCTTGAGCAGTTAGAAAAGTTGTTGTTACATTCGGGAATTTAAAAGAGCTCAATTCCTCTTCGATATATAAATTAGCTGCTTCACCTACCTGTGGCACGTGATAACGAAAAGCAATATCATGATTACTTACCCTAAATATGACATGTAAAGCTTGTTTATTTCCATTTTCTAATTTGCAAATCAACTCATTTGCCTGATAATGTACCTGTCTACGTTTTATCTTCTGTTCCTCATACTGCTCATCAATTTTATTATACTGCTGATCCACCAGTTTTAAATTGCTCGATAGATCAACCTGACGACCTTTTAATCCAAGTGCAGATTTTTCAAGCATTGCCTTTCCATCCAACTGAACATCATAGTAGAGATGACCATTTTCTAAAGACAAATTGACTACTAATCGTTTATCGGGTCCAGAAACAGTCACATTTTGTGCAAAACTCAACAGTGAGCTCAAGCTGAGAAAAGTGACAATAAGTAAGCATTTCATTATAGTGTAAGTTTTTTGTGTAAAAATTATTAAGAACGTAAATCCAACTAGTGTGTAGGAATTACCTTTTTAATGGTTCCATCAGCTCCAAATGATAATTTATCCATGCATACTTCACGGTTGTAACCTGCTGCATCTCCCATGTGTATACCGTCAGGGAAATTAAATCGATGATATACAATATACCATTCATCAGTACCCGGTATTTGAAGTACGGAGTTGTGGCCAGTACCATAAATTCCTTTAGACGGATCCTTTTCAAGCACAATATTGTTTTCAGGAAGATGGATCTCTCCTACAGGAGAAGAAGATGTTCCATAACGTACCCGATAGTTTTCACTGCGGGTATCATCTTCAGACCATAAAAAATAATACGTGCCATTTCTATAGATCACATAGACACCCTCACGAAATGTACCATCAATCTTTAATGTCTTTGTCGTATTTTGTTTGATGGATACCATATCCTTATTCAGTTCCGCAACAGCGAGGTAACCATTGCCCCAATACAAGTAGCTTTTCCCCGATTTCGGATCATTAAAAACAGCAGGATCTATTTCTTGTCCCTTATTAATTCCTGCTGGTTTAAAATCGATCAATGGTTTTCCCGAATCTTTGAAAGGTCCAGTAGGTAGATCAGCAACAGCAACGCCTATTTTTTGCGCTGCTGTGAAATAATAGTAATATTTATAATCCCCTTTTATTTTTTTCTCCGCTATCGTTGGAGCCCAGGCATTGCGCGGGCCCCAAGGCACATCTTTTTTCAAATCCAGAATAACACCCTCATCTTTCCATTCTTTGAGATCAACGGAAGAAAAAGTCTTAAAATAAGAACCACCCCAACCGTCAAATCCATCACTAGTTGGGTAGATATAATATTTCTTTGTTTTATTTGAATATAACACATCTGGATCGGCATAGAAACCATCCAATATCGGATTTTTTCTAGTTACCAATTTGATGTCTGCCGGTGTTCCCCAACGCTCAGTAACGGCTTTAAATTCACTTCTGGATAATGGAATGATTGAACCATGTCTCGGATGAAAATCCATACTAACCTCATGATCGATTACTTTAAAGCGATCCAGATCAACCGATTCACAAAACTGGTACTTGCCCTTCCCATATACATCGTACATTAAAATATAACGATCAGACTGATTAAGTTTAAACACACTTGATCCTTCCACAGCATCTCTAGTCTGTTGTTTATAGCCCGGTTGTTCGATCCATTTGCTCGAAGTAAGCGAATCTGTTATAGCCAATTTAATACCGTTACCATGCCCTTCTGTTTTATAAAACATATAGAAAAGTCCGTTTTTATTGATGATATCTCCATCGATACAAGATTTACCATTTTTAGGCATAAACAACACCTTTGGTTCTGTTTCCAAATCGGTAAACTCACGATTAGCATAAGCATAATAAATGATATCAGGACCGTCGCCATGCTTCATCGACCAGTAAACCATATATTTACCAACAGCAGGATCATAGATCGTCTGTGGAGCCCAAACGCGCTTCAAACTTTCATTACCTTTAAACCGATCTTGGATGTTAATTACACTATGTTTCCAATGAATAAGGTCGTCCGATTTTAATAATATCATAGCACGATTAGAATCCCAGCCTTTCGATGAGGTCATATCCGTCAATACCATGTAAAAAGACTTACCATCCTCCCCTCTTAAGATATGCGGATCGCGCACTCCACCAGTTGTACTGATAAGCTTTGAGTCCAGCACAGGTTGATTGTTATTGAGGGCGCGATAAGTATAGCCATCCGTACTAACCGCAAAACAAACCGATTCATCAGCTACTGCATTGCCTTTGAAATAAGCAAATAAATAGCCCACAAAGTCTTTTTCCGTAGGACCAGATTTATATTCCTGTCCGATGGCTGGCCCCATCATACTAACTGTAAAAAAAGTGATTAAGATGCTGGCCAATTGCCATTTTCTTTTGTTCATGTAAGATTTAAGTTATAGAGTAAATAAAATTAGGTTGAGCATGCATTTCACGAATTTACAAATAGAACAACATACTTTAATTAAGCATGATCTTTTGTACCGGAGTATAAATATACTCTCCAGCAGATGAAGATTTCACCCCGATACGCACAAAGATATATGCCTGCCCTTTGAATTTATCAGACAATTGTCTCGTGATGCGCGTTTCAGTACCGAATAAGACTTGTGGAAGATCAACATTAATATCTTGATCAGAAAGAACATGATCGGTCAAAATAGATTTACTCAAGAAAAGTTTCACTTGATCGAGTTTAGCCGATTCGGTCGTTTTTTTAACCGTGAAGGTTGCCGCTATTTGATTATTGGCAACCTGAAAACTTTCATTTCCAATGACGAAATAAGGCGTTACCGGCACATCAAGCACCGTATTTCCATTCACGTTTACGAGAATTGTATCAGTCGATTGCTGTAGCCAAGGCGCATTTCCTTTTCGAACCAATTTATATTTGCCCCGAAACAGATTTGCAGAAAATTCTCCTGCTTGATTAATAAATACAGGGATAGCTGATTTTAAGGGATAACCGTCCTGCCATAGCTCCAGTTCAGTACCGTTATTTCTTACACCAACCGCCTTGCCCTCAAAGACCACTTTGCCAGATAAAAATTCTTTAGGAGCTTCAAAATTATCATATTCACAACCAACAGCCAAAAAACCTAGTGTAGCGGTTAGTAGAGTTAAAATATTCTTTTTCATAATTCAATAAATTAATGCAACGGATTTCTAACAATTTTTGGATTATTGTCCAATACCTTTTGCTCAATAGCAGAATAATAATTTGCTAAACGAAAGAATCGTGCTCTACGGAAACGACTAGGTTTGACACGTGCATAGATAAACTTCCCATGATCTGCATGGCCTAGACGCACTACACGGTATCCATATAAGCCCCGTACCACAGCATTAGGATCATTTTCAGCGCCATTCCAAATGATATGCGCCAAACGCCATCTTTTTAAATCAAAAAACCGGTGATCTTCAAAAGCCAATTCTACCCGACGCTCATTACGGATGATCTCCATCGTCAATGTGCTGATGCTGTTTGCTGGAAATCCAGCACGTTCACGTAAGGTATTGATATATTGCGTGGCCTCGCCAACCTGACCGAGTTCAAAACTTGCTTCCGCGGCGTTTAAATAAATTTCACCTAAACGGAACCAAGGCCACCAATTTGCAGCCGAAGTACCTCTAGCACTAGCAGCAGGTGCATCACTAACAAATTTGCGGATGTAAAATCCTGTATTACTCACATCCTGTGCATCATCTTTGGGGCCGTCAAAACCAGTCCATAATCCACCTGCATTTGCTGTCCCAAGTTCATCGCCCAATTGCTTCCCCAATTCTGGCGCGGTGACAAGTTGGTACGCCCCATTTTGCCAAGTAGCAACTCCTGCTTGAATACTAACTGCTGTATTTCGGAAGGAACTTCCTGGGTAAATGACGGTACCATATAATCGTGCATCCTTATTTTTGAAAATATCATCAATATGTGCATAAGCAATATAGTTTCCATTCGCATCACGATCCTGTAATGTTCCTTTTCGACCATCTAAATAATCGAAACTTTCCACTAAGCTAAGCGAAGGCGAGATTCCAGAGGTGGCTTCATTATCCTCCGTTAAACTTTTGACAATATTTTCATGCGCAAATCGATGAACTTTAAGACCCACAGCAAAATCCTTTGCAAAAATCACTTCAGATCCAGTCTTTTTGTTTAACATTTCGTAAAAATTAACGCCTTTGTCAGGGTTCTCTTTAAACAAGGTAAAAGGACCGCTCATAAGTTCTTTAGAAGCGGCCAATGATTTACGATAATAATCGCTGGCCATAGCCGCAGGTATACCGACTTCATTGCCTGCTGTTACTACAGGTTCAGCCATCAGCCCATTATATTTGGCTAAGGATGCTGCATATAACATGGCTCTACTCTGTACAGCTAGAACAGTATATTTATTGGCTCTGGTTTTACTAGTCGCATTATTTCCGAGATCTTCTTTAATCGCTTCCATCTCTTGGTAAATAAAATCGTAAACCTCATGCTCCTTTGCTCGGGGCAACTGAAGCGGTGTTGGATCACCACTGAAGTCATAAATCATCTGTTTTGTCACGATAGGAACTCCACCCATACGTTTTACCATTTCAAAATAAACAAGCGCGCGGACAAAGCGCATTTCAGCTATATATTGTTTTTTTGTTGTTTCCGTTAGTTGGAGACCCAAAGTTTCTATATTTTCTAGCGAAAGGTTGATATCTCGAATCAATCCATAATCCCAATAGCGTCCATAATCATCCCCAAATTGAAAATCATTGCGTCCATTCTGATCACGGTGCCCAGACCACATGGCATCGTCCAGCTCAGTCATTCCTCCGCTGTTGAAAACACCATGTAACGTCGGTAAACGGTTATAATAGTTTGCCATCAACGAAGTCAGCAATTTTGGATCATTCCAAAGTTGATCGTCAGTAATTAATGTTTTTGAATCTCGATCTAACCAATTGTCGTGTTTACAACCTCCAAATCCAAGGCAGACAAACAGCGCTAAACAAGTATATAATTTTTTCATTGTTGATTTTCTTTAAAATGTTAAATTGAACCCAACCATAAATACGCGCTGCTGCGGATATACCACTGCTGCCGCAGCTTCAATCTCTGGATCGATCTGAAATTTCTTCACGTTGTCAAAGGAAAATAGATTAGAACCATTGACATACACTCGGATTTTCTCAGCTTTAATTTTTTTGATGAGATCATTAGAAAAATTATAGCCAAGCTCAAGATTTCTGATTCTTAAATAACGAACATTTGTTAACCAAAAATCACTATTTCTATGATTAGGTCCAGAATTACCATTACGTAGTGCAGGATAATATCCTGATACCCATTCACTATTTGCATCATAAGGATCAGTACGATGCCATCTATCTTCTAAGAGATATGCTGGTGAATTTCCGCCACCATGGAATGCATTGCGCAATTCGTAATCTTGAAACCATGATTGCATCGCTCCTCCGGATAAATCAGCATTCAGATCAATACCTTTCCAATTTAGTCCTATTCGTCCTCCAAATGAAATAATCGGAGCCCACCCGGTTTGATAACCGATTGGACGTTCGTCCAGATTATTAATCACACCATCACCATTAACATCCTTGTAGATAAAATCTCCAGGCAGTTGGTTCCGGTTATTTGAACCATCATTGTTAATTGGATGATTGCGAATCTCCTCTTCCGATTGGAAGCGGCCGACAACTTGGTAGCCCCACCATACACCTCCCCAACGATCTTCGTTTGAATTCCGGTATTCGTTCCAGGAGTTGCTGAAGCGCGGTTTATAAGATTCGATATTCTTAAAACGAGAATAGGTAACATTTCCACTCACCACATAATTCAATTCACCGATTTTATCCGTATAAGTGATCATACCTTCAGCTCCATAGTATCCATTCTTACCCAGATTCTCATTAGGTAGCGCATATCCGATCTCATCAGGTAATAACACATCATAACGTTTACCCGGAAATCCAGTACGGATAATCTGGAAGGCATCAGCTGTCAGCGTCAATTTATTACCAAATAAACCTGCATCCAGCCCGATGTTGTAAGTGGTATTCTTCACCCATGATAGATTTCTGATAGGAACACCACGTGGTTGCACACCTGTCACATAATTACCATCAAGAATCGCATCTCCTTGAGACCAATTGTAGCCTGCTAGATAGCCGTGCATATTGACGCCATTTTCCAAACCTGTTTGTCCTGCAGATGCCCGAATTTTGAAGTCTGTGACAACACTTTTCAAGGGTTCAAAAAAGTTTTCATCCGATACTCGCCATGCGACAGATGCTCCCGGAAAAAATCCCCAACGGCGATCCTTATAATATAAGTATGAACCATCGTATCGACCTAATAACTCAACTAAATACTTACCCTTGTAATTATAGTTTAATCGACCTATGTAACCTGCACGAGCTTCATAAGACCAATCATCTCCAAGGTCATTAACTTCAGCGAGTCGCATTATCGGGATGTAATTGTTCGTTGGATTTGCTCCTAATGAGCGGATCGTACGTACCCAATCCGAACGTTCATATCCTAATGTACCTGAAAGGGCATGATGACCGATATTTTTATTGTAATCAATTAGGAATTGCGCCGAGCGCGAAACAATATCCCGATTGGTATCATAACGCCATCCAGAACGTGTGCCTCCTGTAGCTTTATATTCATCGTTTTCAAAGCGATACACATCATAAGTATACTGGAAACCATCAAATTTATTATTGGTATAGTTGTACGACACAGTTCCTTTAGCAGAAAGACCAAATTTTGTTTTATAGGAGGCAAATAGGTTTACATTACCTGCCAAATATTTATTGTCCTTGTAGCCCGCAATATCACGATCAAAAACTGCTGGATTATAAGCAAAGTCGTTAGTATGATTCGGATATTTAGGGTTATCATTAGCGTAAGGTGCTACAGTAGGCCTGTTTTTGAACATCGCCAAAATAGATGAAAAATAGCCATCTCCTCCTGGCAGACCCACATCTTGTGTTCCTTCATGCCTTCCTGAAATCTGTGTACCTATTGTCAATCCTTCCAAAACAGTCGCTTCCATATTGGCTTGCAAATTGGTACGCTTGTAATTAAAGTCTTTGATCATCGCATCCTGTGTCAGGTGTCCAACTGAAAGAAAATAATTAGACTTATCGCTCCCTCCTGTCATATTCGCATTGATGTAGCGTTGTGGTATATTCTTACGAATAATCATGTCGTAATAATCATAACTTTTGTAGCCGGGCTCTGTCCCCATTTGCCATTTTTCAAGTTCTTGGGGTGTATATACCGCATTTGGATCTTTGTTTTCATTTTGAGCCGCTTCCACAAGACCTCGGGTATATTGCGCTGCATTGGCTAATTCAGGAAAACGAGTTAGATTTTGCCAGCCTTGATAGCCATTGATATTTACTTTTGCAGTTCCGCCCTTATTTCCTTTTTTTGTCGTGATTAAAACAACACCACCCGCTGCTCTAAATCCATAAATTGCAGCAGCAGCATCCTTCAAGATCGATATACTTTCGATATCTTCCAAATTTAAGGCATTGAACATATCTGCTCCAGAACCGTTTTGTGTTCCAACCCAATCCGTTCCTGTTTGACCGCCATAGGAAATACCATCGATCACATAAAGCGGATTTCCCATATTACGAATCTCAATTGCTGCTCCTCTCCCAGGACGAGCGTCTTTTCCACGGACGGAGATACCTTGTACTTTGCCTGCCAAAGCTCCTGCAGCTGTCGTAGAAGAAGTACGTACAATATCATCTGACTTGATATTACTGACAGCGCCAGAGATATTCCGTTTGGATTGCGTACCGTAACCCACGACCACAACTTCGTCCAAAGATTGATCACTCGTTTCCAACACAACCGAAAAGTTAGTCTGGTTGCCAATCGCAATACGTTGTGTTTTGTATCCGACATAAGTGATCACTAAATAGCCTTTTCCATCATGCAGTTGAAATCGACCAGTATTGTCTGTACTGGTTATTAAATTGGGCATTCCTTCAACAAGCACACTGGCTCCTACAATCGGCTCCTTGTCCTTGTTAATTACCTGCCCCGTAATTTTAGTTTGTGCATATGTCATTATGGATATTAAACTCATAAAAACATATAAGTAAAGAATCTTTAAGTTTTTCATAATTTATTCGTTTTCAATAACTGATTTTGGTTACCTACGATCTTGCCAATTTTAGATAATTTCTTGACGTAAATAAAGCGACAAGTATACCGCAAGTCAGCATGTTTAAGAATACATAAAAAGTTATTTATTAAATGTTAAAAATACACTTAAAAAAAAGTGACAAATTTTTTTTACCCCTGATAAAAAAGTCAAGCATAGCATTACAAATTCATAGTCTTTTATTGAGGGTTTTAAAAATGTGTTGGTTATAATTGTAAAACAAATATAAAAAAATAAATGTAAAACAAACATTTATTTTTAAAATTCATATAAGTTTGAATCTACCTAAGTAATTACACTTAACAAACAAGATTTAAAAGACTAATTAACAACAATATAGATGATCACTCCTTCCTGTGACCATCTATATTGAGACTTTATTTGGAGGAGAACTGTTATGCATTCCAATCTTAAAAGCCTGTAGGCATTCCATATTTTTTAGTCAACATGGACAGTTCTTTAGCAGTTATCGGCATGACAGAACCATGCCTTGGTGTAAATGCTCCACCCATCGGCGTATTTTTTATAAAATTGAAATGCGTAAGGTCCGAACTTTTGCAAAACTGATAATAGCCTTCCGTATAGCAGTCATACATCAAAATGTATTCATCTGAATGAATCGATTTAAATACACTAGAACCTTCAACAGGTTTCTTTTGATCCACATTGAGATGACGATATTCGGTCTCATATGGTCCAGTTATATTTTTACTTGTTGCCCGCATTACGCCACTTCTTGTACGAAAACCATTATTCACTGTAGATAAGCCCTCATCTTTAAAAAACAACACATATTCCTGCATCTTTTTATCATATACGATATCACCATCAATGGCTGCTGTGCCAAAATCAAATAACAGCTCTGGTGTACTGATATCCGTAAAATCGGCATTTGCATAGGAGTAGAAGATTTTAAAATAGGGCTGTTTTTTATCCCCTACTGCATACTCCCAGTCATGTCTACCTATCGAATAGTAGATCATGTATTTTTTCTCGACTACATCCCAAATCGTTTGTGGCGCCCACACGGCATGTAAATTTTCCTGATCAAATCCTTTTAAATTAGGAAAACGTGTTGGAAAATCAATCGCCTGATGTTCCCAATGGATAAGATCGGTACTTTTCATCAAGATGATACCATCATTACTCTGCCAACCTTCGCTTGAACGCATATCCGTTAAAACCATATAGAACGATTTTCCATCTTCAGCACGCATAATATGCGGATCCCGAATACTTTTTTTTAAGGCAATGCTGTCCGATGCAATGACCGGTTCCCCTCCATTCAAAGGCTGAAAATCTATACCATCTTTACTTATTGCATAGCGAACCTGTTCACCGTCAGGGCTGTTGTCAGAAAAATAAGCAAACAGATAGGCTACTGGAGCAATTTTTAAAGCCTTTTTACTTTGTCCAAGTGCAATTGCTCCATGCTGTATAAATAACATCAGCAATGACCACCTGATCATAAATTGTATCTTTTTCATAATGCTTACTATTTTTTGGCAGGAATGCGAAAAACGGTGAACGAATAAGGAGACAATTTGCACCTGTCTAATTGAAATGTTGCTGCAACAGGTTTAGCTGTCTGATCTGTTGGTTTTCCTGAAATAACAGTTGCATTCACTTGTTGATTTGCAACACCGATAGTCGAAAGATCAAGGTCAATTTCAACAGGTAATAAATTCACCAATTTGACGATGATATCACCCGATTTAGCATCGCGCACAATTGATTTTCCAACACGTTTGTTCACTGCTTCATCGTGATTTGATAACTTTAATTCACTAAAGAGATACGTATCGCCTGCATGCTGTCCAAATGCCTGCTGGATATAGTAACCCACAGTAGGTTTCACTGTCGTATTATTAAAGTAGATCAAATCTGGAGACCATTGCGTATTACCTTCTTTGGCCAACAGAGGTGCATATGAAGTCATGGTGACTACATCGGCATTTCTTTCGACATTGCACAGGTGTAATGCCTCTGCCAATGCTGTTTCAATCGTACTAGCACGATTGGGAACATGTGCAGCATATTCACCAAGATATACTTTAGCTTTCTTGCGGTCATAACGGTCGTAAAACTCCTGATTATGAATAAACCAACCCGGTGGATTGTAATAATGCTCATCGATTAAAGGAACATTTAATTTAGTTGCCAAATCCCAGCCTTCCACATAGTCCGATCCTTCATAAAATGGACCTGCTGTACCAATGACTTCAATATCAGGATATTTCTCTTTTACGGCTTGATAAATCAGGGTAAAGCGCTCTTTAAACAGATCGGTAATCAAATCTTCGTTACCAATGCCAATATATTTCAAGTTAAAGGGAGCTGGATGACCCGCTTCAGCACGTTTCTTTCCCCACAATGTCTTACGATCACCATTCGCATATTCAATGAGATCCAAAACATCCTGAATATAATCGCCCATGTCCTCCATAGGGATACCGCACTGCTGCCCGCCCAGTTCGTGACCATGATGTCCCGAATTTTGGCAAGGTACACCTGCAGCCACCACGGGTACAGGTTCTGCACCCATATCTTCACAAAACTGGAAATATTCAAAATAGCCTAAGCCAAATGATTGATGATACCCCCAGAGATTACGCTGTGGTTTTCGTTGCTCCACAGGTCCTATCGTATTTTTCCAATGGTAGATATTATCGATACCATCTCCATGAGCTACACAGCCGCCAGGGAAACGCACAAACCGAGGTTTCATGTCAGCAATAGTCTTAGCAAGATCTGCTCTTAAACCGTTAGCTCTATTTCGGAAAGTATTTTTAGGAAATAACGAAACCATGTCCATATCGACGGCTCCATTGTTGGAATAAGTAATCTCCAATCGAGCATCCGAAATGGTCACATTTCCAACCATATCCAATTTGTACTGTTCCCATTTTTTTGATAACTTCTTCGTTTTTGTTTCTCCAATAGTATTACCGTGCCCATCGATTAAGCGAATCTGCAAGTGGCCCAACTGTCCTGATTTCCCTCGGGCATATATTGAAAAATTATACTGCTCGTCTTTCTTAATGGAAATACCGCCAAACCCTTCATTGACGATTCCTGCTCCAGGTTTACCCTGCAAAGTCACATAATGCCGGTTATTTTCATGAATCGGAGATAGCGTATCAATCGTAATAACAGTTTCCCTATTCGTGGTGCGCCAAGCAGTTAAACTATGCCATTCTTTTCGATCCATAGGCGTATATTCAAATCCCCTATTCTGTATTAATTCGGCATACAATCCACCATCAGCGGCATAATTGATATCTTCAAAAAATGCTCCGATAAGTAGATCACTGATCTTACGCGCTGGAATATGTTCATCTAATTTTAGATTTCCTTTCAGGGGAGTAAGTGAAGCAAAGCGTTGTACATCATCGACCATCCGTTCACTATTCAACTTTCCCTTATAAGCATCCAACTGCTGTTTCTTTAACAGATTCTCTAGGATTTGCCACGCGACTTTATGAACTGTTCCCGTATAGTTACCATCAGAGAGACGGATCGCTACTTTTGTATTATGCACAACAGTAGCTTTTTTTGCGGTAGAAAACATTTTAAAATCCTTCGTTTCTACAGCGTAGTATCCTTTAGCGCTCCGATCCGTCTTCCAAATCACTTGGTAAGTACCCGTTGTCTTATTGTAATCAATAACAGGACTAAGGCAGTTGCTTCCGGCAAATACCAAAGGGTAAGACTGACTTTCCCATTGGATCAAATCGCGCGATGCACTATGTGCAAAAGCACCATCTTCTTGATTCAAACTCCATACACAATGCCAGATTCCTGTCGGTGATAAAAACAGGAAAGGATCAATCATCTTCTTCTGCGATCCCCATTGACCGTAGTCAGATCGTAAGAAACTAGCTTCTGCACCAATGGTGGTCCATTTTTTCTTGTCCAAGCTCCATGCAAAATGTAGCCCGTTGTGGTGATCATTCTTTCCCGAACTATAGGCAAATATATAAGCCGAATCCGGCTCATTGGCATATAATGCTGCATGTTTTACGACAAAGAATAACAATAAGCATATATAAATAAGCTGTTTTTTCATCAGAATAAAATTAGTAGTAGTTATTTATGTTCAAGTTCATAACTTCATTATTGGCTATAGCTTGCCAATGGTAGCGATATGAATTATAAATACTGGTGTTTATATACCCTTTCTTTTTATCATGACATGAAGAGTCCTAGATGGCACCAAATAGAATTTTAAGTAACATCGGTCCAACAGTTCACACCCTATCAAGATTGACTGTTTTACCTCAGCTTTTAAGGTCTTATTGTTGCAGTGAACACGTTGAAATGACACGACGTAAATAACTGTATACATCAGTCTAAAAGCGCCAACACAACCATATGCCTGCTTCACCTTTCGGTTTAAAGACCATCACAATGTATCATCTTTACGAGATCGCATCGATTCCGATTTACAACTGCATCTGCCCCACAGTACCAACACAACCAAGATGGACTGTGTCACCTGAGTTTTAAAGACCGTGATGTACTTATTTTTCCAAATGGCACCAAGTAGAACTTCACATCATATCCCACCCCACAAATGCCAGCATCATGCTGATCACATATTTGCAGACACGACAGGGTAAAGACAATGATACGATCACGAGTATATTTATAACCTGACGCCTAGGTGAAGGCTTCAGGAGTTAATCATATAACTGCGTTGTCTAAGACAAAGCTTCGTTTAGTTCATGGTGATTTGCATCTACGTGCGACCCATGACCGTATCATTGTAAAAAACTTATTTTATTGAACAGCCAACTTAATGACGGTCAAAGAGTATGGTGCAAACGTATCCACTATCTTTTTCCCTTTATAGCTGACCTGCTCCACTTTGGGCTGTATTTTCAACGGTTCTTCAAAACTTGTCGAAATACTCAAGTCCGCATTTGCCAAGGTCGTTTTTACAGCTGCCTGTTTCATTTTTTTCTTCGAATTGATATCAAAATTAACCTGTACCGGTTTACTATTATAATTAACAAATTTGATGATCAACTCCTTCTTTGCACTATCATATACAGAAGATGCAAACAAACTATCCTTCCCTGCCACCGCATCGCCATTCCATTTAACGGGGATAATATCAGTCCCCTTATTGGTCGAGTACAATTTCTGTACCTGATAACTTGGCGTACCGTATGCATGTAGATTATCGACCCAAATCAAGTCTGGGGTCCATTGCCAACCATCGACATGACCAAATAATGGCGCGTACGATGCCATTTGCACGACATCTGCATTTCGTTCCAGTCCGGTCAAGAAAGCTGCCTCTGAAAGCGCCGCTTCCCAAGTACTACGGCCAGGGCCATTAGGTCGGGTGGTGTGCGAAGCATATTCTCCAGCAAACACTTTCGGGCCGTTACGGTCATAATCATCATAACGGGAGACACTGGATAAAAACCACGTTGGTGGTCTATAATAGTGCTCATCAATAATATCAATCTTCATATCCCGTAGCTGCTCATCCAAATAAGCAAAACGCTCGCCATCGGGATCTGTACCGGAACTAGCAATAATGGCTATTTCAGGATGCTTCTCGTTAAAAACCTTTTTGAATGCAGCTAAACGCTCTATATACTGAGGTCCCCAATTTTCATTTCCTACACCAAGCATTTCAAGGTTGAAAGGAGCCGGATGCCCCATGTCCGAACGAAGTTTACCCCAGGTCGTTGTAACTGCCCCATTGGCAAACTCAATCAGATCCAATGCATCCTGTACATAGGTGTCCAACTCATCCATCGGAACAAGCTCTGCCGTATTAAACTGACAGGCCATCCCGCAATTTAAGATCGGTACCGCCTTAGCTCCAATATCTTCAGCCATTAAGAAATATTCGTAAAAACCCAAACCAAAAGTTTGAAAATAATCTGGAGCTGGTCTGTGCTTAAACTCAGTATTCCAACGGTTGATAATCAATTCGCGTTCCTCGATCGGGCCGACCGTCTTTTTCCATTGAAAACGGCTCGCTAAATCCCTACCTTCCACAATACAACCACCGGGAAAACGAATAAATCCAGGCTTCATATCGGCCAGCATCTGTACCATATCTTTCCGCAAACCTTTAGGTCTATTTTTCCAAGTCTCCGTCGGGAAAAGAGAAATCATATCAAGTTCTGCATCTCCAGCTCCTTCGATCCAGACATTTAACTTGCCTTTAGCAACAGTCTCTGAAGCCGTAAACTTCGCAGAACTACTTTTCCAATCACTTCCACTAGACAATATTAAACTACTATTTCCGACCACTTTATCCTGATCATCCAGCAACTCAACACGAATACGCATTCCGGCAGTTGCTTGTTTAAAGAGTAACGAAAACTCATACTGCTCCCCTTTCTTAATTCCCATACCACGGAACCCTTCATTTTGTATTCCTAGTTGCACACCCTTTGGGTTATGGATCTTCAATGAACGCGGATTACCTTTTCGTTTGCTGTTGTTTAAAATCAGAAACGCTCCCTCAGGTTCTTTGGTCAGTTTTTTCCAACCCATCCAAGGTTCATTAAATTCGAATGAACGATTTTTAATCAATTCGGCGTATATCCCACCATCGGCACCCATGTTAATATCTTCAAAGAAAACACCCCACATATCTGGTGACATCTTTCCGGCAGGCTGATCAAGGTCTACTTTAAGATTGACAGGACTCTGTGCAAACAAAGGTGTAGAACCAGCCATTAAAGCTGCTAGTAATAGCTCAATTTTTTTCATCCTATTTTATTTTATCGTAAATCTATATTCCGATTTCGTGCTATAAGTCTGCTCTGGTTTCAATACTGTCGAAGCAAAAGCAGGATGATTAGGAGCATCGGGATAATGCTGTGTTTCTAAACAAAATGCAGAACGGAACGGATATGCCAAACCACCTTTTCCTTTAGGATCAGTGTCCTTCATGAAATTGCCACTATAAAACTGTAAACCCGGTTCTGTAGTCAATACCTGCATTTCTATTCCCGTTTTCGGCGCATACACAGAAGCAACCTTTCTAAAACCAGCCGCTTGAGACAATTCAAAGTTATGATCATACCCTTTTCCGATCTTCAACTGAGCATTATCTGTTTCAATACGATCGCCGATGACAAATCCTTTACGGAAGTCAAATGGTGTTCCCGCGACTTGAATACTCTTTCCAGTCGGTATCAAGGTATCATCCACTTCCGTAATAGCTGCAGCATCGATTTGGAGCTCATGATCCAGTATCGTTGCAGATCCTGCACCATTTAGGTTGAAATAAGCATGGTTCGTTAGGTTTAGTACCGTCTCTTTATCCGTATTTGCTTGATAATCCATGACCAAGCCACCGGTATGACTTAAGGTATAGGTTACTTGCATTTTCACTTCACCAGGATAACCTGCCTCTCCATCAGGAGAAAGATAAGTGAAGGTAATGGATGAATCCGAACTGTTCGCGACATCCCATACCTGATTATAAACACCATGAGTACCCCCATGCAGGGAGTTTTTTCCATCATTCTTCTCCAGTTCGTATTTAACTCCCTGCAAAGTGAAAGTTGCATCCCCGATTCTATTTCCATAACGACCTACGATAGCCCCATAAAAATTACTCGCATTAGCTTTATACTCCGCAGCACTGTCATAACCAAGGATCACATCTGTCAAGTTGCCGGCTTTATCCGGAACCTGTAAGTTCACTAACCTTGCACCATAATTTGTCAGCGCAGCTTTAAGCTTGCCATTCGTTAATGTATACAATTTGACATCTTTACTATCGATAACCGAATCAAAAGACGTATCCACGGAATCTGTTTTTTCAGTCGTATGCTGTTTATTCGAGGTCTGTTGGCAACCACAAGCCAATGCGGACGTCAACAAAATACCATTTATAATTTTACTATTCATATTGTTATGATTTACAATTGATTAATCATTATTACATCTACCAAAAACGCACATATATAGCTGTTACTAATAAGAGTGTTACCACAATCAATACCAAAATCGATGGCTCTACTTTGAACATTTTTTTGTCCAGTACAAATGCCTTTGGATTCTCTTTTGGACCAAATAAGCTAACACCGATCATCAAGGCTAACGTAAAAGCAAAAGCTAGTCCCATACAGATTTGAAATGGAATTTCGTAATGACCACTTTTATTGATGTAGGCTGTATACAGCCAAGTTTCAGGACCAAATACTTTTGTCGCAAATTCATTGAAAAAGATCGATAAACCAAATCCCGAAACCAATCCCGTGATTGCAGCAGGACCAGTGGTACGTTTCCAGAACATTCCCAATAAAAACATAGCAAACACACCTGGACTAATAAAGCCCGTATATTTTTGAATAAAGGTAAATCCACCGGCACCTCCAATGCCTAAGGTATCATTCCAAGTAAACAATACAGCTACAAGAATAGAAACGACAATTGTAATTTTACCTACCCACACCATCTTCGATTCAGATGCTCCGGCATTGATGTATTTTTTATAGATATCCAACGTATAAATAGTAGCAATACTATTTGCTTTACCCGCTAAACCGGCAACGATAGCAGCCGTTAGTGCCGCAAGTGCTAAACCTTTCATACCATTTGGTAAATGACCTAGAATAGCGGAATACGCATTGTCAGCATGAAATACCCCTCCTGGTGCCATCTCCTCTTGCAATGCACCATTTTTATAAAGCACATACGCGGCAATTCCAGGTAGCATGACGATAAGTGGCATCAATAACTTCAAAAGCCCGGCAAATAAAATACCCATACGGGCAGTTTTTAGATCAGCTCCCAAAGCACGTTGTGTGATGTATTGGTTACAACCCCAATAGTTCAAGTTCACAATCCAGATACCAGCTAGGTACATCCCTATCCCTGGCAACATGAGGTATTTGTTAATCTCTTCTTGTGTAGCCCCAACTCCGGGTTTATCCACGATCATTTCAAAATGCTTAGGTGAATCTTCCATGAGTTTATTAAAACCTGCCAAGACATCCTTACCAAGACCGAAGTGCTCACTTACCAAGGTTAATGCAACGTAAGTCGTAGCGATACCTCCGATAATCAAAACCACCACTTGGATCACATCGGTAAAACCGATGACCCGCATACCTCCTAAGGTAATAATGACGGCAAAAACAGCTAAGGCCACCATAATCAAGTGAAAACTATCTCCTCCACCAGCCATACTCGATATAGCGATTGCGCCCAGGTATAAGATCGACGTTAGGTTGACAAACACATATAAGAAAAGCCAAAAAACTGCCATGATCAGACTGGTCGTTTCATTATACCGATTGTTTAAAAACTGAGGCATTGTAAAGATCTTATTCTTAAGATAAACCGGTATAAACCACACGGCTACAATAATTAAAGCCACAGCTGCAATGAGTTCGTAAGCCGCAACGGCAATACCGACTTCAAAACCATTTCCACTCATACCAATAAATTGTTCGGCAGATATATTGGAAGCAATCAATGAGGCTCCAATAGCCCACCAGGTCAATGAACCCTCTGCCAAGAAATAGTCTTTACTACTATTGTTGGCTGCTGTTTTTCTACTGTATATCCAGAAGCCATATCCGGCTACAATAATAAAGTAGACGACAAAAATAATGTAATCTACTGTTGCAAATTTATCCATAGTATTGCGATTTGCTTATGATGAAGTCCTACTCCTTTTATTAAGAAAGGCGCAGGACCATTCCGTTTATTTCTTCATTAAAAAATAGAGTTCATTCCACTTCAACTGGTTTTCCAGATGCGTTAACGTCGTGTTTTCATCAATAGCGACATACTCCAGTCCAGCAATACGGGCAAAATCTTCCAGATATTCAGGTTTTAAACTCAAACTATAAGCAGTATGATGAGCCCCACCAGCATAGATCCAGGCACTACAAGCAGTTTTCATATCCGGAAGGGGTTTCCATAGAACCCGTGCCACCGGCAATTTAGGCAACTCCTCTTTCACATCGACACCGATCACTTTATTGACGATCAAGCGAAAACGAGTTCCTAAATCAATCAGTGAGGCATTCAAAGCAGGACCACTTAAGCCATCAAACACCAAACGCGCAGGATCAGCCTTACCGCCAATTCCCAACGGATGTACTTCTATTCGAGGCTTATCAGCTGCTAAAGCTGGATCCACCTCAAGCATATGCGAACCGAGTACCATTTCATTCTCAGGATCAAAATGATATGTGTAGTCTTCCATAAAAGCTGTAGTACCCGGCAAACCAGCACCCATTACTTTACATGCACGCACCAATGCGGGTGTTTTCCAATCACCTTCTCCGGCAAATCCATATCCTTCAGCCATCAATCGCTGTACGGCTAATCCAGGCAGTTGTACAAGACCGTGAAGATCTTCAAAAGTATCGGTAAATCCTTTATAATTGCCAGATTCTAAAAACTTCCTCAATCCAAGCTCAATACGGGCTGCCTCTACCAAACTTTGGCGTTGCTCTCCTCCTGCTACTACATTAGCTGCGAGATCATAAGTGGCCTCGTACTCCTGCAGTAAAGTATCAATTTCCGATTCCGTAACCGCATCTACTACCGCGACAAGATCGCCAACGGCGTAGGTATTCACTGAAAATCCAAATTGCGTCTCAGCCGACACTTTATCCCCATCAGTAACCGCAACATAACGCATGTTATCACCAAAACGGACAAATTTCGCCCCCTGCCAATCATGCCAAGCAGCAGCTGCACGTACCCACACATTTATGCGTTCAATTACCTCCTCATCTTTCCAGTGACCAGTAACTACTTTTCTACCGATATTCAATCGGGTCACAATATGACCAAACTCACGATCGCCATGTGCACTTTGGTTTAGATTCATAAAATCCATATCCATCGTACTCCAAGGAATATCACGGTTATATTGCGTATGCAGGTGAAGTAATGGTTTCTGTAAAGCCTGCAACCCTCTAATCCACATTTTTGCAGGTGAGAATGTATGCATCCATGTAATCAAACCGATACAGTTTGCTGCAGCATTAGCTGCAGTTAAAGTACTGTATATTTCTTCACTATTTTTGACAATGGGTTTGTATACTACCTGTACAGGGATCTCCCTATGTGCCGAAAAATATTGAGCTACTTCTTCAGCATGTAAAGCCACCTGTTTTAAGGTCTCTTCACCATATAAATCTTGGCTCCCAGTAACGAACCAAACTTCCAATTTATTTAAATCGATATTCATAGTTTATAATTTCTTGATTGGCTTTAGGTCCAATCTCCTTTCAATTTTATTCGTTTATATTTGATTATTTATTCTTTTTACTCTTGCCCATAATACGAAGCTCCGCCATGCTTACGTTCATAATGCTTTTTGATCAAAGCATCTTTCAGGCGTGGCGCTTTCGCATTAATCTGTTCTGTCAACAAAGCCATTTGTGCCACCGTTTCCAAAACTGCACTATTATATACCGATTTAGCACCGGTTTTCCCCCATGTAAATGGAGCATGATTTCCTACTAAAACCATTTCAACTTCTTTATAATCGAGTTTATATTCATCAAAATGATTTATAATCTGAAATCCCGTTTCATATTCATAATTCCCCATTATCATTTGATCATCCATGGGTGACGCACACGGAATGTCTGTTGTTAAGTGATCTGCGTGAGTCGTTCCAAAAATTGGAATATCACGTTGGCTCTGTGCCCAAGCAGTTGCATAAGTAGAATGCGTATGTGTAATACCACCTACCTCCGTCCAGTGTTTGTAAAGCACAGCATGAGTTTGCGTATCAGATGAAGGTCTCAGCTTCCCCTCTACCACACGCCCCTCAAAATCAACAATGACCATATGATCTGGAGTCAATTCATCATAGGGTACACCACTAGGTTTAATTGCAAACACGGCACGATCACGATCCGCAACGCTAACATTTCCAAAAGTAAAAAGCACCAATCCCAATTTAGGCAATTGCATATTGCAATGAAAAGCTTCTTCTTTTATGTCTGTATAAATCATTATTTTATAGTTCAAAAAATTAAAAAATCATATATATAAGAAGCGACGAATAAGGCGCTACTTCGCCACAATTAATGTTTGGTTTCTACGATAAAAGCACCAAGACTCTTGTAATGTTCATATCTTTTGGCATAGATTGCGACCATTTCTGGACGAGGCTCATACGTTTTTTCAAAACCCTGTCCCATAGCTTCCATTGCATCTTCAACCTTTGCATAAATACCAGCAGCTGTAGCAGCAAACATAGCTGCTCCCATAGCGCAAGTCTGTTCAGATTTATGAATACGAATAGGCATATTCATAACATCAGCCATCGTCTGCATGATATAAGGAGATTTCTTTGCAACGCCACCTAACCCGATTAATCCCTTCACCGGTACACCTTGCTCAACAAAACGATCTGCAATACTTTTGGCACCAAAACAAGTCGCTTCGACGATTGATCGAAAAATTCGCACTGCATCTGTCCCTAGATGAAGACCCAATAACGCACCTTTTAAAGTCTGATCAGCATCTGGTGTCCTACGTCCATTAAACCAATCTATTGCCAATTCTGAGGATTCTGTGACTGGTAGTGCTTCAGCTTTTCGACTTAACTCAGGAATCAATTGTGTATCAATTAGGTTAGCGATCTTTACTCTATCTGCTGGTGAAATATCATTAGATTGTGCAATTATATTAGCGAATGGCCATGATAGTACTTGCTTAAACCAAGCATAAGCATCGCCAAAAGCCGACTGACCCGCTTCCATACCAATCATGCCAGGGATAATCGATCCATCCACCTGTCCACATATACCCTTTACAAGGGTTTCACCAACCTCATCATGCGGAGCGACTAACATGTCACAAGTCGACGTTCCCATCACTTTACTTAAATAATACGGCTCAATCTGTCCGCCTACTGCTCCCATATGACAGTCGAAAGCACCTACACCAACAACTACTTCAGTAGAAAGACCCAATCGGGTTGCCCATTCCTCCGAAAGTGTTCCGGCAGATTCGGCTGCAGTATGCGTATCGGTAAATAAACGATCTACCATACCATCTAAATACGGATCCAGTTCTGCAAAAAATTGATTCGGAGGAAGACCACCAAACTCAGCGGCCCATAAAGACTTATGCCCTGCTGAACAGACACTACGCTTAATGTCTTGGGCACGTTTGCCTCCTGTCAATAAAAACGGTATATAATCACAATGTTCGACCCAAGTATAGAGTGCATTGCGCACTTCCTGATCATCACGAAGCACATGCAGTAGCTTTGCCCAGAACCACTCCGATGAATAAATTCCACCAACATATTTTAAATAATCGATATCATATTTTTGAGCATGATCATTAATTTCCTGAGCTTCCCTAACGGCCGTATGATCTTTCCAAAGAACAAACATGGCATTCGGATTATTAGCAAAACGTTCAGTTAAAGCAAGAGGAATACCCTTTTCATCAACTGCTATAGGAGTAGAACCAGTTGTATCAATAGAAATTGCTTTTACAGATTTGGCAATTTCAGCATTACCTGACTTTTGAAGACATTCAAGTATTGTAAATTCCAATCCTTCAATATAATCTAAAGGATGCTGCCGAAATTGACTTGTCACCGGATCACAAAACTCTCCGCTGTTCCATCGCGGATAGTAAAAAACTGCACTAGATATCTCTACGCCATTATCCGCATCTACTAAAACCGATCGAACGGAATCACTACCGTAATCTAAGCCGATCACATAAGCTTTCTTCATTATTTGTGTTTTTGGTTTATAATATTGATTTATAATCTCTTACTTAGAAAACAAACTATTTAAATCCAGCAAGCTGAGTTGTTAATCGGAGTAATTAATGTCAAATTAACATTTATTTTTTTAAAAAATGAAATTTTAATTTATTTTTCGTTGTTTTGTATAGAAATAAAATATTAATCCGTTTATATAAATACGATATAAGTTAATCGTTATAGAATGGTTTTTTATATGAAATACTAGATAGATTGTAACAGGTACGATACATTTTGTATCTTTAATTAATTATAAACGAGATTACTCAATTATGGATTTTTACAAAAATGAGCCAAGCTTATTATTAGCTGTGGATTGTATTATTTTTGGATTTAATGGCGAATCATTAGAAATTTTACTTATTAAAAGAGGATTTGAGCCCGAACGCAATAAATGGAGCTTAATGGGTGGATTTGTTCAACCAGAAGAAAATCCGCAACAAGCATCTTCTCGTATTCTGAAGAAACTGACAGGTTTAGATGGAGTCTATATGGAAGACTGTGGCATTTTTGGCGATCCTGACCGTGAAAAATATGGACGTGTGGTCAGTATCGCACATTTCGCATTAATTGATGTACATCAATATAAACACATCATCAGTGAAGAATTTGAAGCTTGTTGGTTCCCGCTCAAAGATCACCCAGAATTAATATTTGATCACAATCAGATGATTGAGAAAGCGAAACGTGAGCTTCGAGCAAAAGCGGCACTCTACCCTATTCTATTTGAGCTATTACCAGAAAAATTCACGATTCCACAAATTGTATCACTTTACGAAAGTGTCTACGATACCGAATTGGATACACGCAATTTTAGCCGTAAGCTGCTTTCTTCGGAACTGATCATTAAACTAAAAGAAAAAGATAAGGAAAAATCTAAGAAAGGAGCATTCTACTTTCGATTAAACAAGGACATTTACAAAGAAAAAATCATGTCATTCCTAAGCTACTTACCAAGCTGGTCAATAAACAGTTAACGATCAGCTCTAAACAGTTGAATACCTTTTTTTGGCTTAAATTAATAAATGTATTAATAACATTTAAATAATAAAAGTAAGATTAAGTATAAATCTTAAACCAGAAATGCCATGACTTTAAAAAGAATCATTACATACTTTACTTGTATGGTCATCTGCTCATCCGAATTATCAGCACAAACTAAGCCTCAGCTGAACTATTTCGACCTGAACGATGTCCGCTTGCTTCAAGGCCCTTTCAAGCATGCCCAAGATCTTGATTTAAAATATCTATTAGAGATCGATGCAGATCGTTTATTAGCTCCTTTCCTACGCGAAGCTGGGCTACCTCAAAAGAAAGAATCTTATACCAATTGGGAAAATACAGGCTTAGATGGCCACATCGGTGGTCATTATATTTCTGCCCTTGCACATATGTATGCGGCAACTGACGACCTACAAATAAAAAAAAGGTTGGATTATATGCTTTCCAATTTAAAAAGTTGTCAAGACGCTAATGGCAATGGCTATATTGGTGGGGTTCCAGGTGGAAAAACCATTTGGAAAGAAATCGCACAAGGCAATATTCAAGCAAGTGGATTTAGCTTAAATGGTAAATGGGTACCGCTATACAATATTCATAAGACTTACGCAGGTCTACGTGATGCTTACCTTCTTACAGGAAATGAGGAAGCAAAAAAGATGCTGATAAAGATGACCGACTGGGCTATTATATTAGTACAACAACTTTCTGAACAACAAATTCAGGAAATGTTACGTAGCGAACATGGCGGACTCAACGAAACATTTGCGGATGTTGCAGCTATCACACAAGATCCAGCATATCTTGCACTTGCCCGTCAATTCAGCCATCATGAGGTACTAGATCCATTAATTAAACACCAAGATAAGCTTACCGGACAACATGCTAACACACAAATTCCAAAAGTATTAGGTTTTAAGAGAATCGCAGATATTGCTCAAGATGAAACCTGGGAAAGTGCTGTCCGATATTTCTGGGAAAGTGTTGTAACACAACGCTCCATTTCCTTTGGAGGCAATAGTGTTAGTGAGCATTTTAATCCGACCAATGATTTCTCAAAAATGATCCATAGCATTGAAGGCCCCGAAACTTGCAATACTTATAATATGCTACGTTTGACAAAGATGCTTCATCAAACCGATCCAAAGGGCAAATATCTAGACTATTATGAACGTAGTTTATATAATCATATATTATCTAGCCAACATCCGGAAAACGGAGGATTCGTTTACTTTACCCAAATTAGGCCTGGACATTATCGAGTATACTCCCAACCACATACAAGTATGTGGTGCTGTGTTGGATCCGGAATGGAAAATCATTCGAAATTCGGCGAGATGATCTATGCGTATCAAGGTAATCATCTATATATTAATTTATTTATACCTTCACGTCTCAACTGGCGCGACCAAGAAGTCGAAATCGTCCAAGAAAACAATTTTCCAGAACAAGCAAGTACAACCCTACACATTCACCCAAAAAAGAATGGCAAAAAATTTGCACTACATGTGCGAAAACCCGCATGGTTGTCCGAAAAACCAAGTATACGCATAAATGGTAAAATCTATAAAATTGATAGAATTGAGGGCGATTTCTTCACCATTGATCGTGAATGGAAAAAAGGTGATCAAGTCGTTATTCAGCTTCCTATGGGTATACATACAGAACAGCTACCAGATCAAAGTAAATACTATAGTTTACTCTATGGTCCAATTGTATTAGGAGCGCGCACATCCGGACCATTACCCGACTTGTTATCCGACGATAGTCGGATGGGGCATGTCGCAAAAGGAATCCAGATTCCATTGAGAGACTTACCAATTCTAACGACAGAACCTTCTGCTATACCAAACCTAGTAAAACCTATTGCATCAAAGCCATTACATTTTTCATTATCGGGTCTTCGTCTTGCAAAAGAAAATATTAACATGGAACTTGAACCATTTTATAAGATTCACGACAGCCGATACATCATCTATTGGCCGCAAGCGACGGAACAAGAGCTTGCTAGTACACAGGAAAAAATGCAACGCGATGAACAAGAGAGTCTCCGTTTAAACACCCTAACCGTGGATAAAGTTGTCTGCGGGGAGCAACAACCGGAATCTGATCATTTTATTCAACAGCTGAATAGTCATGCAGGTGTATTTGACGATACCCGTTGGCGTGAAGCAGATGGCTGGTTCAGTTATATCTTAAAAAAGCAAGATGGCAAAAATGCAGACATCTATATCAAATATCTAACGGAAGAAGGTCCAAGAACGACAGAAATCATGGTAAACGATGTTATCGTTGGAAAGTTAGTGCCAGCAACAGCAACATCTGATATCAAAACAGCACGTTTCACATTGACACAGGGTCTAGAAGCAGAAAAACAATTAAACATAAAAATCAAAGGAGCAGACCAGAATAGAAGCCACAAAATTCTCGAAATTCGTATCCTCAAAAATCAATAAAAAATTGAGATAATTATGTCTATAACTGGCAATACTTTACCTTGCATGATGATATCCTGAGACTCAATACCCAGTCTCAGGGTTCATATTTTTATTGCTCCTCATCCGCCTTCAAATCAATGATTTTTTCCGTAAGCAATTTCAATACGGAATCTATGGCAATTAGATTAAAATTCCATATCTCCTTTAAAAATAAAAAAGCTCCAAGAATTTCTTCTGGGAGCCTACCAATCAACCAATTATAATCATCTTACTTCTTTACTTGCTCAGCAGATAAACCTGTTAAGCGGTCACCGACAATCGGAATCTCATTTAGCTTTGCAGTCAAACTAGTCAAATCTGAAGCGGAAAATGCATAAACAGCAGCCCAAAGATTCTCCTGCAAATGGGCTAATTTAGTTGTCCCTGGAATCGGTACGATAAAAGATTTTTGCGCTAAGAGCCATGATAGTGCCACCTGTGCAACGGTTAATCCACGGAGATCTCCAAATTCTTTAAGAGTGTCAATCAATTTCCAATTCGCAATTACATTTTCAGGCTGATACCGTGGCAATGAAGGCCTGTTATCATTATTAGGATCGTATATTGAACGCTCATTTAAGTATCCCGTAATCATCCCACGACTTAGCGGACTATACGGGACAAAACCAATCCCCAATTCTTCACATAGCGGAATCACATCCTTTTCCGGTTCACGTGTAAATAAAGAATATTCACTCTGCAAAGCTGTTAGCGGTTGCACAGCATGGGCTTTTCTTATATTGTCCACATTCGCCTCACTCATTCCAAAATGCCTCACCTTACCTGTTGCTATGAGATCTTTCACTGCACCAGCGACTTCTTCAATAGGGATATTGGGATCAACACGATGTTGGTACAATAAATCGATGTAATCTGTTTTTAAGCTTTTCAACGAATGCTCGACAACTGCTTTAATACGATCTGGATGACTATCGAGTCCTTCAGACGGTTTACCATTTTTAAAACCAAATTTAGTGGCTATAATGATATCCTTACGAAACGGAGCCAATGCCTCCCCAACCAGTTCCTCATTAAACAGGGGACCATAAGCTTCTGCTGTATCGTAAAAATTCAAACCCAATTCTGGAGAACGTCTCAATAGGTCAATCATTTCCTTTCGATCGGGAATAAAACTCCGATGATAACTCATACCCATGCAGCCTAATCCCAAAGCTGATACTTCAAGACTTTGCTTCCCTTTACCCAAAGTCCTTTTTTCTGATGAAAGGTTCATTTTACTTTTGTCACTATGGTTTTCTTTTTCGGATGAACGATTACATCCTACAAGTCCTAAAGAAGAAGTTGCCAATAAGCTCGTTCCGATAAACGCTCTCTTTTTTAAGAAGTCTCTTCGATTATTCTGTTCCATATCATTTAAGTTTATTCTTTACTATTAAAAAAATCCCAAAAGTCGATTCAAGCTCTAAAGAATCCACGTTCTTGCACTTCTTCAAAAATCGACACAAATATGTAGCGTTATAGGATACAAATTACTGTTTAACTTACCATTATTACAGATTACATGCTTTAAGACTCCCATCAGACACACAACATGTTCTACGATTGCATGAATTATCATCCTATTCTTCCGAGATCGCGAGCAATTCAGCAGATAGGCGCTCACCTTGAATGGAGATCTTTGTCAGAGCAACCTCGATTTCGATCAGATCCTCGGCAGTCATCATGACGTTGGGCGCCTGAATATTATCATCAATGTAGTCGAGCTTATCCATTCCCGGGATAGGAACAATAAGACGGTTTTTACTAAGCAACCAAGCTAATGCGAGCTGCACCGTTGATATTCCTTTTTTTAGTGCCAATGCATTTAACATTTTGATTAAAGGCATATTCGCCTGCATCGCTACTTTAGTAAATCTGGGAAAGCTCGCGCGCAGATCAGTTTCAGGATCAAAGGTAGTTTCTGCTGTTATCGTACCGGTCAAAAAACCAGTACCCAAAGGGCCCCACGGTACAAAACCAATTCCCAGTTCCTCACAAAGCGGTAGCACATATTGTTCCGGCTCACGTGTCCAAATCGAATACTGGTTTTGAACAGCAGTAACCGGTTGAACAGCGTGCGCCTTTCTGATAGTAGATGCACCCACCTCAGAAAGTCCAAAATGCTTTACCTTCCCCTCCGCAATTAAATCTCCCACCGTACCGGCGACATCTTCAATCGGAACATTCGGATCAACCCGATGTTGATAAAATAAATCAATATAATCTGTCCTTAATCGCTTAAGTGAAGCCTCCGCAACCTTACGTATATGTTCAGGTCGACTGTTCAAGCCACCTTCTTCCGAGATCATACCAAACTTGGTTGCGATAACGACCTCCTTGCGAATAGGGATCAACGCCTCACCCACCAATTCTTCATTTGTAAAAGGTCCGTAAGCCTCCGCTGTATCAAAAAATGTGATTCCTTTCTCAAAAGCTCCACGTATCACACGAACACCTTCCCGTGTGCTAACTGCCTTTCCAGTACCAAAACTCAGATTCATACAGCCCATCCCTATTGCTGACACTTCAAGTCCGCTATTTCCTAAAACTCGCTTTTTCATTTTCTTTACCCATTTAATTTGTTTAAATTCATTAGCCAATCATCATTTGTTAAATGACAGGACAAAATTCGCTAGGTTCAGTTGATTCTTGCTTATACAGATTACGGCAATTCTTACCATTATTACTGTTAACAGCCTTAGCCTATCCCGACCTATGCTATAATTGATTAATATTGAATTATAAAAAAAGAGTTATGGAAGAAATCATCAAAATAGACAGTATTGATGCCTACAATAAAATGCGTGGCATAGAAACCTTGCATCCCTTAATTACAGTAATCGACTTATCGAAAACAAAACCGATGCCTGCACAGACTTTTAACTTTGGTCTTTATGCCATCTTTCTGAAAGAATTAAAATGTGGCGAATTGAAATACGGTCGCAACAATTATGATTTTCAGGAAGGAACATTGGTTTTCATTGCTCAGGGACAAGTATTGGGCGTACAGCCTAATATCACAACCTTTCAACCCTCAGGGTGGGCACTCTTGTTTCATCCTGACCTGATCAAAGGAACTTCATTGGGAAAGAAAATCCATGAATATAACTTCTTCTCATATGATGTAAACGAGGCTTTACATCTTTCCGAAAAAGAGCGGCATATTGTTTTAGATTGCTTTACCAAAATCCAATATGAAATGGAACAAAGCATTGACAAGCACAGCAGAACATTGATTACATCCAATATTGAATTATTTTTAAACTACTGTACCCGATTCTATGACAGACAGTTTGTAACCAGGGACCATTCCAACAAGGGTATACTGGAAAAATTCGAAGATATATTAAACGCTTATTTTACCGAAGATAAATCTCAAAAGATCGGACTACCGACGGTAGCTTACTGTGCTTCAGAATTGAACCTATCTCCAAATTACTTCGGCGATATCATCAAGAGCGAAACTGGTATTACTGCGCAGGAATATATCCAAACTAAGGTTATAGATTTCGCCAAAGAAAGAATTTTTGATCACGAAAAATCAATCAGTGAAATTGCCTATGAATTAGGTTTCAATTATCCCCAGCATTTCACTCGTTTGTTCAAGCAAAAAGTAGGCATGTCCCCCTCCGAATACCGATCATTAAACTAATTTGATAAATAGTTTTAATCCACAAGTTTCTCCTCAGGACTGTCTTAAAATGATGCTAAATAAGAAGAAATACAAAAGGAAGTCTATCAAATTCTTGATCAACTTCGTCAATTCGTTTTAAAGAAGACCGCCAACGATTTATATGCATGATGATAAAGTCATTTAGTCAGTTCAATCTCAAACAAATTTCATTAACTTTATAGCTTATTAAGATCGACCATATTACATAAAACAATCTATTGGAAATGAATAAATTTGTTTATTTATCGCTTTACTTATTTGGATTTCCGTTTGCTTCCTTTGGCCAGGAAACAACGTTGACTGCCGATGAACTTTTTGTTAAAGCACGAACAGAGGCTTTTGATCAAAAAAATTATGCGGAAGCGATAAAAATCAGTAAACAGGCTTTGAAACAGGCTCCCGAATATACGGATATCAGTATCTTTTTAGGACGTCTATACACTTGGTCTGATAAAATAGATAGTGCCCGTACCATATTTTCCAAATTGGAAAGTCAAAATGTGCAAGATGAAGATTTGTACATAGCCTATGCTTCTTTAGAGTATTGGAACGATCAAGCGGCCAAAGCAATAAACTTGGTGGATAAAGGTCTTTCTTTTCACCCGACGTCAGAAGATCTTCTCCTTTTAAGGACAAAAATAGAATACAGTAATAATGCGTATGAAAGTGCTGAAAAATCAGTAAATAATCTACTAAAATTAAATCCTAAAAATGCTGAAGCAAGAGCTTTAGCAAAAAGTATCCAGGAGTATACAGCTAAAAATGCTATCGGGCTTAATTATAACTTTGTTCACTTTGACAAACAATTTGACGATAACTGGCATATTGTAGCACTTAGTTATAAAAGAGCAACACCACTAGGATCAGTAATCTTCAGAACAAACTATGCGAATAAATTTGCTGACAATGGACTACAATTTGAAGTAGAGGCTTATCCAAGATTATCTAAAATGTTTTATCTCTATGTGGCTGGGGGCTATTCCAATAATGTAGGTATATTTCCTAAATACAGAACTGGTGTTTCTTTATATGCAAATTTACCGCACAGCTTTGAGGGTGAAGTCGGATACAGACAGCTATATTTCAGTGATAACATCTGGATGTATACAGCATCAATAGGCAAATATTATCAGAATTTCTGGTTCAACCTAAAAACGTATCTAACCCCAAGCAATGAAAATATATCACATTCATACGCTGGTACAGTTCGATACTATACCAAAGGAGCAAATGACTATTTAGGATTTCTAATCGGAACAGGAATTAGTCCTGAAGAAAACCGGAATAATCTCCTAGACCAGTCCATTTATAAGCTTAAAACATTCAAGATCGGAGCAGAATATAACTTTTCGGTCAACCGTACAAATCTGTTTTCCATTTCTTCTACATACTTCAATCAAGAGTTTAGACCTAATGAGAAGGGTAATCAGATCGATATCACAGTTTGCTATATCAAAACCTTTTAGGGTTTTGATATCGTTTGCTTAAAATAATTCTTAAAAATACTGTCAGGCAGTAGCTGTTTCTTAGTATAGAATTGCTTATTCTGACGCTTAAACAGTTCGAAACGCTTGATGAGCAGATCACGCTCCGAACCCTCAGAAAGAGGTTCCTCATTAAGTGTTGCATCTAATTTATACAACTGGCCATCCGAAATATGGTAGTCACCATAGACAAAGTCAATCAACTGATTCTTACTTTGCATCATCGCCGCTCCATTTCCTTTAGCAGAAGCTCCGATCTCCATACCACGGCCTATCCAGGTTACCTGTCCTGGGGTATTCACCTGATAATTATTACGATAAAAAGCAAGCAGAGAAGGTGTCACATCAAAGTGACTTACCTTATGACGGAAAGTATGTGCCGCCTTTAGTAATGGTGAATAAATCATTAATGGAACATGATAGCGATCAATTTTACTTTCTAAAGGAATCTCAGGCATAGCGTGATCACCGGTTATAATAAAGATCGTATTAGCGAAATCTGCCCGCTTTTGATAATCCCTGAAAAACTGTTGCAATGCATCGTCCAAGTTCAATACAGACACCAGTTGCTTCCGGTTTTGCAAAGCCCATTTTTTGCGATCAGGCGTCAGATCGCCCAGAGCTAACCGCTTATCAAAAAGTTTTTCATAAAAAGCAGCATTATTGATTAGAAAAGGATTGTGGGTAGAGAGCGTTAACAAAAGATGAAAGTAAGGTGTCTGCTGCACTTTCTGTACCTCCAACATTTTTGCGAATACCGCTTGATCCTCATACCCCCAACTTTCTCCCCCTTTTTCGGGAAGCTTTTTATATGGTTCGGCATAAGACCACTGATCGACCAAAGTATCCACTTTACTGTAAGTCATGAATTTTTCCATGAAATCAAACTTTGAATTACCGCCATAGAAAAAACCTGTATTGAATCCATTTGCTTTTAAGATATTGAACAGGTTAAAATGTGCCGGTAGAGTATCCTGTTCTAAGAAGCCATGCGAAGCAAAGGGCAACGATCCTGTCAATGTCGGCAAAACAGAAAAAGTTCTGCCTGAAGAACTTAAATTATTCTCCCAATACAAGGACTTCTTCGATAAAGAATCTATAAAAGGTGTAAAATTTCCGATATACCCTGAAGGAGAACTATAGGCATGCCCTAATCCTTCGACCACAATAATGACCAAATTTGGGACAGATGAACTTTTTTGAAAGTAGGTCCCTAATATGTCCTTTGTATCTTCATTTCGAAGAAAAGGATAGCTTTGGTTTTCCCCTGACGTCTCTTTTTCTGCTCCAAATACCAACATTCCCGGATGTTCTTCGATATAATTGGTGACATTAGAATTTAGAAAATAACGCCATTTACTACGAGCAGCATTTTGAGCAAACTCATCACCAGATATCTTAAAAACCTTAAAGCGGTCTACAGGAATAAAACTTACAATAACTCCTAAAAATAGCATACTTAGGCCTACATAGGTGCTCTTAATCGTTTTTTTCGACGCTATCCAAAAAGGAATATAGGCACATGCGACGAGCAAGATTAATAAAGCGATATTGGTAAAACTCAGCATACCACTCGCTTCCAAAATTTGCATCATCTCGGCAGTATTATAATAAAACATATCCGCTCCCAACAAATTGCGTGATTCTGCAAAATATAAAAATAAAATATATTGCATTACCACGACAAAAGATAATAACACGATGGATAATATCCTGGCTACTGAAAGATGAACAAGTTGTACTATCAGATACACAAGACCGCAACCACTTAGTATCTGAAAAGCGAAAACGAGATTATTCAAAAGAAGTGGTATTAAACCATTTGATTGACCTAATTGTGGAAATTGCCCGTTATACCACCACCATTCTACAGCGACAGAAAGCATATACAACACTAAAAACACAAGGCTTACAGCACCATAATTTTTCAATCCAATACGCAACTGTAAACCAATCCGTTTAAAAAATGGAATATCTTCAGCCCCTTGCTGAAAACCCTGACGTTTCATATCGCCCCAGCTATGCTGTTTACGAAAATAATCCACCACACCGCGTACACCTGCACCGACTACAATTGGATGGAAATAAAAAGGTTCCAAAATAGCTGTAACTATCAATTTGGAAAGATCTTGTTTCTTGGTATACACCTGGTGACTCACCAAGTCGACCAAAATAGCGTAAATAGAATATAAGATCCCCGATGAAATAACCAGCGCAAAGAGTGCAAAGAAAAATGGCCAGTTTATAATACCGAGAAAAAGAAAAATCAGAAAAATAATATATCCTGAAAATTCAATTACAGGACCAAGGAATTCAAAGAAAAACCAATAGGGCATACTGACCATTCCTAACCGTCCGTACTTCGGGTTGAACATAAGCTTACGGTGCTTCCAAAGTGTTTCCATGGTACCTCTCATCCAGCGATTCCGCTGCTTTTTCAAAATCTCCTTAGACTCAGGCACCTCAGTCCAACATAATGGATCCGGTATGTTGACCACTTCATAAGGAAGTTTCTGTTCTTCCATATAACGGCGCATGCGTACCACCAGTTCCATATCTTCACCTACAGTTTTACTGTCATATCCACCACAGGCTAGTACAATCTGCTTATCAAAAGCCCCAAAAGCCCCTGAAATCAAGATAAGACCAGAAGCTCGGGACCAAGCCATTCTTCCCAATACAAAAGCACGAATATATTCCAAAGCCTGTGTACGTCCAAGCCAAGATTTAGGAAGGTTAACGTCAACTACTTTACCATTTTCTATACGGCAGTTATTAGCTAAACGGATGACGCCACCACAAGCAATGACCCTTTTATCAGTCTGCTCTAGGAAAGGTTTTGCAAGTTTTAAAAGTGCATCCTGCTCTAGTATACAGTCCACATCGATGCAGACGATATAATCGCCAGAAGATATATTTACCCCCACATTGAGCGCATCTGCCTTCCCGCCATTCTCTTTATCAACGACAATCAGCTTTTTGAAAGCGGCATTTTTACTTTTATAAATACCGCGGATCTCTTTGGTTTCTAGATCACCTTGTATAAAAAACGGAACAGATTCTAATGCATAAGCTTCAATAAGCTTTTCCATAGAATCATCACGACTTCCATCATTAACAATAATAATTTCTAGGTTATGGTAGTAGAGAGATAATAACGATCGTACATTTTCAACGACGGTCATACCTTCATTATAGGCCGGGGCGATTAAGCTAAAACGAGGTGCATTGACATTGGTTGCAATGAGATTATAATCGGTATAGGAATTATCATGCTTATAACGTATTACTGCACCATAGGCATAGATACCCACCCACGCAGAGATCAAAAATATAGCGGCCGAATATACAAGAAATATCCAGATCACTACTTCGTAAACAATATGTGAAAATTCTAGCATACTTTTTCCTGCAATGCGTGGTTAATAATATGTTTAAACTCATCCGGCGTGTTCTCATCCAAAGCCATATCCCGTAAATACTGACGCTCCCCTAAACTAACCAACACTTCGGCGGACCAGATTTTGATCGCAACTGCTGGATGCTCCCACAACTGTTTTTTCAAAAACGCATCACATTCCAGACTCTTGGACACCTTCATTGCTTTTAGGATCTCAATCTGAACGGCTAATGTTTCTTCTGGAAAAGCGCTCACCAATTGCTCCATCGTATTATTATTTTCAAAAGCCTCCAGTGTACGCACTACCTGTAGCTTTACAGCAGTATCATTATGCGCTAGTAATTCTAGCACTTCACTATAATAAGACAACATCTGGAATTTCCGCATTAAACGCAGCGTAAAAATAACCACAGATGTATTTTCACTTCGCAACCATAAAGTAATATTGACAATTTGCGGATCGGGAATATCAATAATAGAATTCAGTAAACGAAGCTGTTGCCACTCAGAAAGAGGATGCTTCAGGTTGTCTAAAAAACTTAAACCTTCAGCTCCTTTAAAACTGACTATTCCATACTGTGCTTCTAAATATACCTGTTTCTCCCGGTGCTCCAGCAAGGATGTAAATTTAGGTAATGCACGTAAAACACGCATTGCGGTCAGCTCCTGAATCCCTCCTGCTATGTGATATGCTTTCTTTTTAATCAGATTACGCCAGGCCTCATCCTCAAGACTAAACTTATAAAATAAATGTGTAATCTCTTCTCGGGCAACACCAGAAAATTTGCGTTCTGAAGCCACTAAAAGATCTAAAAAAACACTTCTGAACGCTGGTTCCCGCAGATGCATATCAAAGGATTCATCGTTTTCAACAAAATTCTGTCCCAACACTATAGATTCAGTAATCTTATTTTCAATGATCTGTGTCCAGACTTGTCTATTAGATAAAACACGGTATTTATAAAAACTATAAAACAATACCGCAATAATCAATAGCAATACCAGCACAAATACAATGATTATGGCCAATACCAGTTCGTGAAGTGTTATTTTTTGAAACATAGTAATCTTTATTTAGCTGTCAGACGTTTGATCCGCAACAGCAGTTCATTTGGACTAAAAGGTTTGACCATAAAATCTGATGCCCCTAAATCAAATGCATCTGTCACAACTTCCTCCTGTCCCATGCTAGAGAGCACAATGACCGGTATTTTTTTTCCTATTGTGTGCATGGCCGACAAAATCTCAATTCCCGATGCAAACGGCATCATGATATCGGTCACAACCAGATCAAGATCCAATTCACTGATCTTTTCAATAGCTTCCTTTCCATTGCGTGTTAAAATGACAGTATGCCCCTCTTTAATTAATTTATGTTCTATTGTTCGTAAAATCAATTCGTCATCTTCCGCTATTAAAATCAACATGTTACTTTTCGTTTAAAAGATTCGTGATTAACTGTAATCCTATTTCAATTTCTTGCTTTATATCATCCAGCAAATCCAATCCGGGGTTACTGGACGATAGTTCTTTTTCCAGATTAGATGTCAGCATGCTCAGTTTCTTAAGCCCCGCAGTAGATGCTGTTCCCCGCAATTTATGGAGGATCACTTTCATTCGTTCAATATCTTCCGATTCCCTGACATTTTCCAATTGAAACCATGCTTGCTTAATCTCTTTGATCACAAGATCTAAGAAAAAAGATTTAAAACTAACGTCATCTCCAATCTGTTCCTGAAGTGCATCCATATCTAGATGATCATCAATCACAGCCTCTTCTTTTTGTTCAAGCACCTGTTTCTGAATAAATTGCTGCAATACCGTGTACAGATCATGTTGCCTTATCGGCTTAGGAAGAAACTCAGACATACCGGCCTTTAAACATTTTTCTCTTTCTCCACGGACATTTCCAGCAGTAATACCAATAATAGGTATAGCAGCATAACCTGTTAATAGCCTTATTTGTTTGGTCGCTTCGATACCATCTACACCAGGCATCTGCACATCCATTAAGATAAGGTCAAACTTTGACTGCAGGCATTTTTCGATTGCATCCCCTCCATTAGTAACCTCTATCAGTTCAGCATTAGGCATAATAGTGGCCATCATACGCAGATTGAGCGCCATATTTACAGAATTGTCATCGGCTAAAAGAACCCTAGCCTGTTGTTGGTAAACCGTTGTTCCACTATCACTATCCTGTCCCAAATGATTAACATCAGCTTTACTTTGCTGTATAGCTTTACGTAAAGTAATATAAAGTTCGTCGGATCGAATAGGCTTAAGCAAACAATATGAGCGTTCCTGTTGCCTGAAAGCAGAAATGACCTCATGCTCCTCCGAAGAAGTGTGCAATACAATGAGTGGAATACTTTCCTCCTGTTTATAAAACAATTCCTTTATTTTTTCGATCGTCTCCAATCCGGAGAGAATAGGCATGTGATAATCCATTAAAATAACATCAAACCTTTCACCGCTCATCAGTAATTGTAAAGCCGCCAGACCATTCTCTGCAAGTACTGAATCAACCCCTCTATAAGTCAGCATATGCTGTATAATCGTGCGGTTATTGGCATTGTCATCTACAATAAGAACGCGTTTTAAAGGCAGTTCCTCATCCTCTTCAATGCCACCTTCTTCATAAGCGATTTCCAGATCAAAGTAAAAATCAGATCCTTTATTCAGTTCACTCTCCAGACAAAGTTTACTTCCCATGTATTTCAATAAATTATTGGAAATGGTGAGTCCTAAACCGGTGCCACCATAACGTTTGCTCACAGAGCTGTCTTCCTGGGTAAAGGCATCAAAAATACGTTGCTGTTTTTCTACCGGAATACCGATACCAGTATCACGAACAGAAAAACGTAATTTAATTTTGCTTTCGTCACTGCTGCGCTTTTCGATCTTAAGTTCGATCTCTCCCTTTTCCGTAAATTTAACGGCATTTCCCAATAGATTGATCAAGATTTGCTTGATGCGTGCCTCATCTACCCAGATAGAAGCAGGTAATCCCTGTTCAATATTTAATAAGAGTTCGACATCTTTGCGCTGTGCTTGGTAAAGTACAACATTGATTACCTGATGTGCCAAATCATATACATTGAATTTATCGATATACAGTTCCAATTTTCCAGATTCAATTTTTGAAAAATCAAGGATGTCATTGATAATATTCAATAAACTGCTTCCCGACTCGTTAATATAATTGAGGTATTGTTTCTGTACATCGTTCAACGGTGTTTTGAGCAGCAGATCCGAAAATCCGATCACACCGTTCAAAGGGGTTCGGATCTCATGGCTCATATTAGCTAAAAATTCAGATTTTGCTTTACTCGCTAAGTCCGCAAGTTCTTTTGCTTTCTTCAATTCTAAATTTACAGCAACAGATTCGGTGATATTTTGAGTAAAAATAATAATACCGCCAACACTACCATCAGACAAATTCCAAGGTCTTACTTCCCAATTAAAGTGCTGCGGTTCCACATAGTCATCAACATCAATCAATTCATCGACATTTTTATAAGATTTACCCTCAAGAGCATCATAGTAAATATTTTTTCTATTTTCCGGTATATTAGGAAAGACATCAAACAGATTCTGGTCTAGGATATTATCCCTATCTTTATGGAAGTCTTCCATCCATTGATGGCTGACGGATACATAACGAAAATCCCGATCAAACATCGCTACAGAAGCCGGAACATAATCCACAAATGCTCTGAGCATCGCTTCCTTACGTTCCAATTCTAGGTAAAGGTTTTTACTCGTATCAATATTTTGTATAATACCGAAAACACGCTTACAGGTTCCGTTATCGAACTCGGGAATTCCTTTAACACGTACCCAAATGATTTCACCTTCTTGCTGTCTCAATCGCAATTCAACATCAAATGAACAGCCATGCTGCGTTGCTTCCTCAAAAATACCCGTTAGCTTAACCTGACTGTCTTCATCAAAAAATCCGACGGCATGATCAAAGTTTGGAACAAAATCTTTACCTACTCCATGAATCAATTTTGTTGAATCGGACCAAAAAACCTGATGCAGATCCAGATTAACCTCCCATCCACCGACTTGTGCAACAGTATTCGTCTGCTCCAAAATCTGCTTCGTATGCAGGAGGTCATTTTCAAGCTGTATCCGTTCCGTCATATTGAGTGCAGTACTAACCACATAAGGTTTCCCTTCTGTATCCAGCTCGAGCATGTTATGATAAAGCCAATAGATCTTTTCGCCATCCTTCGATTTTAGAATCATCATACCTGAATCCTCCCCATTTTGAAGAATACGTTTGAGATAATCATCGAAAGCCTGCATGTGATGTGTAGGTACAAGTTGCTTCAGATTGAGATGCTTCGCTTCCTCCTCAGAATACTTCAAAAGATTACGGCCTTTCTCATTTACAGCAAGAATATTACCTTCCATGTCGTGCATACTCATTAAACCGATGGCATTCTCGAAAAAATTGCGAAACTTCCGTTCAGAAACAGCTAACTTTAATTGTTCCTCCCGTTCACTAGTAACATTCCTCCCAAATCCGAAAATTTCTAACGTTGCTGCATCATACTTGAAATACCATTCAATCACAACATCACTACCTTCATCCTGCGATGTTACTGTTGTATATTGTATACCTTCGGTAATATTTGCCAGATTTTTCAGACGCTGCTGAAAACCTTCATCATGATTATCCAATAATGTAAAAAAAGAGGCTCCTAACACCTTAGACTTTTCAATTTTAAGCGCCTCAGAAAAAGCAGGATTCAGTTCTTTTATCCGATATTGGTCGTCCAATACGCAGATCATATTATTGGTAATATGAAATACTTCCTCAAAATATCCTGCCTGGACCTTTCTCTTTTTCCCTAAAAGAATTTTGGTTACAGCTTTTCCAAGCTGTCCTAAAGAATCTACCTGCTTAACAGATAACGACTTAGGCTCGAAGCCGATGACACAGATCGTACCAAGTGCATGCCCTTCGTCATCCAATAAAGGTACTCCCGCATAAAAACGAATATTTCCCTCTCTGATCAAAGGATTGGTGGCCGATCTTGGATCCTCAAAAGTATCTTCGATGACAAGTACATCTTTACTCATAATCGTGTACTGACATACCGTATTACGTCTTTCAACAGTATCCAACTCCATACCAACACAGCTCTGGATCCTCTGCGTATCTTCCTCCATCATGGCAATAAGTGCCGCTGGACAATCTGTTATGAGACAGGCTGCCTGCGCAAACACATCAAGATCAGGGTCTTTCCCCAATCCCAATAGCTCATAAGATTTTAATTGGCGGATACGCTCCAATTCATTTTCCGGGACCGGGTATTGCTCCATGCCTTTAAATTATATAGTAAATAGATGTGTTCATTGAGATTGTGAAAATAACAAAAATAGTTCTCCTTTTAAATAAATAACAAACGAAAATCGGCAATAATCTTAAATTACAATATCATAAGCATTTATTCCCTAAATTTTCAGATTTTATGCTTTGCAGAACTCTTAGATAGCAAAGTTATAAGGTACAATTACACCTTTAAAGCTGTGTAAATTGCATTATTCATGAAAGATTGTAGAATTAAAATTTCAGGTAAAATCTTGCCAATTGACAACTTAAAATCAATTGCATAATCTTATTTTTGAAAAATGGAAGACTTGATCAATTATCTGCTCAAATTTGGACAACTCAACAAGAATCAATGTGCTTTAATATCAGCTAAAGCACAGCATAGACAGGTCAATAAAGGAGATTTTTTTTCTGAAGCGGGTAAAGTGGCAAGAGATATAGGCTACGTCACCCAAGGAGTTTTCAGAATCTGTTATTACAATAAAGCAGGCGATAGCTTCACTCGTTATTTCGTTTACGAAAATCGCTTCGTTGCCGATACAATCAGTTTCATTGATGAGTTACCTTCAGCAGAATATATCGAAGCCGTAACCGACTGTAAACTGCTCGTTTTCTCTAAAAAAGATTTTATGGAGCTAGCCGCCACCATTCCCGGCTGGTCAGACATCTTTTCCAAAATCACCTCTTATGTCCTCGAAAATAAAATGAGGGCAAGCAGCAATATGTTGGTGCAGAATGCACAAACACGCTATTTACATTTCTTAGCGCATTATCCTGGATTAGCCAACCGGATTCCACAACTGATGCTCGCTTCCTATTTAGGCATTACAGCAACATCGCTTAGCCGCATCCGAAAAACCATTAGCTAAAGGTTTTATTGCCAATTGGCAAGTGTAGCCTGACCCTTTCTCCCGAACTTTGTCGTATTAAATATTTGAACATACGATTATGCAAGTTGATGTATTATTAGGCCTCCAATGGGGCGACGAAGGTAAAGGGAAAATTGTTGATGTGTTAAGTACAGATTATGATCTCATAGCGCGTTTTCAGGGCGGCCCCAATGCAGGTCATACGTTAGAATTTGACGGTAAAAAATTTGTATTAAATACGATTCCTTCCGGCATTTTTTCCGATCATACCATGAACCTGATCGGAAATGGAGTTGTTCTGGATCCGATCAGTTTAATCAAAGAACTGGATATGCTTAAAAAAGCCGGCCACGACTTATTGAAAAAAGGTAACCTACTGATTTCAAAAAAAGCACATCTAATCTTACCATCACATCTTTTGCTTGATGCGGCATCCGAACAAAATCTAGACACGAACAAAATAGGATCTACTTTAAAGGGTATTGGTCCGGTGTATATGGACAAAACAGGACGTAACGGACTCCGAGTAGGCGATATTTTGCTCCCAGATTTTAAAGAACGTTATCAAAAATTGTTAACAAAGCATAAAGCAATGCTTGCTTCATTTTATCAGGTAGAAGTGAATACGATTCAAAATGAAACTGCTTTTTTTGATGCAATCGAACACTTGAAGCATTATCCTCTGGTGGATTCGGAACATCTGGTCAATCATTATCTTCAGGAAGGGAAAAGGGTTTTAGCCGAAGGTGCACAGGGAAGCTTGCTTGATCTTGATTTCGGATCCTACCCTTTTGTTACCTCATCCAATACCACAACAGCAGGTGCTTGTATAGGTTTAGGGATTGCTCCAAACAAAATCGGTGAGGTGATCGGTATCTTTAAAGCATACAGCACCCGTGTTGGCAGTGGTCCCTTCCCAACAGAGTTGGCCAATGAAACAGGAGAGCAGATCCGTCAAACAGGCAAAGAATTTGGTGCAGTAAGCGGTCGTTCCCGCCGTACTGGATGGATCGATCTACCTGCACTAAAATATGCCCTAATGCTTAATGGTGTGACTCAATTGGTGATTACAAAGGCAGATGTTCTCAGTGGTTTAGATCACATCTTTGCTTGCACCCATTATCGCCACCATGGTAAAGTGATCGATTATATGCCTTATGAGTTAATTACTCAACAAGCAACTCCTATATTGAAGAAAATAGACGGGTGGCATAAAGATATCAGCACAGTCACCGATGTTTCCGAAATTCCACTGAAGCTCAAAGCATATATTAATTTCTTGGAAAAAGAACTGCAAATTCCCATTAAATTTTTATCTGTAGGCCCAGATCGGAAGCAAACTTTGAAGCTTTATTAAGGTTGAAAACACCTATAAAAATAGGTGATAAATGATAAAAGGGGGTTTCCAACAATTTAGGACACCCCCTTTTTCAAATCAGAGCGATTTGCCAACCCAAAGACATCTTCAAATAGTGCATTTCAAATCGATCGTATTTATAAATGAGGCTTAGACAAAAACGATTAATAATAACAAAAGCAGGTATCGTATGTTGTAGAGGTATGAAGATTGCAATGCTTGCGCCAATCGCTTGGCGGACACCTCCTGTTCACTACGGTCCATGGGAACAGATTACCTCATTACTTACTGAAGAACTTGTAAAATTAGGTGTAGAAGTCACATTATTTGCGACCGGTAATTCAATTACCAAAGCACGTCTCCAAGCTGTTTGTCTCTTAGGATATGAAGAAGATCGTGACATCAATGCCAAAGTGTGGGAATCGTTGCATATTTCAGAGTGCTTCGAAAATGCGCGCGAATTTGACATTATACACAATCAATTTGATTTCCTTCCCCTTTCCTATTCCAGATTGGTGCAGACACCTGTCGTAAGCACGATCCATGGTTTTTCGTCCCGAAGTATCCTTCCTGTATATAAAAAGCATAATATAGACGGTCATTATGTATCCATCAGCAATGCCGATCGTGCGGAAGAATTGGACTATATTGCTACCGTTTACCATGGGATTGACCTTGGACAGTTTACTTTTAACGACAACCCTCAGGATTATTTATTGTTTTACGGCAGAATCCATCATGATAAGGGAGCTAAAGAAGCTATAGCAATAGCCCAAGCCTTGGGAAAACGTCTAATCATAGCTGGTATTATTCAAGATGAAAATTACTTTAGACAGCATATCCAGCCCCATTTAAAACCCGGTAAAATTGAATATATAGGTTCCGTTGGTCCGGAAAGACGCAATGAATTACTCTCAAATGCCAGCGTATTGTTACACCCTATAAATTTTAAGGAACCCTTTGGTTTATCAGTAGTCGAATCGATGGCATCTGGCACACCAGTTGTTGCCTTTAACAAAGGAAGTATGCCCGAACTAATCGATCATGAACAAGATGGATTTCTCGCTGAAAACATTGACGAGGCCGTAGAAATGGTTAAAAATATCGGTTTCATCAACCGAAAAGCATGTCGCAAAAAAGTGGAGGATCACTTTTCCAAGGAAAGAATGTGTCAGAACTATTTAGCAGTATATAGAGAAATTTTAAACAGATAAATCTTATTTAAAACAAATAACCTCCAGCTTCCACTTTAGTTTCATATAGCGAGGGCTGGAGGCATATTTTATTGATTTGAAACACTTATCTTAACTTCGATATTTCCTCGAGTAGCGTTAGAGTAAGGACATACTTGATGTGCTTTTTCTGTTAATGCTTGCGCTTCTTCCAATGAGACTCCCGGGATGTTGGCTTGAAGTTCAGCTGCTAATCCGAAACCACCGTTTTCCAATTGCCCTATACTCACTTTTGCCGTAACAGTGGTCTCCCCTGTTTGCACTTTTGACTGTTTGATCACTAAATTCAGTGCACTGTCAAAACACGCTGCATATCCTGCCGCAAACAACATTTCAGGATTGGCATAATCATCGTTAGCTCCCCCTAAGGCTTTCGGCATACGCACCTCAAGATTCAACACACTATTTTCACTTTTAACTTGCCCATTTCTACCGCCAGTAGCTGTCGCACCTATTGTATACAAATTTTTCATTGTTATATATTTAAAGTTTAATGCTTTTTTTAATTTGACCGCGTCCCCACCGATAAGCTTTGCATTCCATATCGTTAAAGAATATATTATCCTGTCATTTAATTACAATACAAATTTAATAAAATTATATTGCGCACAATATAATATCTAGCAATACAACTAGATTTTACCCAATATTGACAAATACTTGTCTACATCAACTTATACAAGTGGCATTTCCAAATGATGTCATAGCATTTTTAGTAAATGAGTCTAATGTTGCAAGCTAATTGATTTTTCGTTAGCTGTTATTTGAACTATAACACATTTTTCAACATCTTGCCATGTTTGTAACAAATTTAGGTGTATCAACAATACTCCATCCCTCACCTAAAAAAAGATAAAAACAGCAAAGCCTCCAGGTCTGGAGGCTTTGGAGCACAACAAGTTATCTGTGTGCAATTTTATGAAAGGTTATGTGAATATAAACATAATTATCAGATAATAAAAAATAATATTTTATTTTTTTGTACGGCTTTATTCCAAATTCGTTCCCTAGCTTCCTTCTACCCTTGTGATTGGTTTGTCAAACTTTCTATCTTGAAAACTCACGAAGAGACTCTTGAGCCTCACTTCAATCAAATCATTAACAATGAAAAGTTATTTATGCTGTACAACATAATAGTACTTAATTAGGCTTCAAACAGGCCATTTGATAATAATTACCGTTGATTATCTGATAATACTCCGTTTCCTCCAGACTTGATATAGCAATTTTTATAGTTGACTGATAGACATAATTTTTGTTTGTAAAAGGATAAATCCCTGATCGTTGTTTTTAATTTGATTAAACTTTGTCCGTTGCCATGACTTTATGAGAGTATACCCTCTTTTTTACAGATAAAAATAATATAAATATTGGAATTATGCGCTATTGTACTATTAAATTATCTTTCTTTAACTGCTTGGCCATAGCCTTCTTATACCCCGATAGAAAACTATCTAGAGAACCAGGATTGTAGCTTTCTGACTGGGTAGACCAAACAAGTCTACCGGTACTAACATCATAAAGATTTGTCTCAATATAGTAGGTTTTCTCTGTTGTATAATAGCCATTGTTATAAAGGTTACCGTACCAAAAATCATAATAACCACCAAATGTTCTATAATAGCCAAAAGTGTTCACAGGGTAAACTGAAACATTCGGAATGTATCTTGATTCTGACTTAGAATCAATCAAAGCAATGGTTAATATGGCATCACTATTTGTTCCGGCCACCTTTTGCATCGCCAGATCAGAGCGCTTGGGTTCCATACTTGCAAGATTAGGCGGAAAGACATCTATACTTTTTACACTCGTTAAACCTAGTGAAGTGAGTGATGAGGCAATTTCATCTTCTACCTTTTGACGAGCAGGCACATTATCTGTCATAACTGCTACAAATATTCTACTATACTTCTTCAAATCGACAGAGGGATCACGCCACGATCCTGTAATCATACTGCTGGTTGCACAGCTGGAAAAAATAAGCACTATGGTGCAAATCTGTAAAATTAACTTTTTCATAATTATAAAATTTATTGTTTCTTTGTTTTACTACCTGATTTTAATTGGATTTCTGCCCCCTAAATTGGGATGATATAGGAACATCTAGAAGATATTTTAAAATAAACACATCATACTATACTTTTCGATAACAATATTTCAATGTAAGAACATAATTTAAGCCTATTTTGTTTAGCTTTTTTCATCACGATTATTAATAATGAAAAAATATTCATTTCATAACTGGTATTATGAATTAACAAATCGAATTTAAGATGTTGTCAGTGTCTTATTTTATCAGTATAAAACAATGAGATCGGTTCGAATAAAAGGATATGTATAAATTTAATATAAGGATATTGAGGGATACCTAAGTAAGTAAATAACGCTCCCCTACTATCACTGCTATAACATGTCAAAAAATGTGCTTTAGGTATAATTTCTTATAAATATTAGATTTTTTTGTAAATTGCTTCTCAAGAACACTCTCAATGCCAATTCCTACAACAAAAGAAGAATTACTTCACGCGATTACAGCAAATTACGATAAGTTGTACAGTGAACTTAAAAATATATCAGACGAGCTTAGCGACTTAAAAGAACTTGAGGGTCATGCCAAAGGAACAATGATGAGTGTCAACAATCTTTTAGCTTATCTTATAGGATGGGGACAGCTGGTCCTGAAATGGAACAAAATGAGAACCGATAACCTACCTGTAGATTTTCCAGAAACCGGTTACAGATGGAATGAGCTAGGCAAATTGGCTCAAAAGTTTTACTCGGACTTTGAAGAGGATAACTTCCAGATCTTGATTCAAAAATTTGACAAACAGTAAAAGACCTAATATCACTCGTAGAGAGCAAAAGCAATGAAGAATTATATGCTGAAGCCTGGTATGAGAAATGGACGCTGGGCAGGATGATCCAGTTCAATACCGCTTCCCCCTATACAAATGCTAGAGGACGTCTTCGCAAGTGGATCAATAAGCGTCAAGATCAAGAGTTATGAAAAAACTAAAAAACTCTTCTGCTGTAAAAAACATGACACTTAAAGTAGGAAGACTCTACCAACAGGGAAGATAAATAGATACAAAACCAAGCGCTCATATAAACTAATACTTTGAATTAAATAATAAAGACAAAGCCTTGTTTCATTTAACTGAAACAAGGCTTTGTTTATGAAATAATTACAGATAGAATTATTTTTGATATGTTGTTTTTACAAATGGTGCCTTAAGTAGATAATCTATACTTTGTTTTAGTCCAACTTCCAGGTCGGCAGTTGTTTCTTCCAGCTCTACAAATATATTCTCAACACCTGCAATATCGGTATTAGCAAAAATAGCATCAAAACCTACCATACCGCTCTGGCCAATCTCACGGTGATCTTTAATATGCAAAGTAGCATATCTTCCTGGATATTTTTTAAAATAATCTACAGGACTTGCTTTTCCAATGATCGTCCAATATACATCCATTTCAAAAAAAACATTTTCAGGTTTTGTATGTTCGATCATGTAATCAAGCATAACCACTTTTCCTTCTACTTTTTCAAACTCATGGGCATGATTATGATATCCGTACTTAATACCATATTCACGGCAAAGTTGACCAATCTCATTGAGATACTGACATTCAGTATCGAGATCTTTTATTGTCTTCGGTAAATCTAACCATGGGGTAACAATATATTTAATGCCCGCAGCTTTGTGTGCTATAATAGTCTCTCTCCACCACCCTAAGGCTTTGGAGAAATCACCGGTCGCTAATTCCTCTTTCGTTAAGGTTCTCGAAGCATGTGAAGAAAGAACTTTCATACCTGCTTTTTCAACATTACTTTTGAAGACCTGCGGTGTGGTATTATAAAACATTCCGTCTTTAAATCCAGCAGACTCAACAGATGTATAACCCATCTTAGCCAATTTTTGTAAAACGGATAAATAATCAGCATTATAAGTGTCCGGCTGAACATGGCTTCCAATCATACTTCTAACAGAATATAACTGTAAACCAATTTCTTTTGTTCTTATTTGTTCTTGCGCCTGTACGTTATTGAAAGTAATACCCATACCTGTCACAGCAAAAAGAAGTGAATAGGTTAAAAATTTAAGTTTCATATATTAAGTTTTATTTTTTTGTCTTAAACCAATGTTATCGGTTGGTGCCTAAATTCGTCTAAGCTCTTATCTGTAGTAGCTAAATTGGTAATCAATACATCGATTTGTTCTACATCACATACTTTAAAAGACTCTGTAACTCTTAAACGATCCTGATTTGCAAGAGCTAAAACTTTCTTTGCCGATGCAAGCATTGCCAATTTAACTTCTGCATCTTCTTTAACGACAGCAGATATACCAAATTTCGAATCAACCCCACATGTCCCCATGAAATAAAGATCTGCAATGTAACTTCTTGCCTCATTACAGGTTGTCTGCCCAACTGTACTTGCTGTTTGTTTATGATATTTTCCCCCCAATAAAATCAATTCAATATTGGGATAGTTTTCTAGAATTGGAATAAGCATGGCATTGCTTGTTATAATTCTAAGCTTAATATCCGTAGGCAGGTAGTTAACAATGGCACATATTGTTGTGCCCCCATCCATAAACAGAGTCATTTCTTCTTTTATAAACTGCTGTGCCTTAAGAGCAATAACATCCTTCTCACTCTTTAAATAGCTGTTTCGATCTTCGAAAGTAAGCGGATTTTTAGAACGTTGAATTGCACCACCACGCACTTTAGATAAAAGACCTATTTTATGCAAATGATCAATATCTCTCCTAACAGTATCTTCGGACACATCGAGCTTTTCTGCTAATACTTCATAGCTGACCATCTCCTCACTTTCGAGTTGATTTAGTATGAATTCAAATCGTTTTTCTTTTAACATAGCTACTACTTACTGATATAAAGATTTGCCAACAGGATTTTCTATTATTTCTAACAGAACTTCATTTGCAATAATATGCATTAAAATTTTAATTCGCAAAAAATTGCAAACCAATTTTTAAATATAGTAATGCTACAAAATGCCCTGTATCCCCAATTTTTTCAATTTCACTGTTAATGCTATTGAATTTGTAAAATGTATGGCAACAAATCCAAGTTTTACGGAGGCCTTTATATTTTCGGAGTTATCATCTATAAAAATGCATTCTGTTGCCCGTAAATTATATTTTTCCAACAAAATTTTATAGAGCTTTTCATCGGGTTTAATATACCCTTCTTCACCAGAAACAATAATGCCATCAAAATCTGCAATAAAGTCAAATCTATTTTTAACTAATGGGAACGTTTCGGAAGACCAATTCGTTAAACCATAGACTTCATAATTTTTTTTTAACTCCTGTAGAATTGCAACAGTACCAATAATTTCACCTTTTAGCATCTCCGGCCATCTTTTCCAGAATACATCGATTTCGTTTTCAAAGTTGGGGTACTGCTTTTTTAACACATACATTCCTTCTTTAAATGATCTTCCCCTATCTTGTTGCAGATTCCAATCTGTAGAACAGACATTTTCTAAGAACCACTCCATTTGATCAATTTGAGGAAATATATCACGATATACATAGCGAGGATTCCAATCTAAAAGAACGCCCCCAATATCAAAAATTACAGCTTTTATCATTATTTCTATCTTTAAGCCGAAATTTCTAAATAATTTCCCTCCGGATCCAGCACTACACTCTCATAATATCCATCACCTGTAGTACGCGGCTCACTTGCAATAGTAAAACCATCATTTCGGAACCTTTCTGTCAACAGATCAACAGCCTCAGTTCCCCCTATTGAAATAGCAAAATGAGCAATTCCTTTGTTAAAACCTCTTTTTGACGGTTCATCAAGAATATCGGGTCTGTTCATAAGTTCTAACCGTGTAACGCAAGTACCAAACTTGAGAAAATATGATGTAAAGCCATTTTTTAAATTCCTATATTTCTCACTACATTCTAAGTTGAAATAAGTCAGGTAAAAGTTGCGCATTTTTTCCAAGTCATCTACCCAAATTCCAATGTGTTCAATTTTCATGTTCATCTTATTATTTTTTAATTGTTTTGCAAACATATGCAAATTTATATAAATTTGCATATGTTTGCAAAACAGTATGAAGCATTAGAAAATACATTTAGAAAAATAATAATGATAGAAAATCAAACAAAAAAAGCAAAAAGAGCAACTCAATTCATTTTTTTAGTGTGTGGATTAGCAATTTCAAGCTGGGCACCAATGGTACCTTATGTAAAGGAAAGATTGGATATTAATGAGGCCGAGTTAGGATTATTACTTTTATTTCTTGGCTTGGGTGCCGTAATTATGATGCCAATAACAGGTCTTTTATCAAAACACTATGGCAATAAAATTGTGATTCTATGTACAACAGCAATCATTGCTCTTACACTTCCTTTACTGCTGATTATTTCATCTGCTTCACTTATGGCATTCTGTATATTTGTTTTTGGTGCTAGTATTGGCGCCATAGATGTTGCTATGAATTCTCACGGTATACTAGTTCAAAACAAATATGGTCGACCGATTATGTCTTCTTTACATGGTCTTTTCAGTTTGGGAGGCTTATTTGGATCCCTTGGTTTAGGATTTTTAATTAAAATGGGATTAGTTCCTCAAATAGCGGCAATTTCAATCTCACTCCTGTTATGTTTAATTGTGCTCAGTCAATTCAAATCTTTATTTGATCATGCTACAGAACAAAAATATCAGATTATACAAAAACCAGAAAAACAGCTAGAACATAGTTCAAAAAAACTGATCTTTAATAGGGCAGTACTCTTTTTTGGTCTACTATGTTTTGCAAGTTTTCTCTCGGAAGGCGCTATGCTAGACTGGAGTGCTGTATTTTTAAAAGATCTTAAAGATATTGATGTCGAATTTACAGGAGCAGGATATGCCACTTTCTCTATTGCCATGGCCACCATGAGATTAATGGGGGATCGTATAGTTGAAAAATTGAATATAAAAACAATTGTTATTGGCGGTAGTCTAGTAGCTGCTCTAGGGTTAATAATAGCCATATATTCATCTTGGATTCCCTTCGTTCTTTTTGGCTTTTTATTATTGGGAATAGGCTCTGCAAATCTTGTTCCTTTATTCTTTAGTGAAGCTGGCAGAATAAAGGTCGTCCCTACTTCTGTAAGTATTCCTGCAATAACAACAATGGGCTATGCAGGTCAACTCATGGGACCTGCTATCTTAGGATTAATTGCTCATCAATTCAATCTTGAAGTAGCATTTTTATTTTCAGCATCTTTAATGGTATTAATTGCGGTCTTATATTTTTTCCGTAAATAAAAACAAAAATGGTGATACCAGCATGAAATTAACATTGACCTTAGCGTTATTAAAAAACAATATTTTATAGTAATTGTACACTTCTAAATTGTTTGTTAACTGATAAAAAACACTGTCACATTAAAACTAAAAGCTGTAAAAACTGATCGAATAGAGATGTTGTAAAATAGTTTTCTTAACCTAGGTGTAATAAACCAGCTATGGGAACCAAAAAAGAAGACGGTTGTAAACATAAAAATCACGATGCAGTTAAACTCCCAACATAAAGGGGCTAATGAAAGTTAGCCCTTTTAATTATTGATAATAACTCCAGAAGTAAAGTTGCCGATTCGATCTTGAACTGCGCTATGAAGAGACAAATCTCAAATTTTCCTCCAATCCCAGTTGAAAATTAGATGGAATTGCAAATCCAATTTTTGAAATATAATTATTATGGATATATTTAGATATAACTTTCTCAAAATAAAAGTACAAGAAGACACATCTAATCAGAACAAATTTAACTCATTTATGTATGCACAAGAATTATTAGCAGTGACAACAATCCTATCTGGTCTAATGTCGGGTTTCTTTTTTGCATATACATTTTCAGTGAATCTGGGTCTTGCCAAACTAAATAATAAGGAATACCTAACTGCAATGCAAAGTATTAATAAAGAAGTATTAAATTCCATTTTTTATATTAGTTTTTTCGGCACTTTATTTTCACTTATTATATCTTCGATCATGTATTTCGATATTCATTCGCCTAAATTTCTTCTGATATTTTTTTCATGTATAAGTTATGTAATCGGTGTATTCGGCATTACAGCTGTACGGAATGTGCCATTGAATAATAAAATAGAACTATTTGATATCTCAAAAGCATCGGAAGAATCATTACAGAAAATGAGAGTTATCTTTGAAAAGCCCTGGCTGTTTTGGAATAATATAAGGACATTAGCTTCATTCATAGCTTTCGTCTGTCTGGTCATAGCTTTGACTTTCCTAAACGACTGATTTAGATCCTTATAAAAGAGACAATATCCTATCAACAATTACACTATTTAAACAGCAATTAGCAAGATCCGCTACTAACTAAAACAGAAATACTAACTGAAGATATTTAATTTTAACACATGACCTTATTACAAACTGTACATTTTTACTCTCCTAATTTTTCAATTGTAAGACTATAATTAATAGACTAATTTTAAATTTACTGCCTTTTTGTAAAAAAAGGAGCTATTTATCATCTACTTAGTGTAATTTTGTAGTTTAAATTATATTAAAATGCCATATCAAACTGTTTTTGTTGAATTTTATGAACACGTAAAATTAAGTATCAATCAAGGAACTTTTGCAAAACTTACCTTGGCCAAAACAATTGGAGATACTGACCTTAAAAATATTTATGTCCGTCTTCATATTTTAGAAACCGGAGGGTATAAACTTGCCTTAACATTGCGATACAAAACAGAAGAAATTGAGAGCTTTCACACTCTTGATGAAGCACTGACAATTTTAAGTTCATACCTTAAAAATCCTTTTATAACTGCTTTGCTTTTCACTACCGAAATGGATCTAACATTTAAAATCAACAAAAAAAATGCAGGAAGTCTTACAGAACAGCCACCTACATTTAAAAATGCTTCACCAGTAATGTTAGAAATGATTGAAAAAGGGATCGTAAAATTATAATTTGGATCTCCGTGAAAGGATTTAATCCTTACTGCTGGCAAAAGCTATTCATGACTATTTCAAGTAAAGGCCTGAACAATAAATGATATGGAAAATATTATAATAATCAAAATAGCGGAAAAGGTCATAAATTTCGCTTTACAAGCCGAAACAATTTATATAACAACAGGTTAATAGAGTTCTCAAACCTTACTCTCCCGGTATTTGAAAATAGGGTATGTATCACAGCTATTCTTTAAAAGTATATCTTAAAGAATAGCTTCAGAAAATTTGTTACGGTTTTTTTTTCTTAGTTGCAACGATAGAATAAATCATCGGTATTTTATTGTCCAAATGCTTAATCCGATATTTTTTAGTTTCGAACTCAATCATGTTATTAAAAACATCATAAGGCGAATAATCGTATTCCTGAAAATCCACAACTTCCATTTGGTGATGGAGTAAACTGCGCACAACTTCACTCATACTGTGATTCCAAGTTACATAAGACTGAGAAATAGTTGCATCTTTGTCTGCATAGGTTCCGTTTTCTGTTTCCACAATGGGAGCCACATTAAAATAATTATAACCAATTTTATCGAAATTATCATCAAACATCCAAACAACTGGATGAAACTCAACAAAAATAAATTTTCCTTCTGGCTTCAAAAAATGCGAAATTAATGCTGCCCATTTCTCTAAATCAGGCAACCAGGTTATGGTACCATAGCTTGTAAAAACAATATCAAACTGCTTATCTAAATGATTTTCTAAATCGTACAAATCACAGCAAATAAACTGGGCATCTGAATCTGTTTCTAAAGCAATTCTTTTTGCACTTTCAATAGCTTTGTCAGATAAATCAACACCTGTAACTTTCGCACCAAGTCGACCTAATGAAATGGTATCTTGCCCAAAATGACATTGCAGATGTAAAATACTTTTACCTTCAATATCTCCGAGTAATTCTATTTCTATTGGATTTAGTGAGCTTGCTCCTTTTAAAAATCCTTCAAGATTGTAGAACTCTGATTTTAAATGCGTATCAGTTCTATTATTCCATGAATGTTTATTTATTTCAATATAGTTATCTTCAGTTTCCATTTAAGTTTTGTTAAAAAACACAATCATTCATTAAATTATGACTTATGCCCGTTTATAATTTTCCCACCTTGGTTAAGGCTAAATTACAAAAAATTACAGGAACAATGTTGGATTTGATATGGTAAACCAGTTGGTTTCCTATAGATTCTTATCTACAATTTATTTTTCAAAGCTAACTTAGCTTTTACATAAGATGAACAAAAACACAGGCAACAGTAAGTTTTTTTTAGTATTTTATCTAATACACCTTTACTCTTCAGGAATAAGATAAATTAAACTTATTTTTGAGTATGAGCATATTTACATACCATTTAGTAAAGACATCCTATTTATCAGCTTTAAAGGCCATTTTATCTCCGCCTAAGCCATTTCATAATTCGGGATTAATTCATATGGAATGTATGACAGCAATGACATTAGGCTCTGCCATCACATCTCCTTCTCGACTTTTTTCTAAGCAGGTTGCTGTATTCGCACAGTGGAACGATGAAGCATCGGTTGACCAATTCTTAATCGAAAACAAATTTGGGAGAGTATTGTCCAAAGGATGGCACACACGATTAATTTTTCTAAGGCAATGGGGGGAAATAACTAAATTCCAGATTCCGGAAGTAACACTTGAACTCGAACCTCTTGATAGCCCCGTTGTAGCAGTAACCTTAGCTCGCATGAAATTATTTGAAATTCCAAGATTTATACGCTGGGGCAAACCCGTAGAAAAACTGGTCCGTGATCATCCCGGCACTACTTTTTCTTTGGCATCGATAAGACACCCGAGAACTGTTTCTACATTTTCAATTTGGAAATCCCAAAAAGAAATGACTGATATGGTTTTAGGGCATAGTAATGTTCATGCTCCGACAAGACATGTCGATGCAATGAAGGAACGAAAACGCAAAGATTTTCACTTTGAATTTACAACTTTGCGATTTAAGCCTTTATCTGAATTTGGTGAATGGAATGGACGTAATAACCTCATACCTCTTCTATGATCAAAATAAGTTTCGCCCATCCGATGCAAAAGATTCAAGATTGGATTACACAACAATGGGTAATTCTATCCGGTCGAAAAATTGACTCAAAAAATGATAACTGGTTAATGGGTCCATTTGGTAATTTGGAAGCAATTGATAAGAACTACATCGATAAACTTGCTAAGCTAGAAAATCTAATAATTGATACTCCATCCGAAATGCATGGATTGATACCAACAATGAGCCAACTTCATTTTTCTCCGCATGAATACGCCCGATTATCAGCTAAAGTGATTGATTTTTATGAACGAACAGGACATTATGATCTAAATGTTTCAGTAAAATGGAATTCTTTTTTTAAAGTTTTTGGATTTCTGTTAAAAAAATTATTCAGCAATAGGTTAAATCAATTAAATATCCCAATCTATGATATGCAAAATTCGGAATCTATTACAAGCGAAATAGTAAGACTTTTGGATGCCAAAACGAACCAAATTAAATATATATTCTGGCTCAGAAAAATTGCATCAACTGGCAAAGGAATATATTCTGGAGCATATGGGATCTGTCAATTGCCAAGTGGCCGGTATTGTGTAAAAGCTATTTTCCCATTACCTCATGGTAATGCCACCGTTATTATGGCTCCTAAAGTTGGCGTAAATGGTGAATTAGTATTAAATTCGTCTGGTCAACGTTTTGGTGATGCAGGTTTTTATTTTTTGCTAAAAGATTCTAAAGGTGAGCATTGGTCAAAATATATCCGTTCATTCCGTGATGAATTAATCATAAGCGAAGCTGATAAACAATTGACTGCAACACAAACGCTAACCTTATGGAATTTAAATGTTTTGAAATTTAATTATGAAATATTTCAAAAACAATAGCCTACTAATTGGCGAAAACAATCTAAATAAAACGTCATTAAAATAGCGAATCAAAGAATTTCATAGTTCTAATATACTTTATAAAATTCGAATAATTCAGAATTGTAGGTGGTCAACAGGATCAAATAAATCATTAATAGCGGAATCTAGCTCCCGCTTTTATAACAAAATATAAATACAGTTTATTTTTAGGCGTCTAAATAGATACAATAAAACGAAATGTTTTACCTTTATAACCTGGATACAATTGTGCATTAAGAATTATTAAAAAGAACTTATGGTAGAGGAGAATGTCCTATTAGTTTTATCGCTATTTTTTGTCATGGCGATGCTATTTGTAGTAAGTCAAAGGATCAAAATTTCGTATCCCATTTTATTGGTCATTGGAGGTTTAGGCATCTCGCTAATTCCAGGCATGCCCGTGATCAGCATCAATCCTGATTTGGTATTTTTAGTGTTTTTACCACCTCTCCTATTTGAAGCCGCCTGGTATACCAGTTGGGACAGTTTAAAAAAATGGCGACGATCCATTATGAGCTTAGGCTTTGGACTAGTGTTTTTTACATCTATTGCTATCGCATACTTTTCAGTAAATATTATCCCTGGATTTACCTTGGCATTAGGGTTTTTATTAGGCGGTATTATTTCTCCTCCTGATGCTGTTGCAGCTACCTCAGTATTAAAAGGTGTGAAGATTCCTAAACGTGGCATAACACTCTTAGAAGGGGAAAGCTTAGTAAACGATGCAGCCTCCTTAACCGTGTTTAGGTTTGCTGTAGCAGTGATTCTAACAGGTCAATTTGTATTTCAAAAGGCAGCCTCAGAATTTGTCATATTATCCATCATGGGGGTTGTTGTAGGTTTAGCAGTAGCGCATATATTATATTTATTCTTGCGTTATGTAGCAAAATCATCAAGTATCTCAACTCCTATTACATTGATCGCTCCTTATATCATGTACCTTCTTGCAGAGCATTTTCATTGGTCAGGTGTATTAGCCGTTGTAAGTGGTGGACTGTTTCTATCATTCCGTTCAGGCGATTATTTAAATCATCATACCCGAATTCAAACCAAGGAAGTCTGGGCTACATTAGGTTTCTTGTTAAATGGATTCGTATTTATTTTAATTGGTTTAGAATTACCAGTTATCGTTGCAGGACTAGGGCAGTATTCACAGGAAGAAGCGATTAACTATGCCTTAATTATTAGTGCCATTGTTATAGTATTGCGTATTGTCTTGGTATATCTATCAGAGTACCTCCCCCGTTTTCTCTCTAAAAAGATCCGATCAAGAGAAAAGAGCCCAGGTTGGAAATTACCACTAGTTGTAGGATGGGCAGGTATGAGAGGTGTAGTATCACTAGCTTCAGCATTGGCTATACCATTAACACTAAATAATGGAGATCCATTCCCACACCGTAATTTAATTCTCTTTATCACCTTCGTTGTCATCTTAATTACATTAGTTTTTCAAGGACTGACACTCCCTATTCTCATCAAAATAATAAAGATGGATGATGTGGATGTGGAAGAACCTATAGAGAATCAGATTGACGAGATTCGGGTTCAATTGGCAAAAGATTCCATTGCCTATCTGGATAGCAACTACAGCAAGGAGATGGAAGAATACGAAACAATTGCAAGAATTAAAGAACAATTACAGAGAAGTATCCATGTATCTGAAAATGCTAAACTGGAAGATAGGCGTGCACAGTTGACTGCCGTAAGAAGTCTTTATAATAAAATCATGCTAGAAATAGTTGCCGTTAGAAGAAATGGACTTTACAAATTGCGAGAAGAAAAACACTACGACAGTAGCATTATCAAAGATCTGGAATATACACTTGATTTAGAAGAATCCAGATTAAAACGCAAATAGAAAAACATATTGTTTTCAGTATAATTCAAGATGGGTCATGAGTAGTGAAAATAAAGAATTGCTTTCATTTGAAGCTAAATTAGAAATTATCGGAATAAATCCGTTTGTGTTTTTACCCCAGACGGTTTTATCTGAAATATTAAGAAGAGCCCAAAAGGAAAAAGGAAAGATTCCAGTAAAAGGTCGGGTAAATAATACAGATTATAACCAGACATTGTTAAGATTTAAAGGAGAATGGCGGCTCTATATAAATACAACAATGTTAAAAAATTCACCCCAAAGAATCGGTGAACTTTTACAACTGACTATACAGCTCGATACTGCATCAAGAATTATAATTCCGCACCCCAAATTGGTATATGCATTAAAAAACAATCAGGTCGCTGAAAAACGATTCAATGAACTTACCCCATCCTTAAAATTAGAAATTATTAAATATATTTCATTCTTAAAAACTGAAGAAAGTATCAACAGGAATATTGCAAAAGCAATAAATTTTTTAATGGGGCAAGGTCCTTTTATTGGTCGGAAAACCTTAAATATTAAAGGAGACCGAGATGAGATTTAGCAGCATAGTTGATTATCAAATCCTATTTTAGTAGGAAATCTTCACGTGGAGGATTAAAAGAATCGATTAGTTCACCAGCAGATATGCACTCACAACCATGTACTATATTTCCAGGAATGATGCAACTATCCCCTTCTTTCATGACATGTACAACATCACCAATAGTATAATGAAATACGCCCGATTTAACGTATGAAATTTGTGTATGACGATGTTGATGCAATTCGCCCCTAGCGCCTTCATCAAATCTAACCTTAGTGAGCATCATAAATTCATTATGTACCGCAACTTGCCTCTTAACCCCTCCTCCCAAATCTTCCCAATCATTTTCATTTTCAAAGTGAAATAATTCATTTTTCATATGCCAAACTGTTTTTATTATACGTCTTACGCTAAATATAGGAATGATTCGTTCTAAAAAAAAGTTCCTTTGAATATTATTAAAAGTACTGTCAAAGCATAACCCTGATGTTGTAGGTCAAAGACCCCGACAGCACTCCCAAATAATGAAATCACAAACTCTTTATTTTATCCAGCAAGTTTTCTTGGTTATTTCCAAAGGAATCTGTTTATATTTTTTATACAGAACAGTACCTCCAATTGCTATGAAAATGGTTGAAAACCTAAAAACATTGGCATAAACTCCCCCCAAAGCATTGGTATCGACATCAAAAATAAGCCAATACAAATTCATAAAGCAGTGTAAAAAAATTGCCGTCCATAAATTAAACTTCCATTCAGCATAGATCCAGGAAAATAAAACCGAACCTAAACATGTCAACATAAAAATTTGGATCAACTCGCTGATATCATTACCCTGATATAAATGCGCCGATCCAAATAATAATGAACCTAAAAATACAGAAGGAAAAAAACCTAGTTGTGTATACCGGTATAATTGTCCAAAAAGAAAACCACGATAAATCAGTTCTTCAAAAAAAGCAGCGGAGATTGTATTGATAATTATAGTATCATAAGAAAGTGCCTTGTTCAAGTCAAATTTGAATATAAAACCAATCAACATGGGTAATGTCGCTATTACAGCAAAGGAAATACCCCTAGATAAACTGTCGGATAAACCCAATTTTTCAGGAATATGTCGATAATCTTTATGAAGAATCCCGACGGTAATAAATAAAGGTATCAATGTTATCATATATGCCGTAACATGTCCCAAGGCTTTTGAATACGTCACTGAGAATACACTTTTTAGTATTAAGGCAAAGAAATTGGCATCAATGTAAAAGTAAATTACAAACCCAATAATGAAAACTAAATAAAATCTTAATCTGTCCATAGTTGTTTTTTTATAATTACGAATATAGGCGACTTAAAACACCATGGAAAAACAAAGTGGTCGTTAGCAAATATTAGGGACGAACGGCAAACTCTTTTAAAAGAGGAATAACCGGAGTAATATAATTTCTCGAAACCGTGACCTCCCTATCTATATTTTCTAATGATATTTTATATCCGGCAGTATTCCCTTTAAATTTCGTCACCTTTCTTAAATTAAAAATAAAGGAGCGATGCACTTTTTGTATCGTGTCACACTCGACCTGATCCAATAATTTAGTCAAAGAAATCCGGACCATTTCTTTTTTTAGAATACCCTTTTCATAAAAATGCAGGATACAATAATTATCGGCAGCCTCTGCAAGAATAAAATCATCAACATCCATTTCCTGATGAAAATTAGCATAGTCGGAAACAATACATAGTTTCAAATTATCTTCCTCTTCTATACAATTATCTGTTTTTTCAATATGTTGATAGTTCTCTCGCACTTCATTAGATCGATCTTTATTATTGAGGTAAATAAATCGTGCCAAGATATAAATAGATGAAACTGGAATTCCTAATGCCGTAGTGTAAGCAAACATATACAAAAAATTTTCAACAGAGAGCTGCACTTCACTCAAATACAATGAATTATATAAGTATGCAAATATTGAAATCAGAAATAAAATTAAAAAAGCCTTAAATAATTCCAAACCTATTGTCCATTTCTTTTTCCACTGCAAGGATAAAAGATTGACAGTACAAAATGAAAATGAAGTCATTACTGCGTATGGAAATAATAACAAATATTTATAGGTATGCTCAAACTGGCTAGTTCCAAAAGGCTGATAAATAATCAATAACACATAGAATAAGATGCCTACAAGTGTTGACGTTAAAATAATTTCTTGATGTGATTCACTGTCTGGATAAGCAGCATCTAATATCATCGCTATTTTTGTTAAAAATGGTAATAACCAAATATCTAAAAGTTTAATAACACAAACAAATCCAACACTGAGAATTAATTTTTATATATGCTCCTTCATTTCATCGTGTCTAAAAGTAATAGCGATGATTTACTCCTTCCACAGGATTAATATGGACATTTACCGCTGATTCAATGGTATTTACCGAACACCGCTAGACAAAATGAAATATTTCATTCAAATTCAGCTATAATTAAACCGTTACAAAAAACATATAAGTATCTTACCCTTAATAATCACTTATGAAATTAATCGCCGCTGTTTTCCTCATTACCTTTTTTGCAATATCCTCAGTCTTAGCTCAGGTATCGGAACGAAAATTGGTGTCCATTAACAATAAAAAAATGGCTTATCGTACATTTGGACTTGAAAATAGAAAAATCGACGAACCTATTGTTGTATTTGAGAGTGGACTCGGTTCTTCTGGAGGAAGTAATGGCAGTTTATTCCCATTTATTCAAGGTAGCTTTGCAGGTATTGTTTACGATAGAAACGGAATAGGTGAATCTGAATTAGATAGTGCAGTAAAAACCGATGCCGATGTCGTAAAAAGACTTTACGACTTACTGACTACTTTAAAAATAAGCCCACCCTACCTCCTAGTTGGACATTCAATAGGCGGGCCATTTATTCGTTTGTTTGCTTCAAAACACCCTGAAGAAATAGCTGGTTTATTTTTCATAGATCCAACTGATTTTATGCTGACCAAAGAAGAGGATGATGAACTAAAGTTTAAAACAGGAAGTAAAACAGGATATCAGGAACTTTTGAATATAAACCTTCAAAATATCATTAAAGACCCGTCCACATCGACAGGTTTCCGACATGAAGCAGAGAGAGAACTGAATGAAAGTACGCCACATTTTTTCAAAAATTATACTTCTTTACCACCACTACCTGACATTCCAGTTACCGTAATGATTGCATACAGTAAGCATATCGAACAATACGAAACAAAGATGAATAAAGAGCTAAACTTGGGTATCAACTTAATCCCGTGGTGGAAAGAACTCGATCAACTTCGTATAGAACACTATGCTGAGATGATAAAAAATAACCATAACAGCAAGCTGATCTTACTTCCAAAATACAGTCATGGTATTCATCAACAGGATCCAAAGCTTGTTGCAGAAGCCTTAATATCGATATATAACAGTACCTTACGATCCTCTAAACCCAGTAACTAGATCAAACCATCATCAGCTTATAAATAACGACCTGATCTGACCAAAACAAAAGATCATACATTAGCCATAAGGATAAAATCAAAAAACCGAAAATATAAAAAAAAACCCTCCGAAACTCTTATTCCGGAGGGTTACAAATAATGATTATAGCAGTCGCAAAAACAAGTGCTAATATGAATTTACAATTAGTTCGTTATCTTAATCGATAGCTCATTCAATAGGGCCTTAGCTTCGTTTAGATTTGAATTCCAAACTTTAGTTCTTTCTGCACTATTTAACTTCTGGATCGCCGCTTCGAAACGCTTCAAATCCTCAGTCAATCCCTTCTCCTTAAGCGCTTTCTTGACGATTTGCACTTTTTCATAATCCTGAACACCTTCGAGTGTTCTTTCATAACGGATCGAGCTTCGCCCATTTGGATACACAATATAGGTATCGCCAGCGGGCCAGGTACGGAATCGGGAATCTAAAATTGGGTTTTCTACCCATGAGTTGAATGCCCAATGCAGTAATCCATCAAAATCTGCCGCTTCAGCATACCAGCCCATATAAGCGGATTCTGCAGGATCTGAAAACGTAAATTGATTTGGAAAATTATTGCCACAATACACATAAAAAGTAGTAATCAAACCTCTTTTTTTACGATCTAGCAAATCTTCATGAGAAAAGGGATGATTTGCAGCAATACTAATATCTTTACTGTCAGGATAGCGCTGATACGTTTTCTGATTATCCGCATAAGAAACGCCTAAAGTTGGCGCCACCTTCTTCAAAAGAGATAAAGCACCATCAACTTCTTCTTTTGTGCGTTCATCCATGGCGATGTTTGTAATTCCCAACCAGCCTTTTGAATCCAAATGTTTTACAAGATCTTTTAGGAAAGGGGTCCATAATTCCTCAAATGCGGGTGTACCTGGTTTTGCAACAACATTGACAACTTCATTTTTTGCTACATCGCGATAATGTATTTCATTATTCCATGGGACAATCGAATAAATATTGATCATTTTTTTAATGCCTAGGTCCATCATAAACTGAACCCAACGGTCAAATACTTTATAATCGTAAGCCCAAGTACCATCTGCATTTTTGTTCCAAACAATCATGTCAGCATACGGGTCATAAGTCTGCACATTCCATGGATCTTTGTTCATGGTTGCGGTGATCACTTTCTGTCCTGCATCAGCTAACATTTTCATAACAGGTTTCATAGCTTCAAAATGAGCATCACTCCACATTTCTAAACCATGCACACGTGCTACGGCCGACGGATGTTGCCATTGATCCAAATGGAAGACCCAGTCACTTGGCTTAGGCAATATATTTTCTAATACAGTAACTTTTAATGTTAATTGGTCAGTAACCTTGCCTTTGCTTGCGATACTTACTTTAGCCTCATATTCACCTGGGCTAGCATCACTCGGGATCTTCACCGTCAGCCAAACAGGACGTGCTTTGCTAGCTTCCAGATCGAATGCTGTTAGATCATCTAACATATCTGGTGATAATGAAGAAGCAAAATCCTCTTTCTTCCGATATCCACAGCCAGCGGCAAATTCGTCAGTCATTACATACCGAACGAAACGTGCTGAAGCAACATTTGAAGACATTTTAGCACCCTTTGCACCTTTGAAATCTGATATAGTCACCTTGACATCCGGCGCGGCATCTTTCGTCCATAATAACACTTGTGATGAAACACGTTCGCCACGCCAGCCAACTACTGCATCGCTAGACTTCTTCTCTAAATCAGGAACCAGCGATTTAGGATAACGCTTATCTATTGTTACGAATGAGCTATGTAAGCCTTTTTTAACCGTGGACCAGTCAGACAATGCATCTTTCGTTGGATCCGCCATTTCTTGAAAATTCACCATTTCAAAGGCAGGCGTCTGTGCCTTTACCGTTTGTATACTCCATAACGCTCCGACAAGAAGTGCTGACGCTAAAGTTTTATTCTTAAAGCTCATATTTATATAACTTATTTTTTCAATTCAGATTTACCATAAGGATGTGATTACTTTTTAAACAAGAATATTTAATAAGTAATCACAAAATATATTTTCACAATATGAAGCAAACTAATTAAATTTTAAGATGTATACAAATGCTAAACAAGAACAAACGTTTGCTCATTTTTATCAACACGTTAATTCCAGACCTTTTGATCGTAAGCGGCTTCCCAAAATTGGTACTCCAGTCTAGATGCTAAAACAAATGCTTCACTCATCTTATAACGAATAGCAACAGTCGTATTCGCGGCTACTTGATCACACATAGCAATAGCTTGCCGTACAGAAATAGCAAAATCTTCTCCTCCGTATGTATCAATCCATTTTTGGTAAGGATTATCAACTACTTTTTCTTGTCTGGCAATAAACTCCCCCACTTCTTTATATATCCAAAAACAGGGTAAAGTTGCAGCCATCCCAACCTCTATAGGATCTAGCGCTGCTGTACTTTTTAGGTAATGCACATAATGATGGCAAACAGGCTGAATATCACCTTTCTCGGTAACACCAAAATCCTTAAAATAAGAGTCGTGCAAGGCATTTTCCACGACAATTGCATTTTCTCCAAAACGCATATAGGATAGCGCATCTTGAACATCATGTGCTCGAGCACCAATAAGGGCTAATGCTCGACCAAAATGTTCAAGATAAAGCGAATCTTGAGCCATATAAAATTGAAATTTTTCTTTAGGCAAATTTCCTGTCGTAAGTTCCTTTATAAAAGGCATGTCTAATATAGACTGATATTTATCTGAGATACTATTCCAAACCTGTTCAGACCAATTCATATTTAATTTGTTTTTGAGGATTAAAAAAATGATTTAAAGGACCATTGCCCATTCCTAATTGTACATCTGCCCCTTGTTCTATTGCCACAAAAACATAGTTTTGCGCTAAAGAAACTGCTTCAGATATCGTATGCCCCTGTGCCAGATAAGCGGCTATTGCAGATGACAGCGTACACCCGGAACCATGGGTATTCTTTGTTTTAATTTTTTTACTTTTAAATATTTCGGGACGGCAATTTTTATCAAATAATATAGATTGCAGCGTATCCTGCTCCAGATGCCCCCCCTTTACCAAGACGCGCTCACAACCTAATGCTAGGATACTTTCCCCTGCAACATACATATCTTCTAATGTTTCTACTTTCGCATTGGCCAGTATACCGGCTTCATCCATATTCGGTGTAATTAAATCTGCTAAGGGGAAAAGTAGGTCGATCATTGCTGCAATAGTTTGTTCCTCAATAAGCCGGTGGCCACTAGTAGCAACCATTACAGGATCAAATACAAGGGGTACTTTTTTATATTTCTGAAGCGTCTGCGCAATTGTAATAACCAATTGTGGTGTATGGACCATTCCAATCTTTATGGCATCAGGAAAGACATCGTCCATAATAGATTCAATCTGATCTGCTACAGCTTCCAGTGCTATGGGATAAATCTTTCGGACTCCCATCGTATTTTGCACAGGCAATGCTGTCAATACCGAGGTAGCATAGCATCCTAATGCCGAAAAAGTTTTGATATCCGCTTGTATTCCGGCTCCGCCACTTCCGTCGAAACCTGCGATCGTCAGCGTAGTTGGGTATCGGTATTTTTTCATTTTAAAATTTCATTTTTAAGTTCAAATGCTGCTTTTTCTGGATTTTCACTCCCACATATCGCAGACACTACAGCTAAACAATCGGCACCTGCCTGTATAACACGACGAGCATTTTGTATATGGATATTGCCAATAGCAACCAACGGTTTATCTGTTCGTTGTCGAATATTCACAATACCTTCTAAGCCCCATTCTGTGATGGTATCCTTTTTGGTTTCAGTATTGAATACAGGGCTGATACCCAAGTAATCGGATAATGGAATCTGCTCATTTTTCAACTGTTCAAGATTTTCAATAGAATAACCGACCAGAGGTCTTGGGCTATACCAAGCTTTTCTAATATGACTAGGAGAAATATCATGGTTACCTACATGAATACCAGCCGCACCCAATTCTTGGGCCACTTCAAGATTATCATTGATGATTAAAGGAATCCCATATTTGTCAGTGATCTCTTTCAATTGGCGGGCTTTTGCCAAGTAAAGACGGGTCGTTAGCTCTTTTTCTCGAAGCTGTATAATATCTACACCACCAATAATAGCGCGCTCCGCAACATGAAGATAATTTATTCCACGACAATCCTGCTCTGAAATCACAAGATATAACTGATAAGGAAAAGAAGTATCGAAATCCATTATATGCTAAATTTTAATGTATTCCCAAATTCAGTTTCAGTGATGTTATATAGCTTATCAAGAAGTTTAACCTGCAGACTACCCGGTCCATCACTTTCCTTTTCAGCTAGTTCTCCAGCTACTCCCATGAGAGCCATTGCAGCAGTTACTGCCTCTGTTTTATTGGCTATTACAGCTATAAAGGCTCCAACAATCGCACTTGCAGAACATCCTAACCCGGTTACCTTTGTCATCAAAAGATGTCCATTTTTTAGATGAATCTCCTGACTCCCAGAAATCACAATATCAGTTTCGCCAGAAATACAAACAACGGAACCATATTGTCGATGAAGATCTAATGCGGCTTTAACTGCTTCACCACTTTGAGAAGTACTATCCACTCCTTTCGTCTTTATAAGATTAGATTTGTTTAGTGCAATAATTTCAGATGCATTACCTCTTATGACAGTTGGTTTTTCACGAAGCAATTCTTTTAGAATATGATCGCGATAAGATGTCGCCCCCGCTCCAACAGGATCTAAAATCCAAGGTTTCCCTAATTGAGAAGCAGTATTTGCAGCCAATAACATAGATTCTGACCACACTTCATCTAATGTTCCTATGTTAATAACAAGTGAATCGCTGATAGTGACCATCTCGACTACTTCAGATTTAGCATGAGCCATAATAGGTGAAGCTCCAACAGCCAATAAGGCATTGGCAGTATTATTCATGACGACAAAATTAGTAATGTTATGTACGAGTGGCGATTGTGCTCTTACTTGTTGGATATGCATCCAAAGTGTTTTCTCCATATTCATTTCATTTAATAAAAGATTGAATGCTTTAGGAAAAAACCACATACAAAACAGCACAGGTGTACTGTATTGCTTTTCCCTACGTCGGTATTAGCCGTGTCAGGTTCAAAGGGACTCTCTCAATTCTTTTTTAGAATACCCCTAAAGCATAACAAAGATATAAAATATAAACATTCATTCCCATTGCATGAACATTGACATTTTGAAATAATAATTATTATGTTGAGTTTATCTATAAAAAATCACATGACATAATTGTAAAAAAACACAACACATTGATTGTTTTGACATTAAAAACCATTCTGATCACAAAAAATTCCATCAACAGAAAGCAATAAATTACAAAACTGCTGTTACATGAAATAAAAATAATATAGCTGTTGCTCTCGATAATTTTAAATTTAACATCCTAATTGTTACTAGACTTAATTCTAATTTTATCGTATTAAAACAAAAACAATCGGCTATACTTACCAATTTACATCGTGATGATTCAGTAGATCACTATTTCGGTTCAGAAGCTATTTTCACCAGTTCAGTCAATTATTTCTTTCTTAAACCATCTAATCTTCTGTTATTTGTATTTGAAATTTTAATCATAAAAAAATGGTAAAGCAAGAATTCAAAGCAACAAACAATTTCAATCTATATACAGCCGTATTTGCTTTCGGTTTATTATTTATTTCATGTGGCGGACAAAAACAAGATGGATCGTATGAACAACAAGCTGTTCCTGCTGATTTCATTGAGCTAAAAGAGTCTCCGACTACGATTGTAGAAACTTATCCTGGTACCATAGAGGGAACAGTCAATGTCGATATTAGAGCACAAGTTTCCGGTTACCTAGAAGTGACATATGTGAAGGAAGGACAATATGTACAAAAGGGGCAATCACTTTTTAAAATTAAAAGTGATGTCTTCAATGAGCAGGTGAATAACAGTAAAGCTTCGTTACAATCGGCACTAGCTGCACAGGCAAATGCACAGATTGAATTAGAAAAAATAAGACCTCTAGTTCAGGGAAAGGTTGTTTCAGACCTACAGCTAAAAACTGCACAAGCGCAATATGATGCAGCAAGTGCTCAAGTGGCACAAGCCAAATCAGCAGTGAGCTCTTCACAGTTAAACGCTGCCTTCGCAATTATCAAAGCACCAGTAAGTGGATATATAGGCCGTATTCCGAGTAGGGTCGGAAATTTGGTCACACCTTCTGATGTCAATCCATTGACAAGTTTATCTGAAATCGATCAGGTATTTGTTTACTTCAACCTCAATGAAGCAAAATTTATTGCTTTTATGAATGATAGAAAAACAGATGCCGGAATGAACACGGTAGAGATTATCATGGCCGACGGTAACAAATATAATCAAAAAGGTCAGGTTGAAATTGCAAGTGGTAACATTGATCGTAACACAGGAACGATATCACTAAAAGCGGTATTTTCAAATCCAGATAAAATTTTACGCTCAGGAGGTGCAGCGCGAGTGGTTTTAACTAAAAGTCTGAACAGTGCAATCAAGCTACCTATGGCAGCAGTGAAAGATATTCAAGACAAATTTTTTGTTTATGTCCTCGCTGACAGCAATAAAGTGGCAATGAAACCTATTGAAATAAATGGTAGAACAGGTGCAGATTATATCATCAAATCCGGCGTAAAAGCGGGCGATAAAATAGCCGTAAATAGTATTGACCAATTAACAGAAGGAATTGTAGTTCAACCTAAAGTAATCAGTCAAGACTCATTAAAAAATTAATTTTTAGACGAGTATCAACATGTTAAAAAAGATTATAGATAGACCAGTAATGGCCACCGTTATTTCGGTTGTGCTATTAATATTGGGTGTTATAGGATTATTAAGACTTCCTGTAACAAGATTTCCAGATATATCTCCACCCACCGTAATGGTTTCGGGGAGTTATCCTGGTGGGAACAGTGAGGCCGTGATCCGCTCAGTGGTAACACCACTGGAAGAGCAGATCAATGGTGTGGAAAACATGCAGTATATCAAGTCTACTGCAAGTAATGATGGTTCTTTTTCCATTTCCATTATCTTCAAACAAGGTGTCAATCCTGATCAGGCCGCTGTAAACGTGCAAAACAGAGTACAGCAAGCAACGCCGATACTTCCAGAGGAAGTAATCCGGATGGGGCTTACGACCTCAAAACAACAGAACAGTATGATCATGATCTTCAACGTGTATACGGATGATAATGAAAAATATGATGAGTTGTTTCTTCAAAACTATGTCAACATCAATGTCATACCACAGATTAAACGTGTACCCGGTGTAGGTCAGGCACAGGTTTTTGGTTTAAAGGACTATTCAATGCGTGTTTGGCTCAATCCGCAGAAAATGGCTTCTTATGGTTTAGAACCTGCAGATGTAAGTAGAGCCATCGGCACTCAAAGTTTAGAGGTGGCACCCGGTAAATTGGGTGAAGAATCGAATGCTGCACTGGAGTACGTAATGCGTTATAAAGGTAAAAAAAGCCAACCTCATGAATATGAAAATATCGTTGTTAAACGTGATGGTGAGCTTTTGGTACGCTTAAAAGATGTAGCTCGTATAGAATTTGGTTCTCTTAGTTATAGTGGAAATACAACTATGAGCGGTAAAAACTCAGTTACTGTTGCAATTCTGCAAACTACAGGATCTAATGCAAATGACATCGAAATCGGTGTACGCGATGTATTAAAGAGTGCTTCCAAAAACTTTCCTCCTGGCGTAGACTATACCAGTTTGATGAGTACAAAAGAGCGTTTGGACGAAGCAACAGGCCAGGTGAAATCTACTTTGATTGAAGCATTTATTCTGGTATTTATCGTCGTATTCTTGTTTTTACAGGACTTTAGATCGACTATTATACCTGCAATTGCTGTACCGGTAGCGATCATAGGAACATTTTTCTTTCTGCTTGCTTTTGGTTTCACAATAAACGTACTGACACTCTTTGCACTTGTACTTGCAATCGGTATCGTCGTCGATGATGCCATCGTGGTCGTCGAAGCCGTCCATAGTAAAATGGAAGGCACAAACATGACCGGAAAAGAGGCAACTCATAGTGCTATGGGTGAGATCACGGGTGCAGTTGTATCGATTACTTTAGTTATGTCTGCGGTATTTATACCGATCGGATTTATGACAGGTTCTGCAGGTATTTTTTATAAGCAGTTTGCCTATACATTGGCGATTGCAATTATTATATCGGCGGTTAATGCGTTAACCCTTACTCCTGCCCTTTGTGCCTTATTATTGAAAAATAATCATGCCGAGGGTCATCATGGAGAAGTCGAAAAGAAAGGATTTGGAAAACGATTCTTTACTGCATTTAATGCTGGATTTGAGAATTTAACAGGTAAATATATCAAAGGATTACGGTTCTTAATTGTTAAAAAGTGGATCGGTGCAGGTTTAGTTATTGTGATTACTGCACTAGCAGGCTGGATGATGATCAGTACACCAAAAAGCTTTGTTCCGATGGAAGATGATTCATTTATTATCTTCAGTTTAAGTATGCCTCCGGGTACCGCCTTAGATCGGACAACTGCCGCTGCTGCACGTATAGATGATATGTTGGAAAAAGAAGAATCAGTACAGAATAGTACCATTATTACAGGCTTCAACATTCTATCAAATAGTGCCAGTCCAGCATATGCTATGGGTTTTATCAAGTTGAAAGATAAGAAAGATCGTGGTGCGGAGAAAGATATTGATGTGATTTTAGGAAATCTAACAGCAAAGTTTGCAACTGTTAAAGAAGCAACTATAATGGCCTTTAGAAGCCCTCCAATAGACGGATATGGGGTTACAAGCGGTGCCGAAATCGTATTACAGGATAAAAGTGGAAAATCGCCAGAAAAACTGAAAAAGATGTCCGATGAGGTTATCGGACAAATTATGCAACAACCAGGGGTACAATTTGCTTATACAACATTCCGTACCGATTTCCCCCAACTTGAACTTGAAGTTGATGAGGATAAAGCGCAACAAATGGGTGTCGAAATCAGTAACATGATGAACGTAATCCAGACCTATTTCGCAGGTGATCAATCCATGAACTTTACACGATTTGGTAAATTCTACCGTGTCAACGTAAAAGCTGATGGAATATTCAGAACAGACGAAAATTCGTTTAATGAAATATTTGTCCGTAATGACCAAAATCAAATGGTTCCTGTGAAATCACTGGTTACACTACATAAGGCGTATGGTCCAGAATCCTTAAGTAGATACAACTTATTCAATGCGCTGACCATTAGTGTAGTGCCTCTACCCGGCGCCAGTAACGGAGAAATCATGGATAATCTGGAAAAAAATGTATTAAGCAAGTTGCCGTCAGACTACGGTTACGAATGGACTGGCTTAAGTTTAGAGGAAAAGTCAGCAGGAAATCAAACGTTAGTTATCTTATCGTTGTGTCTCCTATTCGTTTACTTTTTATTAGCGGCACAGTATGAGAGTTACCTTTTACCACTTGCAGTATTGCTATCTATTCCAACAGGTATTATTGGTGCATTTGCATCGATTAAAGCCATCGGATTGGATAATAATATTTATGTACAGGTAGGATTGATTATGCTTGTGGGATTATTAGCTAAAAATGCAATCTTAATTATTGAATTTGCCGTACAACGGCGAGCTGCAGGTTATTCTATTGTAGAGTCTGCCATTGAGGGTGCAAAATCAAGATTACGTCCTATTATCATGACATCTCTAGCTTTTATTGCTGGTATGATTCCATTAATGTTTGCTACGGGCGGATCTGCAATGGGTAATAGATCGATCAGTACGGGCGCCGCAATAGGGATGCTTTCAGGCGTAATATTAGGTGTGTTTGTCATACCGATCCTTTATATACTCTTTCAATATCTTCAGGAAAAGGTATCGGGTAAAAATAAAAATCAAAAAATTCAAAGTGTTGAATAATGGCATTATCTATAAATAATATAATTTACGGTATTGGAGTGGCAACTTTGTTGTCCTCATGTTCTGTAAACAAAAAATATAGTCGTCCAGAGTTGGAGACTCCACAAAGTTATAGGAATACGGTTGAGGTGACAGGTGATACCATTAGTTTGCCCTATAAAACTTTCTTTAAAGATACTTATTTGACGGCTTTGATCGATAAGGCACTTGATAAGAACAAGGATATATCGATCGCTATGATGAGTCTCCGTCAGCTGGATCTTTCCTATAAACAGGCAAAACTGGGACTTCTTCCAACAGCTGATCTTTCGATATCTGCTGCACGAAACTACCTATCAAAAAGCTCTTTGAACGGTTCTTTGAGTGAGCAGTTTACAGGAAATCAACACATGGACGATTATTCTGCTTCTCTTAATATTTCTTGGGAAGCGGATATATGGGGGAAAGTTGCGTTGCAAAAAGAATCTGCAAGAGCAAGCTTCTTCATGCAACGTGAAAATTTATCAGCATTGCGAACACGTATTGTAAGTCAAGTCGCACAGGCTTATTACAATTTGATTACTTTGGATGAGCAACTTAAAGTTGCTTCGCGAAACATTGCTTTGAGCGATACGACTTTGCACATCATAAAACTTCAGTTCGAGTCTGCGCAAACCAATTCACTGGCGGTGGATCAAGCTGAAGCCCAGAAGAAAACTGCTGAATTATTGGTACCCCTTGCTAAGCAAAACATCGCACTACAAGAGAATGTACTGAGTATTCTTTGTGGGTCTTTTCCAGATAGCATATCACGAGCAAATACAATGGATACGACACCCTTTGTGAAAAGCTTTCCAATAGGTGTTCCTGCCGATATGCTCAGTAGACGTCCTGATGTTAGAGCTGCAGAATATGCTGTGGTAGTTGCTAACGCAGGTACTGGTCTTGCAAAGGCTCAGATGTATCCTTCTTTGAGATTAACTCCTTCTATTGGAACAAATTCATTCCAATTTGAAAATTGGTTTGATTTACCTGGTTCATTAGTAAAGAATATTGCTGGTAACATTACCCAACCTATTTTTCAAAATAAGAAGTTAAAAACAGCTTATGAAATAGCAAAAATCGAACAGGAAAAATCTGCCGAACAATTTCGTCTGGCAGTCATGACTGCTGTGAGTGAGGTATCTGATGCTTTAGCAAAAAGAGAGTACGCAAGCCAACGTATTACACTGATAGAACAGAAAAAAACGGCATTGCAAAAGGCTGTTAGTGATGCAATGTTGCTGTATAGAAGTGGAATGGCAACATATCTTGAAGTTATCACTGCACAGAATAACTCCCTTCAAAATGATCTAGAGGCCATTTCGATTCAAAAAGAACAATTTGATGCTTCAACAGATCTTTATCGTGCATTGGGTGGAGGAACAGAATAAATAATCATAGCATATCAAAAAAAAAGGATCGACATACAATCGATCCTTTTTTTTTTGATAGCATAATATCCCCTATCTTACCCTTGTATCAATCCAAAACAGATCATGCATAGGCAAGACATCTTGTGGCGCAATAAGATTGTAGATTAATTCGTCAGTATCACCAGAAATATGCCAGGTATAATCATCTCCCCGAACAGCCAATACTTTTAAAATAGCATCTTCATCACAGACCCAAATATCAGATTCTACGACTGCGACATTGTGCATCATAAACCACTTATGTGCTTGAGTAGCATCAAGACAGATTAAAGATCGAGTCAAAGACTCCAAATCATTCATTCCTACAGCAACATGTTCAGGATAATGTAATTGCAGATAGTCCAGATACATACTATGATCCCCAGTATGCAGCGCATAATTACGGATAATCAATCTTTGCGGGTCGAATGAAAAATCATAAACTTCCGGATTGGCTACAAATTGATAATATTGATTATAGATGTGAAGCCGTTGGTTCAGTCTTAAATAATGATCATCCTCAATAAATACCTCCCCATCAAGCTGCTCATCTTCCGCATTTAACAAAGCATCTTCAATAACAAGGACAGCCGGTTCCTGAAAACTCAATACATTTGTTTTACTATCTAGCTGTAGCAGATAATCCCATACATTGGGCACACTGATCGGATACCAGGTAGGGTTCTCATCATCAATCCTATTCTTAGAGGTTAATATATTATATCCTTTTGACTGCAGGTCTAACAGGATGGATCTGGTCAGAGTAGCAAACTGCATAACGTGATCTTTAGGTTGTTCAACTTAATTTATTAAAAAAAACAAAACACGAACCATTGCAGATCAGATGTTTAAGATTAAACACATAACTGATAAAGTTGTTTTAGTAAAGTAGGTTGGTTAGATAATGAGATCAGAATAAATCTAGAAACCAGATATTTCAGGCATCAATTTTTTTAATAGTTTTTAAGAGATTAAAAAACAATACAAATATCAACTTATAATTTTCTGTTTTTAATATTGTTCAATGTAAAATTTCCATGGCTGAAGAAGCTAGCAGTAATTATATGTAAACATTTAAAATGATACCATAGCTATTACAGAAAATAAAAATTACCATCATATCGCTAAATAATACAATTAATTTATAAATTTGTAATATTGAAGAATTTGAAGACTCATATTGGTATTATCTTGTTAATCTGTCTTGGCTTTTTATTGTTGCCAAGTACGGGCTATTCCTGTGAAAAGGATAGTACTAAAAAGCAACATACTTCAACTGCGCACGAACAGCACACTACCCATTCAAAAACAAATAATACCTGTTCAGATAATACTTCTAAAAAAGCTGATCACGGAGACTGCAACCATAGCAAGTGCGATCATGTAACATGTAGATGCCTCTCTTCTTCTTGTTCCGTTTTCTTAACCATTCCATTTGATATAAATCTGAAAGAATTTTCTTTTGTTGCCAAACAAAAATTCGGATTTCAGCAAAATAATTATTATTCGGAATTTTCAAACATCTGGTTACCTCCCAAAATAGGTTAAAAAGGGCCCTTAATGCCCAAAGTACGTCTTATCAAAAGCTATAATCAGCTTTTGAAAATCCTTAATTTATATTATTTTAATTATTAAAATCATGAAATCTACATCAAAAATATTGGTAGTAATCACTGTATTATTATCATCTATAAATACATATGCCCAAATTAATAATACAAAAACTGAAACCGTCAATATCTATGGAGAATGTGACATGTGTAAAAAAACCATTGAAAAAGCAGGAAATAGCAAAAATGTCGCTCAGGTAGAATGGAATGTTGATACAAAAAAAGCTATAATCAGTTATGATACTCAAAAAACGAGTAGAGAAGAAATCTTAAAGCGTATTGCCTTAGCAGGTTATGACAGCGAAGATTTTCTAGCTCCTGCGGATGTATATATAAAGCTTCCTGAATGTTGCCAATATACAAGAGAATTAAAGACTGGCACCAAAACTGATGCCATGCTGCTGAAAGATCATAATGAGATGTCCAATCATGCAACGCATGATGCTACCACAAAAAGCAAAAATCCATTGCAGGCAGTTGTTGATAGCTATTTTTCGGTCAAAGATGCTTTAATAAAGACTGACGCGGCAGCTACCTCCACCCAAGCAACTGTCTTACTTTCGACTGTTAAAGCAGTAGATATGAATACACTATCTTCTAAAGAACATGATGTATGGATGAAAGGAATCAGTGACTTAACTGCTCATGTAGAAAGTATTTCCAAATCTAAATCCGTTCCAAAACAACGTGAATTATTTGCAAATGTTTCCAAAACAATTTATGATCTAGCAAAAGTATCTAAATTGGAGAGTCCTATTTACTACCAGCACTGTCCGATGTTTAACGCAGGAAAAGGTGCACATTGGTTGAGTAAAGATAGTGACATCAAAAACCCATACTTTGGTTCTAAAATGTTGACTTGTGGTAGCACAGTGGAAACGTTGAATTAATAAATACAGTTCTAAAATAAGATAGACAACGTATATCATATTCTTATATGCTATATGTAACTATTAAATGCAGAAAAAACAAAAATACTTATTCACTGGTTAAAACATCAGGAATAACTTCCACTAAAAAATAAATAAACAATGTATATAGCTAAGCATGTATCTATAAAAGCGTTACAGACATTGATTATGCTCATTTGTGCAACAACTGCGTTTGCACAAAAAGTTGTCAAATATGACCTGTATGTTCGAGATACCATTGTCAATTTTACAGGGAAAGAAAAACGGGCAATTTCGGTTAACGGACAAATTCCTATGCCCACTCTTACATTTACAGAAGGTGATACTGCCGAAATTGTGGTGCATAACCAACTAAAAGAAAATACATCTTTACACTGGCACGGCATATTTTTGCCTAATAAAGAGGATGGAGTACCCCATCTTACCCAAGAACCGATAAAACCCAATACAACATATACCTATCGCTTTCCTATTATCCAACATGGTACACATTGGTATCACTCCCATTCGGGTTTACAGGAACAGATCGGTATGTACGGCAGTCTCATCCTGAAAAAAAGAAGTGATGATAAAACTTTCAGAAAAGGAATTGACGATTTACCTACTATACCAATTATATTAAGTGAATGGACAGACCTAAATCCGGATAACATACATAGAATGCTGCATAATGCGAATGATTGGGCCGCCATCAAAAAAGGTGCTACCCAATCTTATGCCGAGGCTATTAAAGAAGGTCACTTTAAAACTAAAGTCAAAAATGAATGGAAACGTATGATGGCTATGGATGTAAGTGATGTGTACTACGATAAGGTTTTAATGAACGGGAACGAGTTCTCCAATCTAGAAAAAATAGATAATAAGACTTTGAAAGCAGGAGACAAAGTTCGTCTTCGCATATCAAATGGTGGTGCATCATCCTATTTTTGGCTTCGTTATGCAGGAGGTAAAATAACCGTTGTAGCCAATGATGGTAACGATGTAGAACCTGTAGAAGTAGATCGATTAATGATTGCAGTATCTGAAACTTATGATATTGTACTCACAATCCCTAATGAAGGCACTTCGTATGAATTCATGGCCACTACAGAAGATAGAACAAAATCAACAAGTTACTTTGTAGGAAACGGGAAAAAACAGCTTATATCTCCATTACCTCGCCTTAAATATTTTGAAGGCATGAAGATGATGAATGACATGATGAAAATGAACGGGGATCTGGATGATATGGGCATGAAGATGAGCCTGAACCAAATGGATATGAACGTAGTTATGTATCCTGAAATATCTGGTGATAAGACAAAAAAAGAATCTGGTGACAAAACAAAGAAAGAGGATCATAGTCAACATGGCTCCCATAAAATGACCGATGATAAAGATCGGTATAATGCCAATGCTTTAGCAGATATTGTAACGCTAAATTATGCAATGCTCAAATCTCCTTATAATACCACCCTGCCAAAAGAGGCGCCGGTAAGAGATATTAAATTTACCTTAACCGGAAATATGAACAGATATGTCTGGAGTATGGACAATAAAGTGTTGGCTGAAAGTGATAAAATTCCGGTAAAGAAAGGTGAAATATTACGCATCACCCTCTACAATAACTCCATGATGAGACACCCAATACATCTGCATGGGTTTGATTTTAGAGTAATCAACGGTAAAAAAGAAAATGCACCGCTGAAAAATGTTATTGATGTCATGCCCATGGAAGTCGATACTATTGAGTTTTTAGCTAACGAAGAGGGGGACTGGTTTTTCCATTGCCATATTTTATACCACATGATGGCGGGCATGAATAGAGTGTTTGAAGTTGGCGATTATAAAAATCCGTTACTCCCAGACAAAGAAAAGGCCTATAAAGCGTTACAGAAAGAAAGTAATATGGCCCACTTCATGGTGCAAAATGATTTCGCGACTAACGGTAATGACGGTGGTGCAATGATACAAAATGCCAGATGGTCATTAGGAACAGAATGGCGATTGGGCTATAATGATATGCATGGATATGAAGTAGAGACCCATTTAGGCCGATACATCGGAAAAATGCAATGGTTTATGCCATTTGTAGGTTTTGATTGGAGATATAGAAGAATGGGTGAAGACGAGCATGAAAAAAACATCTTTGGACAGGTTAATAAGAAAGATGTCAGAAGGGCTGTCAGTGCCGGATTTATGTATACGCTCCCTATGCTCGTAAATTTTCAAGCTGAAGTATATCATGACGGAATAGTACGCTTACAATTAATGCGCGAAGACATTCCTATTTCACCCAGATTAAGAGGTGGTTTTATGGTCAACACAGATCTAGAATATATGGGTGACCTGACATATGTAATCAATAAAAATATGGGTATACGTACGCATTACGATAGTGATATGGGCTGGGGATTCGGTTTATCATTAAACTATTAAAACTGATTTATTTCACATAATATGCTGTATCGTTAATGAGGAAACAAAAAATACGGTACAGCTGAACGTATAGATAAAGGGTCTAATTTTCATTAGACCCTTTTCGTTAAAGATTTATAGTTACTTTATCAGTAATCCCCCGGCTTAACGCATCTTGACAAATACTCTGTATCTTTTATTTTTGTTTTAGAAAAATATCAGCAAATAAGAGCATTAAACTCAACGAAAAACTTTTTAAGGGATCAGTTTGTTCCTCTAATAGTTGTATTTCTAAAAAGTAAATTATGTATACAGATACTGTAACCGCAGGAATTTTAATAGATTTGATTCAGATTAACAACGACAGAATCGAAGGCTATACCTTAGCATTAGAAAACCTAAAAACAAATCGTGATAATGACTTACGTTCACTATTCGAAGATTATATCCAAGAAACCATCCTGTTCAACTCCGAGCTTGCTCCATTTACCGTTGTCGATGGCGAAGCTCCAACAATTCCCCCGCGCATCTCCGGTAAATTGCATCGCTTCTGGTTAGATCTGAAAGCAACATTAAGTGGTCATGATCGTAAACAGATTCTCGAAGAATGTGAACGTGGTGAAGACGCAAGTAAAAAAGAGTATGAAAAGGCTTTAAAAGAAGCCCCAGATCTTCCTATAGCTATCGTCACTATGATTCGAAATCATGCAGAAAAGCAAAAAAAGGCACACGATCAGATTCGCACCCTCAGAGATGAAGCAGATTAAGCGTTGCATTAGATAAAACGAACAAAGCTTCTTTAAGTCTATTAATGACCTACGGTATCTGTAGGATTCTCCCGATCAAGATTATTGAGGGGAAGACCTTTTAATTGCTGATGAACTGTATCTAGCGTATTATTTAGATCGGAATTATTTTTCATATTCTCGCCACAAGACGAAAAGAAAACGGCATTCATAATCAGTATTAAAGCAATATTTAAATTTCTCATTTTCATTTATATATTTAATGTACATCAGCATTTAAATAAATAGCGCGATTGATAATAATATTACCTATTTTTCTCCAAGCCTTTTCAAAAGCGTTGCTTCATCCGTCAAATCTAATCGCAATGGCGTAATAGATACCATATCATGCTCCACAGCCCATCTGTCTGTACCTTCATCAGCTGGCTCTAGTGGAGATACCGTAAACCAATAGTGCTTTCGTCCCAATGGGTCCGTTCCGGGTATAATTGTACCATCATATAATCGCACAGACTGTCTCGTCCAGATGATTTCTGTTGGCTTTTCAGGAAAATTAACGTTATAAAGAGCCAATTCCTTATCCGCCAACAGAAGCGCCAATGTTTGCTCTACAAAGGGTTCTAGCGCTTCAAAGTCAGGTTCTGTTTTTCCCACGGGTGTACTCAGTGCGATACCTTTAATACCAAACAAGACGGCCTGTTTGGCGGCCGCCAAAGTTCCCGAATGCCACATCGAATTACCTAGATTAGGTCCCATATTAATTCCTGATAAAACCACATCAACATCATTCCATAAATGTATGCCCATGGCAACGCAGTCTGCTGGAGTTCCGTTTACGCGATAAGCCTCCACATCTTCAAATACAATCGGAGATTTTTTATAACTCAATGGTCTAGAATGTGTGACTGCATGTCCCATCGAAGACTGCTCAACATCTGGTGCCACTAATTTTACCTGTCCAAATTTCCGAGCCACTTTTGCTAGAGATGCAATACCTGGACTATAAATACCGTCGTCATTTGTTATTAAAATTCTCATAGTTTCTATCGTTTCTGCAAATAAATATTTTATATAAATAACAACAAATGGATAAGCTAAATGTTGTTATATAAATTAAATCTATGGAACAAGCAATCTTATTACACAATCCGGGCGCAGGCGATGAGGATCATTTAAAATCTGATTTAATAACATTAATTGAACAGGAAGGTTATGCTTGTGTATACTTTTCGGTAAAAAATGGAGATCAATGGATTCATCAAATAGATCAAGCAGATTTTGCTGTAATAGCCGGTGGCGATGGAACCGTAAGAGGAGTCGTTAAGGAATTGGTGAAAAGAAATTCACTTGAAAAGAAAATCCCTATCACCATATTACCGATGGGGACTGCTAATAATCTGTCCATAGCATTGGGGATTGACAGTACCAAAAAAAATCTAGATCATATCAAAAACTGGAAAAACAGTAAGCGACAGCGTTTTGATGTAGGGGTGATTAAAAATGCTGATACGACAGATTTCTTCTTAGAGGGCGCTGGATATGGTGTTTTTCCACACCTAATCCAGAAAATGGAATCCGTTGATAAAAGTAAAGTTGACACCGCAAAAGATGAACTAAAATTAGCTTTAGAAGTCCTTCATGAAATTATTACGACTGCTAAAGCTGAAAAATTTTGGATAAAAGCCGATGATAAAATCTACGAAGGCAAATGCTTGTTACTTGAAATTATGAACATTCAATCCGTGGGTCCTAATCTAATATTATCACCAGAAGCGGTGACAGATGATGGTCTTTTCAATGTCGTATATGTAGATGAGGCACAAAGATCAGATTTCGCTGCTTTTATTAAGAAAAGATTAAACGGAGAAGAAGTTACATTTGACTATAAAAAATTTGAAGCTAAACAGCTTACCATTGATTGTGAGAGTACCTACATGCATATAGATGACGAACTGGTACTGCCGCTCAAGAATGTTGCAATATTGGAAGTAAGAGAAAACGTCCTTGAGTTTCTTGTTCCGCAATCATAGATAAACATTTATTTTAGAATCCTTTACAACTCGCAGGAGATAAAAATTAATGAATGATAAATAAATGTTTTAAAAAATATAGAGTTGAACTAAAAAAGGATCCTGAACAAGCAGGATCCTTTTTTAATTCATATTGAATAAGCCATTCATTTAAACATTTAAATCTGATTTCGCTAAGTTCAACATAGATTTAACGGCATTTTCAAGATCGTCCAAATTAAACGGTTTCTCGAGATAACTGTCAGCACCCGCTTCTTCTGCTAATAGCTGAATATCATTATTCGCAGAAACATATATAACAGGAATATGATTAAAATCCGGATGCTGTTTTACAAGTTGAGTAGCCTTGATTCCGCCAATTTCAGGAATCCAGTTATCCATTAAAATAACATCAGGTTTAACAGCCGTTACTTTTTCAATAATATCATGTGATGTCTCAGATGTAGCCACCTGATATCCATAATTTTCCAAAATAATGGTGCAAACCTCCAGTATATTCACATCATCATCAAAGAGCAATATAGTCTTATCTTTCATCGTAAATCAAAGTATAGGAAAACGTTAATAAGGTGCTAATATAATAAAAAACTAACGCAAGGCTAGTTGCGTTAAATACGCAATTGATTGATATAAGACGCAATTTCGGATGGTTTTAATACCAGATCTACCGCCATAGACAATAGGGCTTGCTTAGGCATATAATCTATTTCTGCTGTCTCTGGATCCTGCACTAAGATAGTTCCTCCATATTTCTTTATCTCTTTCAATCCATTCGTCCCATCAGCGTTTGCTCCTGATAACAGCAACGCAACAACATTCTCCTTAAAGGTCTCTGCGGCTGATCGAAATGTAATATCAATTGATGGACGTGAAAAATTTAATTTTTCTGAAAAGTCTAAGGATACCAGGGTTTGATTTTCAAAAAGCATATGATAGTCAGGCGGAACGATATAAATGCTCCCGGGAAAAATAGTCATCTTATCCTCTACTTCCATAACCGGCAATTTACTGCTATTAGCTAATAATCTATTGAGTACAGATCCCGGATAGGATTTACGATGCACAATAATAACAATAGGAAACAATATATCCGTATCAAGTTGAGGTAATACCTCCAACAGCACCTTGAGACTTCCTGCTGAACCTCCAATTACGAATATTGAATCACTCATTTGAAACGAGAATTATGATGAACGGGTTTTTCTCCATATTCGTTCATCATTAATTTGTTTATATTTTTTCTCCAAATTAGAAAAACGAATAGTTTCCTTAGACCCCAATGCCAGATATCCCAGCGTATCTAAGCTTTCATCAAATAAATCAAAAACATTATTTTGCAAATCCTTGTCAAAATAAATCAGCACATTCCGACAAAGAATTAGCTGAAATGCATTGAAAGAAGTATCCGATACTAAATTGTGTGTTGAAAAGATCATTTTATCTTTTAAATCACCGTTAAACTTTACAGAATCGTAATTAGCGGTATAATATTTAGAAAAATCCTCTATCCCTCCAGACTGAATATAATTCTCTGAATAATGTTGCATTTGACTGATGGGAAACATCCCACTACTTGCCCGCTCTAAGACTCCAGGATTTATATCAGTGGCATAAATCAATGATTTATGATATAAATTGGCCTCCTTAAGCAAAATTGCAATCGAATAGGCCTCCTCTCCAGTAGAACAGCCCGCTATCCAGATCCTTATAAAGGGATAAGTACCTAACCGTGGAAAAACATCCTCGCGTAAAGCCTTATAAAAATTTGGATCCCGAAACATTTCGGTGACGTTGACGGTAATTTCCTCAACAAACCGTTGCAGATATTCCGGATCGCTTATCACCCGATATCGCAGTTCTGCAAAGCTTGTAAATTTATCGATCAGACATAGTCGATTCAATCGCCTTTTCAATGACGCTTTACTATATTGTGTAAAATCATAACCATACCGTTCTGCCACATCTGTCAAAAGCAACTCGATATCCTCATTTTTTATAATACTCGGTTCCCACATCTAACTATTCTGTTCAATTATACCTATTAATAGATCTAAATCTATTGGTTTTGGCACATAAGCACGAGCACCAGCATCCAAACACTTCTCACGATCTCCCTGCATAGCTTGAGCTGTTACTGCAATCACGGGAACATGACCATAAGTTTCAGATGCCCCAATCACCTGAATAGCTTCATAACCATCCATATCGGGCATCATCATATCCATTAAAACAATCTCAATATCGCTATTATTAGCCAATAATTCAAAGCCTTCTTGGGCACTATTACAGGAAAGTGACTGATATCCTCGCGACTTTAAAGCCAATCGCAATGCGAAGATATTGCGATTATCATCATCAATAATCAATACTAACTTAGCTTTCTTCATCACCTATTTTATGCTCTTAATTATCATATAACCATACGCGGAGTAAAGATAACAGTTGGTCAGTATCAACCGGCTTAGATATATAATCAGAAGCACCTGCTACAATACACTTTTCCCGATCACCAGTCATTGCTTTTGCCGTAACAGCCATGATTGGTAATTTTGAATATTTCGGATTTTTTCGCATTAGCCTGATCGTCTCATAACCATCCATTTCTGGCATCATCATGTCCATCAGAACGATAGATACATCCGGATTATTTTCTAGCTGTACCAAAGCTTCCTTCCCATTTGTAGCTGATATAACATTCATCTGGTACTTTTCTAATGCTTTTGACAATGAAAATATGTTCCTTACATCATCATCTGCGATCAAAACCTTCTTTCCTGTTAACACTTCACTCAGAGAACCTAGCTTATTCACTTTTCTTTTCTGTACGTCAGCAGAATTTTCTTCAACTAAGTGAAGAAAAAGTCCTACCTCATCTAAAATTCGCTGGTAAGAATGGGCCGTTTTAATAACAATAGAATCTGCGTATTGTTTAATTTTGACCTCCTCTGCATGCGACAGATTTTTTCCTGTAAAAATAATAATAGGAAGATTTTCCAAACCCTTATTATTTTTGATTGCTTCTAAAGTTTCATAACCAATCTTATCAGGCACCCCCATATCCAAAATCACACAATTGGCGCCATCCGAACTTAATGCTTGAACACTTTCATCAACATTTGTCTTAATTTCGGCAGTAATATTAAAATTGCTCAAAAAATAAGAAAGTGCTGAAGCATGTTTAGGATTCTCTTCAACAATCAGAACCTTTCTTGGGTAACGCGTTAGCGCATCCTCTATTTTTTTAAACATGATCCCGATCTGCTCAACGGCAACAGGTTTATTAATAAAATCTATAGCACCTTTGAGTAGACTCTCTTTTTTGACCTGAAGTGAAGACATGATATGAACAGGTATGTGTCTAGTAAGTGGATTGCTTTTTATTTCATCCATAACCTGCCAGCCATCTTTTATAGGCAACTGAATATCCAACAAAATAGCTAAGGGCAAATAGCGAGCAGCAAATTCTGCAGCAATATCTCCTCTTACCACAACTACCCCTTTATAATTCTGTTTACGTGTATATTTGAGCAAAGCCTTCGCAAATGCAGTATCATCCTCCACAATAAGAATAACTTTATCACCTTTTACAATATGATCGCGATCATCTTCGACTTCTTCAGGAATAGTATAAACTATATTAGGAGAAACTGCTTCACCAACGATACTCTTCATTTCATCTATATCAGAAGCAATGATATCGATCAATCGCTCAGACGATGGTTTTATTACGTCAGAAGTTTTGCTTTTCGGAATAAATAGTTTGAAGACACTACCCTCTCCTTCTTTACTAGTCAATAAAATCTTACCACCAAGGAGGCGCGCTATTTCCCGGCTGATAGAAAGTCCTAGTCCAGTACCGCCAAATTTTCTCCGTGTTGACCCATCTGCTTGCTGAAAGGCTTCAAAGATAATTTTCTGCTTGTCTTCAGCTATGCCAATTCCAGTATCCCTAACCTCAAAAATTAAATTCTCGGGATGATCTTTATCTTCAGAAATTGATAAACTTATCTTACCCTCCGACGTAAATTTAACAGCATTTGATAACAGATTTCTTAAAACCTGATCTAATCTTAAACGATCGGTCTCTATCGTATCAGAAATATTCGAATCAATAGACACATCAAAAGAAAGTGATTTTTCCTTGATTAATGGTAAAAACAGATTCTGCAAATCATGCGTTATATCTTGTAATTTCACATCTTGATAGTCAAGTTCCATTTTACCAGATTCGATCTTAGAAAGATCTAAGATTTCATCTATTAAACTTAATAAACTTGTTCCTGAACTCTGAATAACTTTTGCTGATTCAATTTGATCTTCATTCAAATTACCGTCCGTATCCTCTGACATCAATCGTGATAAGAGAAGGATAGAATTAAGCGGAGTTCTAAGTTCATGTGACATATTCGCCAAAAATTCCGATTTATATTTTGTGCTCAGCGCTAGCTCTTCAGCTTTCCGCTGTATCTCTAGATTACGCTCGGCGATAAGATGGTTTTTTTCTTCAAGAGATTTTGACCGTTCCTCCAATTCGTGATTGGACTGTACAAGTTCTTCCTGCTGGACTCTCAATTCTTCTTCAGATGATTGTAATTTTTGAGTCTGCGCCTCGAGCTCCGTGTTTAAATTTTCCAATTCAGCATGTTGTGCCTGCAGTTCTTCCGTTTGCGTTTGCGTTTCTTCCAGAAGTTGCTGTACCTGATCACGGCTTTTCGCTGCAGCTATCGCAATCCCTATATTGCGGGTTGCTTCAATGAAATAAGGTAGTTTTACATTTTCTACAGCATTGATCGATCCCAATTCAATAACACCTATACAATGATAATCCGCAAAAACAGGCAATAAAAGCACATTATCGATACGAAATTGACCGCTGGCAAAACTCACGACATAATCACTGTTCGATAGATTTTCAAATCGTTTAACTTTTCCTTCCTTAAAAACCTGACCAATCATACCTTCTCCTGGCGATAGGGACTTTACCATACGGTCTTCTAAACCATATGCATTTTTAAGCACAATACGATCTTGATCCCAAAGGTAAAAAGCACCATTGGTACAATTTCCATAGCTAATTAGCTGGTTTAAAGCATCGGCTATTAAGATTTGTTCTGTTTTATTTCCAACAAGAGTTTCATTTAGCTGAGCCAGACCTGTTTGTCTCCATTCATTATTATTTAAGTCATCAAATGATCGTTTTAAAGCATCAGCCATTTGATTCAAAGAGCCTCCCAAACTTCCTAAATCATCTTGTTCCGTATCATTCACATTGACCGTATAATCACCGCTAGCTATTTGATTTGCTATACGTTGCGTAACTTTTAATCTCCTGCTGATTTCTTCATCTTTATTTGTCAAAGACTTTTGTAACTCTTCTCGCTTAATAAAATCTTCTCGAATACGTAAATAAAAAACTATAGTTATCAACAACGAAACAATAGCCGCAATAACGACAAAAATAGAGGTATAAAAAGAGGATTTATTGAGCTCATCAGACCTTTTATTCAGGAGAACCTCTTCAACATCAATAAACCGGGCAATGATAGCACGGCAACTATCCATATATTGTTTACCCTCTTCCAATTGTGATAAAGAGACCTCTCCCCCTTGTCGTTTTATTGTAATGAGATTAGCTAAAATCCCAAGTCTTGAAGTCACTAATGAAGATAGACTGTCCGCTACTTGACTTTGTTCAGGGTTATCAGTCACAAGTTCTTTTGTCAAGATTAGCGCTTGAGGTAAAGATTTTTGACTATTAATATACGGCTCTAAAAAAGCTTCCTTACCGGTGAGATGAAACCCCCGTTGACCAGTTTCTGCATTTTGCAAATCATTTAATATTTTATTTGCTGATGCGATGACGCGCCGACTATGATCAACTTTTGTACGGTTATTGATCTGCTCTTTAATACTTATATAAGATGCAGTAGAACTTGCCAATAACAGAACCAAGGAAAAACCAAAGCCAATCTGTAAATTTCTTAAAAATGGTTTAGACATTTTCTTACTAATTTAAAGGTAGAGTAAAATAAAAAGTAGATCCCTGGCCCAATTCACTTTGGATACCTACCGTACCATTATGTTGTTTTATGATCTCCGAACAGATATAAAGGCCTATACCAAGTCCCTGAAATCGCACCGAAGATTCTTCTACCCGATAAAATTTACCAAATATATTCTTTTGCTTATGTTCAGGAATACCGATACCATAGTCCTTTACACTAACGATTAATTGATCATCCTCCTTTTCTGTACGTACAATGATTCGATCTGTATTAGGCGCATATTTAATGGCATTTGTCAAGTAATTGATCAAGACCTGTTCAATCCGAACTTCATCACCTAAAAAGAGCTCTTCTATTCGATCACCTTCCCTCTCAATAGTAACGGAATTATTTTCATGGGTTTGATAAATAATATCAATAGCATTGGTTAGTAAGTTTTCAAAATCAAAATTCTTTTTTGTAATCTTCAATTTCCCGTTTTCAATTTTTGAGATGTCCAACAAGTCTGTAATAAGTCCGCTAAGTTTGGTTACTTGGCTTTGTACCCTATTGATGTACTTGACTGCGGTGACGTCTTTAGCAGTATTAATTGTTCGTTCCAATAACTGGGCATATGCCTTAATGCTGGTTAATGGGGTCTTTAATTCATGACTGGCTATACTCAAAAACTCATCCTTTTTCTTTTCCATCTGTTTTTGATCGTCAATATCTGTAAAGGTACCGACCCACTTAACCTGATTATTCTTTTCTTTAATCGGAATAATCCGCAACAAATGAAATCTGAAAAGCTCGTCTTTTAATTCTTTTATACGAACCTCGAGTTCGATTGGTGTTTCAGCAATTAATGCTTCTGCCCAAGATACATGTATATCCGGATCATCAGCATGCGTTGTAGGAAATTTATTTGATGTTGCATAGGATAGCCATTTACTGTTCACAAATTCTATTTCACCATCTCCATTTGCCGTAAATGCCAACTGTGGTAGCGACTCTAATGTCGAATGCAAATTTTCTACTTGTTCCTTTAACTCCTGCTGCGCTTTTTTCCGTTCTTCAATTTCCAATCGAAGCACCTGTTGCATATCATTTAAAGCTACCGTCTGTTCATATAAACGAGAGAAAGTCTTCACTTTCAGCATTAAAATATCTGGATCAATAGGCTTCGTAACATAATCTATTCCACCTGATGCATAACCTTTAGTAATAAACTTTTTATCTTTATTGACTGCCGACAAAAAAATAATCGGAACATCTTTAGTTTTATTAAAACCGGATAACGTTTCTGCAACTTCAAAACCATCAATTCCAGGCATCTGAACATCCAAGATAATCAATGCATAATTATTCTTTAAAACCTTTTTTAGTGCCTCTTCTCCAGATAGCGCAGTATCAACTGAAAAATTTTGAGATTCGAGTAATTTCTTAAGTGAATAAATATTCGCTTCTTGATCGTCAACAATTAAAATCATAGCAGTTTAGTTCAATTCGTCTGTAAACAACAATCGTGTAAACACAGGTATTCGAATGATAAAGTCTAAAAATAGGATTTTATTTTTTAATAATGACACCTAGACACAAAGCAAACTATATTGGTCCAAAAATATTACTTTGCAAAAAGCGATATTTTCCAATTATGAACAATAAAAAGGAATTATTTAAACGATAATTCTATGAGTTACTGACAAATAAAGAGACAACCTCGGTGATAACAGTAATTTATACCTGTTTATAAGAATAAATGCCTGTTTACATCATCGGATTCGATTCGAATTGAACTTAACAGCGTTTACCCTGTTCTTAATACAAGAAGAATGTACAGAAATATTCCATATCATTCAATAATTCTTGTGGATTTAATTTATACTAAAAAATGAAAATAGCTATTATTGGAACTTACCCACCTAGGCAGTGCGGAATTGCAACGTTTTCACATGATCTATATCACTCCCTGCCACGATCTTTAGCGAATGATCATCACATATTTGCGGTATCTGATGGTTCGGAATATGTGTTTCCTGAAGAAGTAACTTATATCGTAGAGAAAGAAAATTTAGATAGTTATATTCAGGCTGCCGATGTCATCAACAATGCATTTGATGCCTGTATCATCCAACACGAGTACGGAATATTTGGCGGAGAAACAGGGAGCTACATTATTGACTTACTTCAACACTTAAATGTACCCATTCTTACCAACTTACATACCGTGCTGGAACATCCGCATCATAATGAATACCGTATTCTCCGTGAACTAGCGCAGTATAGCAGTAAAATCACGGTTATGACGAGTCGTGCCATCAATATGCTAGAGACAATATATCAAATTGATCGTAGTCAGGTAAGTCTAATACCACACGGTGTTCCAAACTTCGATTGCGACCAAGAGATGGCGAAGAGAAAATTAGGATTTCAAAATAAAAAAGTCATGCTCAGTTTCGGCTTTTTAGGTAAAAGCAAAGGTTTTGAAACAGCGATTCAGGCAGTTTCTGAAATTGAGAATGACGACTTCGTTTATATTATATTAGGTTCAACACATCCAAATGTTTTAAAGCATGAAGGTGACGCGTACAGACATGATTTGATGGATATGGTCATGGCCCGTAATATTGGTCATAAAGTGCAATTTGTCAATCAATTTGCATCCGAAAAACTATTAAAGGAATATTTGAGCGCTTGCGATATTTATGTCACTCCTTACCCAAATGAAAACCAAATCAGCAGTGGAACACTGTCATTTGCACTGGGCGCTGGAGCGGCCTGTATTTCAACTCCATATTGGTATGCTAAAGACCTCTTAGCAGATGACCGTGGGTTATTCTTTCCTTTTAATGACGCACATGCACTTTCGTCAGTTGTCAATGATCTTTTAGATCAACCTGAGAAAATGCACTATTACAGAAACAATGCTTTAGAATATGGAAAACAAATGTCTTGGGCAAATGTAGGAAAGAAACAATTTCAGTTACTGAATGAGCTATGCACAGCATCGAAAACTTCAACAATTTGTTTCAATGACACTGTTCAGCAAAACAACATTACGAACATATTTCACAGCAATAAAAGACTATCTTCATAATGAAACTACCACAATGATTTGTTTATATGAAAAATAAAGCTCTAAAAACAATAGCAAAAATTCCCAAAGAGAAATCTAATGATTTATCTCAGAACAAAGTGAAAAGCAATACCGGTACACCACCAAAAAAAGACACGAATCCGCTTCCGCCAAATCCAAATGAAGTGGACAATCACGACACGTAGTGCCATGACTATCATGGCACTACATTCCAATTATTGAGCTCAAAAATTTATTCTTTACCTTCAAACTTTTTGTACAGATCATAATCAAATGGAATACGCATCGTCAGATCTTTAGCTTCCCAAATATCGCCTTTTGACGGCTGATAAAAATCATACGCGGGCTTAAGAAAATTATCTCCATCAGGTGCTTCCTGCCAATCTTTCTTATCTCTATTATATAACAAAATCATACAGCTTACACAATTGTAATTGCCATCTGTATTTGGGTTATCGTAACACTTACCAACTTTTATATTGATCTTTTGATTAATAATGACGTCCGTTAATCGGCCATCAGTATGGCGGATCAACGCAGCCTGTGCATCTTCATGATCAGGTCTAATTTTAGCTTCAACAAGACGATCAAAATTTGCTTTTTTAATCTTTTCAAGTTCACTTGCAACAACTTCAGGTGCCACACGGCTCGTATCTAACGAGTAAATATCATCAGGAGAAACTACCGCAGCTACCTCAGTTTGAATATTACCGTCTGTTGGATTATTTGCTAATATTCTTTTATTTTCTTCATAATTTTCCCAATCAGCTTTTGAATAGGTTACATATTGCTGCGCTTTATAGAGCAATGTTTCATTTGGCGTGATATATATAAAATTACTAGCAATAAGCAATACGATTAATACAGCTACTGTTCCTAAAAGAATCATTTTGGTTTTGTTACTTTTCATTTAAATTTATCTTATGTTTTAATTATTTATATTACTGAGGTTTTTACACCTGCAATCGTAGTCTTATCCAATTGATTACAAACAGACCAATAAAACAGATCAGGATATAAAGCTGAATTTTATTTACTTTTCTTGTTCCAAATTTCCAAACGCAGATTCTGTCAATCACAATGATGAGCAAAACAGGAATCAGTCCAAAAAAAATGTACATCGCGGCTAACTTATCTGGAGCAGAAACCCCCGTAGCTAATACAATCGCAATTAAAATTCCGATCAAAATCGATAATGCACTTAACGTAAAAAAGATCGTTATTTTATTTTTAAAAAAATCTTTCATTTTTCAATAGCTTTAATAAGCAGATTTTCGCAACGTTATTATGATACATAATAAGGCTTAAAAAAAAGTGTTCATTATTTTTTTTTAATTATTCCATTTTCATTTACATCATATTCTATACCTTCTGATACAAGTGTTACGCTACCATTTTCAAAACGACTTGGATAAGAAAAACGAGGTGGGCTAATTATTTTTTGATTAAAATCCATAATTCCCCATTTAGCGGTATTGTTACCGTTACCTATAGGAATCAAAACTTGAAACATGATCAAGCCATTCTTGCCCATCATAAATAAATCATCATATTTTACCGGAACAATAATTTGACCAGCGGCATTGATGTAGCCCTTCTTATCATTTTTACTGACTTTTATCAATCCAAATTTTGTATCCATCGAATCGGCCGCATTATTCCCAAAATAGATATCATCAAATTGAGGGTTTACAATTTCAACACCCTCGCTATTGACTATACCATAATTATTAAGGGAATCACTAACGACGAAAAAATCATTTTCCGTCCTAATGCGCATCGTTACACTGCTGTAAATAGGCTGTATAATAACTTTCCCACTCTTATCAATAAGACCCAGACCCAAACTATTTCCATCTTTATCCAACTTACTGAATGTGGCATAAAGATCTTCTCCAAATGAAGAATAAGCATCATAATTGGGATCGCTGTTTTCCCATGCATTATCCTGCACATTATAATGTCCTGGCAATTGCACTATTTTAGATTTTCGCATGTCCTGCTTTTGTATCGTATTATTGGTACAGGCAGATAAAATCGTAAAGAAAAATAATAATAAATAGTTCATTTATATAATTTGAAAATGACACCATTAGCAATCTCGATGATGTTCAATTGTTACTATTACAAAAATACCTTAAACATCGACAATATTGTGATGGGTTTACAATTCGCTTAAGAGATCTTACAATCCGTGTTCGATTATTTTAAACGAAAAAACTAGTATATGATTTAGCTATGAAAATATTAATACTAAAAAGTACACTTCATACTCTTGCTAAAAATTTACTAATGACAACTGGCAGAATAACCATTAATATTAAACAGCAAAGCGTTAGGATATGATCTTTACCATTATCTCCGAAGAAATAGATAACAAGTGCCAAAACGAGGATAGGACTAAAAATATAAATCTTATGAATGTAATATTGATTTTCTTTACTTAGATTTTGTTGAATAAACTCGTCTCTATTTAAAAGATTTGGATAATTAATTTTTACAAAATCGTAAATCTGTTCTAGATCAATTGTTGTTAGCGCTCTAGGTCGTATCAATAGATCATCTATTGCAATGGTCATATCTTTTCTTTTGAAAGAGATAGCGCTAATTTTTTCTGCAGCATACTTCTTTAAATAACTTCTAGGATCTAGTGCATAGCCTTTATAATCTGCATCATTCTCCGTTGATAAACAATGTAGCTCTCTGCTATCCAAATAGAAAATTTCAAAACTATCAAGTGCTTTATAAGTTTGATAACTCGATTTTATGAAAAATAAAAAAGTTAGAAAAATCGAAGAAAGGACGATCTGTAAAAATTCAATATCCTGCCATTCACTCAACAGATATATAGCAACAAAGGACAAGCCAATAAAGTAGAGAAAATAGTTGAACTTGACGAAGCTATGAACAACATATAGTACAGTTACTAAAGCAAGTCCGGAAAGTCCACTTTTCCAATCTATTATAATGCCAATGACTCCTAAAAGAGAAAACATAATGACAAAAATTAATGAAATGGCACTATTATTCTTTCCAAACTTTTTTTTCGAAATACTGATAGAATTATTTTTTTTACTCATTATCAATTGACTTCAAAATATCATCAATGTATGGTATCAAAGTATATAAGCAACAACCTGAATTTTTTAGCGCATAGCCTCAATTAAAAAGAAATTATTCCATGTACACATTGATCTATCTAGGACAAAGAGAAAGATTACATCGTCTATGAAGGTTTATATTATTTATGGATCTTTTTACTATTTTTCTCATTCCCCGTATTAGTTTGTTCGACCGGCAATGTCATGATAAGAGGTGCCACAACCTCCTTCAGCTCTTCATCATCGACCTTCTTCAATACTTTTCCTTTATAACGATATGACTTTTCGATCTCAGTACAGCTACTGAAAAAGATAGTTGAATCGGAAAATACTAATTCTTCTCGTCCCTTCATAACCCTATCCATAAGATTCTGTTTAAGAAACTGACTCAAGATACGATCATCCTGATACACATTATCTTCATAATAGGCATCATTATCCGAGTCATCCTGCCGCATATACTGGTTAGTAAATTTGTCCAGACGATAGGTAGAAAGATCCCTTTCAAAAGTGCCATAATGCTTATTAACAAGCATAAAATCACGTGATTTAAACGATGTAAGATATTCATTTTTCATCATCATGATATCATTCCATTCATGATCACTTTCCTGTTTCTTATAACCGTCTTCCCCTCCATAATTAGAAAGCTGGATCACCAATTGATTATCTTCATTCTTATATAACGCTCCGGAAAAATCTTCATATTCTCGTCGGGCTTTATTGTGTACGAGCACAAAATTATTAAAGCCTTTATCATTCTGATAATTCCATGAAGCTAGAGAATCGTCCTGACTATTTTCTGCGGCATATAAACTAATACTTCTCGGAAAAGTATTTTTTTCATATACAAATGGGCTACTAAAGCAGTTCGCATCGTCATTAAACACTTGCTGTACACTGTCTTTATCAAACTTGACATAGGTATTTCCATCTTCAAAACCTACAAAAGCCATTTTCGTTCCCGCGCCTAGAGATGGATCTTGGTGGGCATAGATCTCAAATAGATCTTGTTTATCCGTATAAAAAAGTAAGTAGTCCTTTTCAAAACCATAATGCCCAAAAACTGCTGTAGCATAGCCATAAAGCATAAAAGTACCATCTTCAAAAAGACAGATGCCGTCATTACTCCCGTACCGTCCACTGATTTCTTTATATCTTTCTTGATTTTCTCCCTGCGGAAGATAACCCTTCCGCTGTGCCGATACAGAAATTCCCATCATCATAACACATACCATTAAAGATGTCTTTATCATCATTTATATTTATTAATTGAAAAGTAATTCAACTGCCAGATATCTTTACCACAGATCGGAAAGAAAATAGCAATGATAACAACAAACTTATCATTAATATTAACCTTTTCGAAATAGTATTATCAAAAAATTTATACACCTCCTATTCATGAAAATCGAAATAACAGCATAAAATCCTGATAATCATCTGACAACATTATATTAAGACACACCTTGATCAGCGGGTTTGGCCGGAATTTCTTCCACCACACGCTCACGCTCCTTTTCTTCTACATAAACCGCATAGTCAGCAGGTTTAATCGGTATACCGTTTGCAATGGCATTTTCACGTGTGTAGACCGCACCAAAATACAAGATAGCAGCAGTATAGTATACCCATAATAATACTAATACAAGTGCACCTGCAGCACCATAGGTTGACTCAGTTCCGGAAGATTCTAAATATAATCCAATGGCATACCTACCGATAATAAATAATAAGGCTGTAAAAAGAGCTCCCGTGCGTACAGTCTTCCACTCGATCTTAACATCAGGCAATGTTCTGAATATGATTCCGAATAAAATAAATATAATTCCAAAGCTTAATGCAAAATTAACTGCATTCATAAAGAAAACTGTTATATCAGGGAAATAGACCTGCAATCGATCTGTAAAAGCTAGAATGATACCATTGACAACCAATGTGACCATTAATAAAAATCCAAGTCCAACAACTAGAGAGGAAGATAGCAATCGATCCGTAATCAACTTGAGCCAGCCTCGTTTTGGTTTTGCCCGAACATGCCATATCCTATTAATGGAATTTTGAATATCTCCAAATACAGTCGTAGCTCCAATTACCAAGGTGATAATACTAGCAATCAATGCAAAATTTGATTTACCTGATAGTTTCAGATTGCTGATCACTTCCTGAATTTGTCTGGCGGCGCTTGGACCAACCAAACCTCTCATTTCTGAAAACACTTTCCCTTGAATCGCATCCTCTCCAAAAAAGATCCCTGCAAGGGAAATAATAAGCACGAGAATCGGACCGATTGAAAATATAGTGTAATACGAAAGTGAGGCACTGTATTTAAGACAATCTTCATTCATAAATCCCGATACTGTCGATTTAAATATGTTTATGTATTTACTTATAAATCCTTTTTTTTTATTTTCCATAGTCCTGATCACTTTGTTAAACGCCTAGAAATCATTTTTTATAATTTATCTATAACACAATGTCGCTGTAACACTAAATTTGTGGCACAGGAGCATTGTTATAAATTAAACCTTCATTTTTTAATTCCGCCCAAAGTTGAGGGGGAATTACGGTATTCAAAGCCTCAACATTGGATCGTACTTGATCTGTAGTACTTGCACCAGGTATGATTGAAACGAAATCCTCACTTGCAAGCACAAATTGAAGGGCAATAGGGATAATTCCGACACCATGAGAAGCTCCTATTTGTGCAATACGCTCACGTTTTTCAATCATGCCCTTTGGTATAAAAGATTTGTAATTATATCGGTTTCTCCCAGCAATAAATCCTGAATTATATCCAGCACCAGAAACGAGCTTTACTCCACTTTTTTGCACAGCGGGTAGAAGGCGGTCGACAGCATCTTCATGTTCTAATATTGAATATTGAGTGGCAGACAGACAGATATCAGGGTCCGCTACTGCAAGACAGTCCAAAATAGGTTCAATTTTATTGACACCAAGTCCCCAGCCTTTTATTATACCTTGGTCACGGTAGTCCGATAATACTTTAAATGCGCCATCTGCTGCTTGTTTGAAGTAATAGTCATAGCGGTCACCAACCTGATCTTCAGACAGATCATGTACAAATACAATATCCAGATGATCAACGCCCATCCGCAGTAAGCTATCATCAATCGAACGCTTAGTTCCATCTGCAGTATAGTCATGTTCGAAATCAAATGGAAATGGTGCCTTCCACATGGTAGGCGGAACAGCTTCGGGTATCACTGGATCAAATAATCGACCAATTTTTGAAGAGAGGATATAGTCAGACCGATCTTGATCTTTTAAAAATTCTCCAAATCGCGCTTCACTTTTTGTTAGACCATACCAGGGAGACGTATCATAGTATCGAATACCCAGATCCCATGCCTTTTGCAGTATATCATATGACTGCTTATCTGATAATACTTCAAAACCAGTTCCTATAGCCACGCCACCTAAGCCCAAGCGATGTTTTTCATTAAATAAATTCTTCATATACAATTTTTATATCCTGCTTCCTATATAATAACCCAAAATCCATAAAAATGTTCCTTTTATGGAATAGGAAAATACCATTATAAGAAATACAAACAGGAAAGTTGAAAACAAAAAAAGAAGGGCTTCCTAAGGTCTAAACCCAAGGAATGCCCTTCTTTTCACAAAATGGAAATTAATCCTATTTAATTTTTATATGTTGATAAAGTTCCCTTTAGTCTTTTTCTTGCAATATGGATACGAGTTTTCACTGTACCAATAGGAAGGTTAAGATGTTCAGCAATTTCATTATATTTATATCCTTCGTACAGCATAGTAAAAGGTATGTAGAACCCTTCATCCAATTCTCCCAATGCTTTCTGAATATCTTCCATCACAAATTTATCTTCTCCACCATTTCTTACCGAAGAATATTGCAAATGCGAAGTACTGATCTCTTCTTCTGTTGTAATAAAAGAACGACTTTTAGTTGTACGTCTATAATTATTAATAAAAGTATTGCGCATGATGGTATAAAGCCATGCTTTTAAATTAGATCCTTCTTGAAAATTACGGAAATAGCTTACTGCTTTTAACATGGTATCTTGCAAAAGATCATTGACCTCGTCATAATCATTTGTAAAACGCTTTGCAAAAACTTTGAGCTCATTTGTTTGCTCGATCACTTGGGTGTTAAATTCTGTCTTTGTCATAAAGGATAGTTTTTTATTGCTGTACTTGCGCACATCTTTTGTTAACACTTAATCTAATTTTATCTAGCATGGATCATTTTAATATTCATGCATTGTTGATAACATTAAAGCAATCGCTGTGCTATATCCTTTAATATTTTTTCAAAAAAAAGAGTATTAATACCCCCTAAACCACAAGTTAAATCATCAACACTATTTTCAAACAATTAGAAATGTGTATTCAACCATTGAATTTATACGCAAGAGCGGGTATTTAACCCCAATGAAAGATCATAATTTTTCACATAAATGGTTAAATTTCTTTATGGTATTGCTATTCAACAAATAAATCGTCTACTTCTCTATACAATTTACTAAAAGTAAGACAAAAATTGGTATTTATAAATCTGAAAATATTCAAAACATCAATTAAGTGTTCGCGCTTTGACAATTGTTATAAGTTTGCTAAAGCTTCTTTAATATTACTAGGTGTGTCGAAAAAGGTTTTCCATGGATCCTCCACTTTCTTCAATCGCTCCGTTATAGTTTTTAAATTAAATTGCCTGATGTCCAAACCTTTCTTTACTTCCTCCCAATGTAAAGGCGTGCTGATAGTAGCACCAGGTTTAGGACGTATAGAATATGGAGCTGCGATGGTCTGTCCTCTTCTATTTTGTAAAAAATCAAGATAGATTAAACCCTTTCTTTTCTTAGGATCCCGGATAAGGCTTGTTGTATCAGGATGCTCCTCATGAATCATTTCTCCGATGAGCTGGATAAAATCGCGTACAACCTCATAAGTATACCGTTGTTTGACATACAAGTAGATATGTAATCCTGTCGAACCAGATGTTTTAATATAATCTGCAACTCCAACTTGTTGAAAAATTCGATGAGCGGTCTGCGCTATTTCAATGACCGAATCAAAATCTGCTCCATTTGGATCAAGATCCAATACAGCAAAATCCGGATTTTCCACCTTTTTATATGTAGATAGCCAAGGATTTATTTCAATAGACCCTAGATTCGCAATATATAATAAGGTTGCTCTATTATTGCACACCATATAATCGATATTTTTATCCGTACTTTCAGCATATATGGGCACGGTCTTTACCCAATCTGGAATTTGTTTTAAATCGACATCCTTTTGAAAAAAACTATCAGCTCCTATTCCATTAGGAAAACGATGAAGTGAAATTGGCTTATCTTTTAAGTAAGGCAATAGTAAATCACCATATTGTTCATAATATTCAAGCATTTCACCTTTCACATATCCTTCATCTGGCCAATATATTTTATCAAGATTAGTTAGTTTTACACTATGGCGGTTTATAGAAATTATCTTCTCTTTTACCCTTTCATTTCTGACCTCTTCCATGACGATCTCCTTAACTTTTTTATCTGTACGTAATCCCTTGAAAACAGGGTGACGTAAATGATGGTCCATTGTCCACTCTGAATAATAAACTTCGCAGACGAGATCCGGCTTCACCCAAGTCACTTCTTTTTCCTTCGCAATAGATACTTGAGGAAACGGCTTCTTGCTTATTATACGCCTTTTCAATTTATCCATTAATATTTCCAACAACTCATCACTAAATCCAGTACCACAGTTACCTAGATAGGTTAACTCCAAATTGTCATAGCACCCCAAAACGAGAGCTCCAAAAGAAGAACGGTTTCCCTGCGGTTTTGTAAAACCGCAAATAACAGCTTCCTGGCTTTGACGAATTTTAATCTTAAGCCATTGATTGCTTCGTTTTCCAGCATGATAAAGACTGGTAAGATCTTTGGCAATGACTCCTTCCCATCCCTTTCGTTCCGCTTGACGATAAATGGACATAGGCGTCCCTTTTAGTGAGGTAACCAACTCAATCATTTGACCTTTGAATCCTTTAAAAAACAAAGTCAATAGTTCTTTTCGCTCAGATAAAGGGTATTGACTTAAGTCATTTTCATCCAAATTCAAAATATCAAAGATATAATAATGCAGTTGATAGGAACTACCCAATGGTTCGCCGGTTGCCAACATCTGAAAATACGATTTACCTGTGCGATCTTCTATCACCACTTCCCCATCTAACCAAACATTCCTATTTAAAGCCATTAGCTCCTTCACAATGGAAGGAAATAGTTTATTCATATTTTTTCCATTTCGGGAATAAAGAAAAATATGTTCATCCTCTTTTACAGCAATAATGCGAAAACCATCAAATTTCTTTTCAAATAACCAATCATTCCCTTCGGGCATAGCATCGGTTAGCTTGGCCAACATTGGCGACAGCTGAGTCAGCTCTGGTTCACTATTATTCGATGGCTTAGCTATTCGTTTTGACTTCTTCTTTGCTCCTACTTTTTTATATTCTAATCCTTCTTTTTTTATTTTTTCAGGAACTGCATCTTCAGCATTATAGGATACTTCGGTTGCATATTCATCTTTATGTTTAATGAGTAACCACGACTTACCTTCTTGATCACCTTTTATTCTGACAAGAGCAAATTCTCCTTTGAGCTTATCTCCATGTAGGACAAACTTAATAGACCCATCCGCTAAATTACTTAAAAAACTATCTTCATCTTGTCCATTTAAAGACTCATAATACCCTTTATCAAAAACACTTACGGTACCAGCACCATAATTACCTTCCGGAATTGTCCCTTCAAAATTTGCGTAATCGACGGGATGATCTTCAACTTGAACAGCCAATCGCTTATCGGCAGGAAACAATGATGGTCCCTTTGGTACAGCCCAACTTTTTAGTACACCGGCAACTTCCAATCTAAAATCATAATGCAATCTGCTGGCATGATGTCTTTGTACAACAAAGCGCAATTTTTTATCACGTTTAATCTTTAACTTACCTTTAGGCTCTTCTGTACTTTTAAAATTACGTTTTTCGTGATATTGCTTTAGTGTATCCATGTTTTTAGTTATTGATGTACATGAAACCCTCGAAGGGCTCTATCATGACTGAATGAAAAACTAGGTGACGATAAAGTGTTTCCTTTTATAATTATAACGCTTAAATGCATCATTTTGTTAGTTTTGGCGGACAACCTTTTGTCCCGACTTTAAAACATGAGTTATACCCTCTTTTTCGATGATCATTTTCAATCACTCTGAACTTCAATCACAATAGTCTTACATAAAAGCATGTCAGATTTTAACATTGAATACTTATATTTACGTGAAATCAATCTATTACAAAATGAACAAAATTTATATATCTTGCTGTGTCCTCAGCATGAGCCTAATTGGTTCTTTAAGTTATGCCCAAACGAAATTTCAACCGCAGGATACCGAGTTTTATACTCCAGTACTGCGTACGGTGACAACTACTGAGAACAAAGCTCCTTCTGATGCGATCGTTCTTTTTGACGGCTCCAATCTTAATCAATGGGTAAGTTCCAATAACGTAAAAGAGCAGGCACCCTGGAAAGTACAAAATAACGTTTTAACGTCCACCCCAAAAACAGGGAATATCCAGACAAAAGAAAACTTTGAAGATTTCCAGCTTCATGTCGAATGGAAAAGTCCGGAAGTCATCAAAGGTGAAGGACAAGGAAGAGGAAACAGCGGTATCTTTTTGCAGGGTCAATATGAATTACAGGTCTTAGACAACAATAATAACCCAACCTATGTCAATGGACAAGCAGGATCGATCTATAAACAACAGCCACCCTTGGTCACAGCAACCAAACCAGCTGGACAATGGCATACTTACGACGTCTTGTATACCGCTCCACGATTTAATGCCGATGGTGTATTAATCAAAAAAGGCATCGTAACCGTTTTACACAATGGTGTTGTGGTACAATACAATACGCAGATCGAAGGAACTACGGAGTACATCGGATTACCAAAAACATTAGTTCACGGTCCAGGACCAATCGTATTGCAAGACCATGGCGATCTTGTTGACTTCCGCAATATCTGGATAAGACGTCTTTAATCAGTAAAAAAATAAAAATGGCCGAGTGAATTACACTCGGCCATTTTACATTCATATTTATAGCTTGTATCTGTAAAACTTTTTTTGCAGGATACAGACTACCTTAGTTTGTTCCTGAATAAGGGTTTTGATCAGCCTCTGAAAGTGCCGTATTATTGGCAATTTCCAATTGTGGTATTTGACAGAGCATACGGTAGTCATTAGAAGGAAAAGTTCCCGTTGGTGCCGGACTGCTTGCAACATAACCGTTCAAGTTCGTCACACCCCAAGTATAGTGCCCCTCTACATAAGTTGCTGTTTCCTGAATACGGATAAGTGGTTTTTGCAAACGCAATAAATCATAAATTCCAGTAACTCCCTCACATAACAGTTCCTTGCGTCTTTCCACATAAATAGCCTCTAGCAAAGGAGTTCCAGAAGCGGCAACTGTCAAGCCTTTAACTCCACGAGCCGTTTGCAATCTATTTAAATAACCCAAACCCTCACCATTACTTAATTGAGCTGAAGCCTCAGCCATAATCAATAACATCTCAGATCCACGCATTAAAGAAACCTCAGGTCTCGTATTTCCCTGTTTAGCACCATTTGCATCACCATAATGTTTGTACTTATTATACGCCCATTTTGTCGACCATTCTTTAGAAGCATTTTTAGTACGTTTCCAAAATTGGTAACGATCTTCCGTTTTTTCAAACAGTTTTTCATATTGACCATCAGCAAAGAAATCCAAAAATGAGTAAATAGGCCCATCCGTATAACCCTCGCCATAGCTTTCATCCTGGTTATACCAGAAGTTAAATTGTGTTCCTCCACCTAGGTTATTAGTCGTTGTAAATGGAACTGCCCACATCACCTCAGCATAGTTGTTTGTAATCACATCATCAAATCCAGACTGATACTGTGTCTTGGTCATCAATTGACTATAATTTGTATAAGCAGTTTTCGCCTCTTGATAAGCACCTTGCCAATTGTTCATCACCGAATACACACGTGCCAACTGACCAGAAACCACATACTTATCAATGGTCCATTTATTAGGCTGTGTATAATTAGCTAATAACGATTTTGCATCCGTCAAATCTTTGACGATTTGCGCATAAGTCTGTTCTACAGTAGCTCGAGGTAAATTTTCACTTTCCTTAGGACTCAAACGCAAAATAACACCTGGTTTCTGCTTAGCCAACATATAAGTTTGCTGATAATTTTGAATCAGATGGAAATAGCAAAGACCACGAATCGCTTTTGCCTGACCCATAATCTGGTTTTTTAATGTCTCTTCCCCCTGCGCGGCAGGCAACGCTTCAATAATGATATTTGTTTGATTGATGATTTTATACATCATCGTCCAAATTCCATTAGATAAACCTGTCGTCTGTGTTTTTTGCGGTTCATAAGTATATGCTGTTACCTGATTGCCTCCCATATTGGTGTGACTCACAATATCAGCACCCCCTAAATCAACATACATCTGCAAACCGGGTAAACCAGCATATACCCGATCCATTCCTTGATCATTGAAATACAATTGTCTATAAGTAGCAGTCAATACACGCTCCAATTGAGAAGCACTTGATAAAACAACATTCTCTGAAGTCGCTGTTGAAGAATTAGCATCAAGGAAATCCTTACAGCTTGTTTGCATTAAAACAACAGTTCCTAATGCAATATATTGTAAACTTTTAACGATATTTTTCATTTTCTATTCTTTCTTAAAATGACACTTGTAAACCAGCCATATACACTCTTCTTGAACCTTGGATTCCGTTATCTTTATCTGCAGAACCATTATAATTATTACCAGATAAAGCCGTCTCCGGATCAGAATAGCGATTCTTAGCCGACCCAAACGTTAATAAGTTGTCTCCAGAAACATACAGACGCACTTTAGACAGCCCCAGTCTCGCCATTGTAGCTGTCGGCAGCGTATAACCTAGAGAAACATTTCGAAGTCTTAAGTAATCGTTATCAAACACATAGAAATCAGAATTTTTACGGGTACTCGCATAGTCATCATTCGAAAATTTAGGTAATAAAGCCTGATCACCAGGTTTGCGCCAATGGTCTTCTATTAGATCCTGGATTACACCAACACCACCACGTACTGCTGTACGCTCCACATAAGCATAATCAAACATTTTAGAACCTAGCGAATAGTACAACATGAAGGACATATCCAACCCTTTATAATTAAACGCATTGGTCAAAGAACCATACACTTTAGGAAGAGCAGACCCTATACGTTGATAATCATTCGAAGTGACATCCTTATCATAGTTTTCCGTCATTTTCCAGTTTTCACCATCACGTATCCAGTAACGCATGTTTCCTGTTTCAGGATTAACACCTGCATTTTTCACCATATAAAATTCATACAAGGAATATCCCTCCGAAAGTTTATAACCAGCACCACGGTTGTTGTACGTAAATTCACCTCCTGGCAAATAAGTGATCTCATTCTTCAACGTCGAAAGATTCGCATCAATTTTCCATCTAAAGTTTTCATTACGGATCGCATCAGCACCCAATGAGAATTCAAAACCCGAATTTTTCAAATCACCTAAGTTTGTATTCAAACCATTCGCATTACCGACCTGTGCAGAAAGTGGAAACTCTTTGTAGTAAAGCAAATCAGAAGCAGTACGGGAGTAATACTCAATGGTACCGTAGATGTTTTTCAGAATACCAAAATCAAATGCAGCATTAAATTGCTTGTTCTTCTCCCAGATCAAAGCAGGCGTAGGAAATGCAGATGGTTTTAAACCCGCTTGACCATATAGATCGCTTGCTTCATATACACCCTGATAGGCATAGTAAATATCACCACCTCCAACGCCATTATCTCCTCTACGGCTTAACTTATCATTACCGGTAGTACCATAACTGGAGCGGAAGGATAAGTTATCTAACCAGCTCACATCCTTTAAGAAATCTTCCTTAGCAATCTGCCAGGAAAGTCCTGCGGAAAAGAAATTCCCCCAGCGGTTATCCGGATGAAAACGGGAAGATCCATCACGACGGAATGAACCTGATAAATAGTATTTACCGCTATAATTGTAATCTAACTTTCCGAAGTAAGATAGTAGAGCAAAACGATCTTTGTTAGATTGAACCTGCCAATTCTTTGTTGTCGAACTTAGTTCATATTGCCCCAATTGCATAATGCCTTCACCATAACCATAGTCGTAAAGACTGTTGTTGGTATACGATTCCTGACCGGCCAATGCAGAAAAATTATGATTACCAAAATCCTGATTCCAGCTTAAGATATTGTTAAACGTCACTGATTTAGTGTTCGTATTCGAGCGAGTCGCATTTCCACCATTAGTAAGCACCGTTACACCATAAGGAGCGAGCTGTCCTGCTCCATGAACTGCAGATCCGTACAAAAAGTTTTTAGAACTGTTATCGTCAATACTGAGGCTCGTTTTGAAACTCAAGTTATAAGGCAAGGTAACCTGAGCAAAGAAACGGGATGCCATCATCGTACGCATAAAATTATTAAAATCTTCATCATTGTCATTATTCCAATAATCACCATTATTCTGTAACACATTGGCTCCAAAGAAATTATTAACATAATCGCCATAATCGTACATGCGTTTACCTGTTTTTTCGGAGTAAACCCAATCTGTATTATCGCGATTACGTAAATAAGGTGAATACATCGATGTCGTAAACACTAAAGCACGTGCTGCACCAGAAACATTCTGTCTAGACCCACTGTAAGAAACATTTCCACCCACCTGTAACCATTTGTTGATTTGAGTCGTCACATTCGCACGGAAGCCATAACGCTTAAAGTACTGATTGGAAGCATATCCTTTATCATCTAGGTACGAAGATGAAAGGAAATAGTTTGTCTTTCCATCACCAGCAGTTCCCGACACATCCATGCCATAATCCTGTCTTAGTTTTCTAGAAAAAACAGCCTTATACACATCATAATCTTCTTCATTCCAGATCATTTTCAAGTTTGGATTGATATAGGGATTACCCTTACCATCATGCAACACATAGTCTTCATTGATATGCTGAAAAGGAGAAACATATGTAGGTTCACCTTTCGAATTGGTCACCTGCTTAAGCAGTTTACTCAAGACATTGTCCGAAGCCCAATCTCCGGCCTTGTCCGATGTTAAGTTATATTTATAGAACTGATCATTGTACATGGCTTCCCAAGTATTCAGTAATTGTTCCTGCGGAGAAGCTTTTGTCGGATTTTTGACTGCATTGTCCGAAGTACCCCATGCCGATCTAAAATTCAATTGCGGTTTAGCTGTTTTCCCCTTTTTAGTTGTCACCACGACCACACCATTTGCTGCGCGCGAACCGTACAATGATGATGCTGCAGCATCTTTCAATACTGTAACCGATTCAATATCCGAAGGCGATATTGAATTCAGTTGTCCATCATAAGGCATGCCATCCACCACATATAGCGGATTAGAATTACCCGACATAGAACTTATACCACGAATTTGAATACGGGTGTCACCGCCCGGGTTACCTTCATTATTCACCACATTAACACCTGGGCTCATCCCCTGCAATGCCTCTGCAAATCCCGATCCTGATATTTTCTCCAGCTGATCCGATTTCACCACCGAGGCAGATCCTGTAAAGGTTGATTTTTTAGCGGTACCGTAAGCAACCACAACAACTTCATCCAGATCATTTGATGTAGACTCCAGTTGCACATTCAAGGTACTTTCCCCTTTCCATTCAATTTCTTTAGATGCATAGCCAACATAGCTGATCACAATTTTTGATCCTGCAGGAATAGTCGCTAAAGTAAATCGACCTGAAGCATCCGTAAAAGTGGCGATCGATGTGCCCTTTACAGCAATAGATGCTCCTGAGATCGGACCAGTCGCATCTTTAACAACTCCAGAAATCTTAACTTGGTTGCTTTGATATTCAGACAGCGTACTGGCGATCGATTGGTTGAGACCACCAAATCCAAATACCATAGAAAAGGCTAAAACATGAAATAGTTTAGAATTTTTCATTTAATTTAGTTCGTTAATGTATGTTAGTGTGCATGATTCCAAGTGAACACGCAGAAACAAATAAATAAAATATTTTTAATAAAAACCATTAATTGCGAAAACAATTTAAAATTTAACTAACATTCATTAGCAAAACAGCAATCAAAAATCCATATTCATTGCAATAATCGCAACACAAGACCCTTCATTATAAATGAGCTAAATAGTAGAAAATGACCTTATTATGCTAGATTACCCTTACTTGCATATCAAGTTGAATTTGAAAAATCAAGGGTTTTAAGTACAGTCATGCTAAACTGATAAAAAAATGGATGGAGAGGCTATTGTAACACTAAAGTTAACAAATACTTTACTTTGGTCACCGTTCCTTTGTTGTAAAACGATGTACTGTCCGTGTCAATTAAATTGTGAAAAACAGCATAACAAAACATATTATAGTTTTTTTGTGAAACATCAAAAATGAAAGTTAAATTCGCATCAATCTTTTTGAAAAGTCCTTTTAAAATAAAAAAAATCATTAAACTATGTTAGCTGATATTCTTATTTCACTGATTTTACCATCCATCACTATTTGGACATTTGCTCGCGCACGAAAAAAAGAAAATTCATTTGAAAATACACAGCATGGCGTCAAAATACTTAAAAACCATATTCTCTTTGCCATACTAGGTTATTGCATAGGTTTAATATTTGTATTTTTTATAGGCTTAGGCTATTATTTCAATTGGGATATGGGACAAGATAGCTCCTGGCTCTTAATTTTATTTTCAGCGCTTCTCATGGCTAGCTTATTTTACGGATTCCTTTATATAACAAATTATTACCACAATCATAAAGTATACATAGGTGAAAATAAAATATCTGTGATCAATGCTTGGGGAAAAGCTAAAACAATCAATTGGGATGAAATCAAAGATGCAGAATTTGACAAAACCCGGCATGAAATACGTCTCTATGCACAAGATGGTACAAGCGTATGTATAAGTGGATTGCTCTATGGGTTGGCCGCATTTCATGCAAAACTTGCAAAACATAAACCGTATTTGGTTGCTAGAACCTTACGACCTCAAACATGGTAACCAGTTATGAAATTAACTTTCATTCAATCAAAAAGCGTCGCTAATCAGATTTGAAACCTTTTTAATTTCCTCAGATTACGACTAATCTTTAGATATGTAAAGATTTACTGAAAGCATAGCACTCTGACATCTCTTAAGAGTATTCCACATCATTTGCAAATAGCTGTAGAAAAATCTGTAACTTCGCAGGATTATGGGTTACGCAAAAGAAAGAAAAAAGCTTGAGAAGCTTTCTGAAAAAACAAATGAACTTCAACATTTTGATAGTGCAAATTTAGCTGTCATCACGGATATATTTGAACAATATTCACACACGATAAGAATACTAAAAAATAAAGATACCGCAACATTTAACGATCTTTATTTAAATGAACTGCAAGCTGTAAAGACAGCTAAGACAGCTTTAAAAGTATCTGAAGAAGTAGATCGTCAGATCCATTTCATGGCATATAAGGAAGTATTATTGGATGCGATTACGAAGACAATTCAAGCAACACTAGAGGTCGCTTAAAGTATGTCAGTCTATTTTGTAATAGACAAAAACATTAAAAAATAAGGGTTGTTCAATAATTGAACAACCCTTATTTTTTAAATCAATACCCTCATTATTCCACAGTAGCAAAAGCATCAATAATCTGCATTAACGTTACCGCTTCTTCAATGGAACTTGGATTAGCTCCCATATCCTTAAAGAAATTAACTGTACTTGCAATCATTGGTAGCTGTATATTTTCGGGATGATCAAATGAAAATTCCTCCTCTCCACTTTCATTTTTCAAAACAACTTTATTACTAAAAATTGAAAATGTTAAGCTCCCCGTTTCTCCAACTATTTCGCAGCAATCCACGTTATCCGACGATGCTACATTAAAAGACCAGCTTCCATTAAAAACGATCGTGTTATCAAAAACAATTGTGCCTCTTGTTTGATCAGCAACAGCACTATCCGTAGATTGAATTAGGCTAAAACCATGATAAGACAAAGGCGTGCCAAAAAAATAGATCATCAGATCCAATTGATGTGGTGCAAGATCAAAGAAATAACCACCACCAGATATCGCAGGATCTGTCCGCCAATCAGCAGCTCCCTTAGTGACTAAAGCCGGAGAACGGCTCTGCCAAAGACGCAACTCCACCATCCGGACATTACCAATAAGACCATTATTGATCATTTCTTTAATTTTTAAAAATAGCGGAAGCTGTCTGCGATAATGAGCAACCACCAATTTACCTTGATATTTCTGAACAGCATTTGCCAAAATCGACACTTCACTGGCGTTAAGTGCCACAGGCTTTTCAACATAAACATACTTTCCGTGCTTCAATGCTAAAAGTGCGTATTCCAGATGCGAAGATGGAGGAGTTGCAATATAAATGGCATTAATTTCGGGATTGTTTAGTATTCCGTCAACATCAGCATACCAAAAAGGAACTCCATGCCTATGCGCATAATCAGCAGCTTTCTCAGCATCTCTACGCATAACAGCAAGCAGCTCACTACCCGGTACTTTATTAAAAGCAGGTCCGCTCTTTTTTTCCGTTACATCACCACAGCCTATTATTCCCCATTTTATCTTAGTAGTTTCCATAAAATACGCTTAAAATTATCGGGCCATTACTTTTCTAAACAATGTTTTAATATGATCAATTTCTTCCTGATGGAGTGTCTTTTTTCGACAACCAAAATATAACGTATTTTTGAGTTTTTTATCTCCTTCCCACACCAGTTGGATCTGCCCGTTATCAATCTCAGTATTACATAAAAAATCAGGCACAACAGCCAGACCTCCACCTGCACTTAAACAGCGTACGATAGAATTCAGATTGGGGACAATATAATTAGGTCTAAAATCTGGTTTTTTACCAAAATTTAAGTTCCAAAAATTAAAAAGATGTTCCATATCGCCAGTTGTACCGTACCACTTCTGCTGTTTCAGCCAATCTTCAATAAAACCCTTATTTTTTGTTTTCAGGACTTCTTTAAAAGCGTCAATATCGACCTCTTTACCCCCTACAAGTACTATTTTTTCATATGAAAACGGTTCATGCTCAATATTGGCCGACACCCCCTTTTTAGGGGTGATGATCAAATCTAGAATACCTTTGTCCAGCTGATCAAGCATTTCGGGATACTCACCGAAACTGATAATCAGATTAAAAGGCAGTGTCGAGACATATTGTTCCAAAGTAATCTGAAAAGTTTCAAAACACATGCCTACACTTATTGTCGGGATATGTTTCTCTGTTGAGCGCTGAAAGTTTTTCTCCACCTCCTCGAGTTTTGTTAAGGGCTCGACCAACGCATTATATAATACTTTTCCATGTTCTGTTGGGATCATTTTTCGACCTGTACGGTCAAACAACTTATTACCAACATAGGTTTCTAATGAACTTAAATGCAAACTAACACCCGGCTGTGAAATAAATAAGATTTCCGCAGCACCTGTTAATGTTCCTGTCTTATAGATCGCTTTAAAAGTGCGGTACCATTCCAAATTAACCATATTATCAAAAATATGATTTAAAAATACTAAAAGTATCATAAAAATAATACGTCTATAATAATAAAAAGATTATAAATGCTAGTATCGGTCATTTTCACTAGAACATAAACCGTCATTTTTCAGAATATTAACAAGGTTCATTAATGCTCACCCTCCTAATTCCTATATAATCGTCTATATTAAGTTTGGTAAATCATGTACGGTATGATGTGAAAATACAAGTATCATAAATATAATACTTAATTATAATTTATACTATTTCTGTAATAACAAAAACCCCGATACCTTTGTAACAGTAAATTTAAAATAAAGCAAAATGAAATATCCACGATAGCCTAACAGCAATAAAAATAATCTGGATATTCCATATGCCCATTAAAAGAAAATTCATTTACATATGAAACATATATTAATTATCAACGCCGGACAATCATTCGCGCATTCAAGCGGACGGTTCAATAAAACAGTAACCGAAAATACAATCGCTTTTTTTGAAAAATTTGACTCCGTAGAAATCAAAGTAACCCATATTGCAGATGGTTACGATCATGACGAAGAAGTTCAGAAATTTGTTTGGGCAGATTACATTATTTACCACACTCCAATGTGGTGGTTCCAGGTACCAAATGCTTTTAAAAAGTATATTGACGAAGTGTTTACCTCAGGGCACCGTACAGGCATATACCACAGTGACGGCCGCCGCTCTGAAAACCCGGACATCAACTACGGAACTGGTGGTATGTTGCAGGGTCGCAAATATATGGTGACCAGCAGCTGGAATGCGCCAAAGACTGCCTTCACTTTACCCGGAGAGTTTTTCAATCAAACCAGTGTAGATGACGGTCCTTTATTTGGTTTTCATCGTATGAATGCATTTGCATCCCTTGAAAAATTAGAAAGCTTTCACTTCCATGATGTGGAAAAAAACGCAGACATATTACGTGATATGGAAGCCTACCAAAAACACCTTGACAAAGTATTTACCCTACAACTAACAGAAGCATTAGTATCATGAAAATACATTTAACAGCCATCATTAAAACAAAAGATGAACATAGAGCTGCAGTTCTTTCCGTACTGCAGCATATGGTAGAGCAAACCCGAAAAGAGGATGCCTGCGAACTATATAGCCTGCATCAAGGAATCGATGACAGCAACCTGTTCACCTTTTATGAAATATGGAAGAGCCAGCAAGGTTTAGATGCGCACAATCAGCAACCCTACATCCAGGCATTTGGTGAACTTGTAGCAGATAAGCTTCAGGAAAAACCAATCATTCTTGCAACAACATTAATTTAAAAACAACCGCACAATGGAATATAGAAAATTAGGAAATACAGCATTAGAATTATCGGCCATCACGTATGGATCATTTGCCATTGGAGGCAATATGTGGGGCGGAAATGAAAAAAAAGACTCCATTGCTTCCGTACATGCATCACTTGATCACGGTGTGACAAGTATTGATACTGCACCTTTCTATGGATTTGGTCTCAGTGAAGAAATGATCGGCGAAGCCATTAAAGGAAAAGACCGATCAAAAATACAGTTACTGACCAAATTTGGTTTGGTCTGGGATGGAAGTAACCAGGGAAAAGGTGAATTTTTCTTTGATGCATCAGAGAACGGTAAAACAATACCGGTATATAAATTTGCATCTAAAGCCAATATCATTAAAGAGCTGGAAGAAAGTTTGAAACGTTTGGGTACCGACTACATCGATCTGTTGCAGATCCATTGGCCGGACTCGACTACCGCTATCAGCGAGACGATGGAGGCTTTAGGAGTTCTGATCCAGCAAGGAAAAATCCGTACAGCGGGCGTTTGTAACTACAGCGTTGATCAATTAAAAGAAGCATCGGCAACACTTACCCTAGCCAGCAATCAGGTTTCATACAGCATGCTCAACCGCAGTATTGAACAGGATCTAGTGCCTTATGCATTGGAAAACCAAACCGGCATTATCGCCTACAGCCCGATGGAAAGAGGACTACTGACCGGAAAATACTTCACAGAAAACACCTTAAAACAAGATGACCACCGCAACGGTTATTTCTCACAGTTTGATCTCGAAAAAGTAAAAAGCCTGATCGCAACACTTGCCCCTATTGCACAAAACAAGGGAGTTACCGTAGCACAATTGGTCCTTCGCTGGACAACATTGCAACCAGGCATCACTGTGGTATTGGCAGGCGCCAGAAATGCGTCACAATCGATAGCCAATGCACAGGCAATGGATATCAATTTTACTGCAGAGGAACTTATTTTAATAAATAACGAACTATCAAAATTATAAGTTTTATAAGATTATTATCCCTTAGAAATGAAATGTATTCAATGACTCGCTCTAATACATGCATTTTTAAACAAACAAGACCAGAAGTTAAAATTTCTGGTCTTGTTTCCATTCTAAATTAAGTTACTTATATCTCAATGGTTTATAGACAACTCTAAAACAGTATTTACTTTAAATTTACAAAGCTTGTACTGCTTTTATGATGAAATCTGCAATCTCTTTAGGATGGGAAGCCATAGAAGCATGGCTGGCATCAAGACCAATTACCTCTTTTGCCTTTATCCTTTCGGCCATTTCCTTTTGTGTTTCAGGTGGAATCATATGATCGTTATTGGAAATCTGATACCAACTCGGTTTTACTTTCCAAGCGGGTTCATCAGCCTCAGCGCCAAAAATACTGCCATGAGTAGGTTTCTGAGACAAAGCCATTACCATTGATTCTATAGGATCAAGATCCTGTGAAAAACTCTCATGATACTTGTCATACTTGATCCAAAGAAAACCCTTCGCATCAGGGACAATATTAGCAGCACCGCTGGGCTGCTCTCTACGTGAAAAAATACCTCCTAAACTTTCACCCTTGTCCGGAGCAAATGCCGCAACATAAACTAGTCCCGCTACATTCTCATGATGACCAGCCCCTGAAATCACAGCGCCACCATAAGAATGTCCAACAAGTAGCACCTTACCTTCTTCTTTATCAATAAGATCGATCGTTCTTTCAATATCAGCGGCCATGGAGGTTAAAGAATTCTGCACGCTTCTAACCTTATATCCTGCCTCATATAAGATTTTTGTTACTTTACTCCAATGTGATCCATCTCCCCAGGCTCCATGTACCAAGACAATTGTTATATCATTCTTTTCCATACTATTATATTTATTTTACAAAATTCAAATAACATCTTTATAAATAAATAATCACACTTTTTTGTTTGTCATAAAATAAAATATATCAAAAAGGCATTCACAAGCTGTTTCAATAAATTCCCTAGGATGTTAAAAGAATTTATCCGTCATTAATTTAAAGTTGAATGTATAGGTAAGGAAAAAACTTATCAAAATATGTAACTTAGTACTTTTTACAATATTTAGCCAAGTAATTTTCATCGAGTTATTTTCTTGTTATAAACATATAATATCTTTTACTTTTCATCAACGCTACATTACTATGAATTTCAAACAAAAAATACTACATACTTTATATCCCCTAATCAAAAAACTTTCCAGATCCGGAAAAATGGGAACAATATTGCATGCTCCTTCTGGCAAAACTGCACTACAGTCTTTTTACCAGTTAACAGCAGTAAAAAGCAATGGTATGACAATAGACTTCTCAGATTTTAAGGGAAAGAAAGTAATCCTTGTCAATACCGCTTCTGATTGCGGTTACACACGTCAATATGAGGAATTACAAGCGTTATATCAGAAAATGGGCAACCGCATTGCTATCATCGCTTTTCCGTCCAATGATTTTGGAGAGCAAGAAAAAGGCACAGACAAAAATATTGAGCAATTTTGTCAGGTAAACTTCGGAGTCACCTTTCCTGTTGCAAAAAAAAACATAGTGATCAAATCTAATGAACAGCATCCTGTATTCCAATGGTTAACTCAAGCTTCACAAAATGGATGGAATGATCATGCACCCGATTGGAATTTCAGCAAATATATAGTCAATGAAAACGGTAATCTAAGTCATTATTTTGCGTCGAGCATATCTCCTTTGGATCCAGTATTTTTAAAAGCATTGGAAAGTTAAAATTTTATTAAAACATCGATTATGTTTTAGTGGCCAGAGATTTTACTAGGTATTTGTCTCAAAATCTATTTAAAATTTTTCATTAAATTCATCGCATAACGCAAATAAATGTATCTCATTAGATAACTTGTAAAAGGATTATAATATTTAGTATTGTTGTTATTAAATAAAGATACTATTTTCAGTAAATTTTAAACAATATTTTTCATTATTTTGACCGATATATCCCGAATACTGTTGGTTCTATGCTATCATAAATTCTGAAAAATATAACTTGTATGCAGATATCATTCCTTAAAAATCCCCAATTTCAGCGAATGTTTTAAGAAACTAATCTTTTTATCTTTGATCAGGATCTTAATAAAATTATAAAAATGGCACATCGCATTTACATCTATAATATCGACTCCCAATCTGGTGAAAGCTATCCCTATTATTTGGGAGAATGGAACTACGAAATACCCCCTCTTTTATTACCACTTTTTGCTTCTGAAATCAGGGCAAAAGGAAAACTATTATATGCAAACCGAGAAGCGGGAATTGTGTTATTAAGGCAATTCTACACGCTATTGGCCGATGAATACCAATTGCACTATAAAAAGGTGTATTACGAGCCCGTCAATCAGCTATTTGATTTGTTAGAAAACTTACCCTATGATACGTTCTTGATCGATGGTACGGATGTCTTCAATATGAATGAGGAAAGAAAATCAGAACAAGCGAAAGATTGGGTTATTGAAATCCAACAAAAAAATAAAAGTTACCTAAAGGCAACAAAATCTCAAAGCTTAAAACCGCTCGATAGTATATTGAAAGCATCCGGTTATCAAAATTTTCTTGAGGCTCTGAAAACAGATTGGATAAACTACGGATTAGGATATTGGAATGAAGATGTTTATAAACACGATTATGCTGAAGTGTTTACAGAAAATGATGTAAAAGGATTAAAAGATATAAAAGGTAATATCATTACTCCTGCCTACTATGATGAAATATCTGAATTTGAGGATGGAATTGCAGTTATTCAAAAAAACAACAAATTTGGTTACCTAGACACAAAAGGAACTGAAATAGTTCCACCAACTTATGATGATGCATCTCATGTTTTTGAAATTTATTACGGACTAGTTTCAGATTACGATTACGAATTTAAGCATCTAGTTGGTTGTGTAACTTCTGATGCTAAGGTTGGGCTTATAAATATGGTAGATCATCAATTGCTTATTCCACCTATTTATGAGGAGCTAACACATCTATATGGGAATTATTTTAATGCAAAAACAGGTAGCACATACACGTTAATCAATCATAAAAATGAAAACGTCATCAATCAAGATAGTGAAAGTCCTTTTGATTTTGACGGGAGTGAACTTTTCTTTATAAAAATTGCAGGAACTTCAAAGCGTAAGTATTTTAATAATAGAGGGGTCCATATTGGCGATTATCTCGAAGATGTATTACATGTACTGCCCCATAACTTTTTCTATGTAAAACCAAATAAAGGGAATAAAAAAATTGAAATTATCAAATCTGATGGAAAAATTCTTGATACAGAAATAGATCAGGTAATCACACTTTCGAACTACCAGACTTTTGTTTACCTTAAGGCTAAAAAATGGTTTATTTATAATCCGATAAATGAAAATTATCTAAAAGAAGATGCTAATATTCAAAAAATTGAAATTGATTATCTGGCAAACTTCTTTAAAGATATCTACATATTATATACCGAAATTGGTAATGGAATTTTTGATGCCTTTAACAACCATTGGTTACTAGAGCCCAATGCTTCTTATCTTAAAATCGAACAGCTTGAAAAACACTTTTTAAGAGTGCACTTAAAAGATGGAATGCAATATTGGGATGGACAGACCAATCAATTAAGTCCAATTTACGAGTATGTTTCAGAAGTAATTGACCATCATAACGATGAGCTTTTCCTCTATCAGAAAGAAGAATTGTTTTGTCTTGACAAACTGATGAAAATCAGAAAAATTACACCTGAGGAGATGGGTAAATGCTATAACCAAAAAGAGAACTTAAGGGGAAAAGACTTAGCTTTTTTCTTAAAATATTACACCGGTTGGAAATCTAAAATCGGCGCAAATTACTTTCACTATTTCGATAATCAAAGCTTGTACGAATTAGGTCTTGATCTTTTGAAAAAAAACAAAATAGAGGAGGCAATTGAAGTTTTAAAAATAGGTGTGCAGCGAAAGCATCCTCAAATGATGACCGAATTGGCCATGATTTATACCGATACCGAAGATAAAGTTCATGCCAACCTAGCTTTAGGTCTCGCATTATATGAAAAGGCTGCAAAATTAGGAGAAAAGAATGCCTGGAACAATTTGGGATATCACTATCAAAATGGCCTGGGCTGTAAGAAAGATATTGATAAAGCAGTAAATGCATACACTAAAGCTGGAGAATTGGGCAATGGATTAGGATGGGCTAATTTGGGAGATCTTTATTACCACGGCCAATGGGTAGAAAAAGATGAAGACAAAGCGTTAGATTATTATTTAAAAGCCCAGAAATTATATTATTTCAATTCGGATAAGCTAGCCGATATATATTTTACAAAAGAAGATTATAAAAAGGTTCTACCGCTTTTAAAAAAAGATTACGATGAAGAATTTTCACCTATTTACTATGGTATTATGTATGAACGTGGCCTCGGTGGATTAAAAATAAATCTTAAAAAAGCAATCAGCTATTACGAAAAAGCAATGCAGATAGGTGTTTACCATCATGCTGTAAACCAATTATTATATTATTATAGACCTGCTTCAGAATATGCTGATGAAGTTCAATTTGCAAAATGGTATGCGTATGCGGAAGAAAATAATATCGAAATAGATCTGAAAATCTTAGGTCTTGATAAACAGCGAAAAGACACATTAGGTTCATTTTTTAAAAATCTATTTAAAAAGTAATAGTGCCATAAATAGTAATGTCTATAAGACCAGAATATTCTGTGGCCTTATAGACATTACTATTTACTGATTATTTACCACTTCACCAACTTACCGATCCGATAAGTCAATACTCCAGTTGTTGGATTATAGCTATCTGTCGACAGAACCGGCATTGGCATTGCAATCTGATCCTGATCCGGATGATGTGTTCTGTTATGATGAGTTTTTATTTCCTTTGGAATAAACTCTTTATCATTTATCCTCAAATTACTTAAAGTCATATCAATGACTGGGATATCCTTATATCGGAGATACCCCTCTCCTAGTTTACGATCCTTACTGGCAAAATCAAACGCTTTATGATACTGCTCTGTAAAGTATATGATACTTTTGCCCATCACTAACTTCTTGCCAGGAAAAGCCATGGAACCTATGGTATCAATTTTCTTAGTTTCCAAATTTTCAACCGTGTAGGTTACCCACGTATGTTCCATATCGCCCCAGGCGAAATATAGATCTTTAGGATTATAGTGTTCTGGAACTGCTTTTCCAGGAACATAATCTGCTTTTGAAAGTTTTAGGCGATATTTTCCCTTATTCCAATTAAGTTTATTGCGAACACTGATGAAATCACCTTCGCCATCACTACTGTTGTAATATCCTTTGGAGCGAGTAGCTTCCTTACTTCGTTCATACCAACGCGAAAAAATCCCACCTCTGCCGATCTGCTGATAGGAATTATCTTTCACACTAAAACCATCAGAATGGGTTTGGATGCCCCCATATATAGGCATACCATTTAAGCTGATGTTGAAAGGTGAAATATAAAACGCATAATCATCAGGAATGTCATTCAATATTTCTACATCGATACTGAAAGATTGAAAGTCACTAACAGCGCTATCTAAAGTAACGAAAGAGTTTGTAAAATGAAGAGGTGCTAGAATCACACTATCGGGATAGGCTCTAGAATTTCTCATCTTTTTCTCCGTTTCCTTATGAAGATCGCTGTTTTCATATTTTTTCTTAAGCTCTTCTTTAGTCTGCGCCAATAGACATGTACTTGAAAGAGAAAGAAGCAATAAAATAGAATGTATTGAATATCGCATTGGGTTATAATTTTAAGACCTAAATTACACTTATTTTTAAATATTCAAATTTAATCACAGCAAATCTTAAAAGAAAAAAAGTAAGGTTAAAATTATGATGTAGGCAGATCAACACGAACACCATTTTTCCAATAACATGGCTTATAATTTACAGGAACGTCTCCTGTTGAACCTGTTACATAAACATCTTCACCGTTAATAAAAATTCCTGAAGCTTGAGCATTATCTTCTAATTCGTGAAGAACGCCGTTTTTCCAATAACAAGCAGTATGACCAGTACTGTTTGATTGATGTTTATTAATTAATCCAACAGCATAGATATCATTGTTCGATTGTGTAATCTGCAGAACTTCACCATAACGTTCATCCAATACAACAAGTTCTTTATTTTTCCAATAGACCGGAAAACCACAATTACCACCTATATAAACTGTATTTGCACTACCTTGAAAAATTGTCGTTACTTCTTTAAATATTCCTTTGCTCGGCAACGGTAATTCTTCTGGCGCAGATACACCATTCCAATAAAAAGGTTTACCTATAGCTAATGAGCTTCCTCCGAAATTTCCAGAAACCTTTCCATACATACCTGCAAACAATGGTTTATCATTATACATAGTCATAGTACGTAGGACCCCCACACTATCACTATTCATTTTTACCTTCACATTGTTTTTATAATAATACATAACGGTATCTAACAGGAAGCTACCTTGGTCCATCTGATAGGATTCTTTTGCTCCTGACTTATTTTTATATTCAAAATTTATTCTTGATTTATCATCAATAGCTTTACGATAAAAAGTTCCATTCGGAATATTTTTAATAAATGTAGTCGCATCTATCTTTAGACCATCTAACCAATAGACTGTACTAACTTCACCAACAAAGGATCGATAGCCACTAATTGCAACGTGGCCATCAGTCGCGATAATGGATAGACCATTACTTAAGAGCTCCTGTTTGACATCCGATTTTTTACAAGAAAAAAATAGAAATATAATTGAAAATATAGCTAAAAGGCGACTAGGATATATGCGACTCATCATCAATGGAATTTATGTTTACTAAAATTGATTAGTTGTATTGTCAAAGTTAAAAAAAATATAAAGATCAAGCATATATTAATAGTACTTTTTACAGGCTAAATATAGTTGTCGTTTGGTTAGATGAAATGAGTTAAGGATAAGAAATTGTTGAAATAATATAGATTAGATCAATTTATTCTCTGTTGCAACCCTTACTAATTCGATCATATTTTTTGCCTGAAATTTTTTCAGGAGATTTCTGCGGTGAGTTTCTACCGTAATGATGGAAATGAATAACTTCTCAGCTATTTCTGCTGATGTTAGTCCGTCAGCTACAGATTTTAGAATCTGCTGTTCTCTCTTTGTCAGTCGTGGTATTTCGAAAGTATTGAGGGAAGGCCTTAACATAATCTGCTGTACTTCTTTACTTAAAGCAATCTCACCGCCCAATGCTTTTTCGATGCACGCAACGATTTCTTCTGAATCAGCATTTTTTAAGATATAACCATTACCACCATTTTCTAAAAACCGGAAAATAATACTGCGCTCAGCCTGATTGCTTATACCAAGTACAATGGAATGTGATGATTTTTGTTTAATATTTTTACAAAAATCCAATCCATTACCATCACTTAAAATAATATCCAATAATACAATATCGACTGTATTTTCCTGAATAAAATCCAATATAGCGGCACCTTTTGTAAATGAAAACACTTGAAATTTATGTTCATTTTGAAGTAAAGATCTTAGTCCCTCCACAATCATCGGGTGATCATCAACTATTGCCAGATTTAACGTAATTTTACTAGACATAACATTCGACATTTATTGTAGTCCCTTCCCCTTTTGCAGAAGTAATATCTACCGTTCCATTAATCAATTGTACACGGTTTTCAATGTTCTTTAATCCTAATCCTTTTGTAATTTGATTTTTATCAAATCCAACGCCATCGTCTTCAATGGTAAGATTCAAAAGATTGTCATTCTGACTGATCTGAACAATTACATTATTTGCCTGTGCATACTTGATGACATTGCTTATACTTTCTTGGGTAATGCGATAAAGAGCAAGCTGAGTTTCAAAAGGAATATTTTCCGATAAATCAAAAGCTTCGAATTGAATGCGTAATTTTTTATAACTCATGGATTCACAAAGCTCTGATAATGCAGTTTCAAGACCTAGATTTTTTAAGGTCTCAGGCATCAAATTTCTAGAAATACGACGCATTTCCGAAATAGACCTATCTAGCTTTTGGACGATATCATTTGTTTCATTAATATTTCCTATCCCATCCTTTGAAATGGACATTCTGATGTTGGCCAGCATTCCTCCCATACTATCATGTAGATCCTGGGCAATACGCTGACGTTCCTGCTCTTCTCCTTGTAAAAGAGCGTGTGTTGCATCATATTTCCTTTTGTTCTCAATACGTAACAACTGTTGCTGATGACTCAAACTGATTTGTTCATTCAATTTCCTCTGTTTCGAATAATTGAGATAGGCTAAGAATGCAATAACCAAACTCAAACCAAGCGCAATGCCCAATAATATAGTACGCAGATTCTTATTTCTAGCTAAGAGTTCATTTTCCTTTTTTTCCTGTTCTAAACGATTTATGGTTTGTTGCTTTACTGAAGTTTGATGTGAGATTTCCAACGCGTTCATTTTCTCCAGTAATTTTTTTTGTTGCAGGCTATCGCTTAATGCGCTTGACTTTTTTAACCATTGATAAGCTTGTTTATAGTCGCCCATTAATTCATTAACCGTAGCCAATTGGGTTATTATTATCTTACGATTGATACCTTCTTTTGTCAAGATATCCTCATCTAAAATCCCCTCCATTAAGGCTTTAGCTTTCGTATAATCTTTTTGCATCAGATAAACATTATACATCCTAAATTTTAACATCTGCAACATCTTTCCTTGCTTTTTTATTTTTGCCAATGGAATACCCTTACTTAGATTTTCCAAAGCTGGAGTAAATTCCAGTTTTGTTGTATGATACATGGCTACCTGATAATAATAATTAGCCGCATGCTGTGTATTGGGATATTTTTTAATAAGTGCTGTTGCCTTGTCCAGATAGATTTTTGCAGTTTTGCTGTCAGGTTTATAACAGTAATTACTAACAAGATTGAGATAAGTAATAAGATGAGCTGTATTTTGTTCAGGTATACTAAGGAGTTGCTCCAATGCCTTTTTTTGATATTCTTCAGCAGTATTAAGCTGTCCAACAGACATAAAAGTTAAGCCTAATTGGGTATAGCAATAAGCTAAAAGTTCTGTATTTCCACTTTTTTCACTCAAGGGTATACATTTCTCAGTCAAAGTCTTGACTAAAAAATCATAACCTTTTTCCTCCATTTGCATGTATGCGTAGTTATACCAAGATTTGATCAAGGTACCTTTATTCTTTGATTCTTTTTCAAGTATAGATATCGCATCATTGTACAATTGTTTAGCCTTAGTTTTATCACCTTGACTTGTTTCATACACTGCCTGGTAATAACTTAAAAGTCCGGAGCTTAAAATATTTTTATTCTTAGCGTGTAATACTGCATCCAATGCCTGCTTGCTTTTTAAAGCGTCTGTTGGCGCCCAATATTCTGAAAGCAGTAAATAATTGTAGAGGCGTGTACTATCGCTATTACCACGATTGATCTGATCATTAATTTGCTTTACATAAGCCTCTTCATCCAACGGGATAAGCTGTTGTGCTTTCGCATAATATGCAAAAATAAAAATCGAAAATATGATTGATAAAAAATATCGCTTTAACATGGGTTTAGTAATTAAATGACAAATATCTGCATAAAAAGAGTTGATCTTTTATTTGCAAAAAAAATCATGGTAAACCATTAGAAATTAAATCATGGTTTAAGATGATTGTTCAAATAACCCAATCTATGGAAATTTGCTATCACAAAATAAATAAAATTAGTAATTATGAAAAAAGTAAATGTAAAAATAGCACTTTTAGGGATTTTGTCAGCGCTGACATTTAGCATGTTGACGATAGGCTGTAGCAAGGATGATGATAATACAATACCAGAACAAAAGGGAAGTCACTATAAAATCACAGTAACCCTTAACAATGTAAATGCTGACCAGGATTTTGTTTCGATTGCTGTGGCAGGAGGAAATCCAGGCGGAAAAACAGATGTCTGGAAAGTTAATGGTGTCGTGAAAACAGGTGAATCGGCTATTGGATTAGGCGATACTGATTTCACTGGTCCTACTAAAACATACGTTATTGAAACGACAGAACCGATTCGCGCATTTTCGGGCGGTGTACAAATAATCAATTATGGCGCACCTTTATCTGTAGACTATAAAATAGAAGTAGATGGTAAAGTTAAAGTTACTGAAAATCCTACACTAACAGGAGATGGTGCGAACTTAACGAAACAATATTCGTTCTAAGATTCTTACCTATTTATATTATTTATAATAGATTTTATTTAAAATCTCGTGATATAACAAGAAAAGCCTCTATCGAGGCTTTTCTTGTTTATTGATTAATACAATAGCAAACAGAATCAATATAATTCCACCCCACTGTATTGTATGAACTGACTCATTTAATATAATTACTGCCGATAATATCGATACAGGAATCTCCAAGCTGGCAAAGATATTACCAAGTGAAATTCCAACTTGCGGAATACCTTTAGTGAAAAGAAGTGGAGGCAGAATAGTTCCAAAAATCGCAATCATAATTCCCCAATATAAACTGACCGCACTCATTTGTTCGACAATATGAATATTCCAGAATAAAAAAACTAAGATTAATCCACCAAGAACAAGATACTTACTTCGTAAATGACTGGGTACATCTAAAGCTACGGAACTTGAAGCAAAGAGTGACAAAGTGTATGAGGCTCCGGCTCCTAATCCCAATAGAAGACCTTTTACGCTGATATTAAGTTCAGTTTCAAAAATATTTGTCGCAAGCACTGTACCAATTAAAACAATGATTACACCGATTATTTTAGCTGTAGTGGGTCGTTTTTTATGGACAACAATCTCCACAATGAGACTAATCCAGATAGACTGCATGAGAAGAATAATTCCTACGGATACAGGAATATACTGAATCGAAAGGTAGTATAATGTGGTTGTGAGTCCAAGTGATGTTCCCCAAAATACCAATCTTGACTTTGATCTGAAAGATACAATAACCTTCTTCTCCCCTCTTCTTTTTTTCCAGATCAGGTCGAGGAATAATAGAAATATAAATCCAATAAAAAATTGCCAAAATGTTAGGGCACTTGTCCCTATACCTAAACCATTCGCATATTTAACGATAGTCGCCAATAATCCGTAGCTAATGGCGCCTGCAAGTACATAAATAACTGCTTTAAAGTTTTTCATAGTAAAAGTAGTTATTAAATAAAGCCAATTGATTGGAAAGCGATCTGCTCCAGTAAGCGGTATCGTGACGACCATTTGATTCCTGGTAAATATGATCTACATTTGCCTTTATCAGCTGATTATGAAAGTCACGATTCATACCGATCATCTGCTCGTCCTGAATACCGCAGTCCAAAATATAAAACTGATCAGCAGTTTGCATTTTTGCGAACTTACTGGATGTCAGAAATGCTCGATCTAACTGTTCGTATTGACCTAATACTTGATCAACTTGGTATCCATGATAAGCTTCTCCAAATCGAGTAAAATCCAATGCTCCACATGAACTGCCTACTAATGAGAATGATTTTGAGTAGGTAACACCAATATTTATAGCGCCATAGCCTCCCATACTCCAACCGAGAATCCCTCTACTTTCTCTATGAGCAAAGACTGGATAATGTGCGTCTACATAGTTTACTAATTCATCTCCAATAAAAGTTTGATATTGTGATCCTATGTCGACGGGACTATCGACATACCAGCTGTTAAAATTAGCATCAGGTAAAATATAAATAGTTTGGTAAAGTTCCGACTTTGCGACAAGATCTGGAATATCTTGCTGATGAGTTCTTTCGGAATTGCCACTATAACCGTGCAAAATATAAACAGATTTATAGCTTTTCTCCGCTATTATATGAGGTGTGATAATGACCACTGGAATTTTCTTGTTCATTTTCGCACTATAAACATGTTCATGGACTATGTGTTGTCCAAAAACAGGAAGTATTAATGTAAAAATAAAGCACATCATTGCAATTTTTTTCATCTTCTTATTGTTTTAATTCAAGACAAAAGTCAAGTTTCAAAAGATGAAAAACGTTTACATATGTTGAAGGATTAAAAATTTAATTCTTTTCGTATTCGACTGAGTTGTGTTGGCGTAATGCCAAGATAGGAGGCAATATGATGTTGCTTAAGTCTTTTAAACAATTTCTGATTTTCATAAAGCTTGATATAACGTATTTTTGCTGTATCCCATTTCAGGTCGATTTCCAAAGGCTCTTTTTTTACAACCCAATTTTTCTCTAAATAATGAATATGAAACAATGCAAGATCGTGATATTTGATCAGCAATTCACGAAAAACTTGAGCAGGATACATAATTACTTCACAATCTTCAAGCGCTATGATGTGGAATAAACTTGGCTTATGTTCAATAATTGCGGCTGTGGAAGCCACAAAGCTATTCTCTTCAAAGAAAAGTTTGAAAATTGTATTACCACTCTCATTAATAGTATAGTAACCCAGCAATCCTTTACGAACATAATAATAATAACGTGCCATATCTCCCGCTCTTAAAATTAAATCATTCTTTTTAAAAGAGTGTATTTTGCAGATTGCCTTCAGAGCATCTGCTGTTTCTTCAGATAGTGAATAATAGGCATTTATCTGTTTCAAAAAATCATCCATGTCGAGTTGAATTACTATCCGCTAAATTAGGTAATGAAAAATAAATATTAGACTATATTCTGTATGCATTAATAATCACTTGGCATAAATTACCACCAGCTTCCCGAAATATTTAGTTATTTTCGCTAGATCGCTATTTATAAAACATCAGCTTTAAAAGAATATATTTTAAAAGTGTTTTAAGAAATTTTGAAATGTTGCTAATACATGATAAAAAACAGTAAAAATAAAAGAACAACCTACGTTGGTTTAGTAGCTATCACAATAATACTTGGTTTGGTTTCTAGAAGAATTGATTTTGTTCCTGCAATAACAGGCGACGTGTTATACGCTATAATGGTATATTGGATCTTTCGTTTTCTATTTTTTACGCGTCCACTCCTATTTTCAATTATACTCACTCTAGTTTTCTGCTTTTCGATAGAATGCATGCAATTAATACAAACTTCCTTCTTTATTTATATCAGAAACAACCCAGTTCTTCGTCTTGTTTTTGGGCAAGGTTTTCTCTGGTCAGATCTATTCGGTTATATCGCGGGTACCGGTATTGCCTATCTATTGGACAGAACTCTTAGAAAAACTTTAGAGAATTAAAAGTCAGAACTATAGTATCATGATAATAACTGTATTAGATATTTATTTATAATAAAAAAGAAACTTATGATTAAAGGATTATTTGAAACTCATATTGAAGTGAGTAATTTGGAAAATGCAATCACATTCTATTCAAAAAAAATAAATTTGGAATTAGCTTTCATTGACCACCCACGTCGAATCGCATTTTTATGGCTGACTGCAGATAAAAAGGCGATGTTAGGTTTATGGGAAAAAAATACCTCTATACAAAAAAGACACTTCGCATTTCAATGTGATCTCGAGTTTGTACGCGACGATGCAGTATCTTGGTTAGAAAAAAATGATCTAAAACCTTACAATTTCTTGAAAGATGATTCGACAGAACCTATGGTTTTTGCATGGATGCCAGCACTTGCAATCTATTTTGATGATCCTGATGGCAATAGTTTGGAATTCATCAGTATGCTTGAAGGAAAAGGGCAACCAGAACATGGTGTACTGCGCTATGCCGATTGGTTAAAAGTAGTAGGAAAACATGAAAAGTAAATAAATTCATATTTAAAGACATCTCTATTTATCGATATTTTCACATCTTATGACCACCCAGCTAACTTTTAAAAAATATACCGAAGAAGACTTTTCAGACTATCTTAATCTTGTTAAAGAAGATGACCTGATGCAATACATCACCGGAAAAGGTCTATCTGAAACAGATGCTAAGAGAAGGTTTGCATTTATCTTAGATTTAGGCAAACAGCATGATTCTCTTGGTTATTACCAAGTATTGGATACAGCTACTGATCAAATCATTGGTGATTGCAAACTAGTCTTCTACAAAAGAAATATCCATATTTTTGAAATTGGTTATTTACTGCGAAAAGAGCATTGGAAAAAAGGTCTAGGAACTAAAATTTGTGAATATTTGTTATCCCAAGCGTCGACCGTCAATAAAGAAAATGATGTAATTGCTATCATTCACCCAGAAAATATCGCTTCAAGAAAACTAGTCGAAAAATTTAATTTTAAAAGCTATTTTAAAGGAAATGAAGATGGTACTACAATCGAAAAGCTGATATTAAAACGGACTTAAAAAAGATATATCCTGTATACATATCATCCTTCAAAATACCCAGTAACAATTCACTATATAATCATAAAAACTCATTATTACAATGATTCTTAGAACAGCATTAAATAAAATAAAGTTGTTTCTTAAGATATCATTCCCAAGAAACAACATTAAAATGTGCGCTGTACGGACATACCAACAATCAGCGAAATTGATCTATCGTTATTAGTAACGAACGGTATCAGAAGCTAGAAATGGTAACTGATAAGATCCTGTGTCGATCAGAACTTGTTTTGATATCTTCCTTAAATTTTCAACACTTGCCAACGTCGCTTTTGTCTGATAGGCATAGATTTGTTTCAATTTTGGCATTTTATTGAGCTTTTCTAACCCTTTATCAGTAACTGGCACTGCAAATAAATTTAGATAGGATAAAGCTGGATGTCCATTCAGATGTTCAAGTCCTAAATCTGTAATTTTTGTATTTTCTAAATGTAACTTCATTAGGTTTGGGAACTCGGCCATCATCTTGAGGCTTTGATCAGTTATAGCGGTATTCCCTAATTTCAACTGCACAATGTTATCCTTGATCTTTAAAAGATCTTTTAAGTCTTGATCCTTAAATTCAGGATAGTTAATTGCGTTGATGGTTACATATTCACTATTACCTGCAATAGGCAAAACTTTAATTCCTTTTGCTTGTAACTGCTGTACAAAATCAGCCGGTAGCTTTTTTGCCTCCGGTAATTCTTCAAATGGAGAAGTCGGTTCACTTCCCTTTTCTAATTTCCCTAAAATTTCTTTTATTTCTGCTGTCTGCGCCAAGTCACTTGATTTTTTAGCAAAATCAGCACCTTCTTTCACCCACCATCCGATCAACTTAATTTGTTCTGCAGTAATTGGCTTGCGGCCTTTTGGAGGCATTCTTTTCTTATGACCCTCTGGCAATATCAATCGCGCATATAATTCACTCTTTTCTAAATCATTTGCAACCAGTACTGTCCCACCATCACCACCTTTTAATAAATGTGCTTGATCGTGAAGAGCAAAACCACCTTCTTGCTTTTTCTCGCCGTGACAACTTTGACATCGCTGTTTAAGAATGGGCTGAATAATTCCGGAATATACCTGCGTTTGTTGCACATTAGTCAGTAAAACAGGTTCTTCAGATGCATCCTCTATCCCGACAACAGTTTTAATCGCTGTAGGAAGCGCATCTGTAAAATACCCTTTCCCATGTGTTAAAGTACCTCCAAAGTGACCAGTAATGCCAATAAGAATAAACATCAAAAATAATAATGTATCACGCTTAGATTTAAACTTTTCAATGAATGAATTACGAACACCTTCCTTATATAAAAAATATAAAAAAAGACTAATAGCAGCAACTGCAAGTCCTAACCACTGATGGAAATTCAAAGTATCTTGCTCATAACCGCCTTGTAAAGACAACAGATACCCTGTAAAACAAGCGAATATAGCCGCCACACTACCAAACAATAAGGATAATGATATTGCTGGGCCTATATTCTTATAATTTTCCTTTCTTGAGAAAAGTGCCAATACACAGGCAATAACTAACATTCCAATAGGAAGATGTACCATAACTGGGTGCCATCTTCCTGTAAAATTCATTAACTCTTCAAAAAACAACATCATGATTTATAGCGTGTCTTTAAAAGATTTAACATAAAGACATTGATACTCCATTGATCGGCTACAGGCTGTTGTGTATAAGGTAAAGTCGGTAAATATCCAGCGGGACCAAATTCAGTTGTTATGGTTAGGACTTTTGCTTTACTTTCTTTGTGAATACGTACAATTTCATCCCACCATGCCAAATGCTGATCCAAAATAGATTTCCATTCTGGAGCTGCGGGATCATTAACCTGTGGTCCTTGCGGATGACCAACACGGGCGTGTATATGTCCAGTTTTTAAAAGCGCCAATTGAACGGCTTCTTTCTGATCTGATAACATGGACTCATGAACATTACACCAATGTGATATATCTAATGTTAAACGCAAATGCGGAATCTCTTCTAAATATTTTTTTGTAATATGTGCGGCAAAGCTAAATCGGCCGCGGTGTGTTTCATGTCTAACTGGGATACCCGTTTTTTTAGAAATGGCTTCTGCTGCATCAATCAAAGCTTTATTTTGTTCAAACGTATAATACTCTTTTCCAGTATGACAATTAATATAATCTGGTTTTTGTTGCGCGGCATCCTCAACATTTTTTATAAAAGAAGCAAGATACTGATCAAAATTGGCACCGCCACCTCCACTTAATAAACCCAAAGAAAGGTTATGTTTTTTTAAAGCATTAAACATGGCTGTACGCTCTTCCCCTGCCGCTGGAAGCCAGGTCTCTAAACCATCAAATCCAGCCTGACTTACTCGAGCACAGTAGCTGTCCCATGACTCTGACATACCCCAATTGGTACAATAGAACTTTATTTTTAAATTATTATTCACTTGAGCTTGATTTGGTTGAGCCCATAAAATAAAAAGCATAATGCTGTATATATATTTCATTCCAATTATTTATTAAACAACTGCACTAATCAGGTTACCTTCAACATCCGTTAAACGGAATGGTCTGCCCTGAAATTCATAAGTAAATTTTTCATGATCGAAACCGAGCAAATGAAGCATTGTCGCATGTACATCATGAACGGACGATCTTCCGCTTACACCCGTAAACCCGATTTCATCGGTCTCTCCATAGGTCACCCCTTTCTTGACACCGCCTCCTGCCATCCAGATCGTATAGGCATCAGTATGATGATCACGTCCTAAAAAGGGCATATCGCTATTATCTCTATTTTCCTGCATTGGAGTTCGTCCAAATTCTCCTCCCCACACTACAAGCGTTTCGTCCAGCAATCCACGTTGCTTAAGATCCATAATCAATGCGGTCATAGGTCTGTCAATTTCCCTACATTTATTACGGAAACCATAATCGATAGAATCGGAGGCATTAGTTCCATGGCTATCCCATCCCCAATCAAACAACTGTACATAACGGACTCCTTGTTCGACCAGTTTTCGTGCTAATAAACAATTATTCGCAAAAGACTCTTTACCCGGTTCTGTACCATATAATTCATGAATATGCGCCGGTTCTTGACTGATGTCCATAACCTCTGGAACCGCGACCTGCATTTTGTAAGCCATCTCATATTGGGCTATTCGAGATAATGTTTCAGGATCCTTATAGGTATTATATTCGTCCTTGTTGACTTCATTAATCGCATCGATAGCATGTCTCTTTAAGTCTCTGCTCATGCCTTCCGGATCGGCAAGATATAGAACAGGATCACCTTTCGAACGGCATTGCACACCCTGATATACTGAAGGTAAGAATCCTGATCCCCAAACACTTTTTCCGGCATCAGGAGTCTTTCCTCCTGAAGTCAATACTACGAAACCTGGCAAGTTGCTATTTTCTGATCCTAAACCATAAGTTACCCAAGATCCGATACTAGGCCTACCCAATCTTGCACTACCAGTTTGCATAAACATCTGTGCAGGACCATGATTAAACTGGTCTGTATGTACAGCCTTTAAAAAGCTTACATCGTCCACAACTTTACTAAAATGCGGTAGATGATCGGAAACCCAAGCTCCACTTTGCCCATACTGTTTGAAAGTCGCTTGAGGACCTAGCATTTTAGGAGTACCTCTGATAAATGCAAAAGTTTTACCTGCTAATAGTGACTCAGGACAGGGTTGATTATGTAATGTCTGCAACACTGGCTTATAGTCAAAAAGTTCCAATTGTGAAGGAGCCCCTGCCATATGCAAGTAAATGACACTTTTTGCTTTTCCAGGAAAATGAGGTGATTTTGGTACAAGTGGATTTAATGCATTTAAATCTATAGCTCCAGATCCACTGGAGTTCCCTCCACAACTTGCCAAAAAACTTGCTAATGCTATGCTTCCAACACCTGCCACACAATCTTTCAAAAAATGTCTACGCGTTACCGCCTGCAATTTCTGCTGTTGCAATTCACGAAATAATTTATCGAGATCTTTCATGTCGTTTAAGATTTTGTAAGAAATTCATCCAGATTTAATAAAGCATTGGCTACCACCATGTAGGCAGCCTTTGATGTTAAAGATGGATCTTTTAAATCACTCGCATTAACAGCCATGAATTTAGCCGCCTCTGCCGGTTTTTTATTAAAATTTTGTAATGCTTCTTTATATAATTTTTCCAGTGCAACCACTTTTTCTGCACTCGGATTTTTTAACATCAGTTTCTTATAACCATAAGAAATTATTTTTTTAGAATCTCCTGCTCCTTCTTTCTGCATGAGTGTCGAAAGATGTTTAGCTGCCTCCAGATAAACGGGATCATTTAACGTGGTTAATGCTTGTAATGGAGTATTTGTTCTGATCCGATCAACCAAACAGACCTCTCGACTCGATGCATCAAAAGAAATAAATGAAGGATAAGGACTTGTCCGTTTTAAAAATGTATATAACCCCCTTCTAAATTGATCTTCACCTGTACTTGTTGCCCACGATTCACCACTATATACCGTCATCCATACACCATCCGGCTGATAGGGCATCACCGAAGGTCCATACATTTTAGAACTTAGAAGACCACTTACGGCTAATGTCTGATCCCGAATCTGCTCTGCCGAAAGTCTGAACCGTGGTCCTCTCGCTAGAAATATATTAGCCGGATCTTTCTCCGCATCTCCTTGATTTAAACTCGATGATTGCTTATAGGTGAAAGACATAACAATATCCTTAATAAGCGCTTTCATACTCCACTTTTTATTTTGCATGAGATCTAGCGCTAAGTAATCCAATAAATCAATATGCATAGATGGTGTACTCTGCGTCCCCATATCTCCTAGTGGTTCCACCAACCCGCGTCCAAATAATTGCGCCCAAATTCGATTTACCAAAGTACGTGCTGTCAAAGGATTATCTTTACTTACAATCCATTTAGCAAAGCCCAATCTATTGTTAGGAGCTCCCTTTGGAAAAGGGTTTAATGTTTCAGGAACTGCAGGTTGCACCTCTTTACCTAGCGCTAATCTATTTCCTCGCTCAAAAACATGTGTTTTACGATGCATTTCTGCAGGATTTTCAATCATCACAGGTACACTTTCAGGATTTGTATTAATCAGTTGCATAAAGTTATTTTGCATACGCTGGGACTCCGGGTCTGCAGATACTGGAAACCCTTCGCGCAATGCGAACCACTCAATCATACAAATCGGCTGATCTTTTGCTGCTGTTGCATTCTTAAATATTAAATAAAGGTCATGAACTCCGGTATCTTCCTTCAGATCTGCTTGAATAACTTGTCTTCCTGAAGTACTAGGCAATTGGACTGTCGTCAGTAACGGGCCTGTTTTACTACCCTTTCTGACTTCTATGGCACCTCCATTTAATGATGTCCAATAATTAATATAAAATTGCTTTTTACCCTGCAAGGTGATGTGTTTCAATCGAGCACTTCCTCCTGAACGTATTCCGAGCCATTTAGTATCATACAAAGCGCCATTTTCAACCTGATCACTATAATGTGCATGAATTTTTGGTTCCAATGTATGCAAGAATAAGTCTGTAGAACGAATCAGCTTTTGATTCCCTTTCTGGGTCAACCAAGATTTGATACTATCCACTCTGCTTTCATCTTCGGCCTTATAGAACCGCAACCTTGGATGATCACCTTGGGTATCTTCATCTCGTGTATTATTAAAAAAAGCAACAGATTTATAATACTCTTCAAATTTAAATGGATCGTAAGTATGGCTGTGACACTGTACACACTCAAAAGTTGTACTTAGCCAAACCTGGTAAGTTGTATTGACCCGATCTAGAACAGAGGCCACACGAAACTCTTCACTGTCGGTCCCCCCTTCATCATTATTCATTGTATTCCTGTGAAAAGCAGTTGCAATAAGTTGATCTTTAGTTGGATCAGGTAATAAGTCACCCGCTAATTGCTGTACCGTAAATTCGTCGAAAGGCATATCCTTATTAAAAGCTTTAATGAGCCAATCGCGATAAGGCCATATTTGTCTTGACCCATCCTTTTCATAACCTTTAGTATCCGCATATCGGGCTAAGTCCAGCCACCAACTAGCCCATTTTTCACCATACTGTTGTGAAGCTAGTAAACTATCAACTCTTAACTCGTAAGCATTTCCCCTCGTATCATTTACAAATGATTGCAATTCGGTTAAACTTGGTGGAATACCGACCACATCTAGATACAATCGTCTCAATAAGGTCTCCTTATCCGCCTCCTTTGAAAAAGACAGGTCTTTCTCTTTCATTTTATCCTGAACGAAATAATCGATATTATTGGATATACCCGATGGATTCATTCCAAATAAACCAGCAAAAGAAAATGGTTTAGGTACTTCCACTTTTTCAGGTAACGTATAAGCCCAGTGCTTGCCCCATTTCGCCCCCTCGTTGATCCATCTTTTCAAGATGTCGATTTCATCATCACTCAATCGTGGTGCATTGTATGGCATTCTTAACTCGGGATCATCAATGGTCAACCGTTTAATAAATTCACTATGATCTGCATCGCCTGCGATTATAGCCGGCTTACCAGACTCTGCCTTAGCAAATGCCTCATTTTCGAAAAGCAAACTAAAACCTCCATTTTTCTTTACGCCACCATGGCAAGTAATGCAATGCTTATTAAGGATAGGTTTCACTTCAGCACTAAAATCAACAGGATCTTCCTTCTTAAAGGTAAACAATCCGACGACCACAATGGCACTCAATAAGAGGGATACGACGACGACTTTCTTTTTCATGTTTAATACGATTTATAACTTCTAAGCTTTTATTTTAAATCGCAGTACAGCGATTTTAAACAAAGCAAATTAGTTGTATTCGCTTATTAGGTTTATAAAATAATACAAAGGTTTTATAATGTATCTTGCTAACAGCAGTTCTTCTTCATTTATAAAAAATAAAATTAAGGATCTTCAACCTCATAAAATACAACCTCATTAACAAATAATGACAGTATATTGACGTTAATACCTTTTTTGTGTAATTTATTTGTTTCTTTCAGCGTCATAGTAAACCTATGTTTAATTTATGATGCTCTTTATAACTTGAAATGCTATGGCTATCATGGAGACTTTTTCCCTTTAAAACTAGCGACCATTTACAATATCAAAAATTTTACTATTCAAGATTTGATCACCTCGCTTATGGGGAGTCGCTCATCCATCACATTGTTCTAATGCTTATTAGCATAAATCAACATCAGCAGTTCATCTTTTACAACTATATATCCCTAAAAAGCGATCAATGATCACAAAAGATCAAAAATTGTTTTATTATACCGAAATTTATATATTCGTAGGTTACAAGCCAATTATCTAGACGAATGAAAGCTAAATTAATAGAAATCAGTCCACTTCCGAAGAAAACAATACATATCAAACATGTGGACGAAGCTTTTTTTAGTAATCCTTTGCACTTTCATGAACTATGCGAACTCGTCCTTATCGAAGAAAGTTACGGCAAACGTATTGTTGGTAATCATATTGACTCATTTAGTGCAGGAGATATGGTATTAATCGGGCCTAACATTCCACATATTTGGCATAATGATGATGCTTTTTTAAAGCCAGACTACCATGAGCGTGCTAAAGCTCTTGTTATTTACTTTCCAGCTGACTTTCTTATTCAATTGACCGATGATCAATCGACAATTCAAGCCATGCAAAAATTTATTGATAAGACTAAAGATGGTTTACGTTTTTATGGGAATACATTAAAAAATGCAATGACACTCATGCGGGATCTAGTCCATAAAGATTCTTTTTCAAAAATAACCGGTTTCCTAAATCTTATAGCATTATTGCATCAAAGTGCCGAATATGATCATTTATCATCAGGGACATATAAACCTGTTTACAGCGAAAAGGATAATAAACGGATAAACATCATTTATGTTTACGTAATGCAAAACTTTAGAGAAACCGTTTCGTTGCAGGAAGCGGCTAGCCTCTTAAATATGAACTCAAATGCTTTCTGCAGGTTCTTCAAAAAACACACCCAAAAATCGTTTTCTAAATTCGTAAATGAAACACGCATAGGACATGCCTGCAAATTGCTGGAAGATAAGAATCTGAATATTTCAGAGGTATGTTATGCTAGCGGTTATCAAAATTTAACAAACTTCAATAAGTTTTTTAAAGAAATTATGAATAAAAATCCGAGAACCTATCGAAAAGAAATGGAAGTAGGTAGATTTAGCGCACCACTTAAATCTATTTCTTCCAATGATTAGTATTATTCACAACGAATAAAATGTCCTAAATAATTATGGTAACATTCATATTCCAAAGTTTTCAAATAAAAAATAATTCGCTTTCTTTGGAACTGATAAAGAATAAAAGTTAAAGGGTATTCTATAGTAGATATATAATATCAACATAAACCATAAAAACTAAATGAAAATAATTAAGAAAATTGCTCTTTTAGGATTATTATCGACAGCAGTATTATCGAGTAATGCGCAATCTATTCCATACGAAGGAGTATCCGGATGGGAGGAAACAAAAGATAGTCGGATGGCGTGGTTCAGAGAAGCCCGATTTGGACTTTTCATCCATTGGGGACTTTACAGTGCCGCTGGAGGTAGCTGGGAAGGAAAACAATATCCACAACATTATGCCGAATGGATTCAAGCATGGGCAAAAGTACCGAGCAAGCCATATGCCGAAGTTTTAAAACCAAAATTCACAGCTTCAAAATTTGATGCCTCTGCTTGGGCATCCCTTGCAGAAGAAGCAGGCATGAAGTATGTTATTATAACCTCACGTCACCACGAAGGATTCTCAATTTTTAATAGTCAACAACCTTATTCATTAAAAAATGACATCACAGGAGGTACTAATATTTCACCTAAAGGACGTGATCTTTACGGAGAAGTCGTTAAAGCTTTTCGTGCTAAAGGTCTAAAAGCGGGTGCTTACTATTCATTATTAGATTGGCAACATCCGGACTCATATGAAGGTCTGTCCTATTTAAACCCCAACCCTACTGGCTATAAGCCCAATCATGAAGTCTATAAAGATTATTTATATGGGCAGGTGAAAGAGCTTGCGAATAATTATGGAGGTCTGGATGTCCTATGGCTTGACTTTAGTAGTAAAAATCATCAGGGTGAGAGCTGGGGTACAAAACGTATTCTTACAGATTTAATTAAATGGCAACCTCGGATTATTGTCAATAACCGTTTCTGGGATGGTCTTGAAAATAAAAATGGGGATATTGGAACTCCCGAAAAATATATACCACCAACAGGTCTTCCGGGTATGGACTGGGAAGTGAGCCACACGATGAATGAAAGCTATGGCTATAGTGCACATGACCAGAACTGGAAATCATTTGATAAAACAATGCGTCTATTTATCGAAACAGTAAGTAAAGGTGGAAATTTCCTACTCAATGTTGGTCCGGATGGTGAAGGTGCTATTCCAGAGAAAGCCGTCAAGCTGCTTAAGGACATCGGTAAATGGATGAAAGTAAATAATGAATCCATATATGGAACCACTGCAAGTCCGTTTCAAGGATTAGATTGGGGCTACTGTACTCAAAAAGATGGTAAACTATATTTCCATGTATTCGATATTCCATCAAATGGCAGTATAGAAGTACCATTGGCTAGTACTATTCATAAAGCCTATTTATTAGGAAGTTCTAAAAAATCATTAAAGATATCAAAATCTGCTGCGGGAAAAACAATCCAATTACCTGCGGACTTTAAAGGACAGATGCCAATGGTTATTGTTGCAGAAATCAAAGGAACTCCTCAAGTAATACAGCAACAGATATTAACTCAAAAAGATGGTAGAATAATCTTAACGGCTAACAATGCTAAATTAATCGGTACTGGAGGAATTAAACTTATTGGCGCAACGACTCATGATCCGAATCGTCCAAATGCAATTGGCGACTGGTCTAAAAAATCCGATCAAGTGGCGTGGGATGTAAAAATCCAGCGTCCTGGCACCTATAAGATAGTCGTTAATTATCTTCCGCACGAGCAAAAATCAGGAACTATTTCGCTAAGTCTCGGAACGAACAACTTATCTTATCAACTCAAGGCAACCAAAGGTAGCCAATTTGTAGATGTTGAAACAGGAACATTTGAAATTTCACAACAGGCACTTGGAGACACCGCTTTAAAAGCGGAACTAAAAGCGCTTGAAATTACGGGAAATTCATTACCTGAGATTAGTTCAATCAGTCTCGTTCCTGTCAAATAAACTGAAATAAATAGACAGCTAAGAGCCTGTTTCCATCTTTAAAAAGTAAATGGAAACGGGCTCTTTTCATTTAAATTTGATGTCGAGTTTCACAAAAAATGAAAAATATTTTTTGTTTTCAATTAATTGCCGTTAAACTATTTTGAACAGAAAGAATTAAAATTCAATTTTTTAACATCAGATTCGAATGATTTATATTGCTCTGCAGTCATATTTTTGACTGGTAGTCGAAATTCTCCACAGTCTAGTCCAACCTGTTTCATATATGCCTTACCTACTGAAATACCGCCATATTTTCCAAGAAGGGTAATCATATCAATAGATTGTTGCTGAAGATCATTTGCCCTGTCGAAATCACCATCATCAAATGCTTTGATCAGGTCATAATATAATGGTGCGGCATAATTGTAAGTACTCCCAACCGCTCCCCTTGCTCCTAATACTAGAGCAGATAGCATATTCTCATCTCTGCCCCACAGCATATCATACTTTCGATCCGCATAGTTCATACACGATAGAAAATCCATAAAGTCTTCATGTGTGTACTTAATTCCTGCAAAATTCGGAATTTTGCCATCTACTGCTTTCAGTAAATCAATCATTGGAAAATTACCACCTGTCAACACCGGAATATGATAATAATAGAATGCCGTATTGGGAGCTGCTTCAGCAACAGCGGCACAACATTTAGCTAGCTGATCCACATTTGAAGGCTTGAAGTAAAATGGTGATGTAAATGAAATAGCGTCTACGCCTTCTGCTTCAGCAATTGTGGCCAACTCTCGGCATTCTTTAATGTTTGTACCTCCTAAGAGAATCATTAAACTAAAATCAGGATCGCTTTTTGTTAACTTGGTCCATGCTTTTAAGACATCGACTTTTTCTTGAAAAGTTAATGAAACTCCTTCACCTGTTGATCCACAGATAAAGCCTCCCGTAACCTTATTATTTTTTAAAGACTGGTAGTAATTTGGTATTTGTGCTAAATTTAATGCTCCATTCTCGTCAAATGGTGTGAAAGGGGCGGCAATTAAGCCATCTATTTTTTTTGTGATCATATATAATAATTAGATTTTTCTAAAGTGAAATTCTACTCCGTTATGGAGTAGAATTTTTGTGGTTAGGTTCCGGAATAACCGGGATTTTGTTATTGCAGTACTTGTATTTTAGTAAAATTAAAACTCAGGATAACCAGCCGTTTGTTTAAGAGCTCTGTTGTTGGTTAAAGAAGTACGATCAATAGGCCAAAACAATTTATAGGATTCTTGTGCAGATAAACCTGTATGTAAAAACACATACTGATCTCCAAATCTTCTGAGATCATACCAATATTTGCCTTCTCCTAAAAATTCCAATTTTCGTTCCTGCAATATCGCTTCATTTGCATTTTTATCCACTGCTTGATTTGGATATCCAAATACACTTTCACTATAATTACTTCCAAAAGCACGGGTACGAATCTGATTGATTTCTTCTTTTGGATTTTCTCCTAAAATTACTTTAGCTTCTGCCATCAATAGTAATAGATCAGCATAGCGATACAATGCATAGTCATTGGTGTAGGCCCTAGAACCCGCATTTTGCTCACCCTGATATTTCTTAAGGAAGCAGCCAGCAATTTTATAGTTTCCATTACCATCTTTAGTGTATGCAGCCTGAATAGATATATTTTTACGGGTATCTAGGTCATTATAATTACGATATGTACTAATACGCGTTGGTATCCTTAATAAGCCTCCATAATTATCTTGTGTTACGCTAAATTTACGATTAGTCAATGAATCAGAAAAGTTAACAAGAATATTTGAATTGGGAACAAAATCAGTAATAAATCCAAGAGTAGCCTCGTTCAGTTTATGTCGAAGCACAAATATCATCTCATTATTGCCCCTACTTTTTACATCATTTACGTTATTAAAGTCTGTTTGCAAAGCTAATGGCAAATTGGATTTCACATCTGTAAGTGCGTTTTTCGCAATAGTAGCATCTGGTTTACCGCCCTCACGATGCGCTGACCACAAATAGACCTCTGCTTTGAGCATTAAAGTCGCATTTTTAGACCAAAAAGAACGTTCTTGACGTATAGAATAATCAGTACCAAAAGCTGAAATTGAGCTTTCTAAGTCCGCTTTGATCAATTTCATAACATCAGCGGCCGGTGATGCAGCTTTCGCTAAATTGGAAACATCAATATTGCTTGGTAATGCATCTGTTTGAATGACAACATCTCCCCAGGTACGATACAATTGAAAATAGTAAAAAGAACGCATACCATGTGCAATCCCAAGGTAATAATTCTTGCTTCCTTCAGTAAGCACAGTTGTTGTATTTAGTTTACTAATCATCAAATTAAGCTGATTAATCTGTTCATACAAATTAGCAAAATTAGTCACTCCAGAATTATCCATATCTAGATTGTGTTGCCACATTCTTTCTAAACCTTGTGATGCTTCACCTGTGAAGGACGCCGTAGTTCCTGGATCATTACCAAATAGACCGGCACGTAATTCACCTAAAAGTAAAAAATTACGTTCATTCGTTCTAAATCTTGAATGCAAACCCACAGCAAACGCTTCAAATTGATCAGCTGTCTTCCAATAAATTTCATCACTATAGTTACTGATCGGTGTAAGTTCTAAATCATTCGTACAGGAGTTTAATCCCATACAGATTAGGCTTCCTAAAAAAAGATATGTTAATATTGTTTTTTTCATGATAGTTTCAATTAATACAATTAAAAAGAAAGTTGAACGCCCAATACATAAGACCTCGGAGTTGGATATGTACCTCCATATACGCCTGTTGTTACATTATTTACATCTACTGGCGGTTCAGGTGTTGGTCCAGAAAATTTAGTGATATAAAATAGGTTGTTCGCACTTACATACACTCGAGCACGTGAAAGAATATGAGTTTTTGAGTGCAACCATTTCGGAAGATCGTAAGAAAGCGTAATCTCACGAAGAGCTAAGTAATCTCCTTTCTCATAAAATCTTGAGTTATTACTGTTCAAATTTGGATTTGCATTATTTCCTCTTGTATAGTTTTGTTTCGATCCTAAAACCTGATCTGCAAAGTAAACTTTTGGAATATCTGTATCTGTATTCGTTGGAGACCATGCCTGTTTTTGCATTTCTAAATAATTAAAAGTCCCTTGATAATTACCTAATGTACGTGCTACCAAATCATTATAAATAGTATGACCCAATGCAAATTCCCAATTAGAAAACATACTGAATCCTTTATAACTCATGTTTGTTGTAAAGCCACCAGTCCATTTAGGGTTGATGTTCCCTATATACACTTGATCACGAGAATCAATAATATTATTACCGTCAACGTCCTGCCAGTTTACATCTCCTGGTGTTATACGTCCATTTTTCCCAATTGGTAGATTCGGTCCAGTAATTCCGGCAATATTATCAGTCCTATTTCCTGCGATTTGATTTACTTCTGCATCGTCCTTAAAGATAGAAACCTGCTTGTAAGCATAAATATCCCCCAAAGTATGACCTTCTTGATAGCCCCCAACCCACTTCACCTGACCCGAAACTGGGTCATAGATTTGCAAACCACCCTGTCTATTATTTTCATTCCCATTATAAGGAAGTTCAAGAATTTTGTTTTTAACAAAAGCTGCATTTGCGCCTATACTTAAGTTAAAACCTTCAGGATCTTTTAATATTTGAGATTGAACAGCAATTTCAAATCCTTTATTTTGAAGCGTTCCTAAATTTGTTGTAATGGAAGGGAAACCAGTATAACTTGGTAATAGCAAATTAGTTAACAAATTACTTGTGCGACGATCATAATAATCTAATAATACTGTAACACGATTGTTCAGTATGCCTAAGTCTAAACCAGCACCTGTTGTTTTACTTGTTTCCCAGGCTAGATTCTTATTTACTGGTGAAGTATTTAAATAACCTGCAAGACCATTGTAACTAGGCTGCACGTTGTACACTCCCTGTACTTGGTAACGCTCTAATCCTGCAATATTTCCGTTCTCCCCATAACTTAATCGTGGTTTGAACGTAGTAATATATTTTGAAAGAACAGATTTTTTAAAAAACTCTTCCTGATGCATATTCCAGCCGGCAGATGCTCCCGGAAAAAATCCGGTACGGTTGCCGCGTGCCAGTATTGAAGTTCCATCCAATCGATAAACAGCATTCACCAAAATTCTGCCATCATAATCATATGCAAGACGTCCCATGGAAGAAATGATGCGGTATTCAGACGCAGTGCTTGTATTATTTCCTACAGGAAAAACGGTAGAGGCATTGACGGTAGTGATATCATCTGTAGGTGCATTTTTTCCATACACTTGCATGTAATCAGTCTTAACCTTAAAATATTCCGCACCTACCATTGCTGAAATATTATGCTTTTCGGCAATGCTTTTCGAATAATTCAAGATACCATTAAACTGTGTTTGAAAATCTCTATTCAAGTTACGGTAAGCATCTCTTGAAGTACTACCAATGGTTTGTGGATTTGAAAAAATGTTAGAATATGTTTGTGTTGACATCTGAAAAGATTCATTTAACACTTCTTTCATATAGGCATTAGCTGTTGCCTTGAAATAAAGTCCGGGAATAATGTCCCATTTTAATGAAGCATTTGCCACAATACGATTCGTTTCATTTTTACGCTTTAACCGACCTAACCAGTATAGGGGATTACCATCACTTGCAGAAACTCCCGGATTTGGCTGTGTTTGCGCTTCATCAATCCACGGATTAAAAGTAGGCCAAATTGCTAATGTCCTATAAAGTGCATTGGTTTCCGTAGATGGAGTACCATATTGAGAAGCAGTAGAGAGTGTAACATTGGTAGATACTTCCACATTTGGTTTTAACTTATATGAACCATTGATATCTCCTGTATACCTTTTATAGCTAGATCCAACTATAACCCCATCTTCATCATAAGCATCAAACGCTGCGAAATACTTTCCTTTCTCATTCCCTCCAGTGACATTTACATAATGATCTTTCGTATAAGTATTTCTAAATAAAGCATTCTCTACTTCACCACTATGATCTTTATAAATTATCTGGCCTCCATAGGGATCATCAACAAGCTTCCAACCCTCATTTAATAATGGCTTTAATTCATCGGTGAATTTTCTAATGTCAAATGAAGCATTGTAAGCAGGATCAGAAGAAATCCCTAGTCCCCTTGAACTATTGACAGATTCCAATGATCGTCCAGCATTTAAATAGCCTTGCCGTGTATATTTTATATAATCACCCGCATTCATATATGCATAGCCGGCTCTACGTTGATTATATCCTCCTACAAATTTATATGATACATTAGCAGTACCCGATTTACCTGTTTTTGTAGTTACAAGAAGTACTCCATTATTTGCTCTAGCACCATAAATAGCTGTTGCAGAAGCATCTTTTAATAAGTCTATCGATTCAATATTTCAGAACTAATATCATTCAAATCACGAATTACCCCATCAACAATAACTAACGGCCCTCCTGGGTTATTAATAGAAGCTCCTCCTCGTAACTTTAGCATGGGAGCTGCACCTGGTTGACCAGATTTATTGACAACCTGTAATCCCGGAATACTTCCTTGAAGTGCAGTTGCAACATTAGATCTAGGAGAATTTTGAAGTACCTCTTTATCAAGTTTAGCAATAGATCCGGTCACACTTCTCCTACTCTGTGTTCCATAGCCCACAACAACAACCTCATCAATTTGCTGATTGGAAGATTCTAATTTAATTTCCAAGGATTCTGCCTGTCCAACTTTTACTTCCTGAGGTTTGTATCCTGTAGAAGTAATGACCAGGATCGCATTCGGATTTGTCGGTAAAATAAAGGAACCATCAGCTTTTGTTTGTAAAGATTGTTTACTTCCCTTCACGTTAATAGTTACATTTCCCAAAACTTCTCCTGTAACGGCATCTCTGACTTTACCTTGAATGTTTCGATCCTGCGCATGGATTACAGCTAGATTTCCTGCTAGCATAGACCAGAGTAATAAATGTTTTAATTTTCGGTTTGAATACATATTGGTTATTATTAAGTATTACATAAAGCAAATTTATATAATTTAATTTGTAAAAAACAACATTAAATTAACATTATGTACAACATACTTGTAAAAATTTATATGTATATTTGTTTTTAGGCGTATAAATGCACTTTTATGAGTACAAATCCAACATTGATCAATTTTGTTAACACCATTGATACCTCTTCACTCGTTGATAAAGTGGAGAAAGAAATCATCAATTTATTCATTAGTCAGGGATTAAAAATAGGCGATGCACTTCCCAAGGAATTAGAATTAGCGGAAACTTTAGGAGTAAGCCGCACGGTGATCCGAGAAGCAATGTTACGTTTAAGACTAGTAGGCTTAGTAGAATCTAAAAAACATAGAGGTGCTGTATTAACCAGTCCGGATCTGATCAGTCCGATGAAAAAATCGCTTTACCCAACGATCATGGATGATAAGACACTGCGTGATTTATTTGAAATGAGATTGATATTGGAACTTGGAATGGCAGATTTACTTTATCAAAGAATTACTCCTGCAGATATTCAAGAATTAGAAGTAATTGTTGCTAAAGAATCAAATGATAATGACAACAGCATATTTGATATCGAAACAGAAGTTGCATTCCATGGTAAATTATATGAGATCAGTGGGAATATCATGCTTAAAGATTTTCAAAATCTTCTTTTACCAGTCTTTAAATTTGTACATTCGAGTGGCATGCTGATTGAAAAGTCAAATTCAAAGAATTTTATATCTCACCGTGGCTTGGTGGACATATTAAAGGTAGGAACTCCTGAAGTTTTCAGAAATGCGATGCGCCAGCACTTAGATAATCACTTTCAACGTATACAACAATACGATAACAAACCTATTGATTAAAGATTCAATATTTCATCATAACTTATTACTATACAGCAACTGCTTTCATACCAGAAGTATGAAAGCAGTGTATCTCATACCTATCAACTTGCTACTTAAATGTTAAGTATAATGAATATGTAGCGCTCCCGTAGCCGACTTCATTCGAACAACATCTATATTTATTCTAATTTTATAGCTCACTTCTATTTACCTTTATGCCCACAAAAAAAGTACGATTTATAAAGGCTTTTCTTTAGCAATTGCAGCGGCTATCCTATGGGGAGTATCTGGGACATTAGCACAATTTCTATTTCAAAAAAGGGAAATAAATGTTGAATGGTTGATTACAGTTCGTATGTTACTATCTGGCATCTGCTTACTAAGCTTTGCAAAAACTAGCGAAAGAGCGCCTATATTTAAAATTTGGAAAACTAAAAATGACCGTTTACAACTACTTGCCTTTAGCATTTTTGGTATGCTGGCTGTACAATATACTTATTTTGCGGCCATTAAGCATTCGAATGCCGCTACCGCTACTGTGCTACAATATGCTGGTCCAATCATAATCGCCATCTATTTAGCGTTTAAGCATAAAAGATTACCCAGCCTTTTAGAATTATTTGCTATTATTCTGGCAATAATTGGAACTTTTCTATTAGTCACAAATGGTAATATCAATACCCTCGCCATATCCAATACCGCGCTGTTTTTTGGCTTAGCCTCTGCGGTCGCACTAGCGATCTACACTTTAATGCCGATAACATTACTATCAAAACACAAATCCTCTGTAGTGATTGGCTGGTCTCTCCTTTGTGGTGGTATTGCCTTCAGTTTCATGAAAGCACCTTGGGATATTCAGGGCGTTTGGGATACTAAAACTTATTTATTTACGGCACTCATTATTCTTTTCGGAACTGTTTTTCCATTTTACTTCTATCTGACTTCCGTAAAATTAATCGGTGGACAGAAAGCGAGTCTGTTAGCATCAGCTGAGCCTCTTTCTGCCACATTTTTGGCCGTATCTTGGCTTCATGTTCCCTTTTCCTTGTGGGATTGGATAGGAACTTTCTGCATTATCGCTACGGTCTTCATATTAAGTAAAAAATAAAAAAGGCTGTAAGATTATTACAGCCTTTAAATAATTTATAAAATCTTAGAAAGAAAAATCATCTTTAGATGATTCACTTACATATGCTGGATCATCAAAATTAGGCTCGTAGCGTTTTTCAAGAACTTCCTGATTCGATTTAATGTATTCAACAACATCTGTCAAACCCTCTGCAAATTTCTCAAAGTCTTCTTTATACAAGAATATTTTGTGTTTAATAAACTGGCCGTCTTCAAAACGTTTCTTGCTTTCAGTGATGGTAATGTAGTAATCGTTAGACCGTGTAGCCTTTACATCAAAAAAATAGGTACGCTTACCCGCTCTCACTTTTTTTGAAAAAACCTCTTCTCGCTCTTTGTTTTCAAAATCTCCCATTGGTTATTATTTAAGTTTAAGTTATCTTAATCTTTGATAAATATATAATATTTAGCATGTAACTTCCAAATATTATTCAAAAAAAATAAATTTTGAATCTATGATAAGCTCTTTTAACGAACTTGATTTTTATATTTAGCCGATAAATGTCACCTATCGCTCCTCAACGATATTTTTTCACCGAGGATTTTATTACATTTACCGAATATTATTGATCGATTACCTATTTCAATTACTTCGGGTTATATAACAACTATACCTTTGAAGTATAAATTTTAAAAGTCATGGAAAAAGAGCCATTCGTACCAAAAAGCAACAACAGTAAAAATATCATAGGTGGTATCATCATACTCATCGGTATTCTATTACTATTAAAAAATTTAGATTTAGACTTCTTCTTCCCTTCATGGATATTTGGCTGGTATATGATTTTGATTATTATCGGTCTTGTAATAGGTGTCAATTCTAATTTTCAAAAAAAATCTTCTATCATCTTAATTGCGGTTGGTCTAGCATTTCTAGCTAGAAGAATCATGCACACCGATTTTGGAGGAATTATATTCCCGATCTTGATTATTGGATTAGGAGCATATTTTATCATGGGAAGAAAAAAAGGTTTACCTCCTATGCCTCCCATGCCTATCAACCCGAGTGGTCCTCCAAAGCCTCCCGTAGACTTTGACTGGGATAAGCGTGTTATCGATCCGGCAACTGAAAATGATCAACAAACAGTAGCTGAAAATGACGAGACAAGCGGAAACGCCAACAGCAATACAAATAGCAATCAAGGTCTGCCTAATGAGCAGGCCTTTGCCACTCCATATTATGCACAGACAGAAAATAGCTTTGAAGATGTTTTAAATGTCAATTCCATCTTTGCAAGCCTCAAAAAATTTATTCTATCTAAAAATTTTAGAGGTGGTAACATAGCTTGTATGTTCGGTAGCGTATCCATTGATCTGACACAGGCGGATATAACCGACATAGCCGTAATTGATGCTTTCCAAATGTTCGGAAGTGCTAAAATTATTGTTCCTGCGAATTGGACCGTTTATTCTAACGTTTCATCCGTGTTCGGTGATGTTGATGACCGACGTTTCAATGTAGGTCTAACAAGAGATCCAGCTAAAAAATTATATATCACAGGTACTTGTCTTTTTGGAAATTTAACCATTAGAAATGCCTAGACATGAAGGATAAACTTTTATTGCAGAATAAAAATAAACTGATTTTAATCATTTGTTTAAGCATATTGCTTGGCTACTTTGTCATGCAATATGCTTTAATGTATAGGTCCGGGTTTCCAAGCGAAATAACAATAAAGGACTCCATCATCAACAGTTTAATGATGATGCTCTGTTGCTATGCAATTTCCACCACGCTCAATTACTATATACCTAAACCTAACCAAATCTGGAAGGTGCTTATTATAGGCTTCATTATGAGCGGCATAAGCATTCTTGGAAGCCGACTGGTCGTTCAATATTATCTTCCGAAGGAGCATTTAAAAATCTATGACCTCATTATTCCTTATCGCTATATTGTTAATTTTTTAATCTTAACATCAGTAGCTATTTTCATTATTGTATGGAATATACAGGAAGAATATATTTCTAACATCAAAAGAAAGCAAGATTCGGAGAATCAACTGCGTGAAGCAGAACTGTACAACCTAAGACAGCAATTACAGCCTCATTTCCTTTTTAACAGTCTCAATTCCATTATTGCTTTAATAGGTAGTAAGCCAGATCAGGCCCGCAATATGACCTTTCAATTGTCCGATTTTTTAAGGGGTACACTCCGAAAGGAAAATAACCAGTTGATCGTACTTCAAGAGGAATTAAACCATCTCGAACTATACTTAGATATTGAAAAAGTAAGATTCGGTCACCGGCTTAATATCCACATTGATCATGACCAAGATGTTTTATCGACCAAAATACCGGCGATGATTTTGCAACCGCTAGTTGAAAACGCTATTAAACATGGCCTATACAATGTAACAGAAAATGTAACCATCAGCATTAAATGTTTCTTAGAAAATAAAACATTACATGTTTCGATAGAAAATCCCTTTGAGCCAGGTGAATCCGTGCAATCTAAAGGAACAGGCTTTGGGCTTACCAGTATTCAACGGCGCTTATTTCTTCTTTTTGGAAGAAATGACCTACTAACAACACAAACCGAACAAAATATATTTACAAGCAGTATCAAAATCCCGCAATATGATTAAAGTTATCCTTATAGATGATGAACCTCTAGCGCGTTCTATCTTAGTAGAGTACCTGAGCAAAGATCCGTTAGTTTCTATTGTTGCAGAGTGTGGAGATGGATTTGAAGGAGTAAAAGCAATACAGCAACACCAACCAGACTTACTCTTTCTAGATGTTCAAATGCCTAAATTAACAGGCTTCGAAATGTTGGAATTAGTCGAAAACCCACCCGCAGTAATCTTTACAACAGCATTTGATGACTATGCACTCAAAGCTTTTGAAAAAAATGCGATTGACTATCTGATGAAACCAATTTCACCGAACAGATTTAAGCAAGCATTCGAGAAGTTTAAATTAAGTTTTTCAAAACCAAATGCAGAACCGGCACCTAATTATGAAGCAGTCATTCATCAAGAGGAGTCAAAACTAGACCGCATCGTTGTAAAAACAGGAACACAGATTAAAATAATACCCGTTCCACAGATTAAATATCTGGAAGCTTATGATGACTATGTGAAAATTCATACAGCAGATGGTCTCTATCTGAAAAATAAAACAATGGCTTTCTTTGAAAAGCATCTCGATGAACAGACATTCGTTAGAATACACCGTTCTTATATCATCAAGATCGATCAGCTGGCACGCATTGAACCTTGGGAAAAAGATAGCTTTGTCGCTATTTTAATAACCGGTGAAAAGCTTAACATCAGTAAATCTGGATATGCCAGATTAAAACAAATGATTGGCATATAAATAAAGTTTATGTAAATTTGTAGCAGTATAATCATTATGAAAAATTTTATTGCTGCACTTTTACTCAGTAGCTCATTGACTGCTGTTGCTCAAAATTCTAATCAAGAACAAATTAATCACACGTTCTATAATAAAATAGAATTTTTTATCAATTCACAACAGACAGATTCCATTTATAAACTGGCGAATGAAAATTTTAAGAGAGCAGTACCTTATTCTTCTTTAAAAAACTTACTGGAAAATGAGATTTATCCGTTAGGTAGGATCAAACATGCTGAAAAAATAAACTACAGTAATGGAGTAAATCAATATCGTGTAGATTTCACAGATAAATCCTTTCAGGTTCCTTTCGGTGTGGATAGCACGTTGCATTACCACACTTTAGGTTTTCAACCCGTAACAAAACCTGTTGCAGAGAAACAGGCACCCGTATTAACAAATACCGTTGTCGAAAATAAAGTTGATTTTTTCATTGATTCTGCTGCCAATATTTATACCAAAAAGGGGAATACACAATCTTTAGCAATTGGTATCATAAAAAATGGTCAGTTAAATACCTACTTTTATGGTGAGACTGAAAAAGGAAATAAAATTCTACCCACAAGCAGTACCCTGTATGAAATAGGTTCACTGTCAAAAATCTTCACGGCTACATTATTAGCGGATTTCGTTCAAAGTGGAACATTAAGTTTAGAACAGCATATCGTTGATTTTTTACCTGATTCATTAAAAATAAATCCTAGCTTACAAAAGATAACGTTTAAAACCTTAGCAAATCATACTTCCGGTTTGCCCCGATTACCAGATAATCTTGATAAAACAAAAGGTTTTGACCCCAACAACCCGTACAAAAATTATGATAGGAAATATTTACACCAATATTTGGCAACTTTCAAAGCCGAAAATGAAAGCGGAGAAAAATATGAATATAGTAATCTTGGGTATGCATTATTAGGAGATATATTAACATCACTCCATAAAAAAAGTTACAACACGGAAATTCAGGAAATTATCGCAAAACCTTTAGGCTTAACATCGACTACTGATGTTCTAAATCCTAAAACACAATATCTGCCAAAAGTCTATAACATAAAAGGAGAAGAAACGAAAGCATGGGATTTTCAAATTTTTAGTGCGGCTGGAGGTTTAAAATCGACTGTTACCGATTTAATGACCTTTGCGCAGACACAGTTCAAAATGCCGGAAACGCAATTGGAGAACGCTATGGCACTGACACGTCAGTTCACATATTTCCTTCCTCCTAGCACAGACATTGGTCTGGCTTGGCACATGGATTTATTGGATGATATTACTTACTGTTACCACACAGGTGGTACAGGTGGAAGCAGTTCATTCATAGCTATTGCACCAGATAAAAAAACAGCGGTAGTTTTACTTTCCAATGCTGCCGAATCTATTGAGACAACTGGATTATCGATTTTCCATTTTCTACTTTCTCAAAAATAAGATAAAGCAACCATTCAAATAGTTAGGGGACATATTATGCAATATGTCCCCTATTTTTTTAATCGTCTCCATAAAATAATGATGAACCAATGAGATATCGATTTGTTTTTACATATATAATTACATCATAAATAAAACAAATTTAGCTAAGTTTGGTAATAGAAAATTGATTTTAAGCGTATGAAAGTTTTTATCTGCAGAACAATTCCTCAAAAAGCGATTGATAGTTTACAACAAGCTGGTTTTGATATCTCTTATCGCACAGAACCCGGGAAGATACTTCAATCAGATTTAATTAATGCCTGTAAACAGGTAGATTATTTATTTGCCGCCGGACATAATCTGCTAGATGAAAAATTTTTCGAACAATGTAGTCATCTTAAGGGAATAGCATTGATGAGTGCCGGATATGACAGTGTTGACCTTGAAGCCGCAACCAAATATGGTATTCCTGTAAGCAATACACCTGATGTGTTATCCAACGCAACTGCTGATATCGCTTTTCTATTAATGCTCGCAGTGTCGCGAAAAGCGTTTTTCATGAACCGAAAAATCATGAATAACGAATGGAAAGATTTTGAATTAACGGAACACCTCGGAGTGGAGCTTGATGGAAAAACTTTAGGAATTTTTGGATTAGGCCGTATTGGTTTTGAACTAGCAAGGAAAGCCAAAGCGGCTTATAATATGGATATCATTTATTACAATAGACAACCAAACAGTAATGCAAAACGACTTTTGGATGCTACTTACGTAAATTATGATGAATTATTAACCCGAAGTGATGTGCTATCGGTTCATGCGAATCTTACAGCAGAGACGAAAGGGAAATTTAATAAAGAAGCCTTCAAAAGAATGAAAAACACAGCTATATTCATCAATACAGCACGTGGGGGATTACATCAAGAAGAAGATTTGTACACGGCATTAACAAGCGGAGAACTGTGGGGAGCTGGTCTAGATGTCACTAACCCTGAGCCTATGGCATTTGACAATCCACTGCTTAGCTTACCCAACCTGGCTGTATTGCCCCATATCGGATCTGCTACAACAGAAGCTAGGGATAATATGGCGTTAATGGCAGCACATAATTTGATCGCCGCTAATAAGCACATCAAAATGCCTCAAATTTTAAACAAAGAGATTTATGAAAATAATATATAAATTCATCAATAAAATCAATAAACTGATTTTACCGCGGTATGCAAAGAAAGATCCTTCAAAACTAAAAAAGTACCAACAAGCTATATTAGCTTATCGGTACTTTATTTTGATCCGATCACTCGATTAAGATTTCATAATGCGGTCCTGTCCCCCCTTTAGATCCGAAATAATACGCATCTCAGTCTGTGGATAAGGAATGCTGATATTATGTTTATCCAAAGCATTTTTAATAGCTTCTTGATTTTCATTGTTCGCTGGCCAAAAATCTTCCTTTTTTGTCCATGCACGAATGGTTAGATTAACGGAACTATCTCCCAACCCTTTCACAAAAACCTCAACTGGAGGAGTTTTCAGAATACGTGAATCATTATGGAGTACGTCCATAATAATTTCCCGCGCTTCCTTAATATTGGCATCATATGAAATACCGACCGTATACTCAAAACGGCGATTGGTAATTTTGGTAAAATTTTGAATAACAGAATTTGCTAAGGGACCATTTGGACTAAATACACGAACGCCATCTCCAGCAATTAACGTCGTATATAAAATATCAATCCTTTCCACAGTGCCCGATGTACCGTTACTGCTGCTCACATAGTCTCCAACTTCGAAAGGTCTAAATAAAAGAATCAGTACCCCGCCCGCAAAATTACTTAAACTGCCCTGCAATGCTAAACCTGCGGCCAGACCAAACGCTGATAAAGCGGCAATAAAGGAAGTTGTTTCAATTCCCATGGTACTCGCTACTGTTAGGAATAATAGGGCGTAAAATACAACACGCAAGATACTCATCGCAAATCCCCGTATTGATAAGTCTACATTACGTTTTTCAAATCTCCTACTGATCAGGCCAAGTAAAAATTTGACAATGTAGCTTCCAACGATTAATATAATAATCCCTGTAATAATACTTGGTGTCTTTAAAAGTACAACTTCTAGTAACGTATCCAGACTGCTTTCTAATCTATTCATTTGTTATCTGTTTTTGTTTCTCATAAATATAACAATTGAGTCACGAATTGGCAATAAAATTATCAATCGTTGAAAAACACCATAAAATCGATAATTAAATCAGTTGCAAATGTGATTTTTGAAGTAAATTTGTAATGTGATAAAGAAAAGTACCATACCCGTATTAGATAACTGCTCCATCAATAACGATTCGAGCAGCCTCTTATTTGTCGATCATCTTGCTGATTACATCGCTATGCATCACAATATGGTATTTCCGCATAAACACAATTTCTACCATTTTGTGCTCTTTACAAATGGTTCCGGCAATCACCTGATCGATTTTGAGAAACACGAAATAGAAGCATATCAAATCTACTTTATGGCCCCGGGGCAAGTTCACACTTGGAATTTCAACGGTGATGAAGAAGGTTTTGTTGTAAACTTTGATCCGGAATACTTTCAATCTTTCTTATTACGAACGGATTATTTAAACCGTTTCTCGTTTTTAAGCGGTCAGAATGATCAGATTGTATTTACAATTCCCGAGTCGAATAGACAAGACGCTGTAAAAATATTTGAGGCATTTTACCAGACAAGTAAAAATCCGACTGCTAGCGATTTAATACGGGTGAGCTTACTTCAGCTATTGCTCTGGATTGAATCTTGGCATGGTACAAAAACAGAAAAGGCGAGTAATCCCTATAATTATACCATATTCCACAATTACCAGCGTTTAGTGGAAAAGAATTTTAAAGAGATTAGATTACCTAAAGCATATGCGGAACAGTTATTTATTACTCCCAATCATTTAAATGCCATCTGTAAATCCTATATCGGAAGTGCAGCAGGAGAAATAATACGAGAACGCGTATTACTTGAAGCAAAGCGATTATTAGTCAATAAAAATCTTAATATTAATGAGATCGCTATCGAGTTGAATTTTAATGACAACTCTTATTTTACTAAATTTTTTAAAAAAGCTACTGGATTAACACCCGATGAATTCAGAAAAAACAACAGTTAGATATGAAAGAGAAGGAAACTACTTACGAATTATCAGAATTTAAAGCCGCCAGCAAGGCACTATGTCCACGCTGTCGTAAAGGAAAAATATTCACAGGGAATACTTATGGCTTTAAAACACAAAAAATGAACACACATTGTGATTATTGTGGTTTACGCTACGAACGTGAACCCGGTTATTTCTACGTGTCAATGTTTGTGAGTTATGCATTCACCGTTGCTGAGATGATAACAGCCTGTGTAGCAACTTATATACTAACGGGAAATGACAGTTCTTTTTGGCTTTACTCCATTGTGGCACTTGTAACCGTTTTTGTATTGAGCCCTTTCAATTACCGTTATTCCAGAGTGGTACTGATGTACTGGTTGAGTCCAGGATTGAATTACAATCCGAATATCAAACAAAAAGAAATCAACCCCACATCAAGGACTTTATAAACAAGATAATATTTACCTTTATACAATGAAGGAGTTAATTTATCTCGACAATAATGCAACAACTAAAATCATGGATGAAGTATGGGATACCATGGTACCCTATTTCATCCATAATTATGCAAATGCATCCAGTGTGTATCATAGCATGGGGCGTGAAGCCAACGGAGCAATAGAAAAAGCCCGTCTACAGGTTGCCCGATCTCTTAACTGTCAACCTAAAGAGATCTTTTTCAATTCAGGTGCAACCGAATCCATTAACACAGTACTAAAAGGAATTTATAAAAATTATAAATCCAAAGGCAATCACATCATTACAGTCAAAACAGAGCACAAAGCTGTTTTAGAAACCCTGCTACAATTAGAAAAAGAGGGGGCTTTAGTTACCTATCTTGATGTTGATCACACTGGAAAAATAGATTTAAGTGTTCTAGAAGAGCATATTACGGCACAGACCATATTAGTCTGTATTATGGCCGCAAATAATGAAACCGGTTATATCCACCCTATTCAGGAAATTGCGGCGTTATGCAAAGATAAAGACTGTTTATATTTTTGTGATGCTACACAATACATTGGCAAAATCCCACTTAACCTTGCTCACATCCCCATTGACATACTATGTTTAAGTGCTCACAAACTCCATGGACCAAAAGGCATCGGCGCATTATTCATCCGTCGCAAGTCCAAACCCATCCAAATCAGTGCACTGATTACAGGAGGAGGGCAAGAAAATGGTTTTCGGGCAGGTACATACAATGTCCCCAATATTGTTGGTCTCGGATCAGCAATAACCCACATACAGCATCATGAAAGAGATTTTGAGCATACGATTCAATTGAGGGAATATTTAGAAAATGCATTAAGTAAAATCCCTGCAACTTATATTCATGCAAAGACTACTTCACGTTTACCTAACACCACGTCGATCTGTTTCAAGCATTTACTTGCGAGCGAGCTCATGACCCATTGTCCACAATTAGCATTATCATCCGGTTCTGCATGTGTTAGTGGTACCAGAGACCCGTCTCACGTACTACTTGCAATGGGGGTTTCAAAAGAAGATGTGTTAGCAACAGTACGATTCAGTATAAGCAGATTGACAACAAAAGAAGAAGTAGACACCACCACTAGGCTCATTACAGAAGCAGTGACAAAAATTAGACAAAACTCTCCTATCTGGCAACTCTTCCAAGCCGGTCTTATTACTTAATTATTACATTTAGGGTCAGATTTGTATTGGAAATAAAAAAGAAGTTAGCGTAATTTGTACTATTCAATATTAATATAATTATTCAGCGATATGGTAACCGTTACAGACAAAGCAAAATCTCGAATTGAAGAGATAATGAGTACTGAAAAATATGACAGCAGTTATTTTGTGCGTGTTGCTGTTGAAAGTGGAGGTTGTTCAGGCCTAAGCTATAAACTGCATTTCGATAACGAAGAAAAAAAAGGTGATCAGTTTTGTGAAGATAAAGGTGTTAAAGTATGTTTAGATATCAAGTCATTCTTATATCTAGCTGGAACAGAGCTTGACTATTCTGATGGATTAGATGGTAAAGGATTTGAATTCCATAATCCAAATGCCACAAGAACTTGTGCTTGCGGTGAAAGTTTCTCCGTTTAAAAAAACAAACATATAAAAAATATTGGAGGTCGCCATATCAAAATGGCGACCTCCTTATTTTTTTAAGATCTCATCAATTCAGGCAATTTCTTGCCATCACATCAAAAATATATCAATCTGGAAATAAATTTACCAACAATACCTTGTTATGTCTGAAATATTGCTATTTTTGAGGAAAATTGAGGGAATCAGAATTTGTTTTGAGTATTACTCTATACAGATTCTTAACAGATACAAATAAAAAATAGATAACTAAGAGGCTATTTTTTGATATATATACATTTCATGGATAAAAGAAAGTTATTAAAAACTGAAGTTGCTATTAGTTTTGTAAAGGATACTTTTGCACAACAACTTAGAAATAATTTAGGATTGATTCCTATCTCATCACCTTTGGTTGTACTTGATGGTACAGGTATAAATGATGATTTAAATGGCATCGAAAGACCAGTAGCCTTCCCTATCAAAGCGCTACAGGAACGTAAGGCTGTTGTTGTTCACTCACTAGCAAAATGGAAGCGCTTAAGATTAAAAGAGCTTGAACTTGAGGTTGGAGAGGGCATATTGACAGATATGCGTGCATTACGTCCTGATGAGGACTATACGCCGATTCACTCTATCTATGTAGATCAATGGGATTGGGAAAAAACAATCTCCGCAGAACAGAGAACATTTTCTTTTCTACAAGATACCGTTCTAAAAATATATGATGCTTTACGTTTCACTGAAAAGCAAGTAGAACGTCAATACCCAGATATTAAATCTGTTTTACCTGAAGAGATTACCTTTATTTCTTCAGAAGAATTGTTGCAAAAATATCCAACATTCACACCTAAAGAGCGTGAAAATGCCATTGCAAAAGAGCATGGCGCTGTATTTATCTATGGTATAGGTGGAATTTTATCGAATGGCGAAGCTCATGATGGACGTGCAGCAGATTACGATGACTGGAGTACTGAAAATGGAAGTGGAACAAATGGATTAAATGGGGATATCTTAGTTTGGAATCCTATTTTAAACACTGCATTTGAACTATCTTCTATGGGCGTACGTGTAGACAAAACTGCGTTAGAGCGACAGCTTAAAATTAGAAATAATGCTGAACGCGCAACATTATCATTCCACAAAATGTTGTTAAATGATGAGTTGCCAGAAGCCATCGGTGGTGGAATCGGACAATCACGTGTATGCATGTTTATGCTTAAAAAAGCACATATTGGTGAAGTTCAGGTCAGTATATGGGATGAACAGGAAAAACAATCATTACAAGATAAAGGAATTCATTTATTATAATTGAATCCATAAACATAAAAAAAGGTCTGCTTACGGCAGACCTTTTTTTATGTAATACTTTGTGTACTTTTGCAACATGCAAATAGACGCCATATTACAAAAACTCCATATCTCTTCGCTGAATGACATGCAGAATGAGGTCATGGATAAATTCAAAGAAAAAGAAAATCTCATCTTACTTTCACCAACCGGTTCAGGTAAAACATTAGCTTTTGCACTTGCTTTGATGAAAACATTAAACAAAGATGTAGCTGACGTCCAATCTTTGATCCTTGTACCCACCCGCGAATTGGCTTTGCAGATTGAATCCGTATTAAAAAGAGTTGCTACCGGTTTTAAAATCACCTGTTGCTATGGCGGTCATGATACCAAGACTGAAAGAAACAATTTAAAGAATCCTCCTGCTATCCTCATTGGTACACCAGGTCGTATTGTTTATCATCTTGAAGGAAACCACTTTGATCCGACACAAATCAAGACGCTGGTTTTGGATGAATTTGATAAATCATTGGAATTAGGTTTTCAGGATCAGATGTCTTTTATAATTGACTACTTAACTAACTTAGAAACACGCATCTTAACGTCGGCTACCGCAATGAAAGAAATACCTGATTTCACAGGCATTTCTGCTGCAACGGAGGTTAATTTTCTAAGTCACATACAAAGTGCACCAGCGTTAACGATAAAAAAGATTGTTGCTCCAATCCATAAAAAATTAGAAGCGCTATTTCAATTGCTATGCAAAATAGGTAATCAAAAAGTACTTATCTTTTGTAATCATCGCGATGCTGTTGACCACATCAGCGAATTGCTACAAAACCGTGATATCATACATGATGTATTCCACGGCGGACTGGAACAAAGTGATCGCGAACTTGCACTCTTGAAATTTAGAAACAATAGCAATCATATCTTAATCACGACCGACCTTGCTGCCCGAGGACTTGATATCCCTGAAATCGATGCCATTATCCATTATCAGTTACCTTACCGTGAAGATGATTTCACACATAGAAATGGTAGAACAGCACGTATGCAAGCAAAAGGAAAAGTATTTATCATCTTAAAACCTGACGAAGATTATCCATATGTGGCGGATGATATCGAAATCGAAGAAATCGATGGTGAATATAAGCTACCTGAAAACTCTGATTTCGCTACCCTATACTTTTCAGCAGGTAAAAAAGATAAAGTCAACAAAATTGATCTCGTTGGCTTCTTACTTAACCTCGAGGGAATAGAAAAAAGTGATGTCGGTATTATTGAAGTTAAAGACAGGGAATCTTTCGTTGCTGTCAAACGCTCTTTAGTTAGCACCATACTTAAACATTCTAACCTCGGTAAGATTAAAGGCAAAAAGATTAGAATATTGAGAAGCTAGGCTATTCCTATCCTCTCCCAAAAACAGATAACTGTTATTAAAAAAGGCCAAATTAAATCATGATATTTAATCTGGCTTTTTTTTTAATCCAGTCTTTATTCATTTTTCTTATCTTGTCCTATCGTAAAATTAATCTAATACCATGAACAAAGTATTTTTAGCTTTTTCAGTGCTTGCAACAACCTTTTCATTTCAAGTAAAGGCTCAGTCAATCCTCGAAACAGACTATGTTAAAAAGAATTATGATAAAAAGGAAATTTCAGTTCCGACGCGTGATGGGGTCAAATTATTTACCACCATCTACACACCAAAAGACAAAAGTCAGCAATATCCTGTTTTATTAAACCGCACCCCTTATACCGTAGGCCCTTATGGTGAAGATAAATACAAAGAGACATTAGGGAATTTCCCGGCAATGACTTTAGAAGGTTACATCTTTGTTTACCAAGATGTACGTGGCAAATGGATGAGCGAAGGAAACTTTGAAGATATAAGACCGACAAACTTAAAAAAAGGAAAAAAAGATATTGATGAAAGTACGGATACCTATGACTTACTAGAATGGCTCAGCAAAAACCTAAAGAACTACAATGGTAAAGCAGGCATGTACGGCATTTCTTATCCAGGATTTTACTCCACAGTAAGTCTTACGAAAACACATCCATCATTAAAAGCAGTATCACCGCAAGCTCCCGTAACAAACTGGTACCTGGGCGATGACTTTCATCACAATGGCGTACTTTTCACAGGAGATGCATTTAAATTCATGTCCAGCTTCGGTATTCCTAGACCTAAACCCATTACGCCAGATCAGGCACCCAAGACTTTTCAATATCCTTCAAAAGATGTTTATCAGTTCTACATGAATGCCGGGACAGCGAAAAACCTCAAAGACAACTATTTTGCCGATTCTATCAAATTTTGGAATGATGTCTTTGACCACCCGCATTATGATCAGTTTTGGAAAGATAGAGAGATATTACCGCACTTAACCGATGTTAAACCAGCCGTTATGGTAGTTGGAGGCTTTTTTGATGCCGAAGATGCCTACGGAACATTTGAAACTTACAAAGCGATCGAAAAACAAAACCCAAAGAATAATTCGATTCTTGTGGCTGGCCCTTGGTTTCACGGAGGCTGGGTACGTGGTGACGGTAGCTCTTTTGGTGATATTCAATTTGACCAGAAAACAAGTGTGACGTATCAGGAAAAATTTGAACTACCCTTTTTCAATTATTATCTGAAAGGGAAGGGTGATTTTAAGGGGGCAGAAGCGAATATCTTTGTAACAGGAAGCAACCAATGGAAATCATTTGATAAATGGCCTCCAAAAGATGTAGAGGACAAAAAACTCTACCTACAACCTCAAGGCAAACTAGGGTTTGAAAAAGTAGGACGTACAGATTCTTGGGATGAATATGTTAGTGATCCTAACAAACCTGTACCTTATCAAGGTGGTGTTATGGAGAGCAGGACACGTGAGTACATGATCGACGACCAGCGTTTCGCCTCATCTAGACCCGATGTTATGGTTTATCAAACAGAACCTTTAAACGAAGATATCACAATAGTTGGCCCCATTAAAAACTTCCTAAAAGTATCAACCTCTGGAACAGACGCAGATTATGTCGTAAAACTTATTGATGTCTACCCTGCAAACAGTCCATCCTCCAACAATAAAGTTATGGATGGCTACCAAATGCTGGTTCGCGGTGAAATTATGGCTGGAAAATATCGGAATGGATTTGAGAAGGCAGAACCTATGCAACCGGATTTTGTTACTGCGGTTAACTATAGCATGCCTGATGTAGCGCATACGTTCAAAAAAGGACACCGCATCATGATTCAGGTACAAAATACCTGGTTTCCAATTGCAGAACGTAATCCACAGCAGTTTTTTGAAGGTTATGAAGCCAAAGCGAGTGACTACAGGAAAGCAACACATCGTATTTTTCATGATCACAACAATTCGTCATATATTGAATTTTCGATCTTAAAATAGAAAAAGCATGCTTTACCATTTCTTTCTTGCCCTACATTCGGCTAGCAGATGGATGATCGTCGTTTGTCTTATCGCATTATTAGTACGTGCCTATATGGGCTGGAAAAAAAAGTATCACATGAAACCGTATGATTATATACTACAGATAGTAACGTTAATCTTACTTTACATACAGTTTATAGTAGGATTAACACTCTATTTTGAAAGTCCGATCGTACATTATTTTATCAAAAATTTTAATGAAGCCATCAAACTGCGTCAGGTACGTTTTTTTGGAATGGAACACATCACCATGATGACTATTGGCCTTTTAGTGTTTACCATTGGATATATAAAGGCCCGTAAACAACAAAGCAGTGTAGCTAAATTCAAAACGATATTTATCTACACTGCTTGGGCTATATGCATTATCTTCACCTCTATCCCGTGGGAATTTTCACCTTTAACGAGTAGACCTAGCTTCAGAATGTTTTAATAACAATTACTCTCCTTTCCAATTTGGAGGTCTTTTTTCCATACGCGCGGCCATTCCTTCTTTAAAATCATGGCTTGTTCTCAGTCTTTGCAACTGCTCAAGAAGAAAAGCATACTGATCAGCCTTTCTAAGCCCTTCTAATTGTTTCGCTGACTCAAAGCCCATCTTAACCGCTAATGGCGCAATAGACGTCAGCTTATTGATCAAATCTGGCAACATATCGGGTTTCTGATCCATCAGTTCAAAAACTAAACCCATATTTTTCATTTCTTGAGCTGAAATCACCTCTGGACGAATGCATAGATCCATTGCTTTGTTATGGGGCAAATGCTTCAGCAGACCCGCCAAAACCTGAAAAGGAAACAATCCTAACTGCACCTCTGGTAAAGAGAACTGAACTGTCGACTTCGCAATAACATAGGTGCATTCTAGAATCATTAAAAAACCTCCCGCAATCACATTTCCTTCGAGCACTGCGATCGAAGGTTTATTCAATTGTGATATGACTTCTCCCAAAGACAAATCAACATGTGGAACCGTCTTTGCCAGCTCGGAAACATCTGGATTTTCAAAAGCTTTCAAATCCATGCCCGCACAAAATACAGGACCTTCCGCGTCGAGAATAAGCACCCTAACATCCGGATCAGAATCTGCGATTTGTATGGCATGATAGATCTCATCAATCATCAACGGTGTAAAAGCATTTCGTTTTTCAGGACGGGCCAAGGTCAAATAAAAAACATGATCGGCCTGTTTCACCTTAATAAACTTATAATTCAAATGACCACTCATAAACTTCTGACTTTATGCTATTAAATTAATAAATTCACCACCAAAGGTCAATATTTTATCCTGCCCTTTTCGCTCAAAATAATATATTAAATCTTCCGTTGGAATATTCCCTACCAACTCATCTTCGGCAAACGGACAGCCTCCGTATCCTAAAATAGCACCATCAAATTTTCGACATCCAGCAAGGTAAGCGGCATTGATTTTATCTAGACTACTTGCCTTAGGAGAATGAAAATGTGCACCGATATTTAAGGTTGGAAACCGTTGTAATGCCTGTTCAAAAAGTTGTGTTATCTGTGGCAATGTTGCCTCAGAAGTTGTGTCTGCCAAAGAAAATTCCACCACCCCTAGGGCAGCAATATTGTCCATCCAATCAAGCACAAGCTCATTACTCCAAAAATCACCAAATGGATTTCCAAATGCCATGGATATATAAACCACCATTTCTTTTTTGTGTTGATGTGCAATTTCCACAATACCTTTCAGACGTTCAAATGAATCAATGATAGAAGCATTTGTATTTCGTTGCTGAAAAACCTCAGAGATGGAAAAAGGATATCCCAAATAAGTGAGATTATCCGATTTCACAGCACGTAAAGCACCTTGTTCATTAGCAATGATCCCCAGCAGCTTCGTTTTACCGGACGTATTCAGCTGACGAAGCACTTCTTCAGTATCCGCCAATTGCGGAACAGCTTTTGGAGAAACAAACGATCCACAGTCAAGCCAGTCAAACAATTCGCTTTCAAGCAACATGTTCAAATACTTAACTTTTTTTTCCGTTGGAATCACATGCGATATCCCTTGAATGGCATCCCTGGGACATTCTACCAAAATTATATCTTCTTTTTTAGGCATCTTTTTGAATTTCCCGAGAAATAACCATCTTCTGTATACTCGACGTACCTTCCCCTATTGTACATAATTTTGCGTCTCTAAAGAACTTCTCAGCAGGATAATCTTTTGTAAAGCCATATCCTCCAAAAATCTGAACAGATTCATTAGAAACCGAAACTGCCGTTTCTGAAGCGTATAGCTTTGCCATTGCTCCTATTTTAGAAATGCGTTCACCACGATCTTTCATATATCCAGCTTGACGGGTCAGCAGCTCTGCTGCCTGAATTTCTGTAGCCATCTCTGCAAGCTTAAATCCAACCGCCTGAAATTCAAAAATCTTCTGATTGAACTGTTCTCTTTCGTTTGCATACTTTAACGCACATTCATAAGCACCACGAGCAATACCCAATGATAAAGCAGCGATAGAAATACGGCCACCATCCAATAGTTTCAATGCCTGAACAAAACCCTGCCCCTCTTCACCGACCATCTGATCCTGATGAATACGACAATTATCGAAAAACAAACATGCGGTTTCTGAAGCACGCATCCCTAATTTATTTTCCTTTTTACCTGCAGAAAAACCTTCCGTCCCCTTCTCGACAATAAAAGCAGTAACACCCTTTTTGTCACCTTTCTCACCGGTACGGGCAAGTACAACAGCTACGTCCGAGCTAATGGCATGTGTGATGAAGTTTTTAGAACCATTCAGCACAAAATAATCACCGTCACGAACCGCAACAGTCGCTAATCCTCCAGCATCAGACCCCGAACCCGTTTCTGTTAAACCCCAAGCTCCCAGCCATTCTCCTGTTGCCAATTTTGGTAGATATTTCTGCTTCTGACTTTCATTTGCGAAACTCAATATATGATTTGTACACAATGAATTATGTGCCGCTACCGAAAGTCCTATGGAACCACAAACTTTGGAAATCTCGTCCAAAACGGTTATATACTCCTGGTATCCAAAGCCAGATCCACCATAAGCTTCCGGGACAATAATGCCCATAAAGCCATGCTCGCCGAGCTTCTTAAATAAAGGTGCAGGAAATGTTTGTGCTTCATCCCACTCCATGATGTAGGGACGAATATGAGTTTCAGCAAAGTCTCTAGCACTTTGGCGAATCATCATCATTTGTTGTTCATTTTCAATAAACATAAATGTAATCTTTAATTTATAATTGGAATTCTGTTATTTACAATAATAACAAAATTATAACATCTTTTTTTAGAGAAACTCAAAATATAATGTTAAATTTATCTCATATTATCAAATTCTGAATTTGACATGCTTAAAATCCAATTATAACATGAATGAACTAATTGTAGAGTTAGAACTAAAAAGAGCAGCACTTCGCTTGGGAGGTGGCGAAGATAAAATCAAAAAATTAAAAGCCAAAGGAAAGCTCACTGCATGGGAGCGTGTCGAATACCTCCTTGATGATCACAAAGCTTATGTTGAAATTGCCCAGTTTGCCGGAGACAATATGTACCCTGAAGAAGGCGGTTGTCCAAATGCAGGTGTTGTCTGTGTTTTAGGGTATGTTAAAGACGAATTATGCGTCATTGTCTCTAATGATGCAACTGTAAAGGCTGGTGCCTGGTTCCCCATTAGCTGCAAAAAAAATCTACGTGCGCAAGAAATTGCTATGGAGAACAAAATTCCCATCATATACCTTGTCGATTCTGCAGGTGTCTTTTTACCGATGCAGGATCAAATATTCCCTGATAAAGAGCATTTTGGACGCATTTTTAGAAATAATGCTAAAATGTCATCTATGGGTATACCTCAAATAGCCGCTATAATGGGCAGTTGTGTTGCGGGAGGTGCCTATTTACCGATCATGTCCGACTACGCATTTATCGTTGAAGGAACCGGCTCTGTATTTTTAGCTGGCCCCTATCTGGTCAAATCTGCTATCGGTGAGACTGTTGATGCCGAAACATTAGGAGGCGCAAGCACACATTCTGTTATTTCTGGCGTTACAGACAATAAATTTCCAGATGAAGCAAGCTGTCTTGATGCTATAAAAGGTGTTATGGATAAACTTGGTGCGCATCCAAAAGCAGGATTTAATCGTAAAGAAGCCAAGGCGCCTTTACGTCAAAGCTCCGAAATCGCAGAAATATTGCCTTTAGATCGCACAAAACCGTATTCCATGCACAAGCTTTTAGAAGCTTTAGTGGACGAAGGTACTTTTGAAGAATATAAACAGGATTATGGCAAAACGATTGTCTGTGGTCTTGCCCGTATTGACGGATGGGCAGTAGGAATCGTTGCAAACCAACGTGAAATTGTTAAAGCAAAGAAACCAGCTGGTGCTGTTGAAATGCAGATGGGTGGGGTAATATACAGTGATTCTGCAGATAAGGCTGCACGCTTTATCATGAACTGTAATCAACAATTAATTCCACTGGTATTTCTGCAAGATGTAACAGGTTTCATGGTCGGTAGTCGCTCCGAACAGGGCGGAATCATCAAAGATGGAGCTAAGATGGTCAATGCGATGGCAAATTCAGTTGTGCCCAAGTTTACCTTTATCATCGGCAACAGTTACGGAGCTGGAAATTATGCGATGTGCGGTAAGGCATACGATCCTAGACTCATATATGCTTGGCCTACGGCGCAGATGGCTGTTATGAGCGGTGCTGCTGCCGGCAATACCCTCTTACAGATTCAAGAATCTGCTTTAAAAGCGAAAGGCATAGATATATCTGAAGAAGAAAAGAACACACTGCTAGATGATATCAAGAAACGTTACTTGGAACAGCTAAGCCCTTACTATGCTGCTGCCCGCATCTGGGTCGATGGCGTAATCAGACCCGATGAGACAAGAACTGTTATTAGCCTTGGTATAGAAGCTGCAAATCATAACCCAATTACAGAACGTTACAATGTCGGTGTGATCCAAACCTGATCCCCTACATCACATTTTGCAAAAGTAAAATAGCATAAATAATGCCCCGATTTTTGACCGGGGCATTATTTATTTACATACAGTAATTATTTACATTAATAATAACTACTTACTATCTAATAGTAATTTAACCCAAAAATCAAGAGAATTAGGATCTCTTAATACAGCGACGCTTACTGCCTTCTCTAACGGAGTTCCCATCATAATTTTTTTCACAGGAATCTCCAGTTTCTTACCACTAAGCGTGTAAGGAATGATTGGTACTGCTACAATAGTATCGGGTACATGACGTGGACTATAGCTTTTTCTTAGCTTTAATTTGATAGCCGCTTTCAGCTCATCGGTCAAAGAGACTCCGTCCTCCATCTGCACATACAGGGGCATGGTAGACGTCCCGTCCGCATGATCAAGACAAATAATTAAACTATCGGCAACTTCCGGAAAAGTATTTAATATGTTATAAATTTCAGCAGTCCCGATACGTACCCCACCCCGATTCAAAGTAGCATCAGAACGACCGTAAACGATAATACCCTGATGTTCCGTAAATTTGATCCAGTCGCCATGACACCACACTCCTGGGTATTTTTCAAAATAGCTCTCCTGATACTTTTCATTATGAAGATCATTCCAAAAATATATGGGCATTGATGGCATAGGGAGCGTTATAACCAGTTCACCTACTTCATTTTTCACTGATTCTCCATTTTCATTAAAGGCTTCAATCTTTGACCCTAAGGTTAAACACTGTATTTCACCGGCATAGACAGGTAATAAAGGATTTCCGGATAAAAATGCGCTACAGACATCTGTACCGCCACTCAGTGAAACAATCTGCGCTTGGGGAAATTGCTTTTGTAACCAGGAAAAGGTCTGCGGAGGCAATGGAGAGCCTGTTGAACCAATCGTTTTGGGTTGAAAACGAGGTTGCGTCAATTCAATATGCTGATTGGCGATATAATAGGCGGCGCCAGCCCCCACATGGTCAATCTCGTGCTGTCCAATAAAATTCCAAAAAGATAACTTTTCAGGATAGGCCAATGAACCCTCATAAATACAAAGGGTAGCCCCCAGTAATAAGGAAGAAAGCGCATAGTTCCACATCATCCACCCGGTGGTTGCATACCAGATAAATCGCTCCCCCTCTTGCACATTCTGGTGTAAAGCCAATGCTTTTAAATGCTCCAATAAAATACCACCACAGCTGTGCGTAATTGCCTTAGGCTTACCTGTCGTACCAGAAGAGTATAAAATCCAAATTGGATGGTCAAAAGGTACCGCTGTAAAACGCAACGGCACTCCTGTCTCTTGTGATACCGCATCTTTCCAGACCTGTTCATCCACAAAAACGACATCGTGTACCAGACTTTCCAGATTTGAAGATAGATCAATCATTGAAGCTTTAAGATCAAATAATTTGCCGTTATAGCTGTATGCAGCATCTGCGAACAAAAGCTTAGGTGTCACCTGAGAAAATCGTTCCAATATACTTGAAGATCCAAAATCTGGAGAACAGCATGACCAGATAGCGCCAATACTGTTAGCCGCTAAAAAAAGAGCGATAGAAGCGGGACTGTTTCTCAACACACCCACAACACGATCTCCCTTCTCTATACCCTGCCCTATCAAGAACGGCTGCAATGAACTAACCATTCCTTCCAGTTCGTCCCAAGAAATGCTCTGAAGGGGCTTATTCTCTTCCTGGAACAAAAGAGCCGGCCGTTCTGCAGTAGATTTTCGGAAAATATGTTCCGCATAATTTAAAGTGGCACCTTCAAACCATTTAGAACCAATAAATCCTTGTGGAGAAGCTTGAAAAATTTCTTGGTGAGGAGTATGAAAAATTACGTCAAAAAACGCGGCGATATCTTCCCAGAATTCTTCCAGATTTGAAACTGACCAGTCCCAAAGTATAGGATAAGAATCCATCTTAAATTGTCGTTTCTGTTCTACAAATTGCTTAAACTGGTATAAAGAAGATTCCTGTTGATAAGCAACAGAAGGCTTCCAAAGTAAATTACTCATTATTCTGATTCATTTGGTTTGAATCAAATCTAACGAAAATAATGTAAAATAAATCAGCTCAAGAAATTGATTTGTAAACAACAGATGTATTGCTATAATCAGGTCTTAAATCTAATAAAAATGCTAATCAGGGTTGTAGCCATTACGAGAAACATCAATAAATCTAAAAGATTCAAACATAGACATCAGCTTTTATACCCCCGTTAAATCGTGAAGAGAACTCCTTGAAAGTCCGTACAAGTCCATGAAAGTCCGTGAAAGTCCACACTCTACTCGACAACGGCTCTGCATTGATAGGTATTTACTAGGATACACCTCCGCCTTTCGTTCGACTCCTGTTCGACTGTACTTCGACTCCTTTTCGATAAAAAGACAAACAAATGCCAAATAATCATCGAACGAATCCCGAACCAGTTCCCTAGCATCCCCGAACCAACACGAATCAATATCCGAACCATTACCAACGGATATCAAAAGAAAATGGCCTAAGCGTATTTAATATTAACATGAACCCCTAAATAATGGCTAATGTTTGTACTAAAGCACATCGATAATCGTATCTGTTTCAATTGGATGTCCCGTACAAAGTAAAATACGTCCATTTTCAACTTCACGATCTGTCAGTACCTCATTATACGACATACGCACTTTTCCTTGGGAGCAATTTGATATACATGTACTGCACATACCCGACTTGCAGGAATATGGAAGCTTAATCTTGTTTTCCAAACCCACATCTAAAATAGATTTATTATAAGGAATATCTAAATGATAGCTTTGGCCTTGAAAGTTTAATTTGATGGAGTAAGTCGTCTTATCCACCTCTTTTTCTGTTTCATCATCATCGTCTTCTTCATTTTCAGGAAGCAAAAAGGTCTCCCGTTTGATTTGAGATTCATCAAACCCCATCCCCAACAAAGTGAAACGACACAAGTCCATATAGATCACTGGACCACAGGTGTAAAACAGAACGTCCTGATGTGCAGTTGGCAAATGATTTTTCAAAATGGAAAGGATATAATCTCTATTCAATCGTGCTGTCATCAGATTTTTACTATTTGAATAAATCCAAATGATCTGAAGACGATCCGGATATTTTTTTGCCCATTGCTGTAGTTCTTCTTTAAAAGGAGTTACCTCTGGAGAGCTATTGCTATAAGCCAGCACTATCTTTGATTTACTTTCACGAACCAACGCAGTCTTCAAGATGGAGAATAAAGGAGTGATACCAATACCTGCGGCGAATAAAAATACGGTACGTGCGCTATCTTCAATAGGTTCATAAATAAACAGACCTTGTGGATCTAATGCATCCACAATATCTCCCTCCTGAATTTTATGATGTAAAAAACGGGAAATCTCACCGTTTTCAACCCGCTTAACCGTAATACTTAAGGGTTCATCGACATCTGGTGAACTACTAAAAGAATACGATCTCCTCAACTCCCGATTAGCAAATTCAAAAGATAAAGTCAAAAATTGACCAGCTTTATAAGTTGGAAACTCCCCTGATACTGGTTCGAAATTAATGGTTACATTGTGATTTTCACGCGGAATGATGTTCGTAATTCTGAGCTTGTGCATAACCAAAGATAGTATTCACATCGAGTTTTATCAAATCATTAATTGCAATAGACTATAGATAGCTGTAATAGACAATTCTTCAAAAAAGTGGAACATTATGCTTCCCAACTATCAAGCATATTATCTACAGCACCCCTTCCTTGATAAAAAGCTTCTTCAAAAATAGAAACTCCACTTAAATCAGAATGAGCAAAGAAAATCTTGTTAGCAATTGGTAGAGTCAGCTGTTTTCTATATTCAGAAGACAAATAACCCGGAATTGGGGAAACCATGCCATGGCCATGCCTAAAAATCTCTATAGAAATGATTTCATCTTCAATACCAAAATGCGCTATTGAAAGATCCTTAATAATAAACTCCTTCCATTGCTCATCAGTTTGATTATACAGTTTACGCCTTTGTTCATTTAAATCCGTACCATCCAAACTATGATAATAAGAAATCACAAATGGACTTGTGAATTGGCCTAAACTCTGGTGCTGTGCATATACATACCCTAATCCCTTTGCTCCAAAAATAATGTTTTCCCAGGCAAGATTGGCGCCATCAGCAAAAGGAAATTTATGCAACACCACTGTTGCAACAATCCAGGGAGCATACTGTAGCAGTTGAAAATTTTTGCCTCTCTGCGGCAATAGGTACTTGTTGACATATTGCGGACAGCAATTAATCACTTTTTCAGCTATTATTTTTTTTGACACCTTTCTCTGCGCATCGAACAGCAACACTTCAACATTACTTTCATTTACCGTTATTTTGTAAACCATATGTTGTTTCAGAATTTGATTTTCGAAGCTTTCAGCCAATAACTTGGCTAATCGACCATTTCCTTCTTGCCACGTAAGTACAGCATCTTCATCTTTTTTAAAATCGTGCTTTCGAGCGGCAAAATAGTGAATCACCGCAAATGCAGCGGTATATTTTATTCCAGTACCATAGTCATCCCTACAGCAATAATTAAGATACTCATGAAGATAGCTCGAAGTATAACCTTCTTTTCGTAACCACTCTTCCATCGTTATTTGATCAAGGCTTAAATCAAATTTTTCGGGTGAAGAATAGCACATTGGAATATTAAAAATATAATGGCCATTTTGATCTTTCAAGGCTTTAAACTCTTCCATCTTATGCAGAAACCTTGTAAACTCTTGTTGATCAGCATCACTACTTCCATATTGCGGTACAATACCTTCCTGCCAATAATTTTTGATAAATAAACGTTCCTGTGGAGCAAAGGACAATTGCTCTTCGTCAAAAATTGGATTGCCATTGTCATCTCGGCCAATTACAACTCCTACATCAAATAAAAAATCAATCAACTCAACATTAGAAGCATTTGGAAGTGGTAAATAATGAGCTCCAAGTGGATATTTGGAATACTTATTTTCTCCACTCTTTGCATTCCCTCCCGTCTCAGCCTCTAATTCTACAAGAAAAAAATCTTTCCCTCCACGCTTATTTAATGTATATCCGGCTGTAAGCCCTGCAATCCCACCCCCTATAATTAAAACTGGAATCTCCAGTGTCTCACTAATATTTGGAAAATCAGGAAACCGTAGTTTATGTCCTAAAATATGGTTTGTCCCCGTTAATTTTAGAAATATGGTATTCATTCTCCTTTTACAAGAAGATAAAAGATAGCTTCCTAACGTCAGTAAAATACTATTTTTAACAAATGATCGCCTGGATTCTTTATATTTTACTCCACTCCTCATCAAAATACCGTACTAAAATCTGATTATCTAAACGATTTATTTCCACATCTACAGCTTTCATATCAGCTGGAAAATCGGTCATTTTCTGAAGATTATAATTATAATACTTCAAATTTGGAACACGCTGGTTTACGCGATTAAAATTGACTCTCATATCGGGTGAGAAGAGGTTAAATCCCCATTCGCCAAAAGAAGGAACATAAGTATGATAGGCCAAATTATTCGGAAAAACAGATGCGATAGTCTCATAAATGCACCAATAAGATTTTGGTGCAAAATATGGAGATGTTGTTTGAACAGAAACGATACATTGCGGCTCCATGAGTGGATATAGGCTTTTGTAAAAATTGTTTGTATAGAGTTTTCCCAAACTATAATTAGATGGATCAGGAAAATCGATAATCATCACATCAAATTTATCTTTTGCTTCCTTCACCCAAAGAAACGCATCCCTATTTATAACCTCAACACGAGAATTGTTCAATGCATTAGCATTATGCTTTCTCAACAGTTCATTTGTCTGGAACAATTTTGTCATCCCCTCATCCAGATCGACAAGCACTACTTTTTCTACAGAAGAATATTTTAAAATTTCTCTTACTGCAAGCCCGTCACCCCCTCCTAAAACAAGTACTTTCTTTGGACTTTTAGCAATAGACATCGCTGGGTGGACCAACGTTTCATGATATCGATATTCGTCCTTTGTATTGAATTGTAGATTATTATTTAAGAACAGCTGATATTCTCCTTTTGCCTCAGTCAGTACAATACGTTGATATGGCGTAGAGTGTTTATAAATAACATTGGTACTGTATAGCTGATTCTCGGAATATTTTAACAGTTCATTAGAGTAAAAAAACAAACCAATCAAAATAATAAAGCATACAAGTGACTTTATTTTAAGAATAATTGGATTTTTAAGTTGTTTACTCAAATAAAAAGAGAGAAATATGCCAACAGTAACATTGATAATTCCAAAAAATAATGATGTCCCCATTACCCCAAGTTTCGGAATGAGTAATATTGGAAATAATACAGAGGCAATAAGAGCACCGATATAATCAAAAGTGAAGACATTAGAAACCAAGTCTCTAAAGTTGACACGATCTTTTAAAATATTCATTAACAGCGGTATTTCCATTCCGCTAAGACATCCTGTTAAAAAAACAAAAAGATATAAGATCAACTGGAAATGTTCAACTTGTTGAAATAACAGAAATAAAATAACAGAACTAGTTCCACCAATTATTCCAATCAACAACTCGATATCTATAAATCGGTCTAAAAGATTTTTAACAATATACTTAGCAAAAAACGAACCCACGCCCATCGCAAAAAGATAGGTCCCAATAATAAATGAAAATTGTTTTACAGAATCTCCTAACAAATAACTAGCTAATGCACCTGCAACCAGTTCATAAATAAGACCACATGTAGCAATTATGAAAACAGATATCAGCAGAAATATGGGCAGATTCTTTTTTTTATCCATGAATAGCTGCCGCAATAATAATCGATATGCCTAGAATGAATGCAGCAAAAACAATCGCTAATGCAATATTTTTGTTTTTAACGATTTCTTGCCATGATTTTTCAGGTGTTAACCTCTCTATAACCCAATAAGCAAATATAAAAACGACAATTCCGATTATAGAATAGACAATAGATGCCGCTATTCCTTTGTAAAAGATTTCATAATTCATATGACTATATATTTTTATTTGTGACTAGAACCATAATCCGAATATGTTGGTCGATAATAATGATACCGAGATCCGGTATATGTATTATCTTCCACTGTATTTACTTGATAAGATGTTGTACAAGTTTTGATATATTTATTATAGTACTGTAAGCCTAAAGATAATCCAAACAAGATCACGAACCAGGATCCAAAGCCTTTATAATTCAATACCGCTAAATAATTAATTTCTTTATTGACAAACATAAGGCTATCTTTTCCCAGTCCTAACAATGAATTTCTTATCCACAAGACCAACAATACGAGCAAAACATAAGTAATAATTAAGCCCCAGTAATCTACACCTCCAAAAGTGATCTTGTAGTCTTCATTTAGATATACTGAAGCAACATTCTTATTAGTTGAGTAGGTTTCAAATACCATGTGATATGTGCCGGGCTCTACTTTGCAAAAACTCACCGAAATACCGCAAGCATGATTAACTTCATTATAATGATGTTGCAAAAGTGCTGTTTCCTGTATTTGGTTGGTAAGTTCATTAATCAACTTGATCCGAAGATGCACATTTGGAACATTAACATCTGAAATTCCTTGAAAAGTTAATTTTTGTGGTTCACTGCCATTTACACTAAAAGACTCCCCAATGTACTCATTATTCAATTTTGAGGAAGTAAATTTTTGATCAAATTGATAGTAATACTCCTGAATATTAGACCTGTTAATTAAAAAGAATCCTAGTCCGATTAAGATAACAAAACAAATGGTCAATATATTGAGGATCGTACTCGTCTTTTTCTTCCGGCTTAGGTATTCATTATAATATTCAAAGGTTTGAAAATAATCTTCTTGATTTTGATATGTTCCACTATAGTACTCGTTCACGTTATCAATTATTTCATGCGATACGAAACGATCTTCATTGATACTATTGATATAAGTATTAGCTTGAGATCTTGCATCAAGATCTTCAAAGACAAACCCTTCCGCGTACACTACCTTTAAAGTATCCTGATATTTTAAAATATAGGTCCTTGTCTGTAATTTAAGCCGATCTTCCTTTACTGATTTTATTTCTGGCAGTCCAACTGAATGTAGAATAGCTGCATAATCAGGTCCATCACTCCAATAAATTTCGTTGTTTTTGGAATTGAGACCTACATATTCATTACTATACTCGCCATCTAGATTAACCCGTTGTATTTTGGTAATAACCACATAATCGTTTTTCTTTTCTCCAATCCGTTCCCCTAAGCTAGTCCATAAAATATATTCAGGCTTCGGAAAGACTTTAACAAAAACCCAAGTTGTATGATCTTCACCTTTATAATAACTTCCGCAATTAGAACATACGAAACCCTTATAATCAACCACTTCAACATCAAAACCATGTTTAAAATTACATTTCGAGCAAATGATAAGCATAAACTATCGATTAACAATGGTTTCATTCAATACTGACGCATCAAAATAATGCTTAAAAACCTCCCCTAGCTCAAGTACTTTCTTCGTATTATCCTTGAGATAATTACATAGATAAATATCTAGTGTAAGCTGTGAAAACTCAGGCCATGTATGGATACAGATATGTGATTCCATCAAACATATAGCTACTGTGAAACCTTTACTGTCAAATTCATGAGATGAGATTCCGACAATTTTCAGACCATGATCATTTATTTGATGTATTGTAAAATCTAAAAAATTCGACATATCGGTTAATAGATTAACATCATTCACCTGAAGTGTTAACAATTGATGGGTTCCTGGCTTATACTGTTCGTTCATTTCTAAAAATGGTTCTCGGCTATGGCGGCAAATATATACATTTTTTTAATTTAAAAGATATTAAAATAGAGTAGATTAACCAACTTATTGCCCGATATGACACTTAGATTCATCGGCTATACGCTAATTATCTTATTCATAAACATCTGTTTGCATTTCAATCAACCTGTTTTTTAAAATAGAATAATTGCTCGTCATTTAAAGGTCTCATTTCAATAAATTAATTTAGATCTATTACAAATAATGTATATTTGTAATAAGGTATGATTATAAAAGCAAAGATAAAACAACATAATGAATGGCTATTTTGGGAAGAGCTTCCTGAGATCAGCTCGATCAATACCATTTTATCCGAAAAGCATATTGCAATCAATAAAAGCCCGATAAATATCAGTACCTATCAGATCCTGAGCAGAGGCTTGTTTGTGCTCTGCGCGGATATGCGTGTTTCAGCTCCTGTAGATATTATCTCGGAGATAGAAGGCGAAGCTGTCGTGAGCCAATTTATCCTCAGTAAATCAGAATCTGCGCATGGATTTACTTTCAGTAAACATAACATACGTTACATTCCTTCTCTTTACGAAGAGCATCCGATTCAGAGCAATCAGGACTTCCTGTATTTTATGGTCATCATGACACCTGAACTCTATCAGAATATGATCAGCATACATACGCCACTTCATTTGGAATTCAAAGAGAAGATGAAGGAAAAGAAAGTGATCTCCATTGTCGAAGAAGATCTTTTTGTTACCACAGAAATGAAGGGGATCATTGATAGTATTCGTACCACGACAAATAAAAATGAATTGAAGCAGATATTTGTCAATGCGCGCATTCTCGAACTCATCATGCTTCAGTTTGAACAGTTCAGTTTCATCAGCGATAAACTTACGGATCTTTTAAAGATCGAAGATGTTCAAAAACTGGAAGAGGCACAGCGGATCCTTCGCAATAATTTTGTCAATCCGCCAACACACAAGCAATTATCAAAATTAGTACTATTGAATGAGTTTAAACTTCGCAATGGCTTTAAACAACATTTTGGTACTACCATTTACAACTACATCACACGTATCCGAATGGAGGAGGCAAAACGTCTGATTTTAAATGAAAACAAAAACATGTATGAGGTGAGTACGATCGTGGGTTTTAAACATCAGGCTAGCTTTACACATGCATTTAAAAAATATTACGGCTTACTCCCTTCAGAAATAAGCCGTTAATTTACTTTTATACCTTTTGACCTTGCAATAGCGAACGCCATGATTCTAATTCAGGAATACCCGGTTTTCGTTTCCCAAAAAGTTGAACAATTAGATTTCCCTGCTTGTCGTAAACTTCCAATGCGTTTACATCACCATCCGTAGAAGGTTTTCTAACCTGCCATATTTGGTCAATCGCATCCATATTAAGATGCAGATTAAACTGTGGATCTAGTACATTAAACCAATTCTCCATAGTTACAAGTTTCTTGATCAATCCCGAATGTATCTGAATACAGCCTTTATTGCTAACAAAAACCATGACAGGAACTTCCTGTTCTGAAGCCTGGTTTAAGATTTCTGTAAATCGCTCTAATGGCAATTGCTCTGCGAAACCAGAAGGTGCCAGACGTAATGCCTGTGTCCGCTGTAAGCTATATTTACGTAAAATACCAAAGAATTCATGGCTATCCTTCATATTCAGCCAATCTGACTGAAAACTATCGACAGCAATTTCCGTATCTGGAATGGAGATATCGCTTAAAACTGCGGGAATATTGATTGTAAAATACGTCTGGTCTGCAGCACGATAAGAATTTACAAGTTCTTCATAAACAGCAATCGGATTAGAGTCTTTGGTCAAATAAACTTTATGAACAGCTAATCCCGCTTTATCAAAGAACTGGATACTCAAAAGATCTTTAACTTTTACAGCAAATGCATAAGCCCAATTCTGAATAAAAACGCGTAGGTCAATATCATCATTATGAAATAATACGACATGCCCCTCATTGGAAGGTGTGGGATACGTTCCTTTTCTTTCATGAACACATGCATCATTACGTGTCAAAGCCATAACATGCCCTAAGCGCGGTAATTCCTGCAAAATAGCCCAAATATCATCCTTAAGTAACACCACATCATCTGACAATTGTGTCAATAGAAGCTGTGCTTCACTTACCTTAAGTGCTTTTGCACAGTCGTAAATCCTTGCCTTAGGATTATCTTTTTTATAATTTTCGTACTTTTCTTTTAATTCCATCGCCAGTTCATGTTTATAATTTGAATTAAATTTTGCTGCTGAATAATGTACTGTACAGGTTTGTACAGACGGTGTCAGCGTAGCCATATCAGTACTCACTTTTGTTTGTACACCAAATATAGCATATATATTTTCAGGCTTGAGCACTTCAATAGGAGCTCCCTCCCACCATTTCCTACCCGATTTGAGCATCAATACACGATCGGCATACTGTGCAACAAGATTCAGTTCATGTAATATGGCAACAACACTAAATCCAACAGCAGTCAAAGCTTTCGCAATGGCTAATGTTTGATGTTGAAATTGGATATCCATACTCGCTACAGGCTCATCTAATAATAACAAAACGTCTTTCTGGTCCCACACCTGTGCCAATACCCTTGCAAAATGAACACGTTGCTGCTCTCCACCCGACAGTTGCTGTATTTTTCTATCGCCCAGATGTTCGACTTCACAGATACGCATACACTCTGCTATAGCCACGTCGTGTTGCTCCTGAGATGCTTTCAAATGATAGCGTCCCATACGGACGACCTCCTCGACAGTAAACGCCATAGCCATACTATTGGACTGGTGTAGGAAAGCTCTCGCATAAGCAAGTTCTTTCAATGAGTAAGAACGAAGTGGTTTGCCTTTAAACAATATTTCTCCCTTTGCAGGTTTCAGATCGGAAGCCAACATACGTAACAAAGATGTTTTTCCGGCTCCATTTGCTCCTACAATTGCGTAAAATTCGCCTTTTTGAATAGAGATATCAATATCCCTTAAAATGGGACGCCCTTTGATTTCGTATGATAGTGATTGTACTTGTAGCATAAACTAGATTTTATTCTTGTCTCTGATCAGGATAAATAAGAAAACTGGAGTACCCAATAATGCTGTAATAACCCCAATAGGAAGTTCCAATGGCTGAATAATTAAGCGGGAAAGCAGATCAGCAAGTGTGAGGACCAATGCTCCGGCAATACTTGATGCCACGAGCACGTAACGATTATCAACACCACCAATCAACCGGATTGCATGCGGTACTAATAAACCCACGAAGCTGATAACTCCGGAAAATGCAACAGCTGCTCCTACTGCCAATGTTGAAAACAAAATAACAACAATTTTCAACCGGCTTGTATTGACGCCCATCATTTCAGCTTGAGATTCTCCTAAAGCAAAAACATTCAATTGTTTCGCAAAAAGAGGTAGAATAACTAAAGAAATAAAGACACAGGGATACAATACTTTAATATTTTCCCATGATGCTCCCGCTAAACTGCCCAATGACCAAAAGGTGATGGAACGTAATTGTTGTTCAGTTGCTAAATAACTCAATAATCCCGTTAAGGCTCCTGCAAATGCATTCATAGCAACACCTGCTAAAAGCATGGTTGCAATATGAGATTTCCCATTGTTCATGGATATACGATAAACAATAAGCACTGTCAATGTTGCTCCTAAAAACGCTGCAAATGCCAGAACGTAATAACCCAGGCTTGCAGAAATCATGGGAAGTAACAAGCCTTCGAAAGAGATAACGAGTGCGGCAAAGAAAGAAGCGCCTGAAGAAATTCCCATTAAGCCAGGTTCCGCTAATGGATTTCGAAATATACCTTGGATAGCTGCTCCACTGATTCCTAAAGCTGCACCAACTGCAATTCCCATTAGAATTCTAGGTAATCGTATTTGCTCCAAGACATTCACAGTCAGCTCATCAATACCTGATGAAGCTTTAAGACCTATCTTATGTAACAGTATAGAGCAAACATCCCAAAAGGAAACCGAAATCGATCCCATCCCTAATGAAAATATGACTACGATAATAAGTAATATGCTGAGTAGCGTGTAAATTAAGGTATTTTTCATTACAGCAACTATTTTCCAAATAATTTTTCGTGCAACTGCTGTATCGCCTGTGGTAAACGCATACTGAAACCATTTAACAAGGATGCATCCATAGCAATTACTCTTTTATTTTTACCTGCTGTAGTTAAGTTAACACCTGGTAACTTCAAAATAGCTTCTTTTCCTCCTAAACTGGACATCCCAAAATCAAATAACAAAATAACTTCCGGATTGGCCTGAACTAAAGCTTCTGTATTATATGTTTTGTATCCTGTAAAACCTTTCATCACATTTTGAGCACCGGCTAACTTGATTACCGCATCAACGGCAGTTCCTGAACCAGATACACTCATTGCTCCTGCCCCACGTGCATATACAAACATCATTTTAGTTGCTTTACTCGATTTCCCCTTCGCAATTGCCGACTTTAGATCTTTCGATAATTGATCTGCAACCTGATTTCCCTTTGTAGTAACATTTAAAGATTGTCCTACTTTGCGAACCAATCCTGTTAATCCTGCCTCAGAAAATTCCTGTTTAAACAAAACACATGAAATATTCAAGGTCTTAAATTGCGCCAATACAGCCGCACTGACCTCTCCTTCAAAACCTAGTACGATATCTGGACGAAATGAAGCAATTCCTTCAGCCGTAATTGATCTGTTTTTGCTCACTTTAGGAATCTCTTTCACATAACTTGGATAATCGCTTGTCACATCAACAGCCACTAGATTAGCACCTAGCCCTAATGCATCAACAATTTCCGTCAAACTTCCACTTAAGGAAACAATTCTTTTTGGCGTGTTGCCCTGTGCTATAGCTACTGTATAGCTAGACCATAAAATGATGATAAGCGCAAAATTATTTAATATTTTCTTCATATAATTTGTTCATTTATGAAGAACAAAAATGGGCTTATTTAAACTAATTACAAATAAAGAGTTCTGTTTGCAATACGCTTACACTAATACACAAGAATAGATATAAACAAATTAAATACTCTGGTTAACAATAAATTAACTAAACAGCAGGGATCATTATGTCATTTAAATAATATCATATTGCACAAAAATTAATACGCTTTGCACAAATCAAAATACACAATGCATAAATAAACTTTGGCATTTTATGGAGATACTTGCATTATTATTTAGAATTATTACAAATAACTTTGAAGACAACACACTATCTATGCCTGCTATTTAGTTTTCTTTTTCTGATCGGGAAAAGCAATTCAGTGCTTGCACAACAGAATGCGCAATTTCAGGGGCTTATTGTGGATGAATTACAAAAACCGTTGGCAGATGTTAGTATTTTAATCGAACCAGACCGATCTACGACAAAAACAGATAATCGGGGAAATTTCATAGTCAAAAAATTATATGCCGGAACATATACTTATACTTTAAGTGCAATTGGATATGAAACCTTAACTGGTTCTATTGAGTTGATCGCAAAAGACAAGCAGCTACATCGCTTCCAGCTTCATAAATCGAATCAAGTTTTAGATGAAGCATTGGTTACGCAAGAGATTCAAAACCGTCCAACATTAATTGATCCTAAGAACTCTGCTATGCCGGTTACTATTATCGACAGGAAGGCAATTGAACTTATGGGGAGTAGACGTTTGGACGAGGTCTTAAAAGAACAGACAGGTATTGCTATTGTTAACAATACTGCTGGCGGTAACCGTTCTGTAGGTGTGCAGCTGCAGGGATTCTCTAGTGAATACGTCATGATCCTTATTGACGGACAGCCGATGCTCGGCAGAAGTTCCGGTAACTTTGACTTATCACGTATTTCGGTAACAAATATAGAACGTATAGAGATTATCAAAGGGGCTTCTTCTTGTCTTTATGGGAGTGATGCACTGGGAGGAGCGATCAATATCATCACCCGTTTAGGTAAAGTAACTCCTCAAATGCATGCAAATATTAACTATGGAAGTTTCAACGTATTGGATGCAACCTTAGAAGGTGAGACTTCCTTTAATAAAAATAGAGGAACAGCTTTACTCTCTACGAATTACTACCGTACGGATGGTTTTAATACAAACAAAAAATTTCAGTCAAGCGGAACCACAGTCCCACCCTACCAAACTTTTTCCATCCAGGGAAAAGTAAGACATCAATTGAAAGATAATCAGCATTTCATTGGCGCTTCAGGGCGTTATAACTATCGCCAATCCGATATGCACCGTGGTTACGGACAAGATTTCAGCACGCTAGATCAACAAAAAGAGACTGACATCAATGCTTCATTGTTCTACGATAGCCGTTGGAATGAACGCTTGAAATCGCTTTCTACCTATTACGTATCGCATTATCAATCCGATAATAAAGTAACAGCACAGCAAAACAATGCCAATTTAGCTTCAGACAATTTCACACAGATGGTCCATCGTCTGGAACAACAATTTGCTTATCAGTCAGAAGGCTTAAATGTGACTATGGGACTAGGTGGCGCTATAGAAGCTATGGATCTTGCTGAAAATTTTGACAACAAAAATCAGAAGAACTTCTTTTTATATACCCAAGCGAATAAAACAATCGGAGAAAAAACCACTGTTGTTGCAGGATTGCGCTATGACCAGACAGACAATTACGGAGGGCGATTAAACCCAAGTTTAGGTGTGACCTATCAATTACTGCCTCAGCTTGCTTTGAAAACAGGTATAGGAACTGGATTTAAAGCTCCTGACTTCAAGACCCGTTATCAAGTGTTTTACAACCCTGCTGCCAATTACTACGTTATCGGCAATGAAGTTTTAAACAGTACTCTGGATGAAATGGATGCCGCAGGACAAATTTCTGAACGTCGCAATTACATCATCAATCAACTTGATGGTAACTTAAAAGCCGAGCACAACACCTCAATCAATGCAGGTTTGACCTGGAAGCCGTTAACAAATACAACAGTAGAAGTCAATGTATTTCGTCATCAGCTTAAAAATCAAATCAATAGTATACAGGTTGCTACAGGTATGCAAAACATGGCGATTTATTCGTATCAAAATTTACCAAAGTCAGTCAATAAAGGATTTGACATATCTTTTTCTACTCGGGTATTAGAAAAAATCACAATCAATGCAGGCTATCAATACCTGATTGCGAAAGATATGAGTGTTGTTGATAGTATAAAACAAGGGAATTGGCCATTTAATACCTTAAGAGATCCAAAGACCGGAGAGACATTTACGCCAACATCAAAAGACTACTGGGGCTTAGAAAACAGATCAAGACATCAATTCAACATAGGTGCAATTTATCAAGCTCCTTGGAATCTGACAATAAATGCACGTGCTAACTACAGAGGGAAGTATGCATTTTCAGATGCAAATGGCAATCATTTTATTGATCGTTTTGACACATTTGTCAATCAGCATATTCTCTATAATGCAACTATTGAAAAAAAGTTTGACAAACTTCCTTTAACTGTCCGGGTGACTGGAGAAAACCTCGGAAACTATATTAATTATTTAATTCCAGGCCAAATTGGTCGAAGTGTATCCTTTGGCCTATCCTACAGATTAATAAAGTAAAAAGATGAAATTATCCATAAAAATACTCTTTTATAGTTGCATAGCAACAGTGTTTACTTCATGTTTTAAACCCAACATTGAGCCAGACATCTTAGCCGACGGAAAAAGTACGATCATAAAAGATCTTGCTGGTGATGTAAATGCTTATGTCGGAGCTGGTGTCGGTGGCGGAAACCCCAAAGAAACAAGAGACTTTTATACTTTCCTATTTCGGTTTTCAGATCAAAACCAGACTTGGTTAAAAAATCATACCGATTCGGTAACGAACTTTGCAAAAACAGATTGGGATCTTGCCTTTACAGGACAATACAATGGAACAATTTTTATAAATGATGGAACGATGGAAAATAATCCCGCTTACGGAAATCCATCAAGACACCGAGTTGTACTGATTAAAAAGCCATATGACCAGGTCGATTCTGCTCCTGAGGATATTGAATTTGAAAACTCAAAGATAAATGCATTCGGTATTATTATGGATGCCGAGTCGTCAGGCTGGTATGATTATAATATACAGCGTCATCTGGTACAGGCCATGCCTGACCGCACCTATGTCATCCGTTTAAGTAATGGGAAATATGTCAAGCTACAAATGATCAGTGTATATCAGGGTATTCACAATTTTACGCCGATTACTGACCTTTACTGGCCTGCCCCCTACTTTACTTTCCGATATTTCATACAAGAAGATGGAACAAAAAATTTAAAAACGAGTAATTTATAAAATTAATAAGCAAATATCATGTTAAACTTAAAAATCAAAGAAGCCACAAAAAATGGCCATCAAGAGTTAGAAAAAAATGTTATTTTTAAATTGAAGGCTATTGAAAATAACTTAGATTATGCAGACGTATTGAAATATTTCTATGCTTATTTTAATGCTGCAGAAGGAAACATTGAAGCGGCATTACCAGCAAGCTTAGCATCTTACTATGCCACACGCAGAAATGCATCACATGTTGCCAAAGATATCATTGAACTAGGTGGTAGTTTAGAAAACTTACCTGAAGTTGTGTTACCGACGATCAGCACAAAAAACCAAGCTATCGGTGCTCTTTATGTACTAGAGGGATCTATCATGGGCGGACCACATATTGTCAAAATGCTTCAACATAGAGGTATCAATTCGGGATTTAACTTTTTTAATGGTTATGGTGACCAATCAATGGAAAAATGGGCGGAGTTTACTGCAATAATCAATGCAGAAGTTGCCGAAAATGACGAGCAAGAAGCTATCAATGCTGCATTAGCGACATTTGAAGCATTTACCAATACATTTAATTCAAAAGCAGTTATCTCGTAATTTTAAATCCGTGTAATCATGAAATCATCACACAAATTAAAAAGTATCCTGTGTGTTAGTGCTATTGCACTGACCTCTTTTCAATTTACAGCTTGTAAAAAAGATAAAGTTGAAGATCCAAAAGAAGAAGAAGTTTTCAAAACTGAAGGACTTAATGTTGCTGTACCAAGTGGTAAAACCATATTTTACGACTTAAAGAAACAAGAAGATGCGACAGAAAGCTCTTATACTTTTAAACTTTCAGGCATGTACGGGTCTCGTTTAGATTTGGGAAACCAAGGCTATCAAATGGGATATTTTGACTTGAAAAATACGAGTATCAAAGATATTAAATTGACCAATACAGCAGACTTTAACCAGTTGGATGTTAAAGAAACTAATTTTTTAACCATTGATGCATCCACTGCAGGAGAACCGGCAAACGGTCCAACTTGGATTATTTATGACTATAAAAATAATCATGCTGTATACCCGACTGCAGATCGTTATATTGTATTCTACAAAAAAGCAGACATCACAAGTAGTGCACAAACTGAAGTCATCATTATGCAAGCAGATAAAGTAACAGCTAAAGATGGAAATGCACGATACCAATTAAAATCGGAATCGCATGATATCAATATCCTCAAAGAAAAAGAAGTAAAAACAGGTACTGTTGCTGTTGCTTCTGGGAAAACAGTATTTTATGATTTATTAAATGATAAAATTACTGAAACTGTCGAAACAAGTCTAGTAAATTTCTCAGGAACTTCCGGTACAACTCTTAAACCAAGTACAACAGCTTATAAATTTGGGTATTTTGATTTAAAAGGAAAGGCTATTGAAGATATCAAAATCGCGAACTTAAAAGAACTTGATTTCAAAGAAGCAACATCTTTGGGACTAGATGCTACAAGCATGGGGCAACCGGTTTCAGGTCCAACATGGATGATATACGCAGGTGCCCCAACACATGCTGTATCTCCTACTGCTGATCGGTATGTATTATTGTATAAAGGAACATCTTTATCTGAAAGCCCTAATGAAGTCATCATATTCAAGGCAGATGAACTTGTTCCTGCAGGTAGAGATTTAACCTTCAAATTGAAAATAAAACAGTTTATAAAATAGATTGTAAAGTCAATTTTTATAATAGCATGAAGCATCTTGACATAAATCAAGATGCTTTCTTATTTTTAATAAGATGTATGATATATCCGTGATATTCGGTCTCTTTTTTGAAATCAACTGATTTCAGCATAACTTAGGGAAGGTAAAAAAATCTTAGATCTGATCATTTTACGCAGCAATACAGACATTCAAACTACTGCAACCATATTGCTTATACTGCATTTTATTTCCGAACCCTAGTCAACAATATAAATAAGCTATTTAAAAACAGCGTTACTTATTTCTTGTTTAATTGGAAAGTCCTATTATATTTGCCGTTCGATAATACTATTTAAATCTCAAAGATCTACAACGTGCAGCCTATGAACACTCTTGTGTTGATAAGAAGCTCAGACCTGTTTGAAAGAACATAATTAACTATTGATGAAAAAAATCAAAGATATTACGACACTAGGATTCGCCTTATTTGCTATGTTTTTTGGAGCTGGGAACTTACTGCTTCCTCCTTTTATTGGATTAAATGCGGCAGATCAATGGGACTGGGCAATAATAGGTTTTGGGCTTACAGGTATTTTACTTCCTCTGTTAGGCGTTTTATCGATCATCAATTCAGGTGAATCATTCAAAGATTTAGGTAATCGAACTCATCCTTATATAGCCACCATCCTGGGTATCATCATCATGCTGGGTATAGGGCCTCTAATTGCCATTCCGAGAACAGCCGCGACTACTTTTGAAGTAGGTTTATTGCCTGCATTTCCGAACTTATCTCCCATCTGGGGTTCAATACTATTTTTTGCGGTTACTTTTATCCTTTCTATCCGCCCTTCCAAAGTCGTGAATGTAATTGGAAATTTTCTGACACCGTTACTTTTGATCTTATTGATCGGTATGATCATCATGGGAATTTTGTTTCCTTTATCACCGAATATCGCACATCAGATGGAATCCCTGCAAGCCTTTAAGCTTGGTTTCATAGAAGGGTATCAAACATTGGATGTGTTGGCTTCTGTCATTTTTAGCAGTATTATTATCGCTGCAGCAAAAGCCAAAGGATATGAAAAACTTAAAGATAAAAATAGAATCGTCACGAGTGCAGGTTGCCTAGCAACATTTTGTTTATTATTGATCTACGGTGGTTTAGTTTTGTTAGGGGCAAAATCTGGATATCCTTTATCTCCAGATGTAAAACGGGCAGAGTTACTCCTGTTTATTTCGCATAAAATCTTTGGAAGCTATGGGGTGCTTGCCATTTCAGTCAGTATTGCTTTAGCGTGCCTAACTACTGCAATCGCCTTAACTTGTGCTGTAGGTACATTTTTTAGTCAGCTGTTTAATAATCGAATTACCTACGAGTGGATTGTCATTATTTGCTGTCTCTTTTCGGCAGTACTTGCCATAACCGGAGTGGAGTATATTATTCAAATTGCTTATCCATTTTTAGCATTCATTTATCCAATTGTAATTACCCTGGTACTCTATGTACTTATCTTTGGTCGTTTGATTAAATCTAGACTACCCTACATTGGAGCTTTAGCAGGAACAACACTTGTTTCTACAATTTATCTCTTAGCAGGATTTGATATACATATTAAAGGAGCTGAAAATATATTAGCATCAATTCCTTTGGCGACATATGAACTGTGGTGGGTTATTCCTTCAATTGTTGGATTTTTATTGTTTTTGCTCTTGGATAAGTTAAAAGTTAGCCGCTAGATATAATATCCTAAAATGGGTTGTTGTCAAAGAGTATGATAACAACCTTTTCATAACCGCTATATACAAAACCAAATTTCCCGTCAGACCTCTTGCTGGTGCAAGATAAATGTGGCTATCCTCATGCATTTACAGCATCAGCAAGCAATTATAATTTCACAATAAGAGCTTGTATCATACCGCGGTATTTCGACTAGAAGTTTAAATCGTATCCTAAAAAGTTTGGTCCACGAAGTAAAGATTAAGAGTTAATACTCCGCCACTTTTTATACTTAATTTTAACTTTATTAATTTTAAAAGAAAATTACAACTACAATAGCATCTTAAAAAAATAGTAAAAGTCATGGTTTAGTAACATTCTCGTTCTATTCTAAAATTTCCCGTGTTAAAGAATAATAAAACAAAAAAAACGCGTTATATTACTACCATTAACTTAATAAATAAAAGAATGCAAACACGTAGAAACTTCCTTCACAACACCGCTAAAGCAACCTTGGCTGTCGCAGTATCGGGCAGTGTTTTAACTAATTTAGCCCAAGCTGAACCTGCACGTAATCAAGCCGCTCCTCTTTCTTTTAGTCAAATCAAACTTCCTTATACTTATTCCGACCTCGAACCCAATATTGATGCCTTAACAATGGAAATCCATTACACGAAGCATCATACTGCATATATTAAAGCTATCAATGAGGCAATAGTAGCAGAAAATATTACTGAAACTTCTGAAGAGCAGTTGTTGGCAAATATTTCTAAATATTCTGCTAAAGCACGCAATAACGCTGGCGGGGCTTGGAATCATAATTTTTTCTGGGAAAACCTATCTGGAAAACAAACGGGTCCTTCTGAAAAAGTGATGCAATTGATCATCTCATCTTTTGGATCAATGGACAAATTTAAAGAACAGTTTGCGGCTGCGGCGACTTCAAGATTTGGTTCAGGCTGGGCCTGGTTAATCTTGGACGATTCAGGTAAGCTAAAAATAACATCAACCGCTAATCAAGACAATCCATTAATGGATGTGGTCGATCAAAGAGGTATTCCTGTTTTAGCATTAGATGTATGGGAACATGCCTACTATTTACATTATCAAAATAAGAGAGCAGATTACATCAAAAACTGGTGGAATGTAGTGAATTGGAATAAAGTACACGAAAGACTTGCATAATATATAAAATGAAAATGTCTTCCAAATTGGAAGACATTTCTTTATAGACTGAAAATTTATAGGATAAAATAGGGATAGATTATCCTAAAATCTCTTTCAATTTATTCACTTGAAAATCAGCTAATTTTTGAAGAGGTCCTGAAGCGATCATTTTCATCATCATATTCAAGTCAGCTTCAATCGTAAATGTTGCCACTGTTACGTTAGCCGAAACTGTTGACAAAGTCCATTTTAATGTAACATCAAAAGGAGCCTTTTCAGATGGAACTAGTTTTATTTCTTGATCTTCTATCCTTTCGTCTACTTTCAGGGCCAACTTAGCCATATTCTGAATTGTAAAACGTGCCTCATCGGCAGTTGACGACCAATTATAAATATTCTCAGGCATCAATTGCTCATGATTATTTAAGTCTTTCAAAAAAGCATAAACCTCCTGAACCGACTTTTCAATTGTTACATTGTTCTGAATAGTTGTCATAAAAATTCCTTTTTATAAATTAGACAATTGGTGACCAGGTTGAAGGATTTTTTCTCCAATCTTTTAATAACTCAACATCTTCTTCAAAAATAAAACCATTTTCTGCAGCCACTTGAATGAGTGAATTGTAATCACAAAGACTATGTAAAGTACATTTTGCATCAGCAAAATTCTTTGTTGCTTCATCCAGACCATATGTGAAAATAGATACTAGACCTACCACATTACATCCTGCCTCACGTAAAGCTTTTACCGCAATTAAACTACTTTTACCCGTTGAAACTAAATCTTCAACAACAACAACACGTTGACCGCTAACAATCTCACCTTCAATCATATTTTGACGACCGTGATCTTTAGCACTGCTTCTCACATAAGAAAATGGTAAGCCCAAATCTTGAGCAACTAGTACACCTTGTGGAATACCTGCAGTAGCTACACCAGAAATCATATCCACTGATCCAAATTCTTCTTGAATCAACTTTGAAAGCTTCTGACGAATATACGTACGGATTGCTGGATACGATAAAGTAATACGATTATCACAATAAATTGGAGACTTCCAACCCGATGCCCAAGTAAAAGGGTTTTTAGGTTGCAATTTTATTGCTTTAATTTGCAATAAGGATTCGGCAACTTTTTGTTCAACCTCATTTAAATTATTCATGTCGCAAATTTATAAAATTTATATGAACCAATCTGTGCTAATTTTGGCAGATTTTGTTCCCACGGGTATTAAAAACCCTCAAACTATTGATGTTCAAGATATTGAACTTGAAAAACTTTTTAAATTATCTGAACAAAATGACATTCCTAAATCATTTTTATATATTCATAAAGACTGTGAATTGATTTTCCATAAATTAAAGGAAAAGAATAAAATCATAAAAGCGGCCGGAGGCTTAGTGAAAAATGGCGATGGCGACTATTTATTCATCTTTAGATTAGGCAAATGGGACCTTCCGAAAGGGAAAGTAGAAAGTCATGAAAAGATGAAAGAAGCTGCTGTAAGGGAAGTGGAAGAGGAATGTGGCATAAAAATAGATTACCTCGGAAAGAAAATACAGACATCATACCATACTTATTATTTGAGAAATGGTGATTTTATCCTGAAACAAACCAATTGGTATGAAATGGGTGTTAATAAAATCCCTAAACTCATACCTCAAACTGAAGAGGATATCACCAAAGCAGAATGGTTAGATAAACATAGTCTGAAGCAGGTAAAACAAAATACCTATCCGATCATCGCAAATATTTTAGAGGAAAACTTGTAATTATTAAATTTGATTGACATTAAACTGGACTTGAATCAGTAATTTTAAAACATGGAAAATATAGCTGGGAAAAAAGCACTCGTCACTGGTGGTGCTCGTGGATTAGGAAAAGCAACTGCTATCGCACTAGCGAAAGAAGGTGTTCATGTGGCTATCACAGGTCGTAACGAAGAACTTCTGAAAACTACGGTAAAGGAATTACAGGATATAGGCGTACAAGCTACTTATGAAGTTTTTGATGTTTCAGATTTAGCAGCTGTGCAGGAAGCAATAGCAAAATTGAATGCTTCATTTGGTCAGTTTGACATTATCATCAACAATGCCGGAATTGCAGCCTTTGGATCTTTAGTGGATATGGATGCCGAAACTTGGACAAATATTATTAACACAAACGTATTGGGTAGTTACCACGTAACAAAAGTAGTACTTCCACAGTTGATTGAAAAAAAAGAAGGTGACATTATTTTTGTTTCTTCTACCGCAGGGCTGAATGGAGCCGCAACGACTTCTGCTTATAGTGCATCAAAATTTGCTGTAATCGGTATGGCGGATTCGTTAATGCGGGAGGTCCGTAAACATAATATTCGCGTTTGTACGCTAATGCCAAGCACAATTGCTTCGGATATGTCCAAAGATCTCGGATTAACAGATGGAAATCCAGAATCAGTATTGCAACCTGAGGATTTTGCAGAATTGATTATTGCAAACTTAAAATTACCAAGAAGAGCGATGTTAAAATCTGCTTCGCTTTGGTCAACAAATCCATAATATAATTTAAAGGAGCATCATGCTCCTTTTTTATTTCAATTAAATCATTTTATATGAGCATTCTATTTTCAAGCCTTAGCCTAAAAAACATAAGTTTAAAAAACAGACTAGTCGTTTCTCCGATGTGCCAATATTCGGCTGTAGATGGTTTTGCCAATAACTGGCACCTTGTTCATTTGGGACAGTTTGCAATGGGAGGCGCCGCCGCCATTATTCAGGAAGCAACGGCTGTTTCGCCCGAAGGAAGAATCAGTGCCGGAGATCTAGGGATTTGGAAAGATGAACAAATCGAAAAATTAAAAGAAATAACGACATTCATAAAAGAACAAAATTCAATACCTGGCATACAGTTAGCACATGCTGGACGTAAAGCAAGTTCAGGCAAACCTTGGGAAAATCATTATCAAATTGCACCGGATGCTGAAAACGGATGGCAAACAGTTGCACCTTCTGCTCTGGCATTCAGACCCGAGAAGGACATAGCCCCTCGTGCCATGACCTTAGATGATATCAAAAAAACAATTACTGATTTTCAGCTAGCTACGAAAAGAGCTGTCACCGCTGGCTATGATATTATCGAAATTCATGCCGCTCACGGATATCTAATCCATCAGTTTCTATCTCCCCTATCGAATGATAGAACTGATCAATATGGTGGTTCTCTAGACAACAGAATGCGATTTTTAAAAGAAATCATTGAGGCCGTTCAGCATGAACTTACAACACAATCGTTATGGGTTCGTATTTCTGCGACAGACTGGGCTACTGATGGCTGGGATCTGGAACAGTCTATTACTCTTGCCCAAGAATTGAAACAATTAGGTGTTGAAGTAATTGATGTTTCTACTAGTGGAGCAGTTGCACATCAAAAAATTAGTCCTGCAAAAGATTACCAACTACCTTTTGCTGCGGCAATAAAGAAAGAAACAGATCTTATCACAGCAACTGTTGGGCTTATCAAAGAAGCGTCGCACGCTGAACAAATCTTACAAGATAAAAAAGCAGACATCATCATGATAGCGCGTGCTTTTCTAAAAAATCCACATCTTCCACTCTATTTTGCAGAAACTTTAGGTGATCACATCGAATGGACCAATCAATACGCCCGTGCTAAATAATCTGGTATGAAATTAAATTTACAACAAGTACATCATATTGCTATTATTTGTAGCGATTATGAAAAATCCAAAAAGTTTTACACCGAGTTACTCGGATTTACCATTATACAGGAAGTGTATCGTGAAAACAGAAACTCGTACAAATTAGACTTAGCCTTAAATGGCAATTATATCATTGAGCTATTTTCATTTCCAAATCCTCCCAAACGACCTTCAAGACCTGAGGCCGTAGGGCTGAGACATCTTGCTTTTGCGGTACAGGACATCTCCACAGAAGTCCAACTATTACAGCAGTCTGATATTTCAGTAGAGCCCATCCGGGTTGATGAACTTACAAATAAAAAATTTACATTTTTTGAAGATCCCGATGGATTACCCATTGAGCTTTATGAAATTTGATTTCAATAGCGCTAGCTGTACTTTAGTCCAACATTTTTTTATTTCATTCCGGAACTTGCTTAGTCCTATTTAATCAATTTCAAGTATAAAATAATTCTTGAAGGTAGCGCAGATATCAATAAATTTGTTTTATATTATGATACAATTAAATAAAACAAATTTATCTTAGTTTAGCTAAAAAATGCTTAGTATTTATTTATTCTGAGGATCCAGCCATGAAGTACAAACAAATAAACAATAACTCCATTAACCAAATCATGTTGATTACGATCATACTTTTGATCTGTATATTAATATTTACAAATTTATCATACTATCTACCGGGCTTTTTAGGAGCAATAACACTTTATATATTATTTAGAAATATTTACCATACCCTCACTGAAAAGAAAAAGTGGGGTAAATCTATTTCAAGTATATTCCTGATCAGTCTTTCTGTGATCTTTATTGTGTTTCCATTATGGGGATTGATTAACTACCTAATTCCCCAGTTAGAACAGCTTATTGTTAATCAAAAAGACCTATTGTCTAAATTTGATTCTGTAAAAGACTATATGCACAATAAGCCTGTATTAAAAAACATAGATTTATCCGATGCCGCAATTCTTAATTCTCTTCAAAAATTAGCAAAATACATACCCAATGTTTTAAATTCTGTCGCGGAAACTGTCGTCAATATCATCGTCGCTTTATTTGTACTTTATTTTATGCAATATTATAGCAAAGAGATGGAATCTACGATTCAGCATGCTATTCCTTTTTCGCAACAAAGTAAAAAGGAACTCTGGAACGAAATAAGCATGATGGTACGTTCAAATGCTATCGGTATTCCAATTCTTGGCATATGTCAGGGCGTTGTTGCCGGTATTGGCTATTGGATTTTTGGAGTTGACAGCCCTATTCTACTGGGAATAATAACGGCCGTTTCCACGATTATCCCGGTCTTGGGCACGATGACTGTTTACGTACCTACCGCAATTTATCTGTTAGCTATTGGCTCGACAGGAAATGCCATTGGTCTGGCTTTATATGGATTTATATTAATTGGTGGTATTGACAATGTACTTCGTTTTACGATATTGCGCAAACTTGGCGATGTACCGCCACTGATTACGGTATTTGGCGTATTACTGGGGTTAAATCTTTTTGGTATGCTGGGGCTTATTTTTGGACCATTGATCATCTCATCAGTTCGTGTATTATTAAAAGTATACAACAATGAATATGGAAAGGGAAAACCTGAAATCATAGAATCAACCTCCTTCACAAATTATGACAATGATAATAATATCATTACTTAACATCGTATGATTATACAGTACAGTGTCATTAATCAGCTTTTTTAAGGTTTAAATTCAATATTTTTTATAGTTTTGATAGATAATTGATACCCATTACCATGAATAAAAAATTAATATTAGGCATAACAGGAGTTGTCACAGCGTCCCTGTTATTCTCTTGCAATTCAAATACTAAAACGCAAGAAGCGGCAAAAACAGAAGCACATGATGAGCATGATGGTCACGACCATAGTGGGCATGATCATAGTGCACATACGGAAGCTCCTGCAGCTATGCAAAAAGAAGCTGCAAAAACACTTCCTGACTTCACTTTTTACCAATTAAGATCGGGTATTAAAGTTTCAAAATCAGATGTTTCCAAAGATAAAAACACAGTTTTTATCCTTTTTGATCCAGGATGCAGCCACTGTCAACAAGAAGCAACTGCTTTAGAAAAAAACAGAGATCGCTTGAAAGATGTTAACATCTACTATGTTTCAATGAATGATCCTGCTTTAATATTAGGCTTCTTTGACAATTTCGCTCCAAAATTATCAAAAATGGAGAATGTTGAAGTTTTAGTAGACAAAGGCCAAGAGTTTATTCAAAAAATACATGTTCCTGAGCAATTCCCTGCAAATTATGTTTACGGTGCCGACGGTCAATTAAAAGCACAATGGGAAGGTGATAAAAATATAAATGAAGCTATAGCTGAATTTCATAAATAACAATCAGTTATGCATATTGCAATCAATGGGTTTGGACGTATTGGCCGTAATACACTGCGCAATATTTTCATAAGGGATGCTGAACATCTAGAAGTCATTGCGATCAATGATCTAACAGATACAAAGACATTAGCACATCTATTCAAGTATGACTCTGTTCACGGTCCATTTTCTGGAACGGTTGACTTTGATGACAATCATCTCATCATCAATAACAAGCGTATTTTAGTCACGAATGAAAAGAATCCCGAAAATCTGCCCTGGAATACGCTTGACATTGATGTCGTTGTCGAGTCAACGGGTCATTTTACCAGTAAAGAGAAAGCAAATTTACATTTGATAGCGGGAGCAAAAAAAGTAATCATTTCTGCCCCCTCTTCAGATAAAGATATACCAACAATCGTATTGGGCATTAATGACAAGGATTTTGACTTAAATGTCCCTATTCTTTCTAATGCTTCTTGTACAACGAATAATGTTGCTCCTTTGGTCAAAATTTTAGATGAAAACTGGGGAATCAAAGACGGTTATATCACGACGGTACATTCCATGACAGGTGATCAGAATCTGCATGATGCCCCCCACCGTGATCTTCGCCGGGCACGTGCTGCGTCATCTTCCATTATTCCAACTACAACTGGTGCTGCTAAGGCAATTACCAATGTTTTCACTCATTTAGAGGGTAAACTAGGTGGTGCCGGTATTCGTGTTCCTGTTTTAAACGGTTCGTTAACAGATTTTACCTGTACATTGACACATCAACCAACAGTAGCAGAGATTAATGCAAAATTTAAAGAAGCAGCAGAAGGTGAATTGAAAAATGTACTTTACTATACAGAAGATCCAATTGTATCTGTTGACATCATCAACAATCCATATTCTTGTGTCTTTGATTCAGAACTTACCTCAATTGTAGGAGGTCTGGTAAAAGTTGTTGGCTGGTATGATAATGAGTTTGGATACTCAAATCGACTTGTTGATCTTCTTGATAAAATCAGTAAGCTATAAAAGACGAAATCACATGCTATTCAAGATAAAAAGGGCCTCCATGGAGGCCCTTTTAACATAAACTATAAGCAAACTAAACATTTTAAAATTTATACGTCAATGTTGTCATGAAACTTCTTGGAGGAATTGGATTCACACTGTAGTTTTCATGGATATAATAATTGAAAGCATTATTAACATTAGACATTTTAGCTAAAATGCTCCATTTTTTATATGTATAACCAGCAGAGATATCTACTGTTGTGAATGGGCTAACAGTAATTAAACGGTCAACAACATCTCTCACATTGATTTTTGTATTATTCCAACCGGCATTTCTTCTTCCAGTGTAAAATGCAGAAACCCCAAATTTCAGACCTTTAGCACCACCATTTTGCAAAGTATAGAAAATAGTTCCATTGGCTGTATGTGCTGTTGTTCCCACCAGACGTACATCTTCCTGATTACCAGAAACCTCCGTCACTTTAGAACTGCCGTTGACAACAGTCGTAATCTTTGTGATCGGACTTGTCTCCGTATAGCGCATGTAGTTGTACGAGTATCCGGCCAAGATATCTAGTCCTGGTAAGATAGAACCAGTTACATCTACTTCAACACCATCTGAAGATGTTTTACCAGAAAACTCTTTCATGTTTGTATCTCCATTATCAGTTCCATCAGGTTTCACCAATAATTGCTGAGCAAAGCGATTGTTATTGATTCTGTAAACCGATGCATTCAGGGTTAAACGACCATTGAAGAAATCATTTTTAACACCAGCTTCGTACTGATCAATCGTTGAAGGCCCCATTGGCTTATAATCAACATCATAACCTGCGTTTGATGTGAAGTTATTCGCGTAAGTTACATAAACACTAGAGCTCTTAATCGGTTGATAAATCAAACCAAATTTTGGCGACCATGCCTGATCAACTTTAGCACCCAGTTCATTTTTGTTTGCATCTAGGTTCTTTACCTCCTCTGTTTCACCAGTTGCATAGGTGTATTTATCTGCATATGGAGTTCTTTGGTAAGTATAACGTAAGCCCGCTAATACTTTGAATTTTTCCGAAACTTCAATTAAATCTTGAAAAAATACACCATAACGGTAAATATTAGTCGTTGTTCTGGTCAAATACTCTGCACCAGGCATATCTGTGCGCAAACCTTTGCCAGAAGGTAAATGAGCCGCCGTTTCACTCGGATTAAAGACATAAATAGAATCATAAACATTGACTTTTAATGCCCCTTGCTTATCATAATAATTAATACCGTCTATAAAGTATGCATATGCTTTTGTATTAGACTGATCAGCATCAGCTCCGATTAAGATCTTATGCTTGATAGCACCTGTTTTAACAGTTCCGGTTAAATTCAACTGCTGATTGAAAGTAAGTTCATCCGATTTTGAACGCGTCAAATTACGTGGCGCGATACCTTGTGCATTTGCTTGAACCCTATCCGATCCGTAGTAATCACGTCCATAACTTTGATAACTCGCAATTGCATTCAACTTCCAGTTATCATTAAACTGATGATTTAAGTTGATCTGCCCATTTGTGGTATTGGTTTTATTATATGCCCACAAGGTATTCATAAAAGTATTGCGACCAACATCCTGATTCAATTTACCGTCTACCGATCCAATACCAAAATCTGGTGTGTAATCGCTTTTTAGGTAATCAAACATAAAGTTGATATCCGTACGGTCATTGATCTTATATAAAATAGAAGGATTGACATACAATCTTTTTGAGTCGACATGATCTCTAAAACTTCCAGATTTTTCATAAGTACTGATTACACGGAAAGCAACCTTATCTGAAATAGGCCCGTACACATCAACCGTTGGTTTGTAAAAATCATAACTTCCCACACGGAATGAAGCTTCACCCCCATATTCAAATTTAGGTTTCTTAGTTACTAAATTCACGACAGCACCCCCAGTTACACCACCATATAATAATGCGGCACTACCTTTCAATATTTCTACCGACTCTAATGTACTCGCTTCAATAGATCCACCGTTATTGGTACGTGCACCATTTTTGAAAATATTATTCGCACCAAGGCTATATCCACGTGCATAAAAATTTTCATTTACACCACCTCTATTTGCGCCCATAGCAATACCATTGGCATTTTTCAAGGCATCACTCAATCGATTAACCTGTTGATCCCGGATCACCTGCTCATTAATGATCTGAACGCTTTGCGGTAAGTCTTTATCGATAATGCCAGCTTTTCCAACATTGACAGTCTGATTATTATGCGAGTTATATCCTCGAACATCTACCACATCCAATTTCGAATCACGACTTTCTCCAACCAAATTAATAGGCTGAGAAGAACCGTTCACTACTTTTATCTTCTCTTCGTCTATAACATTACCTAAACTTTTAACAATTATGGTATAAGTTCCATCTGGTAAAGTTGAAAATGAAAACGATCCATTCCGATCTGTTGCAGTAGAAGTCCCCAATTCTTTAACTGTAACTGTAGCTGCTTCGATTGGAGCACCGGATTTGCTTTTTAGTTTCCCATGAATTCCATGATGTTGTGCAACCCCCTCAAGTTGTACCCCTCCAACTAATCCTAAGCTTAAAACTAAGCAGAGAAATGACTTTTTCATATGTGTATGAATAATTAGATTAATTTTATTTTGGATGCAAACTTACAATCTTTTTTTTGATTCTATTTAGATTTATTTTAAATAAAAAGAGTTAATTTGCAAATAATTATAACAAGCTAAAAAACAGCACTTTAAATTAAAAAAAAGTAGTTTAAACTATATTTTATAGCTATTAATACTAAAATCAGCTTCAATTAAGATCGGTTCCCGTTTATTATTCCAAACCATTAAAAACCGAATGAATCAGCATAAAAATTGCATAAAACTGCAAGACAATATCATGATCCTTATTATTTATTTATACCTTTCCAATACTAATCCTTAAATCATGAAAAAGTACGTTCCTCTTCTTTTAATTTATTTGTTTCTGATAAGTCCAATAACGTGGGCACAAACGAACAGTTTAGACAAAAAAATTACTGATATCATGGCTCAATATGAAGCCATTGGACTGTCGGTAGCTGTTATTAAAAATAACGAGTTGTTTTTCAATAAATCCTACGGTTTGAAAAACAGAGCACAAGCACAACCTTTGGATCAGGATGACCTATTCAGAATTGCCTCTATTTCAAAGTCCTTTTCAGCAACAGCTATTATGCAGTTAATAGAGCAAAAGAAATGTCATCTCGATGATGACTTTGGTAATCTAATAGGTTTTAAAGTTCAAAATCCAAAGTTTCCAAATAAGAAGATTACACTCAGAATGGTTCTCTCCCATACTTCCAGTATTAATGATAAAAATGGATATTTTGATCTTGATGTCATCAATCCATCAAAGTCAGATCAATATGCCTCTTCTTACAGCCCAAACGAACCTGGCACGACCTACGATTATTGCAACCTCAACTTTAATATGGTTGGCGCTGTGATTGAGCGCCTTTCAGGACAACGTTTTGACCAATATATTAAAGAACATATTTTAGATCCGCTGCAGTTGTATGCAGGATATTGCGTGGACTCTCTAGATCAAAACAAATTTGTAACCTTATATGAATACGATCCTGCTAAGCATGATTTTTTTCCACAGCCCAGCGCTTATAATCCAAGATCGCTAGAAATAAAAAATTATACACTAGGGCATTCCACTCCTATTTTCTCACCTACGGGCGGGATGAAGATCTCAGCAGTCGATCTTGCTAAATACATGGGTATGCATATGAACTATGGTACAGGATTAAATGGAAAACAGATCATTAAAAAACGGAATTCTAAAATTATGCAGACGCCCATTACTGCTGAAGAAGGATATGGGCTAGCTTTAAGATCCATCAACACATTGATCCCTAATAAAGTATTAATTGGACATACAGGCTCCGCATATGGTCTCTACAGTGCTATGTTTTTCGATCCTAAAGAAAAATTCGGAATTGTTGTGATAACAAATGGTTGCCGTATTCCTGAAAACGTAGACTTTAACCCATTATTAAAAGATTGCATACAGCTCATTTATAAAGAAATGATACAGCAATAACCACTATATTATCATATTATTAAGGTTTATTTTTTCCAAAACAAAACTAGTATATTCGTGTAAATAGTAAAAAGAGAATATCATGCAACTTTATACAATTGAAACGCAGAACTTCAAATTAGATGGAGGTGCCATGTTCGGTGTGGTTCCAAAATCCATATGGCACAAAACAAATCCTGCCGATGCAAATAATATGTGCACCTGGACCAATCGCCTATTATTGATAGAAGATGGCGCAAAATTAATTCTTATCGATACTGGACTCGGAGACAAACAGTCTGAGAAATTTTTTGGACATTATTATATACACGGAGACAACTCCATTGATAAATCTTTAGCAAAACATGGCTTTAATAGAGAAGACATCACCGATGTTATTTTAACACACTTGCATTTTGACCATTGTGGGGGTGCTATAGTCCGCGAAGGTGAAAAACTGAGACCTTCTTTTACAAAGGCGAATTACTGGAGTAATGCCGAACATTGGAACTGGGCCACAAATCCAAATCCAAGAGAAAAAGCTTCTTTTTTAGAGGAAAATATAAAACCGATACAAGAAAGCGGACAACTCAAGTTTGTCGAAAAAGAAAAAAATCCGTTTGGACCAGATATCCAAATCAGATATGCCTATGGACATACAGAGTCAATGATGTTGCCCCAGATCAAATATAAAGACAAAACAATTCTTTATATGGCAGATTTACTTCCTTCTGTGGGACATATACCCCTTCCGTATGTGATGGGTTACGATGTAAGACCATTGACAACCATGGAAGAAAGGAAAAATTATTGGGAAGAGATTGTCGATCAAGAATATATACTTTTCTTAGAGCATGACGCCATGAATGCTTGCTGTACCTTACAGCATACAGAAAAAGGAATACGGCTCAAAGACAGTTTTCAACTTTCTGATATTTAAACAAAAATGGGATGATTTTTAGATCATCCCATTTTTACTTTATTAGAATTTAAATCCAAGGACCCAATAGTTCTCGAAAAACCATATGGATTGACTTGCTTTATCTATATTATTTCTACCCGTTGTACGAATATTATTCAGGTCTGTCCAACCTGTTTTAAAACTCGTTTGAAGATATAATCCTCTAAAAAAATGATATTGCAAACCTACTTTTGCAGCAGCACCGTAGCCGGCAATATTCCAGTAGTTATTCTCTCCAACTCCAAACAGACGAACATCAGTTCTAGGAACCAATAAACCTACTTCAGCACCTGTTTCCATCGACAAGTAAGACTTTCCGGTTCTGGAAACCCAGATATCATCATGTCTTTCTAAAGCGACAGAGGCAAAATTATAACCATCAGTATGCTCAAATTGCAATACCGAATCAACCAAAGTAACCTGTTCCCCATTATAGGTTCCAGCCATACCATATGTTGGGATACCTGGTTCAGAGATCTCAGGACTTATATGTCCTTTAATTCTTACCGTCTGCGGAATATCAACAACATATTTCATGTGATCCCAACCTAGCGAAATCGAATAATTATCTTTTATAAAATAACCGAAGTGGAAATTAAACTGCGGAATGGAGATAGTTGCCGGGTTAATATAAGTCATGGACAGTTTAGTCGGTCTATCTGCAGCTTTTACATCCATTAATGTAAAATCATATCCGGTTCCTTTAAAACGGATATCACTCTTACCATAAGATGAAAAATTATAGCCCCAGTGAAAATAAAATTTTCCCTTATTACTTTCTGTACGGGAATATTTTGGATTGAAAATACTCTTAGCAATTGGTTTTGCAGGAGATTCATTACTATTATCTTGCGCAAATAAAGAAGAAGCAGATAAAGTTAGCGCACTTAAGGCTAATAAAAATTTATTCATATTGTTGTCAAAAAAAACCCGGCACAAAAGTACCGGGTTATGCGTTGAAAAGCAAATAAAATTATTTTGCTTGGTTTTTACGTATAATGTTCAAAGCACCACCTTCTTTAAACCACTCAATTTGTTGAGCGTTGTAAGTATGGTTAGCTAAGATCTGATCTTCCGTACCATCTGCATGGTGAAGTACTAACGTTAGCGGTTGCCCTGGAGTAAATGTTGTCAATCCTAAGATGTCAATTGTATCGTCTTCTTGGATTTTATCGTAATCTTCTTTATTAGCAAAAGTTAAACCTAACATACCTTGTTTTTTCAAGTTTGTCTCGTGGATACGAGCAAAAGATTTAACCAACACTGCACGAACACCTAAATGACGAGGCTCCATGGCAGCATGCTCACGTGAAGAACCTTCACCATAGTTTTCATCACCAACAACGATAGATCCGATACCGGCAGCCTTATAAGCACGTTGCGTTGCAGGAACTGGTCCGTACTCACCTGTCAATTGATTTTTAACGGAATCTGTTTTCTCATTAAAGTAATTAACAGCACCAATCAACATATTGTTCGAGATGTTATCCAAGTGACCTCTGTATTTCAACCAAGGACCAGCCATAGAAATATGGTCAGTTGTACATTTACCTTTAGCTTTGATCAATAATTTCAAACCTTTCAAGTCTGTACCTTCCCAAGCCGCAAAAGGCTCTAATAATTGCAGACGATCAGAATTTGGATCCACATCAATCTTAACCGATGAACCATCCGCCGCAGGAGCTTGATAACCTGCATCCTCTACAGCAAAACCTTTTGAAGGCAATTCGTCACCTGTAGGCGGGTCTAATTTAACCTGCTCACCCTTAGCATTTGTCAAGGTGTCTGTCAATGGATTGAAACCTAAATCACCGGAAATTGCAATTGCAGCAACGATTTCAGGTGAAGCTACAAAAGCAAATGTATTTGGGTTACCATCGGCACGTTTAGCAAAGTTACGGTTGAACGAGTGAACAATCGTATTTTTTTCTTGTTTTTCAGCACCAACACGGTCCCACATACCAATACATGGACCACAAGCATTGGTAAAGATCGTCGCATTTAGATCTTCGAAAGTTTTCAATAAACCATCACGATCAGCAGTATAACGAACTTGCTCAGAACCCGGATTGATACCAAATTCTGCCTTCGTTACTAAACCTTTATCAACCGCTTGTTTAGCGATAGAAGCAGCACGTGACAAATCCTCGTAAGAAGAGTTTGTACATGACCCGATCAATCCCCATTCTACTGTTGTAGGCCAGCCATTTTTAGCCGCTTCTTCACGCATGCGTGAAACTGGGGTATATAAATCTGGTGTAAAAGGACCGTTTAAAGAAGGTTCTAATTCAGATAAATTAATTTCAATAACTTGATCAAAATATAGCTCAGGGTTTGCGTACACCTCAGGGTCTGCAGTTAAATGTTCTTTAACAGCATTCGCCGCATCCGCAACATCCGCACGGTCAGTTGCACGTAAATAACGTTCCATTGACTCATCATAACCGAAAGTAGATGTCGTAGCACCTATTTCAGCACCCATGTTACAGATGGTACCTTTACCCGTACAAGACATAGATTGAGCCCCTTCACCAAAGTATTCTACAACAGCACCAGTACCACCTTTAACGGTTAAGATACCTGCAACTTTCAAGATAACATCTTTAGGAGACGTCCATCCGCTTAGCTTACCTGTTAATTTAACACCGATCAATTTCGGGAATTTCAGTTCCCAAGGTAAACCAGCCATCACGTCACATGCATCAGCACCACCGACACCGATAGCCAACATACCCAAACCACCAGCATTAACAGTATGTGAATCTGTACCAATCATCATACCACCAGGGAAAGCATAGTTCTCCAATACAACTTGGTGAATAATACCTGCTCCAGGCTTCCAGAATCCGATACCATACTTATTTGCAACAGAACCCAAGAAATTAAAAACCTCTTTTGATTCTGTATTTGCTCTTTGTAAATCCACTTGAGCTCCTTCTTTTGCCTGAATCAAGTGATCACAGTGCACAGTCGAAGGAACAGCCGCTTGAGGACGACCTGCTTGCATAAATTGCAATAAAGCCATTTGTGCAGTCGCATCTTGCATCGCTACACGGTCTGGAGCGAAGTCTACATAAGATACACCTCTATCGTATGTTTCAGTTGCATTACCATCCCATAAGTGAGTATATAAAATTTTCTCAGATAGGGTTAAAGGTTTATTAACCAGATTACGAGCAGCGTTTACACGCTCCTCATAACGGCTATAGACCTTTTTAATCATTTCTATATCAAAAGCCATATATTTCTAATTTATGATATTAATTTAGTTAATTACCAAAACTTCAATATTAGTTTTTTCTACTTTGTCGAGATAGGCGCAAACTTAGTTAAGTTGATACCTTCGACAGCAGCTTTGTACTCTTCAACGTTTGGAATTCTACCTAAGATAGCAGAAAGCACAACCACTGGAGTAGATGCTAATAAAGATTCTCCTTTTTTACCGTCTCTATCTTCAACAACACGACCTTGGAAAAGACGGGTTGAAGTAGCCATTACCGTATCACCTTTTGCCGCTTTTTCTTGGTTACCCATACAAAGGTTACAACCTGGACGCTCTAAATACATGATATTTTCGTACTCTGTACGTGCAGTACTTTTTGGCAAAGCATCACTGAATTCAAAACCCGAATATTTCTGTAAGTATTCCCAATCTCCTTCTGCTTTCAATTCATCAATGATGTTGTAAGTAGGCGCAGCGACAACTAATGGTGCATTAAATTTAACAACACCAAGTTGTTTCTCCACATTCTTAAGCATTTGAGAAACGATTTTTAAATCGTCTTTATGTACCATACAAGAACCTACGAAACCTAAGTCTACTTTTTTGTCACCGCCGTAATAAGAAAGTTCTCTAATTGCGTCATGTGTATAACGTTTTGAAACGTCAACATTGTTAACATCAGGATCGGCAATCATCGGCTCATCAATAATATCAAGATCGATCACGACTTCAGCATAATATTTAGCATTTGCATCTGGAGATAAAGCTGGTTTTTCACCTGTTCTAATTTCCTCGATACGTTTATTAGCTTTATCGATCAATCCCTGTAATACTTGATTTTTATTCTCCATACCCTTATTGATCATGATCTGGATACGGCTCTTAGCGATTTCTAAAGACTGAATTAACGTTTCATCTTGGGAGATACAGATCGAAGCTTTTGCTTTCATCTCTGCAGTCCAGTCTGTAAAAGTAAAGGCCTGATCGGCAAGAAGTGTACCGATATGTACCTCGATAATTCTACCTTGGAACACATTCTCTCCACCAAATTGCTGTAACATTTGAGATTGTGTCGCATGAACCACATCACGGAAATCCATGTGCTGTTTCATACTGCCTTTGAAAGTTACTTTAACGGATTCTGGAATCGGCATAGACGCCTCACCCGTAGCTAATGCTAAGGCAACAGTTCCAGAGTCAGCTCCAAAAGCAACACCTTTAGACATACGTGTATGAGAATCGCCACCAATAATAATCGCCCACTCATCAATCGTAATATCGTTTAATACCTTGTGAATAACGTCAGTCATGGCATGGTATTCTCCTTTAGGATCACGTGCAGTGATTAATCCGAAGTCGTTCATAAACTTCATCAACTTAGGAATGTTAGCTTGCGCTTTCTTATCCCATACAGATGCTGTGTGACATCCTGATTGATACGCACCGTCAACTGTAGGAGAAATAACTTTAGCAGCCATTGCCTCTAACTCTTGAGCGGTCATTAAACCTGTTGTATCTTGAGATCCTACGATATTCACTTTAACACGAACATCAGAACCAGCATGTAACACTTTTCCTGGAGTTGAACCAACAGCATTTTTATTGAAGATTTTTTCAACAGCCGTTAAGCCCTGATTTTCAATAGAAATTTCTTTTGCAGGAGCAAAAACAGTCGGAATTGAAATCCCTAAAACTCCAGCTGCAAACGTTTGGATCTTTTTACCAAATACAATTGCATATGAGCCACCTGCTCTTATAAACTCTCTTTTTTGAGGAGTAAGCGCTTTAGAGATGTCGATCAATTCCTGATCTCCATTATATAATTTTTCAGTCTTCGTGTTGATTGTAAGAACTGTTCCTGTAGCAACAGAATAAACTTCTTCTAAAACAGGTTCATTATTTTCATTACGGACAACTTGACCATTTTCGTCTACTTTTTTCTTCCAGTTCTGAAGATCAATTCCAATACCACCGGTAACATCTACGGTTGTCAGAAAGATTGGAGAAATACCATTCGTACCACCAACAATTGGAGCAATATTTACAAATGGGATATAAGGACTTGCTTGTTTACCTGTCCATAACGCCACATTGTTTACACCTGACATCCTTGAAGATCCCACTCCCATTGTACCTTTTTCAGCAATCAGCATAACGCTTGCGTCTGGATATTGTACCTGTAAAGCTTTGATTTCTTGCTGCGCTTCTGGAGTGATCATACATTTTCCATGTAGCTCACGATCAGAACGCGAGTGCGCCTGGTTACCTGGAGACAGTAAATCCGTAGAGATATCACCTTCACCTGCAATATAAGTTACAACTTTTATTTCTTCTGGTAACTCTGGAAGTTTCGTGAAAAATTCAGCTTGGGCATAGCTTTCAAGAATCTCTTTCGCAATTGCATTACCGCTGTTAAATGCTTCTCTTAGACGCTCTGTATCGGCATCATAAAGGAAAACCTGTGTTTTAAGAACTTCAGCAGCTTGCTTAGCAATAGCTGCATCATTACCTAACGCCAAATCCAGAAGTACTTCAATAGAAGGACCGCCTTTCATATGAGATAACAACTCAAATGCGTAAGTAGGTGTAATTTCTGCAACAGTCTCTTGACCAAGAATAATTTCTTTTAAGAACTTTGCTTTTACACCAGCCGCACTAGTCGTACCAGATAAAGTGTTGTAAATAAATAACTTCAGAGACTCGACTCTATTTTCGTTATTCAAATCTTTAATTTGAGCAATAACTTCACTTAGTAATTCTGCTCCGTCAATTGGTTTAGGATTTAAACCTTCACCTTTTCGTTCTACAACCTCTTGTACGTAATCGTTGTAAATACTCATAGTATATAAATCTTTTATATGTTTAAAGGCAATACAAGAAATATCAAATATTATCTCCTGATACTACCACACGTTTAATAATTAAGCTAAAAAAACATCAGTAATGCACTGCAAGCCGGTGCTTAAATTTAACTCTACAATTCTTTCATTTTGACGATCTGTTTTCATTAAAAAAAACTTCTCATCTCGTACTACAAAAATACTAAAAATCAACGGTTAATACGTACCAATAAGACTTATTGCTTTAATTTGGAAATATTCTAAACAACATTTATTTTAAAATAAAATATCGAAACAACATGCTAAAATACAGACACTTGACTATTTAAATTTAAAATATTTAGGGTAAGAAATTAGTAAATTTTGACGCTAAGATTAAATATAATGTGGAAATAACCCACAAAAAAAGGGAAATCATATCCGATCTCCCTTTATAGCCAATATATTAGTTTAACTAAATATTTTTCAATTGAATATCAACAGCTTTCAAATCAGCTATTGACTGTGTTGGATTTGCTGCTGCAAACACAGAACTTCCCGCTACCAACACATCTGCGCCAGCTTGTAAAAGAGCGCCTGCATTACCTACTCCGACACCTCCATCGATTTCAATCAATAATCCATCATTCACACCTGCTGCCATAGCGCGCAATTGTTTTACTTTATTGTAGGTGTTTTGAATAAATTTCTGCCCGCCAAAACCTGGATTTACAGACATTAAACACACTAAATCTAAATCTGCAATCACATCTTCCAATAAAGAAACTGGTGTATGCGGATTCAAAGCGACGCCAGCTTTACAGCCTAATTCCTTGATCGCTGCTAACGTGCGATGTAAATGTGTACAAGCCTCATAATGCACGGTAATAACAGCAGCTCCAGAATCTTTACATAGCTGTAAATAACGATCAGGATCTACAATCATTAAATGTACATCTAAAGGTTTTGTAGCATGTTTAGCGATTGCCTGCATTACTGGAAAACCAAAAGAAATATTTGGCACAAACACGCCATCCATAATATCAATATGAAACCAATCGGCTTCACTATTGTTTACCATTATAATATCATCGTACAATTTAGCGAAATCCGCTGCCAAAACTGAAGGTGCAATAAGATGCTTTTTACTTGACATGAGTCTTTGATTTGTTTTTGCAAAGATAATTAAGTCTTGCGGATAGCCCGAATTTAAATCAAAAAAATTAAATATAACCTGACCTCCTAATGACAATGAACTTTATAATAGCGCATTTTTAAGTACATTTGTTTGAGTAATTTTTTATTATCCAACTACAATTCAACCCCGTGAGTAGATTAAAAATTAAATATAATCGTGAGTCCGACACTAATCTTAACCTTATCCGTAAGATAAGCTTAATATTGGCAACCATCATTCTTATTTGTATCTTCCTTCCAAAACAGGCTCGCTTTCGCTATGAATTTCAGAAAGGAAAAGTCTGGGATCACGAAAACTTAATTTCTCCCTATAATTTTGCGATACTCAAAACACAGGAGGAACTAAATGAAGACAAGAAAAATATTCTTAAAACCATTCAACCTATCTATGACGTTAATTCGACCATCAGTAGGGAACAGATCGATCAATTTGAAACTGATCTAGCTGAAAAATGGCAAACCAATAAATTAGACACTACTCCTCAAAAAATACAGGATTACCGTGCCGTCGGAAATGCCATATTAACGCATCTATACGACCGAGGCATCCTGTCTTTAAATAATCGTTTTCAAAACCGAAATGACGACAAGAGTCCTGCTGCAAAGCAGTATAATTTTACCTTGATACAAGATAAAGTCGCCACTCAAAAAAATACGGCAGATTGTTATACAATCGAATCTTCTTATGAATACGCCAATTCAGTCTTAAGCAATTCGTCAAAGATCGTGTACAAGAAATGGCTCTTAGAGACATTAAAAAACTATATTACCCTAAATTATGTTTACAATGATCAACAGACAGAGCGACTGGAACAAAATGCTTTAGCAAATATCTCCTCTACCCGGGGAGTTGTACAAAAGGGAGAATTAATTGCTGAAAAGGATAAAATTATCAGTAATGAAACCTATCAGAAACTAGAATCATTACGCAAGATTTATGAGGACGAAGGAAAAATCTCTGGCAATCAGATTTACGTTACACTGGGGCAATTTTTGATTATCTCTCTTGCTTTATGTATTCTGATGGTATTTCTATATCTTTTCAGAAAAGACATCTATTACAACAATCGCCTGCTATCAATCATTATGATTGTGATCATCGGCATGCTTGCCGTCTTGTCATGGGCCATTAAGATTAAAATTCCTAATTTATACTACATTCCATTCTGTTCAGTTCCGATCATTATCCGCATCCTATTTGATTCCCGGGTAGCTTTGAATATTCACCTACTGATGGTCCTACTGGCAGCGTTATTTGTTCCGAACTCGTATGAATTTGTATTTCTGCAATTCATGGCTGGAATCGTGGCGATTTACAGTATCAAAACATTAGTAAAGAGAGAACAATTCTTCATCTCGTCAGCCATTATACTCGCGACTTATTTGATTGCTTATTTTGGACTTTTACTCACACGTAACGGATCCTTAAGTACCATTAACGTCATGGACGTCATCCCTTTTGTGGTCAGTGTCATGATCACATTAATGGCGTACCCATTAGTATACGCATTTGAAAAACTATTTGGAATCGTATCTGATCTGACATTAATGGAATTGACCAACAGTAATTCAAAGCTTCTGCGTGAACTTTCATTTAAAGCCCCTGGTACTTTCCAGCACTCCTTACAAGTAGCCAATTTAGCTGAAGCGGCTATCTACCGAATTGGCGGAAATCCTCTCTTAGTACGGGCAGGTGCACTTTACCACGATATTGGTAAAATGACAAACCCGCAATTCTTTATTGAAAATCAAAAAACAGAAAAGAATCCGCATGATGAATTATCACCTGAACAGAGTGCACAAATTATTATTTCACACGTTATAAAGGGCGTTGAGATTGCAAAAAGAAATCAGCTTCCAGATGTTATAATCGATTTCATCAAAACGCATCACGGTACGACAAAAGTCGATTACTTCTATAATTTATTTATAAAGAATAATCCCGACAAACTTGTTGACGAATCTTTGTACCAATATCCTGGACCTATTCCCTATTCGAAAGAAACAGCTGTACTAATGATGGCAGATTCTGTAGAAGCAGCATCTAGAGCTCTTAAAGAACATACGGAGGATTCTATTAATACGCTTGTCGATAAAATTATTGAGCATAAGCTGAAGCTGAATCAATTTGCAAATAGTAATATTACATTAAAGGAAATCACAGAATCTGCAACCATTTTCAAGGCAATGTTGAAGAGCATTTACCATGTTCGGGTCGATTACGATCTCAGCAAGAAAAAATAAGTGAAAATTATTCTGTAAGCAATAAATTGACATACAATCGCTTACTATAACCTTACGTATTTTTTGTATTTTTTTTATAAAATTGACTTTGCAGAATAGAATAATTGCCTTATGTTTGCAATGTCAAAACGAGGAAGGGTGCCTGAGTGGCCGAAAGGAACAGTTTGCTAAACTGTCGTACTGGAAACGGTACCGAGGGTTCGAATCCCTCCCCTTCCGCAAAGACAAAACAAAGCCCGACAATAGTCGGGTTTTGTTGTTTATGGACTTTTGTAAACGTTAGTTTTAACAAAAAGGATATAAACAACAAAAGTAATGAACAAAGTGAATGGCTTTGTTTTGTATTGAAGCCCCCCCTTTTTTGGGATCATGAAAATAATCCCTCCCCTTCCGCAAAGACAAAATAAAAGCCGACTTATAGTCGGCTTTTGTTGTTTACATACATTTGTAAAAATCGATTTTAAGAAAGTCGATGTACAGTAAAATAATGGGCGAAGAGGATCATTAAATTTTATAAGAATAACGATCTCCATTCATGATGAAGTAAATAATCCCTTCATCAAGACAAAATAAAGCCTGCTGATAAGTGCGATTTTTGCTATTTATCGACTTTCATAAAAAAAAATCAATAAAAGGATAAAAAAGGCGTTTCTAGACTTTGCAAAAATAAAATAATTGCCTTATGTTTGCATTGTCAAAACAAGGAAGAGTGCCTGAGTGGCCGAAAGGAACAGTTTGCTAAACTGTCGTACTGGAAACGGTACCGAGGGTTCGAATCCCTCCTCTTCCGCCAAGACAAAACAAAGCCCGACTATTAGTCGGGTTTTGTCGTTTATGTACTTTTGTAAACGTAAGTTTTAAAAAAAAGTATATAAACAACAAAAGTGATGAACGGAGTGAATGGCTTTGTTTTGTCTTGAAGCCCCCCCCTTTTTGGGATCATGAAAATAATCCCTCCTCTTCCGCATCCTGATAAAGAAAATATATCAAAACCCTATAAATTCAAGGATTTATAGGGTTTTTCTTTTTATACACCTATCGTTTTTTTCAATACTTCTCATTTCTAGCGAGACCCTAGCGAGACCCTAAAATTTGGCTAGCTAGGGTCTCGCTAAAATGAACCGCTAGATGAATACCGCATAAAGGCATGACATGACCAGATGCTGAACATCTTGACAGTTTATATCCAATAGAATAAATTGAATATTGAAATAAAACACCACCACAATGAGCAATCAAGTTACTATCTACATGTATACCCGTGCTGTAAAAGCTAACAAAGCAGGACTACATCCCATTTATGTCCGCATAACCATACAAGGTAAACGAACCGAATTCTCGACCAAAGAAAGCAAGTAAAAGAACGTCGCTATATTGATGTTGGATTTTAGATATTTCATAAATTTACAGTATATTGATAACTAAAATAAGTTTTACAAAACAACATATGCATTGCGTCATTTTTTGAGTTATCTGCTAACATTTTCAAGCATAATCCATAGACTGAAAGATGAAAAAATTATTTAGTACAATAAGGAAAAAAGAAATTAACGAAATTTCTAAAATTCTCGACAAAAATCCGGAATTAGTAAATTGTATTGCAAAAGGAATATCTAAACGCGATGATGGAGAAATTCCTTTACAGACTGCAATTAAAACTGAAAACTTTGACATAGCTAAACTACTAATTGAACGTGGAGCTGATGTAAAATTTATGGAAACAGAAATTGAAGATGAAGATTGGAGAAAACCGGCCTTACATTTTGCAATTGAAGCAGTTATTGCCAATTCAAGAGATGAAATTTACATTCCTAAATATAGTCCTCAAAATAATTCTGGCTTTTTAGGATTATTCAAAAAAGACCAATGGACGGTTAAAAGTGAACCGACAAAAAAATATCGAGAGGCATTTGAAATTATGAAATTACTAATAGAAAAAGGTGCTGACATTCATTCATCTAATTCAACTAGTAATTATCAAATAAGTGCTAGCGAATTTATATGTAATCGCATTGCAAATTATCATTTTGACAATAAAAGACCACTGGCTAAAGAAACAATAGATGATTTACATCCGATATTTGAACTATTCAAGATAAAGAAAATTACTGACTTTGATTTACCAAGTGTTAGCGAAAGAGGAAATACGGTTTATGAAAGTTACAAAAATTTAATTGACCAAATTTTCGAATGAAATTATGCCTTCACATGACAAGGGTCTTGCCGAACCGTTAGTCGCAAGCGTATCGCGAATCTGCAAAATAACAAATGATCATTTCATTAAATTTTCAGATGCACTTTATGAATTAGGCGAAAGTTGTAAATTGGTGTTAATTGATTGGAACAGTTTAGAGCTAATAGACTTAACTGACAGAAATAAAATTGAAAGAGTATTTCCTCATCTATACAAAATAATATGACAAGCGATAAACAACTGACACATATAAGCAAGTTTTTAAGTTTGGTACTAAGACACCAACCTAAAACAATTGGTATTCAACTTGACCAAAATGGTTGGACCGACATTAAAGAATTAATTGAAAAGGCAAACGAAAATGGTATAAGTTTCGACCGAGATACACTTAACTATATTGTTGCGACAAATCCAAAAAAGAGATTTGCTTTTAATGAAACGCTTGACAAAATAAGAGCAAGTCAAGGACATTCAATAGAAATTGAATTAGGCTACGAGAGCCAAAAACCACCTGAAATTCTATATCATGGAACAAGCGAAAAATCAGTACAATCAATAATTGACAAAGGACTTGAAAAGCGGAGCAGACAGCACGTTCATTTGAGTAGCGACATTGAAACAGCAATTAAGGTTGGACGAAGACACGGAAAGCCTGTTGTACTTAAAGTCCTTGCTGAAAAAATGTACACCGACAATTTTCAGTTTTTCATTTCGGCCAATGGTGTTTGGCTGACTGACCATGTACCTGCAAGATATTTAAAGTCGAATGACGAATAAAATAATAAAAGTTGGTAACAAGCAATGGGGTATCACATCTTGTCTTTTTTTTGTTTTAATGATTACATCGCAGATGACAATAGTGGGCAGAATGTACATACTTCAAGTTTTGTGCTTTGGTAGAAATTTGTATTTGAGTTGAAAGTTTCGGCTCCGAAATCCGCCATTGCGTAAAGCACCGGAACGTTTTGCGTCAGCTTAAAAACAATCCCGTGCAAATAACAACAGTCCTCCTACTCGTTTTAATTATAAAGCTAGGGTTTGTAAGCGTTGTAAATTTCATCAACACTTTTGATACATTAACGTCGTTATATTAATGTTGGATTTTAGATATTTCATGAATTTACGGTATATTGATAACTAAAATAAGTCTAATAAAACAAAATATGCATTGCATCAATTTTTGAGTTAGAGGTAATTTTAAGAAACACCATAGAAGGGAAAAGATAATAAATGGAAGTGAAAAGTTATTATTTATCTAATTTTAGGTCCATAACTATAGGAGTAATTTTTATAATTATGGGCATTGCCACAACATTTATTGGGTTTGATATAAAAAGGTCATTTTGGAATAACTTTCAAAGCATGATTATTGATTTCAGAGGTATAATGCATTTTATTGTCTCTATATTGTTATTGCTTTTCAGAGCTGGCTTGATCTTTTTTGGATATATTACTATAAAATATAGAAGTAAAATCATTAGAGCAAAAACTGATGACAAGGGATTATATTTTAAAGAAATTACAGGAGGTAATAAACTTGAAAGATTATCTTTTGACCTAAATCCATTTACACTTTTACATTATTCAAAAATTACTAATATATATTATGTAGAAGATTTCTGGAAAGGAAACTATTTGGAAATAGAAACAAGTTCAGGACGAAAAATATTGACCGCGCTAAATGTCTTGTCTAAGTCAGACAAAAATGAAATTTATAATACTGTTAAGAAGCAAATAAATAAAAAAAATTGCTAACATCGCTTTAACTATAGTGGAGCTCAACTGCTAAATTTCAGCATGAGTAATTCTAGTAATCTTCAGTAATAATTTGAGCGGAATTGCGTACAATTCTCCACAATCGACAAGCTGTAAGACATTGGGCGACATTTCAATAAATAAAATAATAAAAGCTAAAAATAAGGTAAAATGAATTCGTCTTTTATAAAATTATCATTCACTATTTCAATTGTAAGTTTATTAATGTCTTGTAAAACAAGCAAAATATCAACTGATACAAGTAAAACTTTAAATGAGGTTGATATATATGTTGTAGGGTACGAATACAATGATAGCAAGTTTGAATCTTCAATAGAAGAAATTGCAGACGAGGTAGGCATGAAACACGTAGCAAAACTATGGAAAAATGGTAAAGACATTCACTTAGAAAACAGTGAACTATATTCAGATGCTAAATCCGTATTTGTAAACAACAATGATGTTTATATTGTAGGATCAATTATACTTGATAATGAATACGTTGCAACTATTTGGAAAAATGGAAAAATACAAAAATTAACAAACGGTAAAACTGCTGCTCATACCAGTTCTTTGTTTATAGATAAGAACAATATTTATATTCTTGGTGCTCAGTATAGTACAAAAAATTATATGATTAAAGTATGGAAGAATGGTGTTTATACTGATATAACAAATGGAGAAAACCCAACAGATGATGCTTCGATTTTTGTATATAAAGGAGATGAATATATATGTGGACACGAACAAACCGGAAATAAAAGTAAACATTACAGAAATAATAGTGTAGCTAAAATCTGGAAAAACGGAAAACCACAAAATCTTAGTAATGGATTAAATGATGCTTATGCGCTCTCGTTATTTGTTGAAAATGGTACCATTTATGTTGTGGGATATGAAATAGAAAATGATAAATATATAGCCAAATTATGGAAAAATGGAAAATCTCAAAATTTGTCTGATGGCCTAAATGATTCATATGCAAGATCCATATATATTTGGAACAATGATACATATATAGTTGGTAGTGAAAATATTAATGGAGTTGAAGTGGCGAGATTATGGATAAATGGAAAAGTACAATCCATTACAGATGGAAAACATCACGCTGTTGCTAATTCAGTTTTTGTAAACAACAATAATATTTACATCGGAGGATATGAAAAAAATGATAACGACAGAGATGTGGCGAAATTATGGATAAACGGGGTTGCTAAAAACCTAACTGATGGTACAAAAAACGGATATGCACAATCTATTTTTGTTGAAATAAAAAAATAAAAAACGATCGACCAACAAGATTTGCCTTTTATACACCTATCGTTTTTTTTCAATACTTCTCATCTTTAAAGAGACCTAACGAGCCCCTTAAATTTGGTCATCTAGGGTCTCGATAAAATGAAATACTTTGTGAATTGTTCTACTATTCCCCTTTGGGTTCATTTAAATAGTTTTTTCGTATTTCCACTACCCCACCTTTAGCTCCAAAAAAGCCACCATCATGAGCAATCAACCGATGTCCTTGATTATAAAAAGGATTGATCAGGAATCCGTAGCCAAAGTTTTATTGTTTATGGACTTTTGCAAACCTAAGTTTTAAAAAAGCCCATAAACAATGAAATAACTTGATACCTATTGCACTGCAAAGAGGTAAGAATCAATAATTATTGTCAAGGAATTCGTTAAAAAAGAGTAAATTGTTTTTGATAACTTAACGTTGAATTTCTAGGTATTCAATATTAAAAAGAATTGTCATGAAACTTTCGTCAAAAACAGCGCATATTCTAAGTCAGATCACCACAACAACTAAGCTTGGAGACTTAAGAAAAATTGCGAAGGAGATCAAAAAAGATCACGAATTAGCACTGGAGTTATGGTCTACACCTGATTTTTTAGCAAGGCTATTGGCCATTCTGATTATGGATAATAAGCGCATTTCACAAGACACCGTCAATCAGCTCGATCAGGATATGCTTATGCATCCACCCGAAGAACGGAATCAGCTTATGGATTGGCTTATGGCAAACCAACTGACTAAAGACAAAAAAACGATTGCACTTATTGAATCCTGGCAAAATAGTGTATCACCGCTACAAAGGCGGATATTCTGGTATTACCAAGCCCGTTTAAGATGGACAGGACAAATACCTCCTCCTAATTCACTAGAATTATTAAATAAAATAGAAGCCAAAATTGCCAGAGAAGAGCCAGAAGTACAATGGGCAATGAATTTCCTAGCAGGATGGATTGGCGTTTATGAAAAACAATACCGAGACCGGTGTATTGCAATCGGAGAAAAAACAGGCCTCTATAAAGGTGATATGGTATCAAAAGGCTGTACACCAAATTATTTACCAGAATTCATTGCTATAGAAAGCAACAAACGAAATTTATAATCCAGTTAACAATTTCTAATCAACATTAGATCAATTCAATGCGTTATGATAGGATCACTAATAATCTCCTATCGTAACGCTATTGCTATTTTTAGTGCTTACGACTAAAATCAACTATTGAATCCCTCCATATCGCTGCAGATATCGTATACTGGTTACCTCAAAAATAGTTTACCTATAAATCCTACATCAAATATCAATTCAAAAAAATAAACAATTTTAAACCAAGTACTTTGTTATACTATGTATTTTCTTTAGCTTAGCTCCATGGATAATGACTTTGTAAATAAATGGACTTCACAGCTCAAAAAGGGAACCTTATCTTTTGTTGTTTTAAGGATCTTAATGGATAAGCGTGAATATTATGGCTATGATCTAATTAACGAAATAAAAAAAAGGACGGCCATTGAAATCGCGGAGGGCACATTATATCCGTTGATGAACAGACTTAAAGATGAAAAACTTGTTGACTATAAATGGGTAGAACAGAATTCAGGAATTCCCAGAAAATATTACAACATCACAAGTTTAGGTCAGGAAACAGCCGAAGAGATGAAAAAATACTGGATCACATTAAACGACACCATCAATTCAATCTAATATGAAGTTTAAAGAAATAGAATTTGAAAACAGGAATTGTACACGGATATACCGAGATTACCTTAAACGTGTCCGAAATACTGTTAAGGTATTAAATGAACAAAATCAACAGGAAATTTTACTGGAGATAAACAGTCATCTTTTCGAAGGCTTTTCAGATAATCCCAATGGTCGGGACGAAGTGGAACATTTATTAGATATTTTAGAAAAACTCGGACAACCGGAAGAATTTCTAAAACCTCTGGTAGCAAATAAGAAACTGGAGGAAGCAACACGTACTTTCAATCCTCTCGAAATAGTGAAAGCTTTAACATTAAATATTAGCAACGGAATTTCCTATATAATATTTGCAATACTATATCTATTTTTATTTGGATTTCTTTTTTTAATCATTGCTAAACTGATCGACCCGGATCACGTGGGACTCTTTTATCGTGCAAAGGACATCTTTATACTCGGGCAATATAATAATTCAGATGGTGTCAGTTATCTTCAATATGAGCGCTTAGGAAATTGGTTTATCCCTTTAATGGTTGTAGCCTCGATCACATTATATATACTATTAACCTTACTGTTAAAATTGAAAAAAAATATAAACCACAAACCGTTATGATTAAAAAATATCTCTTCTTGTTATCCTGTTTTTTTGTTTCGACATTGACAAATGCCCAACAATTTGACACGAACAAACTCGATTTGTATTTCAGCTCCCTGGAGAAAGCTAATAAATTTATGGGAACTGTTGCAGTGTCGAAAAATGAAAAAATTATCTACAGTAGATCCATAGGTTATTCCAATTATGAAAATAATACCAGATCTAATGCTAATACCAAATATAGAATCGGTTCAATCTCTAAAACGTTTACTGCAGTACTGATCATGAAAGCAGTTGAGGAAAAAAAACTGGACCTCGCTCAACATATTGATAAATTCTTTCCTTCCTTAACAAACGCATCTGCCATAACAATTGGTCATTTGCTTAGCCATAGAAGTGGTGTCCATGACTTTACGGATGATGAAAATTACATCAACTGGTGCTATACTCCCAAAAGCGAAAAGGAAATGATGGCATTTATTGAAAAGGGAGGTTCGGACTTTCAACCTGATACAAAATCGGAATATAGCAATTCAAACTATGTACTATTAACCTATATTCTTGAGAAAACTTACAAAACGCCCTATGCAACACTTTTGAAAAAATGTATTACTGATCCATTCTCGCTTAAAAATACTTATTTTGGAGGTTCAATTAATACTTCAAATAATGAGGCAAAATCATATACCTTTGAAGATAACTGGAAAGTTGCCAAAGAAACCGACACATCAATTCCTTTAGGAGCTGGAGGAATCGTTTCTAATCCGCTTGATCTGATAAAATTTAGCGACGCCCTTTTTTCAGGAAAGATATTAAAAGCCGAAAGTCTGGCATTAATGGAAAAAATCCAAGATGGACATGGTCTGGGACTTTTTAAACAACCTTTTTACGACAAGCAAGGATTTGGTCATCGTGGCGGAATAGATAAGTTCACCGCAGTATTTTCTTACTTTCCGAGCGATCACATATCTTTTGCACTGACTTCAAACGGTTCCAATTATAACAATAATGAAGTAGCTGTGACTGTTTTGAATGCCATATTCGGTAAACCTTTTGAAATTCCCGAATTTTCAACATATCAAATAAATGCTGAGGAACTGGCAAAGTATAACGGAGTTTATGCATCCGCTCAAATACCCATAAAAATAACAATTACCAATGATGGCAAAAATTTAACTGCGCAAGCTGACGGACAAGCATCCATGCAACTTGAATGTACTGCGGAAAATATATTCAAATCTGATAAGGCTGGAATTGTACTCGAATTTAAACCTGCAGAGAACGTAATGATTCTTAAACAAGGTGGTGGACAATACATCTTTAATAAAGAAAAATAAGTTTCTATCCAGAGGACATCCTGAATAATAAAAACCCGACAATAGGTCGGGTTTTTAAGTTATTACAAATTGATCAATCTATCAACCTCTTCTGCCGTTTCAATAACATCAAAAGACGTCGTTCCGTGCGTTGACGAAACAATACAAAATATAGTAGTCAAGGTCCTTCCCTGATATTCATTTTGAACAAAATGAACAATGTTTTCGGCTATAAAAAAGATGGGTCTTTCTACTACTTCATCACCTTTTTTAACCCTTTGAGTTAGTTTAATTGATTTAGCCATATGAAGATATATTTTTTAACTAAATATACAAAAATCAAATTCTTATTCCAATTCATAATTTCCCCCTATTCTCTTGAGAAAAATTGACACGAAAGCTTTCTTACTAGCTATGGTAATGTCGCATTAAACAACAGCTAAATTTCAAAATAGAAAATCCTACTATCATAACAGATGATCATAGATTTGCGGTAAACATCCACACTATATAGGCCCGTATTTATATTTCCGGTCAATTTAGTTTATTCCTAGTCGTAAATGCCTATTTTTGCAGATCATGAACGAAGATCCTATTATCATCATTGGTGCTGGTCCAGCTGGACTGATGGCTGCGCAACAACTGGCAACAAGAGGTTATCAGGTACACATCTATGAAAAAAATAAAGCTGCGGCAAGAAAATTCTTAGTCGCTGGTCATGGCGGATTTAACCTAACGCATAGTGAGCAAATAGAAAACTTCGTTACTCAATATGATGCCGCGGAAATCCAAAAGATCGTACGCCATTTTGATAATAATGCTACTGTGGAATGGCTTTCATCAATCGGAATTCCGACATATATTGGCAGTTCTGGAAAAATATTTCCCGAAAAACATATAAAACCCATCCAAGTTTTACAAGCATGGCTAGATCATCTCAACCAACTGGGAGTCATCATTAACTATGAGTACAGTTTCGTGGATTTTGATGCAAATTCTGTCATATTGCTGCACAACAAAGAAGTTGTCCGCAAAAGTTATCGTCAGCTCATCTTGGCACTAGGTGGTGGCTCATGGAAAAAAACAGGATCAGATGCTTCATGGATTCCGATTCTGACAAATAAAAAGATAAACATTACCCCTTTACAAGCGGCCAATTCGGGATATAATACGACCAATGACCTGAGCGATCTAGAGGGACAGGTATTAAAAAACATTCAGGTTGCATTTAACGGCACGAGTAAATTAGGAGAAATTGTATTTACAACCTATGGAATAGAAGGGAGTCCGCTCTATTATATGAACCGCTATAGCAGACCATACGAATTCCCGATCACACTTCATATTGATCTCAAGCCCAATGTGTCATTAGATGCAATTTTAAAGCAGATGCAATCTGGCGGAAATATAAGCTCACTATTAAAAAACAAACTTAAACTTTCATCCACTGCAGTTGCGCTATTAAAGAAATTGGATAAACAAACATTCACAGATGCAATAGCACTAGGACAGCACATTAAAAACTACCCTATCCAAGTATCAGGATTAAGACCCTTAGATGAGGTGATCTCTACAGCTGGAGGTGTACCCTTTAATGAACTGAATAAAGACCTTTCATTACATAAATTTCCTTTGGTATACTGTGCCGGCGAAATGCTAGACTGGGAAGCACCAACAGGCGGATATCTGCTACAAGCTTGTTTTAGTACAGGTGTTTGGGTTGCTACATCGATCAGTAAAAATCACCCTTTAACAATTTAAGGGTTTTGATTATCGCAAGGAGGACGAACTTATGCTCCAAGTCCCTTCTATGAATAGGATTCTAACTTGACGTACATAAAAAATGCTTAATTACAGCTATAACACAAACTGTAATTAAGCATCTAATGCTAGCAATTGGACGCTTAATGAATCATGATAATGGCCCATTTGGTCGCAATAAAACTACGTTTACTTTTTAACAACCTTATTGATCAATTTTTGATAAGCATCGGCTATTTTTTTCATTCCGATATCATTTGGATGAGCAGAATCTACGGTTGAATTAATATCTAAACCAATTTCCCTATTTGTTAGTAGATAGAGATTTTTATCTCCAGATTGCTTAATACGATTTACAAATTGGTTAGCGACAGCACTGCTCTTTTTATATTCTTCGTTAATATCTAAATTGAAGATGGCGTTATTAAATCCTGAGCTATGCTCGGTAACAATAATCGGTGTCTTCGGATGTTTTTTTCGAATTTCGGTAACTGCATTAGACAGTAAAGAATCCAGTTGCTGTGCTGTTCTATCTTTCGTTAAAGCTAGATTTGGAATACAGTCCAATATAAAAACAGCAGCATCCACTTGATTTATATGATCGATAATAGGTTGTTCTAAACGACCATTACCCGAAAAGGCAACATTGATGACTGGGTTTTTAATAGCTCTACCTAGCATATTACTCCAGGCTAATCCAGGTCTAGTAGCACATGCGCCTTGAGCGATTGAAGTTCCGTAAACAACAACTGGCTTACCTTCTTGAACAACAAATTTAAAACTCTTATCAGACCCTACTCCTATTTCCAACCATTCCACTGTATTGTATAAAGGCAGGTATAAGCGATAAGTAAAATTTGAATTTTTGCCTAATGCTTTATAATTATAGGTTACCGTATCAGCAAAATTATAGTTACCAAATGCCCAGTTCCAATTACCCCTATCATCTTGCGCATATAAATCGACACCACTAACACCAATCGTAGGCATATGTGGCATATTTAAAGATCCGCTTACTTTATAGCGTACTTTAATGGCTTCCGCATCGGTCTGAAAGTCAACATACAAACCGGCACTATTGGTACCTAAGCTCCATACAGGAGATCGCACCTGACTTTTCAAGCTCTCGGGCAAACGGTAATAATTAGATAATTCTTCCGTATGAATACGTCCTTGAATCACCTTATTTTTAAGCGGATCATTCCAGTTGATCGATTGTTGAGCAAATGAACTAAAAGCAACAAATAGACTGGCAAAAGATAAAACTAAGTTTAATTTCATAATTTAGATTGAAAACCAAATCTACCAATTATCAGGATAAATAGAAATAATTCTTTTGTATCATTCGAATTACTTTAGTTGCCATAAAGAATTCATCGAGGCAACAAGAAATAAGTGCATAAAAAAAAGTCATCGTTTAGAACGATGACTTTTCTTTATGATAAAAGCTCTTTAATTAAAGAATAGCTTGTCTTACACGAACTAACTTTTCCATTAAGTCTTCTAAGTAATCTAAATGTAGCATATTAGCGCCATCAGATTTTGCTTGTGCTGGATTTGGATGAGTCTCAATAAATAAACCATCAGCTCCAACTGCTATTGCAGCTTTTGCGATCGTTTCTATCAATTCAGGTTTACCACCCGTTACGCCAGAAGTTTGATTTGGCTGTTGCAAAGAGTGTGTACAGTCCATAATAGTTGGTACACCAAAACCTCTCATCTCTGGAATTCCTCTGAAATCAACAATTAAATCCTGGTAACCAAATGTATTACCGCGATCTGTTAATAACACGTTCTTATTGCCCGAGTCAATAACTTTATCAACAGCAAACTTCATCGATGCTGCATTTAAAAATTGTCCTTTTTTAATGTTCACTACCTTTCCAGTCTGCGCTGCTGCAACAAGCAATTCTGTTTGGCGGCATAAAAAAGCTGGAATCTGTAGGACATCAACATATGCTGCAGCTAAAGCTGCTTCATGACTTTCATGAATATCTGTTACAGTGGGTACACCAAATGTTTTACCAACCTTCTCTAAAATACGCAAAGCTTTCTCATCACCTATTCCTGTAAAAGAATCAACACGCGAACGATTTGCTTTACGGTAAGATCCTTTAAATATATAAGGAATATTTAAGCGGTCTGTAATGGTTACGATTTTCTCTGCGATTCTTAAAGCGATTTCTTCTCCCTCTATCGCACATGGTCCTGCCATTAAAAAGAAATTCGTCGAATCTCCATTTTTAATTTGAGGTAGTACTGTATTTATCATTTAATATATGCGTTTCTAATTCCCTAATTCAGACATGAACTTTATTCGCATCAGTTGAATATCTTCATACGAATAATCATCTCCACCTAAATCTTTTAAAGCTTCATCAATAGAATCCGAATCTGCTTGCTTAAAATAATCGTAGACTTCATCTTGACGATCTTGATCGATCATCTCATCAACGAAATATCCGATATTAAGTTTGGTACCAGCATTTACAATTGTTTCTACTTCTTTCAACAATTCTTCATAGCTAATTCCTTTTGCGGCTGCGATATCATCTAAACCAATTTTACGGTCTATATTTTGAATAATCGCGACCTTAAGCGCTGATTTATTTGCTGTACCTTTTATAACTAAATCTACCGGACGATCAATATCATTTTCTTCGACATACGCCTTGATCAATTCTACAAACTGAGCGCCAAATTTAACCGCTTTGCCGTTACCGACACCCTGTATCTGTTTCAGTTCGTCCAATGAGACGGGATAATGCGTACACATTTCATCCAATGATGGATCTTGAAAAATAACAAACGGAGGAAGTGACTTTGATTTCGCAATCTTTTTACGAAGATCTTTCAGCATTTTCAATAGCTCCGTATCTAAAGCGCCTGTTGAATGTCCAGCATCTTCAGATGATGAATCATCTGAAAAATCCAAAGGACGGTTCATCACAAATTTCAGTGCATACGGATTTTCCAGATAATGACGACCAATGTCCGTCATCTTTAATAAGCCATAATGATCAATATCCTTTGCTAGAAAGTTATTGAGCACCGCTTGACGAACCAATGATTCCCAATACACTACTCCTTTATCTTTACCTTTTCCGAACAAAGGATGCTCATCATGTTTATAAGCAGAAACAGGTTGATTATTCTGACCCACCATGACATTGATCACGTGTAGATCGTCAAAGTTTTCACCTTGTTCTTTAATAAAAGAAAGAACTTCAAATAACGATTGTTCTGCTTCAAAATAAGTTTTTTGAGCACGACAATTATCACACATATTACTACATCCGGTTTCGTCAAAATTCTCACCAAAATAATGTAGAATTTGTTTACGACGACAGACTGCAGATTCTGAATAATCAATAACTTCTTTTAAAATTTGTGTTCCGATTTCCCTTTCAGCAACGGGCTTATCCTTCATGAATTTCGTTAATTTCTCAACGTCTTTCTCCGAATAAAAAGCTAAACATAGACCTTCTCCACCATCACGTCCAGCACGACCAGTTTCTTGGTAATAACCTTCCATAGATTTTGGAATGTCATGGTGAATCACAAAACGTACATCGGGCTTATCAATACCCATACCGAATGCTATCGTTGCTACGATAACTTCGACATCTTCCATCAAAAACTTATCCTGTGTATCGGCGCGTGTTTTCGCATCCAATCCAGCATGATAAGGAAGTGCTTTGATTCCATTGATATTAAGAACTTCACTAATTTCTTCAACCTTCTTACGGCTCAAGCAATAGATGATACCTGTTTTACCAGACTGTCCTTTTATAAAACGAACAATTTCTTTAACGACATTTTTCTTCGGCCTTACTTCGTAGAATAAGTTACCTCTGTTAAATGAAGATTTAAAGAGCATAGCATCATTCATTTGAAGATTCTTACGAATATCTGACTGCACCTTAGGTGTAGCTGTAGCTGTCAATGCAATAATGGGTATTTTTTCACCTATACCATTGATAACCTGACGAATCTTGCGGTATTCCGGACGGAAGTCATGTCCCCATTCGGAGATACAATGGGCTTCATCGACAGCAACAAAAGATACCGTAATCTGCTTCAGAAACTCGACATTCTCCAATTTCGAAAGCGATTCTGGTGCTACATAAAGTAATTTTGTTTTCCCTGCTGTAACATCCTGTTTGACACGCATGATATCACCTTTGTTCAATGAAGAATTTAAAAAGTGAGCAATACTATCCTCTCCGCCAAATGCGCGAAGCTGATCAACTTGGTTTTTCATCAAGGCAATTAACGGTGAAATGACAATCGCTGTCCCCTCACTCATCAATGCCGGCAACTGGTAACAGATGGATTTACCACCCCCAGTAGGCATTATGACAAATGTGTCCTTTCTCTGTAGTACATTTGTTATGATTGCTTCTTGATCCCCCTTAAAAGTATCAAAACCAAAAAAATCTTGTAAATTGTCGAAAAGTGATTTTTCTATTTCCATCGAGCCTCGGGCAAAAATAAGATAGATAAATGACCAAAAAATCTGTAAAATAACCTATTTTTGTATTCATTCTTTAATATAAAAGTAGATATTTTTTTTGTGAAAAGCAACATCGATATAAAAAATATAGCTATCCAAGCTATACAAGAAGAAGCTAAAGCGGTAGCTGATTTATCACAACGGATTGACGACGACTTTGTTAACGTGGTTAAACATATAATTAACTTACAAGGCCGTGTTATTGTCACTGGAATAGGAAAAAGTGCTATTATCGCACAAAAGATTGTTGCGACAATGAATTCGACTGGAACACCCTCCATTTTCATGCACGCAGCCGATGCCATTCATGGTGATTTAGGGATCATTCAAAACCAAGATTTAATCATCGCAATTTCAAAAAGTGGTACAACTCCTGAAATCAAAGTCCTGGTGCCTTTCTTGAAGCAGACCGGAAATACATTGGTCGCTCTGGTAGGAAATATCAATTCTTATCTGGCTGAACAAGCGGATTTCGTACTGGACACCACTGTTGAAAAAGAAGCATGCCCTAACAATCTTGCTCCTACCTCAAGTACCACTGCTCAGCTAGCAATGGGCGATGCACTGGCGGTATGTCTGCAGGAATGTCGCGATTTTTCAGATCAGGATTTTGCAAAATACCATCCAGGAGGTGCGCTAGGTAAAAAATTATACCTAAAAGTAGCGGATCTCTCCGATCAAAATGAAAAACCAAAAATCCCAAGTAATGCCACTATCAGAGAAATCATACTGACCATCACACAAAACAGATTAGGTGCTGTTGCAGTATTGCAAGATGAAAAGATTGTGGGCATCATTACCGATGGGGATATTCGCCGTATGCTTGAAAATCATGAAGATCTTACAGGATTAACTGCGAGCGATATTATGGGGACACATCCTAAAACGATCGACAAAACAGAGCTTGCTGTAAATGCGCTGCATATGATGCGTCAGAATAACGTGTCTCAATTAATTGTTTTACAAGGAAATATGTATGATGGCATCATACATATTCAAGATTTATTAAAAGAAGGAATAATCTAGTCATACATAATGTAATATTATTGTTATCGCGTTCTTTTCTAAGGCAATTACGTATTAAAATTTCTATTTTGGTACGTTGTTTGACATTATCAAAGAGCATAGTTAACAAATTAAGAAGAAGAAGATATGAAAAAGTTTTTAGCCGTATTAACTGTTATTATTGCATTTGTAGGATTTACTGCAATGCAAACAAGTCAGAGCGAATTTAAATTTGAAAAAGAAACACATGATTTTGGAAAGATCGCACAAGGAACTCCAGTATCATACAGTTTCAAATTTTCGAATGCAGGAAGTGAGCCTATCATTATTTCTGATGTTAAGCCTTCATGTGGATGTTCAGTAGCAGAATTTACAAAAACACCAATCAAACCAGGTGACACAGGAACAATTAAAGTTACTTTCAACGCTGCTTCAAAAGCACCTTTTACAAAAAGCTTTACAGTAACATCCAACACAAAAACACCTGTAAAAACTTTATACATCAAAGGAATTGTAGAATAATTACTTTGCGTACATAATTAAAGAAAAGCCACTTCAAGTAAAGTGGCTTTTTTAGTTTTAATTCAGTAGATTTGTTTCGCTAATTTATATAAAATAATGCCATCAATATCAGAAAAAGGGTATAACATGCCCGCATCCCCAATTAGAAAACTAACACCTTTCGCTGATCAAGCAAAAAAAGAAGGGAAAAAAATCTATCACTTAAATATCGGACAGCCGGACATTGAAACGCCAGAAGTAATGCTCAATGCATTAAAAAACATTGATTTCAAAGTTTGGGCCTATACGGCATCTGAAGGAACAGCATCTTACCGCAATAAACTGACGACATACTACAATAAATTAAACTACAATATCCAACCTACTGATATTTTAGTGACAAACGGTGGCTCTGAAGCGATTATGATTGCGATGCAGGCCTGTCTTAACCCGGGTGAAGAAGTAATCATTCCTGAGCCTTTCTATGCCAATTACAACGGCTTCGCATGCTCGTCAGACATTGTGGTAAAACCGATCATGTCTTATATCGACAATGGATTCGCTTTACCTTCTATTGCGGAGTTTGAAAAAGTAATCACTGAAAAAACAAAAGCGATTGCGATCTGTAATCCGAACAACCCTACAGGTTATTTGTATTCTAGAGAAGAACTAGAAGCATTGCGTGAGCTTTGTTTAAAATATGATTTATACTTATTCTCTGATGAAGCCTACCGCGAATTCTGTTATGATGGGCGTGAATTCATTTCACCTATGCATCTGGAGGGACTGGAACAACATGTTGTTGTTTTTGATACCGTTTCAAAACGTTACTCAGCATGTGGTGCCAGAATAGGTTGCTTAATCACAAAGAATAAAGAACTGTACCAAGTCGCTCTAAAGTTTGCACAAGCGCGTTTAAGCCCTTCTTTGGAAGGACAAATTGCAGGTGAAGCAGCTGTAGATACACCAGATAGTTATTTTGAGGCAGTGTCTGAAGAGTATACTGCACGTCGTGATACTTTAGTCAACGGCTTAAATAAAATTGAAGGTGCATTTTCACCTAATCCAGGTGGCGCATTTTACGTTGTAGCAAAACTACCGATCGATAACGCAGATAAATTCTGTCAATGGATGCTAGAAGAGTTTGCATACGAAAATGAAACGGTTATGATGGCTCCTGCAACAGGCTTCTACAGCACTCCAGGTGCCGGAATCAACGAAGTTCGACTAGCATACGTTCTTAATCAGAACGATCTAAAAAAAGCATTGATCTGCTTAGAAAAAGGACTGGAAGTTTACCCAGGACGTACACACTAATCAGTGAGTATAGATGATAAAAGGGGTTGCTCAAATGAGCAACCCTTTTTTATTTAAAACATTTTGACCACTTTATACGTTATATATAGTAATTGATCACTAAATTTTATATAATATGGATAAATTGAAGAAATTTGAATTGATGGAAAAAATTGCGAGAGAATTAGAAGATGTTAGGAAAAGTCAGCAAGCCGTATTAGAAAAAATTGGGAAAATCGAGGTGGATAATATCGAACTTGGAGACCAAAATCTAGAAAAGATTCTACCGGATATTTTTCAACGTACAGCAGACAATTCAGATGCAATCCGTCAACTATTAGATTCTTTCCAAGAAAAAACAGAAGAATTTGGAGAGAAAAACAATGTTGCGAAACTAAAAGAACAACAACAGATCAATAGCATTAAATAAAAAAGAAGAGTTTCCTATTTGGAAGCTCTTCTTTTTGTATATTCATCAATGACAAATGTCAATTGATCTTCTTGACTCATATAAGAATTATCCAATACAATGGCATCTTCCGCTTTACGCAAAGGACTTTCTTCCCTGGTACTGTCAATATGATCACGATGTGCCAGATTCTTAACAATTTCATCGATCGTCACCTGCTCTCCCTTATTGGTCAATTCTAAATAACGTCGATTAGCACGTACTTGCGGATCCGCTGTCATAAAAATTTTCATATCTGCATCCGGAAATACAGTTGTGCCTATATCGCGACCATCCATCACGATATTACGTCTCCGCCCTAATTTCTGCTGTTGTTTTACCATGGCTTGACGCACAGCTTTTATTGTACTCACTTCACTCACCATATCCGAAATATACATCTGACGGATCTCATCCGATATATCTTCATCATTAAGATGAATCTCAGTTTTATCATCATTAGGAATGAAATCGATATGAATATTTTCCAACGCCTCAGCTATTGCTTTATCATCTTTCATATCTATTCCCTCTCTGAGAAAATAAAGTGTCACAGCACGGTACATTGCACCACTGTCAATGAAAACAAATTTTAATTTTTTGGCCAGTGCTTTTGCCACTGTACTTTTACCACATGATGAAAAACCATCAATAGCGATAATAAAGTTATGTCTTGTTGTCATAAAACTAATTCATCCCCCCAATAATCACCCCAAGCTTATTCACTAAAGGAACCAGTATTAAATTCCCTTCTATAATGCTTTCAGGTAGGAAGATGTATTTCTTATCGTAAATAATATTATCAATATAAAAGCTTAACCAATATTCATTGGTTAAACCGAATACCTGTTCATCAATAGCTTCGATTTTTTCGAAAGAATGTGGAGCAACATTACCGATAAAATGACGTAATGTGCTTGTGATCACATTTGCACCATCCTTTTCGCCATAACCTTTTGAAGTAACCAAGACATTTTGAATTTCTTGATTCTTTTCATTAATTAAATAAACATTCCAAACTTTTGACTCCGGGCTTTCACTCTCCAAAACAACAGCAATCGTAATATTTTGAACAATGTTTTCAGGTAAATCCTTTTTCATTTCAATTATTTATCTTTAGTCGCTTTCACAGCAGCCTTTGTAGCTGTCTTTTTAACCGCAGTCGCTTTCTTCGCTGCTGGAGCTTTTTTAGCAGGAGCTTTCTTTGCAGTAGTCGCTTTTTTAGCAGTTACTTTTCCTTTGCCTTTAGGAGCATCAGCTTCCGCCCATTTCAAGACATCTTCATACGTGATCTGCTCTACTTCTGTTCCTTTTGGAATTTTCAAATTCTGTTTTCCAAAACGGATAAACGGTCCCCAACGGCCTTGTTCAATTTGAGCTTCAGGATTTTCGTCAAAAACACGAATTACCTTTTCAATATCTTTTTGTCTCTTGTCTTTGATAATCTGGATACACTCTTCCTCTGTCACATCAAGTGGATCAACATTCTTTGGTAAAGAATAAAAAGAAGAATCATGACGGATATAAGGTCCAAAACGGCCAATAGCAACAGTCATTTCCTTTTCTTCAAAGATACCAACCTTCTTAGGAAGCTTAAACAATTCCATAGCATCCTCAAAAGTAATCGTTTCGATCATCTGTCCTTTTCTCAAAGATGCAAAACGAGGTTTCTCTTCATCATCTTGTGCACCAATCTGCACCAAAGGACCAAACTTACCAATACGTACAGAGACAGGTTTACCCGATACAGGATCGACACCCAACTCACGTTCGTTGTTAGCACGTTCAGCATTTTCTAACGTATTCTGTACTTCTGAATGAAAAGGTCCGTAGAATTCACGCAACATATCTGTCCATTCGGTCAAACCATGTGCAATTTCATCAAATTCCTTTTCTACTTTTGCCGTGAAATTAAAATCTACAATGCCTTTAAAGTGTTCAACTAAGAAATCATTAACAACAATACCTATATCTGTTGGAAACATTTTTCCTTTTTCAGCGCCAGTAATTTCAGTCTTAGTAACGGCAGAGATTTCCGTATTTTCTAAAGTCAATACACGATAGTCACGTGAACGTCCTTCTCTTTCTTCTTTCACTACATAACCGCGATTTTGAATCGTAGAAATTGTCGGTGCATAAGTAGATGGTCTACCAATACCCAATTCTTCCAACTTCTTCACCAAAGCTGCCTCTGTATAACGAGCAGGAGGTCTTGTAAAACGCTCTGTCGCGTTCATGCTTTTCAATACGACCGATTGTCCTGTTACCAAAGGTGGCAACAAGGAGTTATCGCTATCATCATCATTCGTTACCTCTTGATCATCATCTGTAGATTCAAAATAAACTTTCAAAAATCCATCAAACTTCATGACCTCACCTGAAGCAGATAAATCCTCCTTACGTGTAGAAATAGAAATTTTAGCTAATGTTTTCTCGAACTCTGCCTCACTCATTTGAGAAGCAATAGCACGTTTCCAAATTAAATCGTATAAACGTTTTTCTGCTGCATCACCTTCAATGCTATGTTCAGAAAAATAAGTTGGACGAATGGCTTCGTGAGCCTCTTGAGCTCCAGAAGTTTTTGTTTTATATTTTCTTAACTTATGATAACGATCACCATAAGCAGAACGAATTTCTTTCTCAGCAGCTTCTGTTGCTGTATCACTTAAGTTAACAGAATCGGTACGCATATAGGTAATGCGACCAGCTTCATATAAGCGTTGAGCAACCTGCATAGTACGCGCAACAGAAAATCCTAGCTTACGACTAGCCTCCTGCTGTAGCGTTGAGGTAGTGAACGGAGCCGCTGGAGCTCTTTTCGCAGGTTTTGTTTCCAAACTCTTAACAGCAAATTCCGCTGTCTTACAATCCTCTAAAAACTGCTTTGCTTCAGCCTCTGTTGCAAAACGCTGTGGCAACTCAGCTTTAAAACTATCTTTAACTTTTCCAGTATGGAAAAATGCCACAATACGAAATGATGCTTCCGCATTAAATTTTATAACCTCGCGCTCGCGGTCTACAATTAAACGCACTGCTACCGATTGAACACGTCCTGCGGACAACGATGGTTTTACTTTCTTCCATAACACAGGTGAAAGCTCAAATCCTACCAAACGATCCAGTACACGACGGGCCTGCTGTGCATTTACTAAATTATAATCTATTTTACGTGGATTCTCAATGGCCTTTAAAATCGCAGGTTTGGTGATCTCATGAAATACAATACGCTTAGTACTCTCATCTTTTAAACCTAAAGTCTCAAATAAATGCCACGATATAGCCTCCCCCTCGCGGTCCTCATCGGATGCTAGCCAAACTGTTTCTGCAGCTTTTGCTAATTTCTTTAACTCACTGACAACAGCCTTCTTATCACTCGGCACTTCATATTTTTGTTGAAAATCTTTATCTGTATCAATAGCATCATCGGTCTTCACCAAATCACGAATATGTCCGTAACTGGACTTTACCAAAAAGTCCTTCCCTAAATACCCTTCTATTGTTTTCGCTTTCGCCGGAGACTCTACTATGAGTAAATTTTTAGCCATTTAAATTTGAGATTTGTGCAAATAAAGGCATTTCTTTAACGAATGACAATATTTTTAGTCTTTTTTTACATTATTTAAGGAAAAAAAAATAAATAACCATTTGTTTTATTCCAAAACAAGGGTTCATATTTTTTTATAAAATTCTGTTTTTTACCCGTAGAAATTTAACAAACAAGCTTTAATAATACCAAAGACGTACCTCTTTAAATTACATCTATATTGGATGAAATCGTACATCAAATGTATGACCTACCAATTATTGACAACAACCATATAGCTAATAAATGGTTAAGGTATCGTTATAGCTGACGAAAAGATTACCTTGGTTTACCTAACGACAAGAAAACAAACTCCAATCGGTTGGTGACTTTGTAAAAAACAATTTGGAGAACAAAATACTAATTAAAAAATAAATAAAACAAACTTTCAAGCTATTTCGTTTATAATGTAAGGCCCTTCTTTATAAAAGATATACCTGAAAAAGTGAACATTTGATAAACAAAATATCCAAAATCATATCATTGTATGAGCAATTTCAAAAGAAAGACGAATCTAGAAAACGTAAATAAAACTTCAAAATGGGACATTGTTATCATTGGAGGCGGGGCAACTGGGCTTGGTATCGCTGTCGATGCGGCTTCTCGAGGATTTAAAACATTATTACTCGAAAAATATGATTTTGCAAAAGCAACCTCAAGTAGGAGTACGAAATTAGTCCATGGTGGTGTGCGGTATCTCGCAAATGGAGATATTAAACTTGTCTATTCCGCATTGCATGAAAGAGGATTAATTTTCCAAAATGCACCACACTTAGCTAAAATTCAAAGTTTTATTATTCCATGCTATACATTTTTCAGTAAGTGGAAATATCTGATTGGATTAAAAATCTATGATTGGATGGCCGGTGCATACCGGATCGGAACTTCCAGATTTTTATCCAGCAGTCAGGTTGTTGCAAAACTGCATGCTGTCAAACAGGATAATCTAAAAGGGGGTATAATCTACTATGACGGCCAGTTTGATGACTCCCGATTTGCGATCAATCTAGCACAGACAGCAAATTCTCTTGATGCAACAATCTTAAACTATTGTGATGTAAATGCCATTCATAAAGATACAAATGGTCAAGTTTGTGGTGTTTCTTTTACAGATTTAGAGTCAAACCAGAATTTTGAAGTTAAAGCAAAAACAGTCATTAATGCGACCGGAATCTTTGTTGATGATATATTAAAACTGGAATCACCTGTCCATAAGAATTTAGTAAGACCATCTCAGGGAACACATCTTGTCATTGACAAGAAATTTTTAGGGGAAGAAGATGCCCTTATGATTCCGGAAACTAATGACGGACGTGTGCTATTTGGTGTGCCATGGCACGACCACATCCTATTAGGAACGACAGATACGCCCTTAGATATTCACACTATTGAACCAAGACCTTTAGAAGAAGAAGTAGATTTTATTTTAGAAACAGCTAAAAACTACCTCAATCCTGCTCCTACCCGAGCAGATATACTCAGTGTATTTGCAGGTTTGCGACCACTGGCTGCACCAGATGAAAGTAATCCAGCTTCAACAAAAGAAATCTCCCGGGACCATAAACTGATCAGCAGTAAATCAGGATTGATTACCATTACAGGAGGGAAATGGACGACATATCGTAAAATGGCAGAAGATACCGTTAACAAAGCCATTCAAATCGGAAAGTTAAATACAGCTCCTTGTATTACAAAAACCTTAAAAATACATGGTTATCTTCAAGAAAAACAGCAGGGACACTGGCAGATATACGGTTCAGATGCAAAGTTAATACAAGAGTTAGCACAAAAGGATCCAAATTTGTCCCAAAAGATTCACCCCAAATTTGATTATATCGCAGCAGAAGTAGTATGGGCAGTAAGAAATGAAATGGCAAGATGCCTGGAAGATGTTTTAGCAAGAAGGATACGCATGCTGTTTTTAGATGCAAAAGCAGCCATGGAGGCAGCTCCCCTAGTTGTTCAGATTATGTCCAAAGAACTTGAGCAATCGAAAACATGGGAAGAAGAACAGCTTGCACAATTCCTTATACTTTGTAAAAACTATACTTACAATTCCTAATCCATTAACAACGCATTTATGAGTACTAAAGAATACATTTTGGCATTAGACCAGGGCACAACGAGCTCAAGAGCAATTATCTTTTCGAAGTCAGGAAAAATAGAAGCGATAGCACAAAAAGAATTCAAGCAGATTTATCCAAAATCTGGTTGGGTTGAGCACGATCCTAAAGAGATTTGGTCCAGTCAACTTTCAGTTTTTACAGAAGTTATGGCCAAGATGAAGATTACCCCAAAACATATCAAAGCCATCGGAATTACAAATCAGCGTGAAACCACTATTATTTGGGATAGAAAAACCGGGGAACCCATCTATAATGCTATTGTATGGCAAGATCGAAGAACAGCAGACTATTGTAAGCAGATCGAAAATCAAGGTCATGGCAATACCATTCAGAAAAAAACAGGTCTTCGTATCGATGCCTACTTCTCCGCATCTAAGATCAACTGGATATTAGATCATGTAAAAGGTGCTAGAGAAAGAGCAAATGTGGGCGATCTCGCTTTTGGAACCATAGATAGTTGGATTATTTGGAACCTAACTGATGGAGCTGTCCATGTAACCGATGTGTCCAATGCATCAAGAACGATGTTGTACAATATCGAAACGTTAACATGGGATAATGAATTGCTGACCATATTTAACGTACCTGCAAGTATCCTTCCTAAAGTTGCCTCCTCGTCAGAGGTATATGGACATACTTCGGGTCAGATCCTTTCCAGTAGTGTACCTATTGCAGGGATTGCGGGCGATCAGCAAGCGGCACTATTTGGACAAATGTGCACCCAAAAAGGAATGGCAAAAAATACCTATGGAACAGGTTGCTTCTTATTAATGAACATTGGCTCAAAACCAATTTTTTCGAATAACAATTTAGTCACTACGATTGCTTGGAGAATTGGAGGAAAGGTAACATACGCTCTGGAAGGAAGTGTATTCATTGGAGGAGCTGTTGTGCAGTGGTTACGAGATGAATTAGGTATCATCAAAACTTCTGCAGAAATAGAAAAATTGGCTGAAAGTGTACCGGACAGCGATGGTGTCTATATGGTTCCGGCTTTTTCAGGTTTAGGAGCACCACATTGGAATCCTTATGCACGCGGTACGATATTAGGATTGTCTAGGGGCAGCAATGTCGCTCATATTGCCAGGGCTGCGCTAGAAGGAATCGCATTTCAAATAACAGATATTTTGACTGCTATGCAGTCTGATTCAAATATTGAAATCAAAGAACTTCGTGTAGATGGCGGAGCCAGTGCGAATAATTTTCTGATGCAAACCCAGGCTAACTTTCTCAATACAATTACCATACGTCCTGAAGTGACAGAAACGACAGCACTTGGAGCAGCATATTTAGCCGGTCTAGCGGTTGGATTTTGGCCTAGTGTGGAAGAAATAGCAAAACAATGGCAAATAAACAGAACATTTACACCAATACCAGATCCATCAATTGAACAATCATTGCGAGAATGGAAGCGCGCTGTAGAGACAACCAAGTTTTGGGCTAACTACGATCTTAACGCTTAAGCCAGTTATTATGAATGTACTAATCGCAGAATTTATTGGGACAGCCGTGCTCATTTTACTAGGGGGAGGAGTTGTCGCAAATGTTGTACTAAAAGATACTAAAGGGAACAATTCAGGTTGGATGGTAATCAGTACAGCTTGGGCATTAGCTGTATTCGCCGGAGTAACGATTGCAGGACCCTATAGCGGGGCGCATCTTAATCCTGCGGTTACACTTGCTAATTTAATATTGAACAAAATGACCTTAAGTTTAGGACTTCAATACATCACAATGCAAATTTTAGGGGCTATGTTTGGTTCATTTGTCGTTTGGTTGATGTACAAAGATCATTTCACCCAAACCGAAGATGCAGGAGCCAAAGAGGCCGTGTTTTGTACAAGACCTGCTATCTTTAATCCTAAAATTAACATCATCAGTGAAATTGTAGGTACTTTTGTCTTAATTTTTTGCATCTTACATTTCACTGAACCAACTATCCAACAAGGACAAACTTTGGGCCTAGGTACTATAGGAGCAATACCGGTAAGTTTTATTGTTTGGGTAATCGGATTATCTTTAGGCGGTACAACCGGGTACGCCATTAACCCTGCCCGAGATTTAGGCCCTCGAATTACACATGCTTTATTACCGATAAAGAATAAAAAAACATTTAATCTAGCATATGCCTGGGTGCCTATAGTCGGTCCACTTATAGGCAGTACTCTTGCCACATTGATCTATTTATGTATAAATTAAGACGATTAAAATTTGTCCAATTGCAAGAATAAAAATCCAATATTCTATAATAAATATCATAATAAGCATTAAGAATAACCTAATCCAGCTAAATAAACTGGATTAGGTTATTTTTTATCAAGTATAATGAAAGGGAAACCTATTGCCCGTAAATCATGTGATCTCAAATGGACTATCATATGTTACATACAAAACTGAATAGCTAAGTGATAACGAAGAAATAAAAAGGCAGTGCACAACCCCAGCGTTCACGAGAACATAATAGTCCCTAGTACATAAGAAGTATCAAATAGCATTATATGAGTATTAAAAATTAGAGATCGAAAGATATAGTGACAGTATGATTGTCCCATAAGAAGAGGATGTAAAAGCTGAATAGGTAAAATGATGAGCATGAAGGGCCTGCACAAGCTACCGAAAGAACAGGAATAGCTATGTTCT